>CAUQKV010000066.1:0-2571 GCA_963518845.1 uncultured Flavobacteriaceae bacterium | reverse complement strand
TAATAAAAATAAACTACGAACAGCCACAACCTCTATCACAGCCGTTTCCTTTCTTCTTGGAAGAAAAATTTTTAGTGAAAATTCTCACGAGACAATAAACCGCCATCAGCAGTATCATTGCTATGATTACATATTGAAAATAAATCATTTCTCTAATTATTTAAAAATTTGATAAACTAAAAACGAAACCAAATAAGCTATCCCTGTCATCCCAAACATCTGCACCAGTGTCCATTTCATACTTCTGGTTTCCTTATAAACAATGGCAATGGTGGAAATACACTGCATCGCAAAGGCATAGAACATAAGCACCGAAAGCCCCGTAGCGAAACTGAAAACCTTCTCTCCATTGGGTTTGGTGTCTTTTCGCATTTTGTCCATGATTCTCAGTTCGCCCTCTTCGGATTCGGTATCCACATCTTCCAGCCCATAGAGCGTAGCCATGGTTCCTACAAAGGTTTCCCTCGCCGCAAAACTCGTGATTACGCCCACGCCTATTTTCCAGTCGTAGCCCAAAGGCTCTACCACAGGCTCAATGCCTTTGCCCAAAATAGCCAAATAGGAATCCTCCATTTCTACATCAGCCGAAATGATTTGGTCTGTATTTTGTCTCGGCCCAAAGAACGCCAATGCCCAAAGCAGCACCGTAACCGAGAAAATAATCTTGCCCGAACCTGTGATGAAGCCCCAGACTTTATTCATTGTCAGTCTAAAATTATTCCCCCACATCGGGACTTTATAAGGCGGCAAATCCATCACAAGGTAAGATTTTTCATTGGCTCTGATGATTTTCTTTAAAACAAATGAAGCCCCCAAAGCCATCAGAAAACCAGCGATATACATGATCAGCATCATCACTGCTTTATAACTGATAAAACCTAAAAAATATTCATCTGGGATAATCAGTCCTATAATGATGCTATACACAGGCAGCCTCGCAGAACAGGTCATAAAAGGCGTAACCATTATGGTAAGCAGTCTTTCCTTTATATTTTCTATATTTCTCGCTCCCATAATGGCAGGAACTGCACACGCCGTGCTAGAAACCAGCGGAACGATACTTTTCCCATTCAGCCCGAAAGGCCTCAAAAACCTGTCCGTGAGAAAAACTATCCTCGCCATATAGCCCGAATCTTCCAGTAAATAAAGCACATACAGCAAAATTCCTATCTGTGGCGCAAACGGTAGCACGCCGACTATCCCTGGGATAATTCCTTGGGTAAAAAGACTTTTGAGAGGTCCCTCTGGAAGGTACTCTCCTGCCCAATCGCCCAAAAACACCACGCCGTCCTCTATCCATTTCATAGGGTATTCTGCCAAGTAAAATACACTATTGAAAATCAGCAATAATAATATTCCAAAAATTAAATACCCAAAAAACGGATGCACCAAAATTTTATCTAATTTCTCTGTAAGGAGTTTCTTTTCTTGCTTCTTTTTTGAGAAAAATTCAGGGAGGATTTTATCGATATTCTGGTATCTTCTGATGGTTTCCTGAACTTGCATTCTTTTGGGAACAAGACATTTGACCATTTCCTGATTAAGCTGCTCGGCCATACTTTCTAACTTCCCTAAATATCTTTCGGCAGAAAGCAGCGTCCAGATTTTGTAATCGTTTTCTTCTTTCAGTTGATTTTTCAATTTGAAAACCAAGCCTTTATGCTCCATCGGAATTTCAAAACTCGGAGTGGTTTCCTGCTGAAATTCATTGTCATAAATTGCCTTTTTCACAGCTTCCATTCCCTCGTTTTCCTTCGCATTGGCAGGAATGATTTTCACGCCCAAAGCCTTCTCCATTTTAGCTAAATCAAAGGTAAATCCTTTTTTCTGTGCCAAATCCATTTGGTTCAAAACCATCATCACAGGAATTCCCAAATCCTTTATCTGCTGAAGAAGAAGCAGACTTCGCCTGATGTTGATAGCATCTGCTATGTAGAGAATTCCGTGGTATTCCCTCGGCTCCTGCACCAAAACCCTACTGAAAACAGCCTCATCCTCAGAGCTGGGATAGATGCTGTACGCCCCTGGCAAATCGGTTATTGTAATGGTTTCGTCCTCGTAATCGTAATTCCCTGTGTAGCTATCCACTGTAACTCCTGCATAATTCCCTGTCTTCTGCTGTCTGTTACAGAGATGATTAAAAACCGTGGATTTTCCTACATTCGGGTTTCCTACGAGCAGTATATTTTTAGTCTTTTTCGCCATCAATCTATATATTCTACCAAGATAAATTTAGCCTCCTCACTGCGAAGAGCCACGCAAGTATCCTCCTCTCCGTATTCCACATACAGAGGCCCGCTGAATGGTGCTCTATGAAGCACCACCACTTCCGTTTCTGGAAGAATTCCCATTTCCAGAATTTTGGTGGGCATTTCTAGAACTCTGTCATCATAGCCCAAAACCTTCACTTTCTTTCCATCAGGAATATCAAAAAGGGTCAGAGGATTTTTCATTTCTTTTTGAATCGTTTTTTCTTTGACAAAGATACTTGTTTAAATTTAATCTAAATAAAATTGAGCAATTTTTGTTATATTTGAAAAATTTTTGCTTAAAATGAATTTTTACCTAAAA
>CAUQKV010000065.1:0-2602 GCA_963518845.1 uncultured Flavobacteriaceae bacterium | reverse complement strand
ACGAATTTCTCATTGCTCAGTTTTTTCTCCACCGAAACCAAAAAGCCTTTCAGGTAAGCCAACTCTTCCTCAGTTTTCTTTTTTTCTTCGCCCAAATCTAGGTTTTCGCTCAGCGGAACAGAGATTTCCACCGCTCCCACTAGGAAAGTAAAGCTCGGCTTATCCGTTTTCTCGGAATAATGAATTTCAGAGATGTTAGCTAGTTTTCTGATTACATTTTCATTCGCAAAAGAGCTTTCGCTGGTGAATAATTCCACTTCTTCCCTCGGCGAAATTCCTTTGCTCTGGCGGTAATTTCTCACACCTGAGATGATTTCTTTCGCCGTATCAAACGCAGAGATGATGTTTTCATCAAAACTTTCTGCATTTTTCTGCTGAGCAATAACTAGTGCTTCTGATGTGTTTCGCTCTACAATGTGCTGATAAAGCTCCTCCGTGAGGAACGGCATAAACGGATGAAGAAGCCTCATCAGCTCCTCAAAGAACTTGATGGTTTGGTCATAAACCTCCTGAGAAATACTTTCCCCAAAATTAGGTTTCACCGCTTCCAAATACCATGAACAGAAGTCATCCCAAATCAATTTGTAAAGTAAATGCAGCGCATCTGAAATTCGGAATTTCTCAAACTGGTCGTTGATTTCGCTGATGGTTTTATTCATCTGATTTTCAAACCAAATGATTGTTTGTTTTTCAGCTTCACCTCCTGGTTTTGCTTCTTTTGTCCAGCTCTGTGTCAGTTTAAATGCATTATAAATTTTCGTTGCGAAGTTTCTTCCTTGCAGCATCAAATCCTCATCGAAAAGAAGGTCATTTCCAGCCGCAGAACTCAGCAAAATCCCCACTCTCACGCTGTCCGCACCATATTTGTCAATCAATTCCAATGGATCTGGTGAGTTCCCCAAGGATTTGGACATTTTTCTTCTTTGTTTATCCCTTACAATCCCTGTGAAATAAACATTTTTAAACGGAACTTTTCCTCTCCATTCCAGCCCTGCCATTATCATACGAGCCACCCAGAAGAAAATAATATCTGGCCCCGTAACCAAATCTGCCGTTGGGTAATAATAGTTAATCTCCTTATTTTCAGGGTCTAAAAGCCCATCAAAAACAGACATCGGCCACAGCCAAGAAGAGAACCAAGTGTCCAGAGCATCTTCATCTTGGCGAAGGTCAGCAATCTCTAAACTTGGATTTTTAGCTTTGGCTAATTTTAGGGCTTCATCGATGTTTTCAGCCACTACAAAATCATTTTCGCCATCACCATAATAATACGCTGGAATGCGCTGTCCCCACCATAGCTGTCGCGAAATATTCCAGTCGCGGATGTTTTCCATCCAGTGTTTATAGGTGTTTTTGAACTTTTCGGGATGAAATTTTATTTCATCATTCATCACCACATCCAGAGCTGGTTTTGCGATTTCAGACATTTTCAAAAACCACTGCTGTGATATTTTTGGCTCTATCACAACTCCTGTTCTCTCGGAAGTTCCTACTTTATTTACATAATCTTCGGCTTTTAGCAAAAGATTTTTCTCTTCTAATTCTTTGGCAATGGCTTTTCTTACCTCAAAACGATTTTTCCCTGCATAATGCAAACCATGCTCGTTCAGGTTAGCATCATCATCCAAAATATCAAGCATCGGAAGGCTGTGTTTCTGCCCGATTTCATAGTCATTGACATCGTGAGCAGGAGTAATTTTCAAAGCTCCTGTCCCAAATTCTATATCCACATAATCATCCTCAATAATCGGAACAGCACGATTTACAATCGGAACAATGGCTTTTTTCCCTTTCAGATGAGCATATCTCTCATCATTAGGATTGATACAAATCGCCACATCGCCAAAAATAGTTTCTGGACGAGTAGTAGCCACGGTAAGGAACTCCTCTGAGCCTTCTATTTGGTATTTTAAGAAATATAATTTTCCGTTTTGCTCCTTGAAAATCACTTCCTCATCGGAAATGTTAGTTTTCGCCTCTGGATCCCAGTTTACCATTCTGTAACCACGGTAAATCAGCCCTTTGTTATACAAATCAACAAAAGATTTTATCACCTGCTGAGAGAGTTTGTCCTCCAATGTGAAACGAGTTCTGTCCCAGTCGCAAGAGCAGCCCAGTTTTTTAAGCTGTTCTAGGATAGTTCCACCATACTGATTTGTCCAGTCCCAAGCGTGTTTTAGGAATTCCTCTCGGGTAATATCCGATTTGCTAACGCCTTGTTCTTTCAACTTAGCCACTACTTTCGCCTCTGTAGCGATGGACGCATGGTCTGTCCCTGGCACCCAGCAGGCATTGAAGCCTTTCATTCTGGCTCTTCTCACCAAAACATCCTGAATGGTGTTATTCAGCATGTGTCCCATGTGTAGAATCCCTGTAACATTGGGTGGCGGAATGACAATGGTGTAAGGCGGTTTGTCATTCGGTTCAGAATGGAAAAATTTGTTTTCCAGCCAGTAGCTGTACCATTTTTGTTCCGTTTCTTGTGGATTGTATTTATCTGGAATTGCCATTTTATTATTTTTTTAGATTTGCAAAAATAGGATAAAGCAACAAAATTATTGCAATTTTTATTCAAAATTAACCAAAATAAAAAAAGCCATTC
>CAUQKV010000064.1:0-2618 GCA_963518845.1 uncultured Flavobacteriaceae bacterium | reverse complement strand
ACTTTAAACATGTTACAAGACCATTGATGAATCAGCTTGATTTTAGTTTTGGATTCGATACATGGAGCTTCAAACATAAGATGATTGTAGGGAACACTTTCTCTTATTTGGATAGAAAAACTTGGAAAGGAACTGTTACAGAGGGAACAAGTGGTCAGAATATTCCTATCGTAGACCCTGTTCTTGGGATGGGAGAGAGAAGAGTGGATATAGATAGGGTGGTTTCTATGAAAGAAGTGGTTACAGGATTTTATCTTCAAGATTGGATAGAATTTGCAGATAGATTCAAAATTTTATTAGGAGGAAGATATGATTATTTTGATGGAATGTATGATGGGGAAAGATTAATAACGGCACAACCCAACCCTAGTAATGGCTCTCATCATAATTTCACTTATAGAGCTGCGCTTTCATTCCAGCCGATTAAGAATTTCATGACTATCTATGGGTCTTCTTCTAGTTTCTTCAAACCTACTCGTTCTCACGACCATAGAACAGGAAAACTCTTTAAACCAGAGGAAGGAATACAGATAGAAGGAGGTATTAAATTAGAAAAGAAAGACAGACTAAATGTTACCATTTCAGGATTCTATATAGAAAAGAAAAACCTTATTGTGGGACATTATGTGAGAAGTCAGGTAGGAAAAGCGTATTCTAGAGGTTTTGAAGTAGATGCAGATGCAGAAATCTTCAAAGGGCTTTACGCTAAAGTAGGTTATGCATTTACTGATGCGTTTCTAGGAATGCAGGAACCAGAGCCAGGAAAAGCGGATCTATCTCACAACAAAACTCCATGGACGCCGAAACACTCTTTCAATGCATGGGCAAACTATGAGCCTCGTACATTTATGAAAGGCTTTGGAATAGGTCTAGGTGTGTTCTATACTGATGAAACATATAGAACTGAGAAAAATGACCAAGTTCTTCCTGCATACACTCTTCTAAATGGAACAATCTATTATCAGGCGAAGAATAACATCAGAATAGGGCTGAATGTAGAAAATATTTTGAACACAACATATTATAACAACGCCCTTTCTAGCAATGATTTGGATTCTAATAATCCTGCAGACAAGCCATATCAGGCTACTTTCCAGATTAACCCAGGTAGAAATAGAAATTATAAACTGACGATATCATATTCATTTTAATAACTAATTTTTATCTAGAAACAGACTATTTTTCGGAATAGTCTGTTTTTTAATTGTATATCGTGATACAAAATAGGGTCATATTAGCGTTATTCAAAGGAAAAACCTTTATCTTTGTCAAAAATTAAAATATATGGAGAAGGGAAATCAAATTTCACTTTGGGAATTGCTTTTTAGCGGACAGATGGTTACAAGTGTTTTTGTGGTGGCTATGTTTGTCCTTGCAGTGGTCGTTTTGTATTCTTTTTTTGAGAAATATCTATCACTAAAATCGATGGATACAGAGGAAGATGATTTCTTGGATAATATAGCAGACTGTCTATATGACCACCGCCTAGATTCCGCAAAGGATTTATGCAAAAGAATTTCTTCTCCAGAAGCTAGAATCATAAGAAAAGGATTAGAAAAAATAGACAAATCTTCGCTGGAGATGTTTGTCACGATAGTCAATCAGAGAGAAACAGAAGTTATCCAACTGCGAAAAAATCTTTTTAAATTCAGCCTTTGGGCGAGGGTAGTTTTGTTCTTGGGAGTTTTAGGAACGGGTATATCTATCATTTTCTTCTTTTCAGGAGGTTTTTCGGATTTGTCCGATGAGCGTTTTTACACCTCGTTTTTTCCTGTCAGCATTGGAGCTTTGTTAGGAGGGCTTATTTATATATTTAAATTGATTTTAGGCTCACTGACATATAGAATAGAACTGTCACTGAAAATGGGAGAAAATAAGTTTCTGGAAATCATAGAAGAAATCAAAAACACGAATTAAGATGAATAAGGTAAAAAGCATAGGATTGACAGCGGTTATCAGCATTCTGTTTGTAGGAGTGCTGCACATTATCCCTATAAATAAAAAACAGAGAGAAAAAGATGAATTGGCTAAAAATGTTCCGATAGAAGAGGAATTAGAATTCCGAGATTCTTTGGCTCAAAACATTTCATTGGATCCGCCTATGGTGGATGAAGTGCAGAATGTGCAGCCACTTCCGCCTCAGCCTTCAGAAACTCCTAAAAAACAGGAAGTTACTGTAGAAAAACCAGCTGAACCCGTGAAAGAAGAAGTGGCTGCATCAAAAGAACCAGCGGCTAATGAAGAAATAAAAAAAGAAGAGCCTAAGAAAAAAGAAACAAAAAAGGAAATCGCTGACGCAAAAACAGCTAAGACGAAAGAAGCCAACGCTAAAAAAGAAGCTGAAGCCAAAAAAGAAGTCGTAAAGGAAAGCAAAATAGGTGTTGATAGGAAATTGATTTCAGGAATTCCAGGAACTAATAATTATAAAGGAAAACTTCCTGCCCATAGTGTGAAAGAAAAAGGCTCTATCACGATTTCTTATGTGGTGGATGCGAATGGAAGGGTGATTTCTGCCCAAAGAGTGGGAGGGCTGAGGTCTCGTAATGCGATAAATAATGCCATCACAATGGTCAAAAAACATGTAAAAGCCGAAAAAGGTAAAACACAATCCACAGGAA
>CAUQKV010000063.1:0-2818 GCA_963518845.1 uncultured Flavobacteriaceae bacterium | reverse complement strand
AATAGCGGTCTATATTAAACTCTGAAACCCAAGAATATATACCTCTTATCCAAGACTTTACTTGATGTATTACCTTATGTAATGTAGGAAAATTCTTCCCATCATTACTAGAAATTTGAGTTATATCAAAGTCTTTTATAGGTCTATAGCCTTTCCATTCGTCAGTAGTAACTTGTGCTGTTTTACTAATATGTTTGTCAAATATTGTTCGTAATGATTTTGATTGAAAAAGCAAATATATTGATAAATTTCTAAACCATATCCGAGGAAGGATTTTTGGTGAAAAATAGCTTTTATCTATCCGCAATCCCAGTTGTAGAGAACATCTTCAAAATTCAGTTTCTCCAAATTTTCTTTGCTGATAAAGAAATTACCAACTCCAGCATCTCCCCACATTATAGAATAGTCTTCCTCCTCATCATTCCAGTCGGAGTCTATCTGTAGAAGGAGTTCTGTGTAGGTTCCTTCTTCACGAGGGTCATCTTGTGCGAAAGCAGGGTAGCCGCCTATTTTGTGTCCAGACCCATCATTCAGCACTTCGTGGATATTATCTGGCATTTCAAAAATATCCATGATTTCATCATCAGGAAAATCTTTTTTCCATTTATTTGCATATACTTCATCAAAAAAATTATCAGATGTGGAAACTCCTTCTTTAGTTTTTGTAAAGGACAAAGCAAACTGATGATGCGGCTCAAAGGGAAGGGCACAGTCTTCTAAAACATAGATTTCTCTAATGTCTTTTTCCTGCATTCCTTCTGAAAATGTAGGATGATATACTACATGGCTGAAGTCATAATAATCTTCATAAATATTCTGAGCTATCCAAAACTGCAAAAGTCCTTTTTTAGGATAAATGCTGTTTTCTGGCAGCTGCTCACAGTTGATCTGTGCGAGCATAAAGAGCAGGTCGCCCTCTGGTGTAGTGGGAATAGCGCCTCCTGTCGGGATATAGGGAAGCCCGCCGAACTTGCTGTCTGTCAGCGATAGCTGCTCAGAAAGTGCAATGGAAATACGGATAAATTCACGCTCTGCGGCATGGTTCAGTTCTTCTGCGAATTTTATTAATTGTTCTTTTGTAGGGATCATTTTATTTGTAACTTGTAGAGTTTTTATTTTCAAATTGACATCATCTCAAAAATTATAACCATTCTAATGTGTTTGCATTGTCAATCAATTTATTGAATAGAATATTAGCATTTTCTCTAATGGAGTTTCTGTATTCATTAGGAATTTTTTTTTCAACCCTATTAAACCAATTATCAAAAGTCTCCCTCCATTGAATAACTTGAGATTCTTTTAATCTTGATGTTAAATCACTTGGGGATTTTTCTGAAATTAGTAATAAAATGTCGATATAGCCTAATACAGCTTGACATATTTCATTAGTATCTTTGAGCCAATCGATATGTTCCTGAATTTTTTTGATTGAAAAATCGATATATGCAATAAATACTAAATCAGCTCTTTCATTCTCATAGATGCCCGTTCCGTATATTTTCATGTTTCTAATTTTAATTAAAAGAATTGAAATTTATTTAGACTGCATAAGTTTCATGGTGGAGTGGTCTTACTCTCACATTGCAGAATTATTGACTTTGTGTTTTATGGCTAAGTTTTCAAACATTTCATTTTCTTTGTTTTTATTGGAAAGAAAATAAAAATTCTGCAGAGATAGTTTAAAAAAAACATCACTGATATTTTGAAAATCTACCTTTGAGGAAGTTATAGCCAAATTTTTTAAATTTTTTAGGTCGTAAATATAACTAATATCTTCCAAGTTTTGGCAATTTAAAATTTGTAGTGTATGCAAAGTATCTGATTTTAATTTGGGAATTGATATCAGTCCTTTGACAGTATTGATATCCAATCTCTCTAAATTCAAACAACTGAGAAATGAAAAATCGGATAGTTTTCTGCAATTAGTCAATGATAATTGGGTGATATTCGGGAATTTAGATGCTAGTGTCTGCTCGTCTATGAGTTCGTTCAGCACTTCTAAGTTTTTCATGCAGGTTTTTTTATCCAAATTAGCTAAAACAACTTTTCTTAATGACAAATTCTCGATGGGATTATTATTTATAATATCATAATATTTATCTGGAAAAACCAAATCATTCACATATAAACTGGATATTTTGTCAAATTTTCTTAAAGGAGAAAAATCAATATTTTTATTTAAATTTCCACTTATTGTAAAAGTTCTAAGGTCATCAATACGCCCTAATGTGTCAATATGAGAAAGAGGTGCCGCCTGATGAACTAAAATATCAAGATGATGGACACTGGGTAAAAATGAAAGAACATCTAAGCCATTTATAGAATCGTTTGATGAATTGTCTTCTAAAATAACGATTAGTTTAAATCCATCTATATCTTTAATAATCTTGGCTAAATCAAGTAAAATATTTTTTTGGATTCCGCCATATATGGACAGACTTTTATTTTTTTTAATGGAAAAAACCACATCATCAGACAAGTCCCTTGTATTCGTGGTTAGCCTTACATGATTTATGTGGGTGTATGTATTTTTCTCTTGGCTCATAGATTTTTATTCTTCTATTTTTAATGATAGTGTGTATATTTTCTTATGTCTATTTTTTTTAGATTTGGCATTTCTTCCAAAAATGAAATCTTTCCATCAATAATTTTGGTTTGCTCCCAAATGTTAAGGGTGGTTAGATGTTCTAATTTTGATAATGGAATGATACTATCTACATTTCCTTGATTCCAAAGAGTTAGTTTTTCTAAGTTATTTTTTTTGGCAAGTGTAGCAATCAAGTTGTCAATTTTTTTGCAGGAACATATTTCAATATCT
>CAUQKV010000062.1:0-2913 GCA_963518845.1 uncultured Flavobacteriaceae bacterium | reverse complement strand
GTAGTTTCATACCATTTTGGCTGTAGAAAAAACACCCAGTTGTAAAGTCCGTTTTTTCCCTCAATTTCGATAGGGGACTCGGTATGCCTTTCATTATAATCCAGTACAAAATTGTAAAAAAGCCGCCCAAAATCAAGCCTTGTGGGACCTTTAGCACGGTAAACATTATATTTTTCAGAAAATTCACCTTTGTCAATCATAAATGAAAAGACAACCAAATCTCGCATTTCTTCATCACTAACACCTGCCAATTGTTTGTAATTCTGCGGAAACTGCCAAGTTTTATAAATCCTTGGCGGAATGCTCATCGCTCGGTTAAAAGTATCATTAAACAAAGTAGGAACGAAGAACAAAAGATAATGACCCAGCATTAAAGGTAAAAATTGAGAACCATTCAATAAAGTGTAAATCAGCCCAAAAGGGATTAAACTGTACAAAGCTGCTATTAAAGCAAAAAGATATTCAGTAAGTTTTTTATCATCATTAAATTTTTGAAGATAACTACGATAAAGCTGACAATGAATAATTCCTAAAACAAGTGAAGAAACCTGATAAAATATAAATTCATGTAACTCTTTGTCCATGAATAATTTATTGAATCCTAAAAAAGCAATAATGGAATAAATAAAAGCCAAAGAAAAAACATATGTGTAAAATTTAGATTTATTTTCTTTGAAACCATTTACCTTTTGTCCAAAAATCATAGTTAAGACAATACAAGCCGCAAGTACAATCAGTAAAATGGCTAGAACCTGAGGTTCTAAAAGATTCTCAAAATATTTCTTTAACTGTGTCATTTTTTATTGAGTATTAAGAATTTAAAAGATAAATAAAGATAAAGATTATAATAAAGTACTAAATTTTGGTATTATATCCTAAAATAGAAGGTTGGGAAGAATTGAATTCAAATAATTCTTGATTTTCTTGTAGTAAAATCTGCGGTTCGATTTCCATTTCTAATGGAAAAAAATACTCACAAAAAAGTTCTACAAATTGTTTTAATTTCCCTTCATGTATGTATTCTTGGAAATGAGAGTTTTGTAATGGACCTATCAGTAACTGGTAATTTTCTGAATAATCATCATACGAATGTCCTGTGATAAAATCTATTCCTAAATGGCAGTCTCCTAGTGTAATTGCTTGTTCTTCATCATAATATTTAAAAAATCCTTTTCTTTGTATTTCTACTTTTTCTTTTAGAATAGAAGAAAGAATCTGAACTGATAACTCTATATTTCCTACGATTTTATGAGTATAAGGAAGAACTTTTATCATTTTAGAGATTAAAACAGGTGGAAAATCTCTATTCATTCCCCAAAAATCATAAAATATGTCAGCTGTTGTAGTATCATTGAGTTTTGTGAGGAATTTGCTTTCAAACATTTCTGCTTCCACACCGAATGCAAACATCTCATTTTCAAAAGGCTGAAAAAAGGCTCTAGCTTGTTTTTGTTGTTCCTGCTGTTGCCGATATTCCTTTATCATCGTATCCACTCCTTTGCCAGGGGTGTCATTTTGAATACTGTGAACCATATTTTGTGGCAAAGTGTCATATATACTATCACGAGATAAATTTAACCTTAAAAATGAAACCGTATCAAAGTCAAAATCTATTTCTTCAGAACTGAGAATATCACGGCGGTATGTTCTTGCAAACTGTCCTTCTTTATGCACGATGTATTGGTTTTCTGAAAGACAGCCACATTCTAATAAATTACCGACAACAACTTCTGCACGGATATCGGCAGAAATTTCGGAAACAGATTGAATTAAAGAAGAAATTTCGGACATAAGATAAAGACTTGGATTAGATGTTTTTAATTTATAAAATTAAAATTTGATAATTATTTTTCTTTGGGTTTTAGCCTTCCTGCTGCGATGTATCTTAGCTGAAAGTATTCATTATTAAAGTTAAAAATATTAAGTTCGTTATTCGAACAGGCTAAAATTCTGTCATTATGAAGATAAATCCCAACATCAGAGATAGGTTTGTGTTTATCATATCTAAAAAAAATCAAATCACCCTCTTGCAAAAAAGTTCTTCCTGTAAAGAGTTGCAGCGCTTTGGAACGGAAAATTCCATCAGGGGTTTTTGGAAAGGTCTCTTGGAAAACATCACTGTATAAGGCCTGTACAAAATAAGAGCAGTCCACAGCTTTTTGTAATTCAAGACTTTGTTTACGATAAGGTGTGCCTAGCCAAGGGTCTATGTATGCATAAAAATCATAGTTTTTAATCTCTTTGGGCATTACTCCAAATAAAACAGCGTATTTTTCCTTAAGACGAAGTTTTTTATCATCAAGTTTTTCAGGGTTGTCATCAACATTGGTATATTGGTTTTCTATGGCTGTTTTTCCAGTGTTTATGGCTTGATATTCCTCTTCAGAAGAATATCGATAAGGAACCTCCAAAAGATATTTTTTTGAACTACAATTTGTAAGTCCCATTACCCCAAAAAATAATAAAAGAAAATGTAGATACTTTAAATTCATCATTTTAATAAAAAAAACCATAGACACAAAAATAATTAAAAATAATGAATTTAAACAGGGATAATAAAGATTAATACTCAAAATGAAATAAAAACAGAATATTTTACTACAACTTTCTTACAAAAAAATTTTACATTTATTCATAATAAAATACTGTAAATGGCTGAATTTTAGATATAAAGTCAGACCAAATAATTACTTATAAATGTATTCATGAAAAGTCAATAAAAAAAACATGAAAGATAACGAGAAAAGAATAGTCCGAAAGAGTTACAAAAACTTGACCCAAACCGAAATTATTAGACTGGGGAATAGTTTTGTTGATGATTTTTTATTTGAAGATAATAAAGCAGTAAACATCCCTATTAATGCTCTTAGGGCGATATTTAATATTGCAGCAGATTTGAGAAATGAACAGCTT
>CAUQKV010000061.1:0-2950 GCA_963518845.1 uncultured Flavobacteriaceae bacterium | reverse complement strand
ATAAAAATTTTTCTTTTCAATTTCTTCTCTGTATTTCTCAGTTAGGTTTAAAATTAGGAAAAAATTATAATAAGAATCTTCATCTGTTTTGCTCATGTGGTAGGCTGTCTCGCTTAATATCTTGGTAAGTTCTGGGAAATCTATTTCAGATTTGCCCTGTTCTTCTTTTTTTATTAAAGTATACATCAATTCTTGGATTCGAAATGAAAAATCAGACAATTCCTTCTTTTTCCAGCCTTTTACCACTGCGAAAACTTCTGTATTTAAACGATTTTTCCCTCCACAAGAACGGCTGATTAGTATTTTTTCTAATTCGGCCAAATCTTTATAATTTCTCTTCAACACAAAGTCCAAAAGCGCCTTATCCTCCACATAACCAAAAGTTTTCACCAAACTCTCCAAAAACCAAGTATCATTAGACCTAAGCCACACAAAACTCGCCCTGTCATCATTGAATAAATACTTGTTGCGATTGACTAAAATTTGAATATTATTTTGGCGTCGTTCTTTCAAATCCGAAACATTTTTCCATTTATAAATTTTAACTTCCTCGCCATCTTCCAAGTATTTTTCCATTGATTTTTTCTCAAATTCTGCAAGTTTAGGGTATGCATTTTTATAATCTATCAGCTCTGGAATGGCATAAAGTTCGGTTAAAAAATTACTGTTTTTAATGATGTAGTACGAATACGGCGTCACATCTACAGACTTATCATTTCTATAGTATTTTACCTCTTTATCACATTTTTCATTAAAGTTGAGATACAAGTATTTTGATGATAAATTAAAATCTATTTTCCTTTTAAAAATCATCTGTACTTTTTCAGAAAACGCCTTGTTTGAAGGCGGAATGTATCCTTGTGATAAGATAATTTTCTCTGCTACTGGGATGACCGCCTCCATATCCTCCTTAGAATATGTATAAGTTTCTATATCAAATGAATTTAGAACTTCTCCCGATATTCCCTTCTCCAACTGTTGTCTAAGAATAATTTCAACATTATTATTGCTTGTTCTCATTAGATTGTTTTTTTCAATATTTTCTTCTTTTTTTTGTGAACATCCGAGATAAATATTCAAAACAGAAATTATCAATAATATTTTTTTCATGGTCTATTTTTATCTAGTTGATGATTTATCTAATTCTTTTCCATTTGTTGTCAATTTATCTAGTTTTTTTTCATTTTCTGAAACACTATACCCTTTGGGCTTTATCAACCAAAATGTTTTTCCAAACTTCGACTTTAGTATTGGATTTGTAGAAATTGTTCTCTTTCCTGGCCCATCTCCTCTTTGTCCATCAGATTGATTTCCTCCAATATAAATGAGGCTTTTTCCATCTTCTGTTTCTCCCATAACAAAAGCAACATGAGAATGAGAAAATACAATTACTGCTCCATAAAATACATCTTCAATGCTATCTATTAACTCTCCTTTTTTCCACCCATCAATATCTTTTCGTTTCAATTTTGCCTGTTCAGGAGGTAACCAATCAAAGGCAGCAACATTTGTCATAGAATTTGTTCCTTTATAATCTTTAGTTTGTTCAAAACACCAGTTTACAAATGACGCGCACCAGTATGTACTATAGTTACCTGAAGGAAGAGAACTTAAATCAAAATATTTTGAAATTTTCTCTTTGAGAGGACTTTCATTTTGCCTAATTCCTCCATAAGATTTAAGTTCACCTACTGCATATTTCATCCAAGGCGCTCTTTCATCTGTAGTGGTTTTCTTCTCTTCTTTTTTTTCCTTATTTTCTTCACACACACCATTAAAAATATTTAGTTTCCCTTCATCATAATGTTCTTCCCTCAAGACCTTCTCTACCTCCCATATATATGTTTTTCCACCTTCAAAGCCAGCTCTGTCTTCATATTGCTGTTTAGTATAAACCCATTTCTTTCGCTTCTTTTTCTCTCCTGTTTCTAGCATAAATGAGGGATTACTTGAATATCCATATTTTGTAACCCATGGCTCTTTATTGATATTTTTCATCCTTTCAGCAGCAGATGTATTACTTCCATCTCCATCAGGAACGGAGACACTTTCATCAAATATTGCATAATCCTTATTCTTTCCTTGACCGACCGCACTAGGTTTCATCACTAACAGATATAAATCCATCATGGTGTTAAGCAAATCCTTTTTACGCTCAAAATAACGCTTAACATAATCCATTTGCTCCACAAAACTCATCTTTTTCAACTCTGAACGAGTTGTACCAAGTGATTTTGCAGAGGGAAACTTTCTAAAGTCTTGAAAAAAGATTTATCTCTCCAAGTAAAAATTACCCAAACAACTTATCCCAAAAACCTTTTTCTTTTTTGGAAGTGAAATCTTCCTCAGCCAGAAAAGAATGTTTCTTAAGATTTTCAGGAGCCAAATAGCCTACCATATGGGGAACACGCACAAAATCCCAATCGGAAACCTTATGTAAATATTCTATGTCTTCAGAGCTTATTTCTAACTGTTTGGGGATGCTGCCAAGGTCTGGGCGAGGATAGAGTAAAATAGAAACTCTATCATTCAATGAAGTTTTTAGCCTGCTTTTATGCACATAACCCGTGTACCCTTCCTGTGTTTTTACCAGAAACCAATCTCCCGAATTATCCAAAACTTCTATTGGTGCCCCTGTCTTTATTTTTTGAATAACCTCAGATGATATATTTTTTTCTTTGCGAAGGTTCGTATAGCCATCTGAATCTTGAATAAAATATATTATTTTATGGCTCTTGTCTAGGTCTATATCGTTTATATATTTTTTCAATTCAAGTAAATGATAAAATTGAAATCTCTCCAAGTCTGCTTTATAATGTGGATTTTTATTTAAGTAATCTTCTATATGTCTTGTTTTTCCTATTTTCAATTCTATATTAAAAAGAAAGGCTGTTATTTTTTGAGGATTGGAATAATCATCAGGCGTTGATAATATTTTTTCAATAATATC
>CAUQKV010000060.1:0-3304 GCA_963518845.1 uncultured Flavobacteriaceae bacterium | reverse complement strand
TATAAAGAACCATGAAGGTTTAAAATGGGAACAATATTTTTCTCGTAGTAAATATGATATGGACATAGGACATATGGTGATAAAAGGTTTTGGAAAGATTAGACTTAATAGTATATGGGTAATTTATGTATTGGCATCTAGTTTAGCTGAAAAAATAAAAGATGGGACAAGATTATATGAACTATATAATGTATGGGAACGATATTTAGAATAGATATATAAATAAAATTAGAAATTTAAAAACAATGGATTAGCCAAACAGCTAATCCATTTTATTATATTTTTTCATTAGATTTTCGTAGGTTTTTTGTGGCAGAATCCATTTGAGAGGAATGCCGATTTTTTGCCCAAATTTCCCGAAATAGTAATGAGCTTTCCATTTGTTTTTGAGCAATAGTTTTTCGATGTATTTTGCCACCTCCACAGGCTCTACTCCATGGTCTACATGGGAATTCATAGTAGAATAGACTTTGTAAAAAATATTTTTGTAAGGCTCAGAAACGGTGGTTTTGATTCGGTTTTCTGCAATATTGGTCTTTATATCGCCCAAATGAAGGGAGCAAAGCTCTATATTCCAAGCCGATATTTCGTATCTCATGGCTTCGGTAACTTTATCCAAAGCTGATTTGGAGGCGGAATAAAACCCTCTGAAAGGCAGTCCCATTTCTGAACCGATGCTGGAAATATTGATAATCTGTCCTGATTTCTGCTCGCGCATTTTGGGCATCACGGCGGTCATCATCTGCACAGCTCCGATTAGATTCAGGTTAAAAAGTTTCATAATTTCCTCTTTATTAGAGTCTTCTACGGCTCCCACCATGCCCATTCCAGCATTGTTGATAAGAATGTCAATATGATTTTCTTTGGATAGAATTTCCTCTATGGCGCGGTCTATTTGGCTTTTTTCGGTGATGTCGGTCGGGATGGATGTGAAAAGCTTAGAATCAGTCTTTTTTCTGCTCAGTCCGTAGACTCTGTGTCCTTGTTTTCCGAAATATTCTGCAAGGGAAAAGCCTATTCCAGACGATGTCCCTGTGATGATGATTGTTTTTTTCATTTAGTTGTGTTATATGGTTGATTCTCCGTTTAGATTGGTGGTCAGGGCTTCAGTCATGAAGTCAAAAAACGGGCGCATTGCTTCCAGTCCAGTTGTTACTTTTTCCAAAAAATCTGGCTTGAAAACTTCCTCGTTTTTGAAATTTCGCACCAAAAGAAATTGTTTTTTCTTTAATAAATGAACATAAGGATGTTCTTTTTCAAAGCCTTTTGGAGCGGTTTTTAGTTCTTCGCCCCAGAATTCTCCTCCGAATAATTTTTTGGCTTTCACTGAATTTAAAAATGTATCCAAATCCTTTCCGTTTAGTTCTATTTCTTTTCGGATTCTGTGCAAATCATCTTTATTTGGAGCAAAAAATCCACCGCCGATAAAGCAGTTATCAGGCTCAATATGAAGATAATACCCGCCTCTGTACTGTGGCTGTCTTCGGGCAAAGTAGCCTCCGAAATGGGTTTTATAAGGAGTTTTGTCTTTGGAAAATCTCAAATCTCTGTGAATTCGGTAGATTTTCGGCTCTGAAATGAAATCATTTTTTGCAATTTCGCTGTGTACGGCTTGGAAAAACTCCGAAAAATCTGCCTTTGCCTTTTCGTAGTCGGATTTATGGGAACTGAACCAGTCCTTATTGTTATTCTTTTTTAGAAGAGCTAAAAAAGCAAAAATGTTTTGGGATAATTTAGAATTCATTTGTTTAGGATTAAACAGCAAAGTTAATAAAAACCTTTGTTAAAAAGTTTTTCAGTTTTAGAAATGAAATTGGGTTATTTGAAAAATTCCCAAAAATCAGGGAAAGATTTTTCTACCACTTCGGAATTTTGTATTTCTATTTCCTGAATTAGCGAGTAGGGCGCGAATGCCATTGCCATGCGGTGGTCGCCATAGGTAGCGATGGATATATTTTTTTCGGGATTGGTGTAGAGAATGGATTTTATGGAATTGTCCGTGATTTCTGTTTTGCAGCCTATTTTTTTTAGTTCGTTTTGAAGGGCAGAGAGCCTGTCGGTTTCTTTTATTTTAAGAGTAGCAAGTCCACCGATTTCAAAAGGAATTTTCAGTGCAGCAGCCGTTACACAGACCGTTTGAGCGATGTCTGGACAGTCGTTCATATTGAGCTGAATGAACTGAGGAAGGCTAAAATTATTTTTTGGAATCAAAGTAATTTCCTGCTGATTTTCATTAAAAATAGTATCAATTCCGAAAAACTGGGAGTAAATTTCGGTAATTCTGGAATCGCCTTGCAGAGAATTTTTATTAAAATTTTTAAGTGTAATTTTTTGTCTATTCAAAGCTGAAAACGAATAAAAATAAGAAGCCGAAGACCAGTCGGACTCTACAGTGAAGGCTATTTTTTGAGTTTTAATGTTGGGAATTTGGATGGTTTTGTCTTTTAGGATAATGGATTTTCCACTGATTTCCGAAAGTAGTTTCAGAGTCATTTCTATGTAAGGCTTTGATGTGATTTCTCCTAAAAGTTTTATGGTCAAGCCGTTTTTCAATTTTCCGCCAACAAGAATGAGCGAAGTGATGAACTGCGAAGAAATATCCGCAGGAATTTCTACGACATTTTTTTCTAATTTTTTTCCTTTTATTTTAAGAGGAGGAAATCCCTCGTTTTCTAAATATTCTATATCTGCTCCCAGCTCTCTAAGTGCCTCTACCAAAGGTTTTATGGGTCTTTGTTTCATTCTTTCGGAGCCTGTGAGGATTTTTTCTACGCCCTCCTGAACCGCAAAAAATGAAGTCAGAAACCGCATCGCTGTGCCAGCGTGATGGATGTCTATTGTTTTCTCATCGGAATTCAAGGCTTTTTGTAAAAGTTTGGTATCCTGTGAGTTAGATATGTTTTTTATTTCAAAATTTCCAAAGAGTTTTTGTAAAATTAATAGACGATTGGACTCGCTTTTAGAGCCTGTGATTTGTATTTCATTTGGAAGAACTGGGTGAAAAAGTTTCATTTAGAACAAGCTTTTATTTTAGTTTTTCATTGTTTTGGTGCCTGTTTTGGTCTCTTTCTGTCTTTTTTTTCATTTTCTTGTCAAAGGCATCCTGCAGGTCTATCCCAGTTTGATTGGCAAGGCAAAGCGTTACAAAAAGCACATCGGCAAGCTCTTCACCGAGGTTTTTGTTTTTATCGCTTTCTTTTTCGGATTGTTCGCCGTATCTTCTTGCGATGATTCTCGCCACTTCGCCTACTTCTTCGGTTAGAATCGCCATATTGGTCAGCTCATCAAAATAGCGGACACCGAT
>CAUQKV010000059.1:0-4034 GCA_963518845.1 uncultured Flavobacteriaceae bacterium | reverse complement strand
TAGATTTTGCGGAGAACTGGGTTCATCTTAGAAAATCCAATACAGAACCGATAATTCGTATCTACACCGAAGCAAAATCACAAAAAGAAGCCGATGAGCTGGGTGATAGATTTATCAAGGAGATTAGAAGTTTTATAGTTTAAATAAAAATAAAAACCATCTAAACAGATGGTTTTTATTATTTCTTAATTTGGATTTTTACCCAATTCATTTAGCTCTTGTTGCATTTCATAATCAGATTTATATTTTTCCCAATTAACAACGCGGGTATCTGACCATAAGTCATGCCATCCTCCATCTTCTTTCAAGAAAGAAAGTCCATCAAAAGGAACTAATCTTGAAATGTTTCTGATAAAAAAATCTTTCTGTGTAGGAGCCGTTCCATCGACTGAGACTACTTTAGTCTTTGTGATGTATTTACCGATACTTCTACCTTTGGTGAAATATTCAAAAGAGAATATGTAAATGAAATATAAAATGCTGGTAACTAAATAATCAAGAGCACGATTTCCATCTATATACAGAAGCCATTGTAGAGGAGCTTCTATTCCTATAACAGCAAGTATTCCTAGAAATATACCTAAAAAGAAAATGAAAATGTAGAATACTATAAAGTCTATGATGTAATTAAGAAGTCGCGTACCTTGGCTGGCTCTATTGTTTTGTACAGTAGAAGATAGTTGTTTTAGTATCATAAAAAAGTTTTTATATATTTATACAAAAATAAAAATAAATTCTCATCAGATAATAAAAACTTTTACCTTTGTAGAAAAATTAGCAGATTTTGGAAGAGGAATTTTTTTTGAAAAAAGAACTTATGAAAAAGTTCAAAAAATGATGAGGGAATTGATAATTTTTAAATTTAATTGAAATTATGGATTTATTTACAAAAATGCTTTTGGATTCAAAAGAAAACGATAAATTTCTATGCCTTTACGAATATTCGGATGATGATAAATTTTGGTTTGGTAAGGTTATTGATTTCAATGAAGAAATTATCATATTACAGCATTATACTAAATTTGGTAAGAAAGATGGGGAGATAATATTGCAAAGGTCTATAATTAGCGAGATTGACTTTGATGATGATTATACTGAAGCAATGGTTTGTGTTATCAATCATAGTGATGAAATAGACCGAAAAACAGAAATTCCAATAAATTGTGAAGATACCGAAAATTGGCGAAAGTCTTTCTTGGAGCAAGTGAAAAATAGAACTGATTTTCTTACTTCTGTAAAAATAAATGGTTCGGTTTTTGCAGGTTTTGTAAAAGATGTAGATGAGGAATTTTTCATGCTGCATTGTATAGGTGTTAGGGGAGAAGATAAGGGAAACATAATTTTCAGAATAGAGGATGTGACGGAGTATTCTTTTGATGATAGGGAAGATAGAAAAACATTGATGCTGTATCAATGGAAATCAAAAAAACAATAAATAAAACGCTAAAAGCGATAGATTTTGGAAGAGGAATTTTTTGAAAATGAACTTGTAAAGAAGTTCGAAGAAATGATAGAAAATAACGAGGAATATTATTTCAGTTCAGAGGAGCTGGAAGATATTATCGTGCATTATTTGGAGCTGGGAGATATTGCATTTGCGGAGTTAGCTGTCAACCATGCACTGAGACTGCACCCTAATTCCATAGAAATAAAAACCAAAAGATTAGAAATTCTTCTAGAACAGTATAAATATACGCAGGTAAAGGAGCTGATGGTGGAGCTTAGAAATTCATCGATGGAAACTATGGATTTTTTGGTCTGCTGTGCGAAATATTATTCCAATCTTGGAAATCCGAGAAGGGCGATAGAATATTGCGAAAAAGCTCTGAAATACGGCGAAGAGCAGAATTTCCTGCATAATTTCATTGCGGATGAATATGTGAATTTGGAAGACCCTTTTAATGCGCTGAAAAACTATAAATTAGCCCTGAAATATGATGCCTACGATGATTATTCATTGGAGAATATTATGATTTGCTACAATCAGCTGAATAAAGCCGATGAGGCAAGGAAGTTTTTGGAAAATTATCTTGATGAATTTCCGTTTTCCGAAATGGGCTGGTATGAATACGGGCAGTTTCATTTTAATAAAAAGAATTATAGAGAGGCTATCAAGGGATTTGATTATGTGCTGGCAATCAACAGCGATTCCCTGTCTATTTATGGGAGCAAGGCGTCGTGTTATGAAGCGCTGAACGAATGGGAAAAAGCCATAGAAGTCTATGAAGAACTGTTGGAATTAGAATACACCAAAGCCTTTACTTACTATAAAATAGGGCTTTGCTACAAGGAGCTGAAACAATGGGCTTCTGCGCTGAGTGCTTTCCAACAGTCACTCAGGGAAGATCCGCAGTTTTATATGTCTATGATGGAGCAGTCTGATGTCTATTATGAGATGCACAAATATGAGGAAGCGCTATATTTCGCGAAAGAGGCTGTTTCATTCAGTGAAGCGAATCTGGATTATCAGAAAAAATTGGCTTTTCTGTATATAGACGGCGGAAAATTTGAAGAGAGTATTTCCTGTTTGAAAAAAATCGTAGAAATGGAGCCAGAGCGCTTCTACAACTGGTATGCATACAGCGAGGTGCTTATGCTCATCAGTGAGTATGAAGAGGCTGTTTCACTTTTAGAAAAAGCCCTGAAACAGCACCATAGAGCGGAGCTTTTCTATCAAATGAGCAACTGCTATTTTCATCTGAAAGAAGAGCATAAAGCCAAGGATTTTCTTGAAATAGCACTTGATTTAGACCCATCCTTATCAGAAGATATGCAACAGAAATATCCGTATATAAGGGAAGAAGTCAAAAATAAAATAAAAAACAAAAGACAGTAATTAGTTACTGTCTTTTTCGTTAGAGAATTTATGCGTTTTTTTCGTTCCCTCGTAGGTTTCGTATTGTAGAAAACGGCATTCCAGCTTTCCATTGAATAGTTTGACTTTTCTGGAAGGGCGGAGTCCTATTTTCTTAACCGCTTCTAAATCAGAGGTTATAATCCAAGAAAGCGTGTTGGGATAGTTCTGCTTAAAGGTATCGCCTATTTTTTTGTAAAAATCCTCTTCTTTTATGGAAATTCTCTTGTCATATGGTGGATTAAACATCACTATCAGAGGGAAAAGCTCTTTTTTAGACTCGAAGAAATTTTGCTTTCGGATTTCTATAATGTCTTCCATTTCTATGGATTCTACATTGGTTCTAGCTGCTTTTATAGCGGAAGGGTCAATATCGTAACCGATGATTTTTCCAGAAAATTCCGTTATTCTATTAAGTCTAAATTCTCTGATTTTACTGAAAAGTTCAGCATCATAATTTTTCCAGTTTTGGAAGGCAAATTTCTTTCTGAAAATTTGTGCTGGGAGGTTTAGGGCAATCATAGCGGCTTCTATCAGAAGGGTTCCGCTTCCGCACATAGGGTCTAGGAAATTTCCCTTGCCGTCCCAACCAGCGATTTGGAGCATTCCTGCCGCCAAAACCTCGTTGATAGGCGCTTCTGTCTGCTCTTTTCGGTAGCCTCTTTTAAATAAAGCATCTCCCGAACTATCCAGCGAAATGCTCACCAGCTCTCGGTCTATGTGCAGCTGGAGTTTTATTTCTGGGTTTTTAGTGTCTATATCAGGGCGTTTTCTGTATTTTGCCTTGAAAAAATCTACAATGGCATCTTTCATTTTCAGGGTCATGAACTGGGAATGCCTGAATCTCTCGGAATTTATCGTAGCATCTATGGCAAAGGTCTGGTCTGGACTTAGAATTTCGTCCCACGGAAATGCGAAAATTTTATCATAAAATCGGTCTTCGTTCCACGCCTTGAAAGTAAGTATCGGCACTAAAATTTTCAGCGCTGTTCGGCAGGAATAGTTGATTTTATACAAAAATCCTAAATCTCCCTCGCAGGTTATTGCTCGGTTTTTTATTTCGACATTTCTTCCGCCCAGTTTTTTAACTTCCTCAGCAAGAATGTTTTCCAATCCAAAAAATGTTTTGATTTGAATATTGATGTTTTCTGTATTCATTAACTTTAAAATATTCTGCAAA
>CAUQKV010000058.1:0-4404 GCA_963518845.1 uncultured Flavobacteriaceae bacterium | reverse complement strand
AGAATGATTATTAGAAATAAAAAAGAAAATATTTTTCTCTATTTCAAAAATTATTTATACCTTTGCAAACCCTTTATGGGAAAAGTATGTTTAATCATAAATGATAAATTGTGAATACATTAAGTTACAAAACAGTATCAGCAAACAAGGCTACCGCTAATAAAGAATGGGTTGTGGTAGATGCTGCTGGGCAGCCTTTGGGGCGAATGGCTTCCAAAGTTGCAAAGATTTTGAGAGGTAAGCACAAGACGAATTTCACTCCTCATGTAGATTGTGGAGATAATGTAATCGTTTTGAATGCAGGACAAGTTGCTTTATCAGGCAATAAGTGGGCAGACAAGGAGTATATCTGGCATACAGGATACCCAGGTGGACAGAAATCATTAACAGCTGAAGAATTGCAAAAGAAAGACAGTCTGAGATTGATAGAGCATGCAGTAAGAGGTATGCTTCCAAAAAACAGATTGGGAAGAGCTATTCTTAAAAATCTGCATGTTTATGAAGGAAGTGAGCACAAACACGAAGCTCAACAGCCAAAAGTAATTAACCTTAACGAAATTAAATAATTATGTCTATAGTTCACAAAATAGGAAGAAGAAAAACTTCTGTAGCAAGAGTTTATGTGAAACCAGGGACAGGAAATGTTACTGTTAATGGGAAAGATGCAAAAACTTATTTCTGCACAGATGTATTGGTTTACAAAGTAAATCAGCCGTTTTTATTGACTGAAACTGTTGGTCAGTACGATGTTACTATCAATGTAGTAGGAGGAGGAACAACAGGTCAGGCTGAAGCTATCAGACTTGGAGTATCTAGAGCATTATGTGAGATTAACGAGGAGTTTAGAGCTGTTCTAAAACCTGCAGGACTTCTTACAAGAGATGCAAGAATGGTAGAAAGAAAGAAACCAGGTCAGAAAAAAGCGAGAAAGAGATTCCAGTTCTCTAAGCGTTAATATTTTGTGTTCAATATACAGTTTTATCTGTATGTTGTTCCGCAAAAACTATTTTATATACAAGTATGCGAGGCGTCTCGCTTAGCAGAAAGTAAAAATTGCCCGTTTAGTTTAGCATCTAAACAGTTCTCCCATCAAAGAACATGTTGATTGCGTAACAGCGGAAAGTAAACTAACAAAAAACAAAAAAATGGCAAAAGTTCAAGTTAAAGACTTATTAGAAGCAGGAGTACATTTCGGTCACATGACTAGAAAGTGGAATCCTAATATGGCTCCATACATTTTTATGGAGAAAAATGGTATTCACATCATTGATTTACATAAAACAGCTGTGAAATTAGAGGAGGCTTGTTCTGCTCTTGAAAAAATCACTTCAGCTGGTAAAAAAGTTCTTTTCGTAGCTACTAAAAAACAAGCTAAAGAAGTAGTAGCAAAACACGCACAGGAACTTAATATGCCTTACATCACAGAAAGATGGCCAGGTGGAATGCTTACTAACTTCGTTACTATCAGAAAAGCGGTTAAGAAAATGAACGCTATCGATAAAATGAAGAAAGATGGTACATTCGAAACTTTATCTAAAAAAGAAAGATTGCAAGTAGACAGACAAAGAGCTAATCTAGAGAAGAACTTAGGTTCTATCGCTGACATGGTTCGTCTTCCTTCTGCTATCTTCGTGGTAGATATCATGAGAGAGCACATCGCAGTTACAGAAGCTAAAAAATTAGGTATTCCTGTATTTGGTATCGTAGATACTAACTCAGATCCTAGAAAAGTAGACTTCGTAATTCCAGGAAACGATGACGCTTCTAAATCTATCGATATGATTCTTTCTATCGTTTCTGCTTCTGTAAAAGAAGGTTTGTCTCAAAAGAAATCTTCTGAAAAAGCAGCAAAAGAAGAATCTGCTGAATAATAAATCTAGAAGATAGAAATATAAAAACACACCTAATTTATTAGGTGTGTTTTATTTTATCTAATAATGTTAATAAATGTTTTTTAATAATAAGATAAATAAAAAAGGAAAAGAGAATGACACTCTTTTCCTTAAATTTTTGTTGATATATAAGTTTTAAATAAATAATAAAATCAGCATCTGGGCAATGAAAATCCTTAGTATGGTTACCATCGGATAGACCTGCGCATACGCCTGAACAGGTATATCTGAATCCAAATAAGAAGTGCTGAAAGACAGCGCCGCAGTATCTGTATAAGCCCCACTGATTAGCCCTGATAAGCTTAGAAAATCCAGTTTGAAGTAAAATCTTCCCACTAAAATAATGAAAATACAAGGGACAAGGGTGATGATAGAGCCATAGAACAGCCACAGCCAGCCATTATAATGAATGAAATTATCATAAAATTTGGCTCCAGCGGTTATTCCTAATGAAGCAAAGAAAAAACAAATTCCCAGCTCTCGCATAAAATGAATTCCCCCATTATTAAAATAAGAATAAATAAAACTAATCCTTCCATAACGGCTGATGATAAGGGCTGCCAGTAGAGGCCCCGCAGCAAAACCTAGCTTTATAGGCAACGGCATAGATGGGACAAAAATAGGTATAGAACCGATTAAAATCCCTAAAAGAATTCCCCCAAATAAAGACAAGAAATCTGGTTTCAGCAGGACTTTTTCCGAGTCGCCTATCAGTTCTTTTGCCTTTTGGATAGACTCTTCTTTTCCTACAACGCGGATTTTGTCTCCATAGAAAAGAACAAGTGAAGGTCTTGCCAGAATTTCTTCTCCAGCACGGAAAATACGAGTGATTTTTAGGTCATATTTTCCGAATAAATCTAGGTCGGATAGTTTCTTGTGCACCGCGGTTTTTTTGGTTACAAAGAGATTTTTGACCATGATTTCGCCTCCCTCGATGAAGGAATCCGAAGAAATTCGCCCTATTTGGCTGATGAAAAAATCTACATCAGGCTCAGTTCCTACAATCATTAGGACATCTCTATCGTTTAGAATCACACCAGATTCAGGAGTGATCACTTCTTTGGTACCGCTTCTTTTTAGGTGTGTGACGATGATGTTTTTGTCGATTTCCTTAATCGCCTCACGAATGGTTTTACCCACGAAATGAGGATTTGTAATTCTGCATTTCTTTGGAAGAATGGGCTGGGAACGCTGTATAATTCGCTCTCTGAATTTAACCAGCTCTTCCTGTGGATCTATTTTCAGTAGAACTCTTGCGAAAATAATAGAAAAAATCACTCCCAAAACTCCCATAGGATAGGTGATGGCGTAGCCTATGGCAGGGCTGTTCAGGTGTCTGTCAGGGAACTGTGGGCGTAGTTCGTCAACCATGTTTTTCGCAGCTCCTAGGGCAGGTGTGCTGGTAACCGAACCAGATAGAATTCCCACCGTGTTTTCTATTCCTAAATCTGTATTTAGAAATATGATGAAAGCCAATGAAGTGCTGAGAAGAATACCACTCGCTGCCAAAATATTATATTTCAGCCCTTGAGCTTTAAAGGCTGAAAAAAATGATGGACCGAGCTGTAATCCAATAGCATAGACAAAGAAAATCAGCCCCAAATCTTTGATAAAATTAGAAATGGAAGCATCCATTCTGTAGCCATAGTGTCCCAAAAAAAGTCCAGCAAACATCACTGCTGAAACTCCTAAAGATGTGTTTTTAATCTTTATATTTCCTAAAAACACCCCCAAGCCAATCGTTAAAATCATTACAATCAGAGATTGTATAGCTGTAGGGTTTTCATTCGGTAACAAAAGTTGTGAAATCCAGTCAAGCATTGATTATGTATAGTTTTTGTTTGATGCAAATTTAAAGCAAATCTTGAAAAATAAAAAAGACTTGATAATAATAAATTGAACTTTTATTTATATTTGAACGAAAATTTATACATTTGAATAAAATTTGAAATATGAAAGTAAAAGTTTTAGCCTCAGGGTTACTATGTTCGGCAGTATTTGTAGCTTGCGTTACCAATCCTATGACAGGGCGAAGCAGTCTACAATTTCAGAATGATAGTGAGCTGGCACAGATGGCACTTACCCAGTATCGAACTACTTTGTCTCAGGCAAAAGTAATAAACAATACCAATGAATCTAGACAAGTAAAAAATGTAGGACAGAGAATAAAAAGCGCAGCAGAAAGTTATTATAAAGCAATTGGAAGAGAACAGGCTTTAGCAAACTACAGCTGGGAATTTAACTTGATAGAAGACAAGCAGGTCAATGCATGGTGTATGCCAGGCGGGAAAGTAGCCTTCTATACAGGGATTATGCCTATATGTAAGACAGAAACAGGTGTTGCCGTAGTTATGGGACACGAAGTAGCTCATGCTCTAGCAGGACACGGAAATGAGAGAATTTCTTCAGCAATGCTGGCTCAAGTGGGAGGAACATTGGTCAGCGGAACGATTAGAAATAATGCAATGGCATCGGTTTTCAGTCAGTTGTACCCGATAGGAGCACAAGTAGG
>CAUQKV010000057.1:0-4655 GCA_963518845.1 uncultured Flavobacteriaceae bacterium | reverse complement strand
AGGGAATAGAGCTGGTGGATTTCAATTATGAAAGTTATTTCATTGATTATGATGGGAAACTTTTACGGTAAAGGGTTGTCAATTTTTGTGAATTGATTTATTTACATTTTTTGACTTTTAATCATAAAAACACTACTTTTGGGACACGCTTAAAAAGAACAATTATGAACATTATTTTAGCATCCACTTCTACACTTTTTGGTGGAAAATATTTAGAATATTTACAAGAAGAACTTGTGAAACTTTATCATGGAATAGATGAGGTTTTGTTTATTCCTTACGCCAGACCCAGCGGAATTTCTCACGAAGAATACACGAACAAGGCGCGCGAGTTTTTCGGAACTATTGGCATAAAAATAAAAGGAATCCACGAATTTGAAAACCCACAAGAGGCCATTGCTGCTGCAAAGGCATATTTTACAGGCGGCGGGAATACTTTTCTTTTGGTCAAAACTCTTCATGAAAAAAATCTGATGAAAACTCTGAAAGAAAATGTAGAAAAAGGAAAACCATATTTAGGATGCAGTGCAGGGAGCAATATAGGCGGGCTTAACATCCAGACAACCAACGACATGCCGATAGTCTATCCGCCGAGTTTTGAGGCTATGGGACTGGTGCCGTTTAATATCAATCCTCATTACCTTGACCCAAATCCAGATTTGAAGCACAATGGCGAAACGAGAGAGACCAGAATTAAAGAATTTTTGACACAGAATAATATCAAAGTGGTAGGTCTTCGCGAAGGAAACTGGATTAGAAGAATAGGCGATGAAATCACGGTACAAGGTAGCCAGCTCACACGGATTTTTGAGCAGGGAAAAGAGCCTTACGAAATAGAAACAGGAAGTAAAATAGACTAAAAAAACAGAAAATGTCTGTAAAAGAAAAAATAGAAAACCTCCGAAAGGAACTTCATCAGCACAATTATAATTATTATGTTCTTGATAATCCTACGATTTCAGATTTTGAGTTTGATGAAAAACTGAGAGAATTGCAGACCTTGGAGGCGGCAAATCCAGAATTCTACGACCCGAATTCTCCCACGGTGCGTGTGGGTGGAGAGGTTACCAAGGTTTTTCCTACGGTTTCTCATGAGTTTAGAATGTACTCGCTGGATAATTCTTATAATTTTGAGGATTTGGAGGAGTGGTATAACCGAACCAAAAAAATATTAGAAACGGATGAAATAGAATTTGTGACCGAGCTGAAATACGACGGAGCTTCTATTTCTATACTTTATGAACAGGGAAAATTCGTTCAGGCAGTTACTCGTGGTGATGGGTTTCAGGGCGATGAAATCACCTCCAATGTGAAAACGATAAAGGACATTCCACTGCAGTTGTATGGCGATTTTCCAGAAAAATTCTACATGCGTGGCGAGATATATCTGACACGAAAAGCCTTTGATAAAATCAATCAGGAAAGAGAACAGGAAGGGTTGGATATCTTCATGAATCCAAGAAATACGGCTTCTGGAAGTTTGAAAATGCAGGATAGCACGGAGGTGAGCAGGAGAGGACTTTCGGCGGTGCTGTATCAGTTTGTAGCACAGGATGTTACAGAAAAAACACACTGGGAGCTGCTCCAAAAGATGAATTCTGTGGGCTTCAAGGTTTCGCAGTATAGCAAACTCTGCAAATCATTGCAGGAAGTTAAAGATTTTATCAATTTTTGGGATAAGGAACGGCAGAATTTAGGTTTTGATATTGATGGAATTGTAATCAAAGTCAATGACCTGAAACAACAGCAGATTTTGGGATATACCGCTAAGTCGCCACGCTGGGCGACAGCTCATAAATTCAAGGCTGAAAAAGTAGAAACTCAGCTTTTGTCTATTGATTATCAGGTTGGTAGAACAGGAGTAATCACGCCAGTTGCCAATCTGTCACCAGTGCTTTTGGCGGGAACTATTGTGAAACGGGCATCTCTTCATAATGAGGATATTATCAAGAAATTGGATTTGCACGAAAATGATTTTGTATATGTAGAAAAAGGCGGCGAAATCATCCCTAAAATAGTAGGCGTAAATACCGAAAAAAGGGAAGCAATGTCTCCACAGATTAACTATATAACACGCTGTCCAGAGTGCGATACGGAGCTGATAAAGGAAGAAAGCCAAGCGCTTCATTTCTGTCCGAATGAAATCCACTGCCCTCCGCAGGTGGTCGGTAAAATGATACATTTCGTTTCCAGAAAGGCTTTGAATATAGAAAATTTGGGTTCGGAGACTATAGAACAGCTCTATCGTGAAGGTTTGATAAAAACGGTGGCTGATTTTTATACCTTGAAAAAAGAACAGCTTTTGCCTCTGGAAAGAATGGCGGAAAAATCTGCACAGAACATCATCGATGGGATAGAAAAATCAAAGCAAATTCCTTTTGAAAGGGTGCTTTACGGCATTGGGATAAAACACATCGGCGAGACCATTGCTAAGAAATTGGTTAAGAATTTTGGTTCGATAGAAGAACTCAGCAGGGCAAGCGTGGAGGAACTCATCCAAGTGGAAGATATAGGCGATAAAATAGCCGAAAGCATCGCGGCATTCTTTTCTAATGAAGAAAACAGAAAGCTGATAGAAAGGCTCAAAGAGTATGGAATCCAGCTGGAAAGAGGCGAAGGATCTATGGAGGTATTGTCAGATAATCTAGCAGGGAAAACATTTTTGTTTACAGGGAAATTATCTCTTTTTACCCGTGAACAAGCCGAAGAAATTGTAGAAAAACATGGCGGAAGAAATATCTCTGCAGTGTCTAAAAACTTGAATTATTTAGTAGTGGGAGAGAAAGCAGGAAGCAAACTCAAGAAGGCGCAGGATATAGGCACGATTACCATTCTGGATGAGCAGGAATTTTTAAAAATGATGGAATAAAAAAAGGAACTCTATTTTAGAGTTCCTTTTTTTTATAGAAATATTTAGATTATTTCTTCTTTCTAGCAACAGGCTTTCTGTGAGCAGTTTTTCCTTTTTTAGCTCCTACGGATTTTTTTGCAGTAGCTTTTTTAGGAGTTGCAACATGCACATCAGATTTTGTCAATGCATCCCACTCGCTTCCTGTTACATATTTCACTTCTACTTTTCTGTCTTTTTCTCTTTCTGCATCAGAAGCAGTTACAGGTACTTCAGCAAATTCAAAGCCTACACCTTTTGATTTTAACTGGCTGTGGTCTACACCTCTTTCTTCAAGGGCTTTAACTACTGCAGCAGCTCTTTCTCTAGAAAGTCTAAGGTTAAGCGCAGCATTTCCTTTTCTATCCGTGTGTCCGATTACTAGGAAAGTACCTCCGTTAGAAGATTTGATAATCTTAGCAGCGTCATCTAGTTTAGGAGCAGCCTCTGGTCTTAGAGTAGCTTTACCTAGGTTGAATAGAATGTTTTTAAGAGCCGAAGTAACTTCACCTGCGATATCAGCATGAGTTTTAGGGCATCCTTGTTTTTCTGGTAATCCAGCCTCAGTAGGACATTTGTCATCTTTATCTGGAACTCCATCTCCGTCTGTATCTTTCCAAGGACATCCTTCATTTTCTACTGGTCCAGGAACATCAGGACACTTGTCATCTTTGTCTAGAACGCCGTCATTATCAGTATCTCCCCAAGGGCATCCTCTGTTTTCTATTGGTCCAGGAACGGTAGGACATTCATCATGTCTGTCTAGAACTCCGTCTCCGTCTGTATCTTTGTCAATTTCAGCAACTACAGCTTCTGCTTTTTTACCTTTGTATAGTATGAAGCCAAGTCCAGCGTAGATATTAGCACCTTTTGATTCAGTGAATAAGATTTTCAAATCATCAGAACCTATTGACAATGGTCCTAATCTAAGAGCAAGTCCTGGTTTGAAATCTTGGCTCATGAAGTTGTAAGTCAAAGGAACAGATACATCTACCCACTTGCTTTCGAATCTAGGAACAAGCCCAACGAAACTATGGTAGTAAGGATTAGTAGAGTTAGTATTTGCTAAATTGATCAAACCATTAGCACTAACGAAAAATCTTTTTGTGATAGCATAGTCTGCATATAGATTCAGGTTAGTAGGAAGACCTTGGCTTACAGATGATGTAGTCAGAGTAGTGTTGTAACCTCTAGATCTAAGGTAGTTAGAAGTAGAGTTTAGGTCAAAAATATCTATTTCGTTAGGGTCTATAGCAGAACCCGCACCTCTGATGCTCAGTTTACGAATATCATTGTATTTGATAGCACCGATGTCATTAACGGATGCACCGAATTTTAAGAAGTAAGGTTTGTCTCCAGATGCTTCTTTTAAAGTCAATTCAGCACCGAAATCTCCACCAAACCCTGTCGCTCCACCGAAGAAGTCCCCAAAACCATAGTCGTTTAATGATTTTTCAGGATTTAAGTTAGTATAAAGATCCCAGTTAATGTTAGCAGCTGAGATAGTAGGGTTGGATGGGTTATTGTTATAGATTAAGTTGTGCCCATTACTTTCGAATCTGTTTAGTCCAGCTCCTTTGTATAGTTTTACACTCGCACCTAATGATAGTTTTAGGTCGTTGTTATCAATCACAGCATAAGCACCTTTTACTCCTAAATCAGTAAGTGCAGTAGTATTGATACCAAATCCTGTATTATCAACCAATGGAATAGTAGCAAGACCAGGGTTGTCAGTTCCTAAATTCCCGTTTAAGGCATCAAGGAAAGC
>CAUQKV010000056.1:0-4730 GCA_963518845.1 uncultured Flavobacteriaceae bacterium | reverse complement strand
AACAGTTTTATAAAATTCTAAATTTACTTTCCGATATTGAAATAAAAGAAGGTTCAGCGGATTTTCGTTTGTTAGACCAAGCGGTGGTAAAGGTCATCCGTTCTATGAATGAAAATGAGCCTTTCCTGCGTGGAATAGTTCCTTGGGTAGGCTTTCAGCAGTTATATTTGCCTTACACGGCACAAGCTCGTTTTGCTGGACAGACCAAATACACGATGAAAAAAATGCTTCATTTGGCTTTGGTGGGAGTGACAGCTTTTAGTGTAAAACCCTTGTATTTTGCAGTATTTTTAGGCTTTTTCTTTTCATTTTTATCTGTTTTGTACATTCCTTATGTGATTTTTTCTTTTATCAATGGCTCTGAAATATCGGGCTGGGCATCTCTGATAATGACCATCGTATTTTTTGGAGGTTTGCAACTCATTATTTTAGGAATTATCGGAATTTATATCGGAAAAATCTTTAAACAAACCAAAGAAAGACCAAGTTATATCATTCAAGAAGAAAATTTATAAATAAAAATACATAAAAATGAGAAACATAATTTTAATGTTGCTGGTATTTTTCAGCTCATTTATTCAGGCGCAAGAAAAATATCAATTGTCAAGTCATATTTTGGATATTTCACAAGGAAAACCCGCTCCAAATGTAAAAATAAGCCTATCCAAGCAAGATAAAAATCAAAATTGGGTAGTGGTAGACGAAAAATACACGGATAATAACGGGAGAATTAAAGAATTTTTGAAAGAGGAATCGGGTAAAAATAATAACGGAATCTATAAACTAACTTTTCATATTGTCCCTTATTTTGAACGATTGAAACAAAAAACTTTTTACCCTTTTATAGAAGTAGTTTTTGAGATAAAGGATACTCAGCATTACCATATCCCGATTACCTTATCTCCGTATGGCTATTCTACTTACAGAGGAAACTAATAATTACAAAAATGATTTACCTAAGTTTTGATATAGAAGAATTTGATATGCCGAAGGAATATGGCTATGATATTGATTTCCAGAGGCAAATAGCGATTTCTCGGCAAGGGTTGATTTCCATTTTGGATGTTTTGAAAAAGCATAATGCAAAGGCAACTTTCTTCTCGACAGTTGTTTTTGCACAGCAGGTTCCAGACCTTATAGAAAGGCTCATTTCAGAGGGACACGAGCTGGCTTCTCATACTTATTATCATTCTGATTTTGAGAACAAGCATCTGAAAATGTCCAAAGAAGCGCTTGAAAATCAGTTTAATGTAGAAATAAAAGGCCTGCGGATGCCCAGAATGCGCGAAGTGGATTCCGAAGAAGTGAAAAAAGCTGGTTTTGAGTACAATTCTTCTGTAAATCCCACTCTTTTACCTGGGAGATACAATAAATTGCATGTTTCCAAACGATTTTTCAATGACAACGGGCTGTGGCAGATACCAACGGCTGTGAGCTGGTTCAGAATTCCACTTTTTTGGCTTTCGTTTCATAATTTTCCGTTGTGGATTTATAAATTTTTATTAGCAAAGTGCGTAAAATCAACGAGATATGCAGCCTTGTATTTCCATCCGTGGGAATTTACTGATTTGTACCAAAAGGAATTTAATTTCCCAGCTTATGTGAAGCGAAATTCAGGAAAAGAAATGATACAGCGCTTTGATGAATTATTGAAATTTATTAACGAAAAAGGTTGGAAAACAGGTCTTTATAGAGATTTAATACAAAACGAAAGCAAAAAATAATGAAAATAGCATTTGATGCCAAAAGGTTTTTTCACAATACTTCTGGACTTGGGAATTATTCTCGTGATTTGGTAAGGATTTTAGCGAAATATTCGCCAGAAGATGAGTTTGTCCTTTTAGCCGAAAAACAAAGCCAAAGAGGGAAAGAAATTTTGTCCTTTCCTAATGTTTCCTATGCTTCCGTATCAAAGGGAATGCTCGCAAGACAACTTAAAATGGGCGTGGATGCGCAGAATTTGGGAGCGGATATTTTCCATGGACTTTCGGGAGAACTTCCTTTAAAATGGAACGGAAAACCGATAAAAAAAATCGTGACCATACATGATTTGATTTTTGTGCGCTATCCAGAATTGTATTCATTTTTTGACAGGAAAATCCATTTTTGGAAGTTTAAAAAGGCGGCAGAGATGGCAGATTTAGTCATCGCAATATCAGAGCAGACCAAAAGGGACATTATCGAATTTCTGAAAATTCCAGAAGAAAAAATCAGGGTGGTTTATCAGGGCTGTCATCAGGCTTTTAAGGAAAAATATACCGAAGAACAGCTGAAAGAAATAAAACAAAAATTCGGTCTTCCAGAGAGATTCCTCCTAAATGTGGGAACGATAGAGGAACGGAAAAACCTGCTTTCGGTGGTGAAGGCTCTGCAAGGGACTGATATTCCGATGGTTGTGGTAGGAAAAAAGACAAAATATTTCCAAAAAATAGAGCAGGAACTTGCAGGAAATAAAGTAAAAGCCTTGTTTTTGGAGAATGTTTCTATGCAGGAACTGGCGGGAATTTATCGTTTGGCGGAGATTTTCATTTATCCAAGTTTATTTGAGGGCTTTGGTATTCCTGTGATAGAGGCTTTATTTTCGGAAACACCTGTCATTACGAGCAATACGAGCTGTCTTCCAGAGGCTGGGGGAAAGCATTCTCTGTATGTCAATCCGCTGGATGTGGAGGATATTCAGTTTAAAATCAAACAGTTATGGGATAATCCCGAAGAATGCAGATTCCGAGCAGAAAAAGGACTTGCTTTTGTTCAGAAATTCACTGATGAGCAGATTTTCAGGGACTTGATGAAAGTTTATAACGAGCTGGGAAGTTAGGTTTTGGAATAAATATTTTTGAAAATAGGAAAAATAAGGAAAATAGATAGGAAAAAGAAAATAGGCAAAAAAGGGAATTAAGTAAAAAGGAAAAAGTTCAATACAATAAGAGTTGGTCTATCAAAAGTTAAACATATTGATTAGAAGGGAATTGCTATGAAAAAAAATATAGAAATATTCAATTATAAGGAAATGTATAGAGTACATACCATAGAAGACAAAGATAAAAATAAAGAACTTGGTGATATTATTTCCAGATCATATTTTGCCTTATATAAATTTTATGATGACAATGATTTATCTTTGACAAAATTAACGGATAATGGAAAAATTTTACATGATCCTGTTTTTGAAAATGATTTAACTCTAGCAGGGTTAAAATTTAGATATGTAGTTAGGCATTGGTTCGGTTTAAAATCATCTTCTAAAAATCCACCTGATATTAGATATTTGGAAAAAAAGCTCAAAGAAATGCGTGAGAACGAGTAGTAGTATTCTTTTTTCCTGATGAGCAGATTTTCACGGACTTGATGAAAGTTTACAACGAGCTGGGAAGTTAGGTTTTGGAATAAATATTTTTGAAAATAGGAAAACAAGGAAAAACAATAAACTATCTATCTGAATCAATTAGAAGATTGCCTTAATTTTAACAATATAGATTCTTAGATTATGACTAATAAATTAAATAACATAGACTTCATTAATGATTGTTTGGATAAAGCGGGTATGTTATATGAAGAAGGCGATATTGATAAAGCATTAGAAATATATCAAGACGCTTGGTTCAATGGTTTTATACAACCTCCTTATCAAAATGATATTGATGGATTAGGTTGGTGTTTTTGTTATCAAATAACCGCTATCTTTGTTGAAAAAGAACAATACGAAGAAGCTATAAAATGGGCTGTTAATCTAATTAAATTTCCAGATAGAAATTATGATGACGACTATATTGTTATTGGTGAAATTTATTTGAAGATGAATAAATTTGACCTAGCATTTGAAATGTTTGATAAAGCCTATAAATCGGGCAAAGCTCGCACTTTCAAAGAGCACGATGATGCTTGGAAATTTTATAAAAACTATAGGTCAAATTCTTGACTCCAACACTCTGTCCAAAGACTTATCTGATGAGCAGATTTTCAGGGGGTTTGATGAAAGTTTATAACGAGCTGGGAAGTTAGGTTTTGGAGTGAAAATTCTTTATGAATAGGAAATAAGGAAAATAGATAGGAAAAAGAAAATAGGCAAAAAAGGGAATTAAGTAAAAAGGAAAAAGTTCAATACAATAAGAGTTGGTCTATCAAAAGTTAAACATATTGATTAGAAGGGAATTGCTATGAAAAAAAATATAGAAATATTCAATTATAAGGAAATGTATAGAGTACATACCATAGAAGACAAAGATAAAAATAAAGAACTTGGTGATATTATTTCCAGATCATATTTTGCCTTATATAAATTTTATGATGACAATGATTTATCTTTGACAAAATTAACGGATAATGGAAAAATTTTACATGATCCTGTTTTTGAAAATGATTTAACTCTAGCAGGGTTAAAATTTAGATATGTAGTTAGGCATTGGTTCGGTTTAAAATCATCTTCTAAAAATCCACCTGATATTAGATATTTGGAAAAAAGCTCAAAGAAATGCGTGAGAGCGAGTAGTAGTTGTATTTTTTTCTTGTTGAGCAAATTTTAAGGATAAATTTATGTTAATAGAACTAATGAAACAATATGCAGCCTCCTATGAGTCAAGGAAAAGGGAAATAATTGAAGGCATGCAGAAATTTGGCTGGAAAGAAAAAGATATTTATGTTGATAAGCAAATTATCCAAAAGCCAAAAGAATTGTCCAATTTTATTCCAACGCTACAAACCGATTTCAATCGGCCGTTGTCTCCCATGTT
>CAUQKV010000055.1:0-4939 GCA_963518845.1 uncultured Flavobacteriaceae bacterium | reverse complement strand
AGAAAAAATTATAGGCTATGACAATGAGGATGATGATTGGTCGGCATTTTTAAGCGATTCTTTTGTGAGTTAAACTTTCTTAAAAGAAGCCACAGCCTCACCAAGTTCCTTTATAATCATTGCAAGAGTTTTATCATCCAAAGAAAAAGTGAGTTGATATGGTTCTTCGCCATAGGAAACAGGCGCTATATCATAGCATAGCAACACTATAAGTTTTTTATTTTGATATTCAAAAGCTAATTCTGGCTCTATAAAACCAATCTCAGCAGGCTTCTCTTGATTCGCCAAAATCTGCTCAAACCATTCTAAAAGACCGAGCACTTCAGAAAAAAGCATACACTCACTTACTCGTGTATAATATTTTCCTTCTAAATCATCTTTCACCTTCACTTCTACTTTCAGCCAATCTTCAAAATTGTCCTTCCTTTCTCGGTGCCCATGAATAGAGAAAATGATTTTTTGATAAGCATTTTGGATTTTGAACATGATTTTTTTCTGTTGCATTTCTTAATTTCTTTCCTTGAAACAAAGATAAACTAAAAATTCCCAGACACAATAACCACTATTCCCAGCCAATTGACAGTTTCCATCTTTAAAATCTTATAATTCTTGTTAAACTTAGTTAAAACCAGTGAAACAAGATTGTTTTTGCATTAAATTTGTATCAACAAAATCAAAGTAAATACAACATTTATATGAAAAACCAATTGAAAAAACTTGCTCCTTTTGCATTAGTAGGAATACTTTCTGGGGCGACGACCTTTGGAGCAATTAACTATTTTAATGAAGAACAAAACAACACCGATTTTTCTTATTTCTCCACTTCTGGGAAAAACGCGATACCAGCAGGGCTGAACGGCTCATCTTCTGACAACTTCGTAAAAGCTTCTAAAACAACAGTTCCTGCCGTGGTTACGATAAGAAACTACCAAAACAATACACCTTCCTCTGGAAGATCTATGGATCAGGATATTTTTGATTTTTTCTTCGGAGAAGGATTCAGAAATAATAGAAGCCAAAGACAAGAAGCACCAAAAGACCTGCCTTCTGGGCTGGGCTCAGGAGTTATCATTTCACCTGATGGATACATCATATCGAATAACCATGTGGTAGCAGGAGCTAGCAAACTGGAAGTAGTTCTAAGCAACAAGAAAACTTACACTGCGACGCTCATCGGAACTGACCCGAGTACAGACATCGCACTACTAAAAATAGAAGACAAAGGGCTTCCTTATCTTAACTTTGCGAACTCAGATTTAGTTGAGGTCGGGCAATGGGTTCTTGCTGTAGGAAATCCACTTGGGCTTAACTCTACCGTGACAGCGGGAATTGTCTCTGCAAAAGGCAGAAATATAGACCTTCTCAGCCAGCAGAGTAGAACACCGATAGAAAGTTTCATCCAGACTGATGCTGCCATCAACAAAGGAAACAGTGGAGGAGCATTAGTAAACCTAAACGGAGACTTGATTGGGATAAACTCTGCAATCTCTTCATCTTCTGGATATTACGAAGGATATGGATTTGCTGTTCCTGCTAATTTAGCTAAAAAAGTAGTAGAAGATATCAAGAAATTCGGTCTTGTTCAGAGAGGATTCTTGGGAGTTGGGTCTTTAGATTTGTCTAATGATTTACAAGTTAAAACATACAACCAAAGAAACAAAACCAGCCTAAAATCTGGAAAAGGTATCTATGTAACGGATGTTGCCAAAAATAGTGGTGCAGAAGATGCAGGAATCAAAACAGGAGATATCATCACTAAGATAGACAATGTAAACATCGATGGATTCTCTGACCTTTCTCTAGCTATTGGTAGCAAGAGACCTGGAGACAAAGTTTCCGTAACCTACATAAGAGGCGGAAAAGAGCACAAAACTACTGCCGCTCTAAAAGACCAAAAAGGAAACACTTCTCTACGAAGCAAAGCTGACCTCAGCGTAACTGAGAAATTAGGAGGTGAGTTCGAAAGCCTAAGCGACCGAGTAAAAGTAAGCTACGGACTGAGCAGTGGTGTCATCGCTAGAAACATCGTAGATGGCGGAGAACTCTCCAAAATAGGTATCATGGACAACTATATCATCATGGAAATAAATGGAAAACCTGTTAATTCTCAGAAAGATATAGAAAATATACTGAAAAATTACAAAGGAACTGTTTCTGTGGTTTATCTCGATGAGTACGGAAGAGCCACTAGAAGAGGTTTCACCATGCCTTAAAACATAATTTTTAAACTTATATTTGATTAAAATCCTACAAGAATCTAAAAGATTTTTGTGGGATTTTTTTCTTGAAGTTTCATTTTTTCTACAAAAGTAATATCTTTGTGCCTATGGATTATAAAAAACTATTTATCCGAGGTATTTCATACAGCCAGACTCAGTCTGGTGCCTATGCTCTATTGCTGGAAGAACCCGAAACAGGGATAAAACTGCCCATCGTAATCGGTAATTTCGAAGCTCAGTCTATCTCTATGGGACTAGAAAAAGATTTTAAGCTTACTAGGCCGCTTACTCATGATTTATTTGCAAGATTTATAGAAGACACCCGCTATATCATAGAATCCGTTGTGATTTATAAGATAGTAGACGGGGTATTTTTTTCTAATATCAATTTTATCAATAGACTCATCGGGGATAGTATCACCCTAGATTCTAGAACATCTGATGCAGTAGCGATGGCAATAAGGTTTGATGCGCCTGTATATACCACTCAGGAGGTCTTGGATGAAGCAGGAATTTTACTAAATCTACAGGAAGATGATGATGAAATGGAAGAAACATATCCAGATGTCATCACAGAACCTGTGAAAAGTATTCAGGAACTACAAGAAGAGCTGGATGAAGCCGTAAAAAATGAGGATTTTGACCTCGCTCTAAAAATTCAAGAAGAAATAAAAAATAGAAATCATAATATAGAATAAACCAAAGAAATGAACATTAAAATCAGACTTATCATTCTAAGTTTCCTCCAGTTTGCAGTTTGGGGAGCCTACCTTACTTCTATGGGAAATTATTTAGGTTCTATCGGACTTGGACAGCAGATTGGGCTTTTTTATGCTATGCAGGGCTTTGTATCCATTCTGATGCCTGCCATTATGGGGATTATCGCAGACCGCTGGATTCCTGCACAAAAACTTTTGGGAATTTCCCACCTCATCGCTGCTATTTTCTTAGGAGCGGCGGGATATTATGGAATGCAGCATAGCGACAGCACGGACTTCACTACTCTTTTTAGCTTGTATTCTCTGAGTGTAATGTTCTACATGCCGACCATTGCTCTCTCTAATTCGGTAGCTTATTCTGCTTTAATCAATAATAATTTTGATACTATTAAAACCTTCCCACCCATCAGAACTTTTGGGACGATAGGTTTCATCATTGCGATGCTTTTTGTGAATTTTGCTGGATTTGAAAACGGTAGTTTCACTCTTAATTTTTCTAATTCACAAGGATTTGTGAGCTTCCAAAACACCTATGCTCAGTTTTTTGTATCGGCTTTCTTGGGAATTGTGCTGTTTGCTTATTCTTTCACTTTGCCGCACTGCCCTACCAATAAATCCGATGAAAAACAAACGCTATCCGATGCCCTTGGGCTGAAGGCTTTTGCTCTATTTAAGGACAAAAAAATGGCGATTTTCTTTGTATTTTCAATGTTACTAGGGATTTCCCTACAAATTACCAATGGCTACGCCAACCCTTTCATTACAAGTTTCAAGGACATTCCGCAGTATGCAGATTCTTGGGGCGCTAATAATGCCAATGCCTTGATATCACTTTCGCAAGTTTCAGAAACACTCTGTATCTTACTGATTCCTTTCTGTTTAAAGAGATTTGGAATAAAGAAAGTGATGCTTATGGCTATGTTCTCATGGTTCCTAAGATTCGGGCTGTTCGCTGTGGGTGACCCAGGCAGCGGAGTTTGGATGTTTATCCTTTCCATGATTGTTTATGGTGTTGCCTTTGATTTCTTCAATGTATCAGGTTCGCTATTCGTAGACCAAGAAACTGATCCCAATATCCGCTCATCTGCGCAAGGAGTTTTCATGATGATGACCAATGGTTTCGGCTCTACTATCGGGATGCTTGTAGCTGGAGAGATTGTAAATCACTATCAGATTTTCTCCGACATAGACCCTGTCACAAAGATGAACGGCTGGTATAGTGCTTGGGCGATTTTTGCTTACTATGCCCTTGCTGTAACGATTATGTTTATGATAGTTTTCAAATACAAACACACACCCGAAAAACTAGAAAATATCAATCATTAAAATACAAATTAAACACACACTTTCCCAAAATAGAAAGTGTGTGTTTAAAATAATAAAACAGATTAAAAATTAAAAGTGTACAATTATCTTATTCCACAACCTCATAGCTTATAGAAACTACACCGCTTCTGAGGTCTGCTATCTTACTAAATGCTGCCTTGCTTAGGTCAAAAGCTCTTTTCTTAGAAAAAGGTCCTCTGTCATTCACCCTTACAATTACGCTTTTCTCATTCTTTAAATTGGTAATTTTTACCTTTGTCCCAAATGGAAGGGTTTTATTTGCAGCTGTCATTTTTTTATTGTCAAAAATCTCACCACTTGCTGTTTTTCTACCATTAAATTTATCATGGTAATATGAAGCTGTGCTCGTTTTCACTCCTTTTTCCTTGTCAAATGAAGCTCCAAGTGTAAAGGCCATTAGACCAAAAAAAATAAGTCGTTTCATGTCAAATAGTTTTATTTTTGAATTAGTCGAGGCAAATTTATACCCATTTATAGAATCTTCATATTTTTTTCGTCCTGTGATGTTTTTTCTTTGATATTTTAAACCAAAACTAAACCGCTACCCTCCTAAAATAGAGCAAAAAACAAGCTTTGTTAAAAAAGGTTAAAAAAACAAGCGCATTTCTTAACGAAATTAACATAAAAGAAAAAACACTGAAAATCAGTGTTTTT
>CAUQKV010000054.1:0-5063 GCA_963518845.1 uncultured Flavobacteriaceae bacterium | reverse complement strand
CCCAGTTTATAATATTCCAGCATTTCTTTTTCTGCTGGAGTTAGTTTTTCTTCGTTTTTATTGACAATTTCTTCTGTTTTCTTGAAATATTCCTCAAAAGAAATCCCTTTTTCCCAATATTTTTTCATTTTGTTTTCTTATTAAATTTTTCTCAGTTTATCTATGAGATACATATCCGCTAAAACGAACGCTGAAAGGGCATCCACAATGGGAACTGCTCTCGGCAACACGCATGGGTCATGCCTCCCCTTTCCTTCTAATTTTATGATATTTCCTGCATTGTCTATACTTTCCTGCGGCATCATCAGCGTAGAGACAGGCTTAAACGCCACTCGGAAATAAATATCCATTCCATTAGAAATTCCTCCTTGTATCCCGCCCGAATGGTTGGTTTTGGTAGTTCCATCAGCATTAAAAATATCATTCTGCACCGAGCCAGACATTTTTGCTCCCTCAAATCCTGCTCCATATTCAAAACCTTTACAGGCATTGATGCCAAGCATCGCCTTTCCTAGTTCGGCATGAAGTTTATTAAAAACAGGCTCTCCCAAGCCTTTCGGTGCGTTTTTTATTACACAGGTTATCATTCCGCCTACTGTATCGCCTTTTTTTCTCGCTTGTTCTATCTGCTCTATCATGAGCTTTGCTGTAGTTTCATCTGGGCATCTCACTTCATTTTCATCTATTTTTGAAAAATCAAGTTCCTGATATGGCTTTGTGCAAGATATTTCCCCCACCGATGACACATAAGAATAAATCTCAACTTCTGGCAGCAGGTGTTTCGCCAAAGTCCCTGCCACTACCCAGTTCAGAGTTTCCCTCGCAGAGGAACGCCCGCCACCTCGGTAATCTCTAAAACCAAATTTTTGGTCATATGTATAATCTGCATGAGATGGGCGATAGGCAGGAGCCAAATGCTCATAATCTTTTGTTTTTTGATTCTCATTTTCAACTAAAAAACCTATCGGCATTCCTGTGGTTTTCCCTTCAAAAATCCCCGAAAGAAACCTCACTTCGTCCACCTCTTTTCTCTGCGTGACGATAGCCGACTGCCCTGGTTTTCTTCTATTTAGCTGATGCTGAATCTCATCAAAATTGATTTTCACACCTGCTGGAAAATTAGTCAAAATTCCACCATAAGCCTCCCCATGGCTCTCACCAAAGGAAGAAAAAGTCAGATAATTGCCCAATGTCCCAAACATCCTACAAATATACAAATTCCTAAGAAATGAGAATTTTATTTTTTAATTTTTTCGATGATGCTTTTCAGATACTTTTTTTCCTGAAAATTTAGTTTTTTCCAAACAAAACCTTGTTCAAGATTTTCGCCTATTTTCTGAGGAAAAATTCCCAATTTGTAAAATTCCTCCAACTGATGAGGCGTAAGAACCGGCAGAACCGTGTCAAACCCAAAGACATAATCCCTTGGAACATTAAATTCCAGATTACCAACCGTAAATGTATCGTGCTTATTTAGAGAGTAATACAGTGGTTTATAAACTTGTTTTGCTTCAAAATTTTTCATCACAAATCCCAAATTAAAACTTGGAACTTTTTCCTGTAAAATCTGTGGAAACGCCAAAATACTGACCACCAAAACACTCAAACCAGAGAAAATGCCCAAACACCATTTTTTAGAAAAAAATTCTCTAAAAAACACCAAAAAAAACACCAAAAACACATCGATGAAAAATCTATACTGCGCTGAAAAACAGATAACAAAAATACTTTTGACCAAGATACAGAGAAATATTATTCCCGTGATTTTATCCTTTTGTTTCCATGAAAAAATCCCAAAAACCAACAAAACCAATATCAAACCGACATTGATAACACCCTTTATCCCATCCAAGAAAAGCCAGTTCACAAAATATTCCATAGCTGAAAATTGGGAAATTTCTTCCAATGAATATTGTAAATCAAATGTCTTTAAAACAGCGACTTCGCTCGATGAAATGAATAATCCGTCATATGGTTTCCAGCTAAAACCCAAATCCAAAAACTGAATCGGAAAAAAAGGATAACCGAAAGTCCAAATATTTTTCACGCAATATAAAACACCAAATAAACACCCTAACCAAATAAATTTCAAGCCTTTTCTGAAAATCAAAATCGGATAAAGGAAAGCCAAAATCGGCAGCCAAAGCATCGTAGGTTTGATACTGAAAACCAAAACCGAAAAGGCAAAAAGCAGGGAAAATTCTTTATTTTTAGTTAAAATTTCATTTAAAATAATTAAAGAAAAAACTATCGCTGGCAAATCTGGGCTCGGCGACTGCACAAAAAAGAACAAAACAGGCGTAAAACAGAGCATCACCCATGATTTTTTCTCAATAATGTACAAGAAAAATATCATCAGGAGAAGCACATTTATCCTCAAAAATTCATCTGAAAAATGCGAAAATCCTGCCTGAAAAACATGCCACGGCGACATCTGCCCCAGCACCCAGTCCAAATTTGTAATGCCTTTTACCAGCCCATACTCAGAAAGCCATTTAATTGTAGGGACATAATACCCAAAATGATCTAAAATAAAGGGAAAGCCACTGCCCACCACCAAAGAAACCAAACTAAAACCTCCCCACAAAAGCCAGTTTTTTCGGTCTATTTTTAAAAATTCTTTATACGACTGAAAATAAAAAAACAAGAGAAAACCACAACCAACAGTAATTCGCTCTAAATCAATATTTAACGGAACAAAAAAAGACAAAACACTCCATACAGTCATCAAAAATAATATCCCTAAGACCAGCTGTGCGGAAAGCCCTTCCCAAAACGCTCCAAATATCTTTTGAGAAAGGCGTCCAAAGCCTATCAATACAGGGAAAATTATTAAAACCGATACAAAAATATAAAGCATTATCCTTAAATATATCTGCAAAATTAGTTCTATTTCGTAGATTTTTAAAAATATTTCTCTTAAATAGTTTATATTTGTGCATAAAATAAGATTTTTATGATATTGTCAATGACTGGTTTCGGAAGAGCTGAAGCCATTTTTGAAGGTAAGAAAATAAATGTTGATATCAAATCTCTCAACAGCAAATCGTTCGACCTCAGCATAAAACTCCCTCTCCGTTTTAAAGAAAAAGAACTTGAAATCAGAAAATCACTGAATGACAAACTTTTACGAGGAAAAGTAGATTGTTTCATCACTTGTGAATCTTTGGATGGCGCGAATGATGTGAAAATCAACCAAGAAATTATAAAATCCTACATGGAGCAACTTCGCCAATGTTCGCCAGAAGCTCCTGATTTTGAATATCTTAAAATGGCAATAAGAATGCCCGAAACCATCCAGTGCAAAACGGAAGAGCTCTCTGACAACGAATGGAATCTCCTGCAAGAAACTATAAATAAGGCAGTTATAGAATTTTCTAATTTTAGAAAAACCGAAGGAGAAATTTTGGGCGAAGAACTCACTAAGAACATCAAAAACATCGAAGAACTGCTGGGACAGGTGCAGCCTTTTGAGGAAGAGCGAATTTCTACCATAAAAGAGCGCTACCTCTCTTCTTTAAAGGATTTTGAGCAGCTGGACGAAACCAGATTTTACCAAGAAGTAGCGTATTTTGTAGAAAAATTAGACATTTCCGAAGAAAAAGTCCGTCTGACACAGCATTTGAAATATTTCTTGGAAGTTCTTAACAATGAGGATTTTAACGGAAAGAAATTAGGTTTCATCAGCCAAGAAATCGGGCGGGAAATCAATACTCTGGGCTCAAAGGCCAATCATCATGAAATCCAAAAAATAGTGGTCATGATGAAAGATAATTTAGAAAAGATAAAAGAACAGACACTCAATGTTTTATAAAAAATTTTCATCAAAACATTGATTCTATTTTAAAAACTCAAATTCAACATAAAATGAAAAAAGTCATCATATTTTCGGCTCCATCTGGAAGCGGAAAAACCACTTTAGTAAAGCATAGTTTAGAGAATTTCCCACATTTAGAATTTTCTATTTCTGCCACCACAAGAGCGCCAAGAGAAGGCGAAGCACACGGAAAGGACTACTATTTCCTAACGCCTGATGAGTTTAGAAAAAAAATATCCGAAGATGCCTTTGTGGAGCATGAGGAGGTCTATGCTGACAAATTCTACGGAACGCTGAAATCTGAAATAGAACGAATTTGGAAGAACGGAAAAACGGTGATTTTCGATGTGGATGTGGTCGGTGGAGTTAATTTAAAAAAGATTTTTGGAGACCAAGCAATGAGTATTTTCATAGCTCCGCCATCCATAGAAGAACTTGAAAAACGCCTAATCAAAAGAAATACAGACAGCCTAGAAACCATAAAAACCCGTGTGAACAAGGCTCAGGAAGAGCTTGGCTATCAGCATTTATTCGACCAAGTTTTGATAAATGATGATTTGGAAACTGCAAAAAAAGAAATAGAAAACATCATCTCTAATTTTACAAAAAAATGAAAAAAGAAGACAACGCCAATCTCCCTGTTCCAAGTTTCACAAAACTCCAAAACATAGGGCTGACAGCCGAAGATTTTGATATTAAAAATGAAAATCTAAGAAGCAGAATTCTCATCGAAGATTTGAAAATTTACGCCTATCATGGAGTTTTGCCAGAGGAGAAAACGACTGGGACTTATTATCTCGTGAATGCCGAAATTCACGCAGACCTATGGAAAGCGGCACAGAGCGACCACTTGGAAGACACGATAAACTACGCTGAAATCAATAATATCATCCATAGAGAAATGGAAATCCCATCGCTGCTTTTGGAGCGGGTAATCGGGAGAATTATCCAAAAATTAGAAGAAAAATTCCCACAAATCACCTACATCAAAATAAAACTCACCAAAACCAACCCACCTATGCAGGGCGAAATGAAGGGCGTAAGCGTGGAGCTGGAAAAGGCACTTTAATATTATTTCTCTTTTAAATTTAAAATAATCAGAAATTTTTAATTATAAGACAGTAAGAATCAGTAAGAATATATCTTACCATGAATCTTCTGTCTTTTTTATTAGATGTTTAAAAAAAACTCAAAAAATGAATAAAAAAATGAATGTTTTTTGTAAAATAATATTGCCTCTATTATG
>CAUQKV010000053.1:0-5246 GCA_963518845.1 uncultured Flavobacteriaceae bacterium | reverse complement strand
TTCCGTATAGAGCGAATGATAGACAATCTGGTCACACATAGAATATGGGGCTTTGGGATAATGTTTCTTTTATTGAGTTTGGTTTTATGGCTGACTATCATCGGGGCTAACTACCCATCAGAATTTCTCTCTTTCTTGCTTTTAGAGAAGATTTATCCTTTTCTAAAAATGGGAGCCAATGAGCTTAATTTCCCTTGGTGGCTGAGCGGATTACTGATAGATGGTATCTACCTTGCCACGGCTTGGGTTGTTTCCGTGATGCTCCCTCCTATGGCGATATTTTTCCCATTATTTACTCTTTTGGAAGATTTTGGTTATTTACCAAGAGTGGCTTTTAATTTGGATAGAATTTTCAGAAAAACAGGTGCCCATGGGAAACAGGCGCTTACCATGAGTATGGGCTTCGGGTGTAATGCTGCTGGTGTGGTGGCTACTAGAATCATCAACAGCCCTAGGGAAAAACTCATCGCTATCATCACGAATAATTTTGCGCTATGTAACGGAAGATGGGGCACGCAGATTCTTATGGCTACCCTATTTATAGGAGTTTTAGTTCCAGAGCAGTGGTCAGGGCTTGTTTCCATGCTTGCGGTTGTAGGCATCGTGATTTTAGGCGTTGCACTTACATTTTTTACTTCTTGGCTTTTATCGAGAACATTACTCAAAGGAGAGGCTTCGTTTTTCACCTTGGAGCTGCCGCCTTACAGACCTCCACAAATATGGCAAACGATATACACTTCTCTGATAGACAGAACGCTGATAGTCCTATGGAGAGCCATAGTCTTCGCTGTTCCAGCAGGAGCAGCTATTTGGTTGATTTCCAATATCAGCATCGGCGGTCACCCACTTGCTCTATGGATGATAGACGGGCTGGAGCCTTTCGGGCTGTTTTTAGGGCTGAATGGCGTTATTCTTTTGGCTTACATCTTGGCTATTCCTGCCAACGAAATCGTAATTCCTACAATATTGATGCTCACTTCTTTAACCTTAGGAAATGATGCCTTAGCAGGTGTGTTATTTGAAACTTCGGATAACGAAATCGCCTCAATTCTGCAAATGGGAGGATGGACTACCCTCACTGCTATAAATCTCATGCTGTTTAGTCTGCTGCACAACCCATGCAGCACCACTATTTACACCATTTATAAAGAAACTGGAAGCAAAAAATGGACAAGCATCGCTACTTTTCTTCCTGTTTTATATGGGTTTATAGTATGTTTTATCGTTACGCAGATTTGGAATTTCTTTCATTAAATAAATGTTTTGATTTTTCACTTTCGTTATCTTTGTGGTAAATTTTAATAAAATGAATCGACTGAAAATCATTATATTATTTTTTACCCTTTCTATTTCTGCTTCCCTAAAATCACAGGCGATAGATGCACCGCATTCTTTCGTAGTGGTAGGTTTTACTGCGAATATGGGAAATTTAGGAAAACTAACGACCTTCGGTGGATACAGCCCGACTGACAACTCGTACATTGCAAGGGTTTTGCCGACATTCACGGTTAATAAATACATCTCGCTGACGCCTGGTTATGCCTTTTTTCAAGATTATGAATCCAAGAGCGAAAACGCAGAACACCAGATAATGGCTTATGCCACTTTCACCCTGCCTATCAGTAATAAACTATCCATTACTGACAGAAATATGTACTACTATCAGATAAAAAACTATGCTAGTAATACTGCTACTTACAGAAATAGATTAGGACTAAACTACAAAATAAAAGTCAAAGACATTCCCGTAAGCCTCTATGCCCATGATGAAATCTATATAAATCTGGAAAACGGAAAACTGCGCAATAGAGTTTATTTAGGAACAAGCGTAAGTCTCAGCTGGCTCACTCCACAGCTAATGTACTACATGCAGTCCGAAAAAGAAAAACCCAACAAGCATTATTGGATGCTGTCCCTGCTGGTGCCTTTAGAAAAATTCGGGTTCTTTTCTGGCAAAAAGAAATAATTTCTCATAAAATGAAGCGTTATCAAGAAAAACATGTCAAAATATGGGAAGAAGGCACTTGGGTTGTTTGTCCTGAATGCCAGAATTCTGCTATTATAACGCCTGATGGACACCTAGTCCACTGCTATCATTGTGGATACGAAAAGAAAAGTGAAGACCTGCAGTCTTATACCGCTGTTATCAAGCTAAACTGTCCAAACTGTGGCACGGCCATTCACAACGAACAGCACGGAATGAAAAACAAAATGGATGAAGTTCTCATCAAATGTCAAAATTGCTCTTTTCCCTTATCCATAAAACCTCACTATGAAAAATCCTACAAAAAAATAAACCCAAATAAAGACGGGCTAAAATGTGATTATATTTTTGGGCTGCCTTATTTTTTTCAAGAAAATGTGCGGGAAAATCTCTTTTGGGCAGAAAATACACTCCATATAAAGGTAATAGAGGATTATGTTTCTTCCGACCTCCGTGAGCGAGAAGGAATGTCATTGGTGGCTAAACTTCCCACTTTCATCAAAAGTAAAAAGAATCGCGATGTGATTTTAAAAATCATACAAAGATGGAAAAACCTAATCAACGAAAACCACCTTAGTTGAGGTGGTTTTGCTTATTCATTGTCTTAGTAATCCCTTATATACGCCTTCCAACCATACTTTATCGTGGCTGTTTATATTTAATCTTTCATATTTCCAAATGAAATTATGCTTCTTTTGAGCTTTTATCCAAGAATTTATCTTCTTTAGTGATAAATTGAATTGTTCTTCATAAGAATCGCCATAGCCGCTGTAAATATGGAATACTTTTTCTCTATCAAATACAGACTTTTTTACAAAATCCTTTATCCTATCTATCATTTGTTCTTTATCGTAACTAAAATTGGGACTTAATAAGATATTATAATCAAAGAAATCTTTTTCCTTTGTATTAAAATACATTAAAAATGTAGCCCCGAGAGAATGCCCAAGCCCCCATCTCTTTTTATTTACCCTAAAATTATTCTTTATATAACTTTCTACTTCATTTTTTATATGAAATACTAATTTGTCCGCTCCTCCTATTGGAGGATTATACACTTTCAGAGTTTCAGGATGGTTGTTCTTTGGTAAAAATTCAAACCATCTATCTTCTGTTGCTATTCCAACAATAATCATAGGCTCCATATAATTCATAGAAAGCAGTTCTATGTTTCCTTTTACATAGTTAAATATTCTAAAATTCTGAGCATCCAATAGATATAAGACACTGAATTTTTTCTCGGGATGCCAGAAGTATTCATCTGGGAAAAATACTTCCAATTCCCTCTTCTTACCAAATATTTCAGATTCTATAAAAATTGTTTTGGTTTCAGCGTAGTATTTATCTTCATCCAAATTCTGAGAAAATAGATAAGAATAACTAATCAAACAAATAAAAAGAAAATGTGATTTCATATACTTTTAATACGCCTTAGCGAAAAGAACTCTGCGCTTGGAAGGTTTCCCTGAAATAAGGGACACACCGTCTTCCTCCACAGCATCCAGCGGAATACATCGTATGGTGGCTTTGGTTTCCTCCTTGATGCGTTCCTCTTCTTCCTCCGTTCCATCCCAGTGGGCTGCGATGAAACCGCCTTTTTCCTCCAAAACTTTTTTGAACTCCTCGTAAGTATCCACTTTTGTGATGTTTTCATTTCGGAAGTTAAGCGCGCGCTGATAGATGCCTTCCTGAATTTTCGTAAGAAGCTGGTGAATGTAATTCTCCACCCCTGCTATCGGCTGAGTTTCTTTGCTCAGCGTATCTCGTCTCGCGATTTCCACCATGCCGTTTTCTAAATCCTTTGGTCCTATGGCTACTCTCACCGGCACACCTTTCAGCTCGTATTCTGCAAATTTCCAGCCTGGTTTGTGCGTAGCGCGGTTGTCGTATTTTACAGAAATTCCCAGCGCTTTCAGTTTTTCACTAATTCCAAAAGCCACCTCATCGATTTGGGCTAATTGCTCCTCACCTTTGAATATCGGCACGATAACTACTTGTATTGGTGCAAGTTTCGGCGGCAGAACCAATCCAAAATCATCTGAATGCGACATGATAAGCGCCCCCATCAATCGGGTAGATACTCCCCATGATGATGCCCATGCGTACTCTATCTTTCCTTCGCTGTTTGTGAATTTCACATCGAATGCTTTTGCGAAGTTTTGTCCTAAAAAGTGCGAAGTCCCAGCCTGAAGCGCCTTTCCGTCCTGCATCATCGCTTCTATACAATAGGTTTCGTCTGCTCCTGCGAATCTCTCGCTTGGAGATTTCAGTCCGCGAACCACCGGCACTGCCATCATTTTTTCAGAGAAATCAGCATAGACTTCCATCATCTGTTTTGCTTCTGCTTCTGCTTCTTCCTTGGTGGCGTGAGCCGTGTGCCCTTCCTGCCAAAGGAATTCCGAAGTACGAAGAAACGGACGCGTTCTCATCTCCCATCGAACCACATTTGCCCATTGGTTTATAAGTATCGGAAGGTCTCTATAAGACTGAATCCAGTTTTTATAAGTATTCCAAATAATCGCTTCCGAGGTAGGACGAACGATAAGCTCTTCCTCCAATTTTGCTTCTGGATCTACGATAAGTTTTGATGGATTTTCTGGGTCTGTTTTCAAACGATAGTGCGTAACTACCGCACATTCTTTAGCAAATCCCTCTGCGTTTTTTTCTTCTGCTTCAAACAAACTTTTCGGAACGAAAATCGGGAAATAAGCGTTTTGGTGTCCTGTTTCCTTAAATCTTCTGTCCAGCTCATCTCTCATCTTCTCCCAAATAGCGTATCCATACGGCTTAATAACCATACAGCCACGAACACCTGAGTTCTCCGCTAGGTCTGCTCCTACGATAAGTTCGTTATACCATTTACTATAATCTTCTGCTCTTGAAGTTAATTTTGCCATAAATATTAAAATATTTTTTTATTTTTACTGATAAAAATCATTATTCAGGATTACTCCTATATGATTTTTGGTATAATTATTGGTAATTATTCTGCAAATATAGTAATTAACATTAAACCATTTGGTATGAAAAATAATACATTTTCTGATACAATAATCCCTTTTGTCTCCAAGACAGCCTTAGCTTTGGCAAGTGGATTGTTTTTGGTTTCTTGTGGTATCCAGTCTGGATACACAGAGACAGATGGTATCTATTATGACCCTGCAACGGACAAAATAGAAAGAAAAATAGCATGGCAGGAGCCTGACTACTATGATATGGATGAAAGAGCTGGTTTTGAGGATGATAATAATCAAACAGGAAT
>CAUQKV010000052.1:0-5269 GCA_963518845.1 uncultured Flavobacteriaceae bacterium | reverse complement strand
TACAAAAGGTATTGTGTTTCAGATTTTTATTTTTAAATTTGGTTTTGTTTGAAATTTGAATAGATTTTAAAAAATTTGTATATGTTATCAAGTAAAGGCATTGGAGGAAATGAAGTTCCATTAGATGCAAGTGAAGCCATCTTTGAAATTCCTCAAAACAGAACACTTCTAGCACAAAAACTTACAGCAAATGACCCTGTAAAGCCAGAATTAGTGGAAGGGTTAAACTCCATTGAGGCGGTTTTCAGTCATTTTAAGCCAGAAATCAAAGTAGATTTTGAAGATGCTAATGGAGCTGTAAAAATGGAAAATCTTCAGTTTAGAAACTTGGGGGATTTCGGTACAAAAGGAATTACTGCTCAAAGCAGTTTTTTAGCTGGACTAGAAACCGAAAAAGACCAATACCAAAAGATTATCAAACAACTAAAAACAAACAAAATACTGAAAGCAGCTTTGGAAGATCCAGAAGCAAAGAAAGCTTTGTTTGATACCCTGCAAAATCTCATCAAAGAACTAGATGGGAATAAGTAACACACTCATTTTTAATGTTTAAACTATTATGGCAAAAGAATTACAACAAGCATCTTCTGCTTCTGAAAATATTTCACAGAAATTTAGTGATGAAACTCAAAAATCGGCTCTTTCTATTGAGAAAAGCCTTGAAAAATTGGCTCGCTACGGTGGATTTGATTTATTAGAAACCTCCATAGAAGGGGTGCAGAACATCAACCCTGATAGAAAAGCCAGAAGAAAAATTTTCCTTACTGAAAAAGGGAAAGAAAAAGAGCGTGAAACTTTGAAAAAAACGCTTGAACTTTGGGCAGATGTCATCAATAAGAATGATGTACTGACAGATATGGTGGCTGATTGCGAAGACCAAAGAAAGTCTGCTGAAGATCTTCTTTCTAAAAACCTTGCTAGAGCTGTAGAAATTACTAAAGAACTAGAAACTAACTACCGCACCATAGGACTTTTCTACAAGAATACAGAAGCTGATAAGGTTAAAAATATTACGGTAGTAAATGCTACTTTGGATCAGTTAAAAGACTTGGACAACACTCGTTTTATTGATACTATCCATGCTGAACTTTCTAACAATTATGATAGATTAGACCTAAAAGATAACTATGGAATTTTGGTTATTCCAGGATATTTAGGATCTAATAAAGTAGTAGAAAAATGGGCAAAAATTGCTCACGAAAACAAAGTAATGCTCATTACTGATTTCGAACATTTAGATGAACCTGATGATGTTATGGAAATGTTTGATCAAGCTTACCTAACGGGAGGTGATATTTACAGAGCTAATGTTCTTATGACTTGTAACTGGCTGGTAGGTAGAGGAAGATTTGAAGAAATAGATGAGTTGGAAGATCTTTTTGTTCCACCTTCTGCTGCTTTAGCTGGGAAAATATATAAAACTCTAATGTCCCAAGTTACTGCTGGGAAAAAATTTGGAGGTATCAATGAAGTGGACGGAGTAAAATTTGACTTAAAGAAAAGTGAAATTGCCAACCTTGAAAACTTAGGATTGATTCCTATGGTGAATGAATATGGAAAAGTGATGGCTTTCTCTGGAAAAACACTATTTAATGGAGATAATCTAGGGCTTCAGACCTACTCTGTGGTAAGGGTTTTTGATTATGTTACCAAAGTTCTGATGGATTTCCTTAACCGAAGAGCATTTGAAAACTTCACTGCTGTAACCAGAAAAGAAATTATGAATCAAATTGTAAGATTCTTGGACAGCATCACAGGGCCTGGAAAACTGATAGAGAACTTCGAAATCCGAAGATTTGAACAAGATCCTGTTCAAAAAGACAGAGTTCATCTCGATATTCATATGAAACCTTATTTCCCTGCAAAAAATTTCCTTATTAAAATGGATGGGCATAAAGGAGATGAAGGAAATCAATGGGAAACTGAATACGAACAAAAATAAAATATACCATTTTATAAAGGAGCGGAAATTAGTTTTTCGCTCCTTTTTTGTTATTTTAATTTGTTATATTTTATTTATTATATGTAGTATATATAATTAATAACTATATATACTTTGTATATTATATCAAAAATATAAGTATATAATTATTTGTTAATCAATCTATAAGGGTAGATGTTTGCTGAATTTTTTTCTAGATAAAGTAAAAAACTATCGCACAAATATTGCCATTCAGTTTCTGATAAAGGAGGTTGAGAACTCTGATTTCTAGTAATATAAACATCTATTGTGCGGGTAAATCCACCTTTATTAGAAACCTCTTTTTTGGTTCCTTTTTTTATCTCTATTCCTGAAATAGTCTGTTTAAAATGTTTATTTCCAAAATTTTTAATATCTGCAGCTGTAACTATCCGTCCTCTACTGAGCATAGAACTACGATATTCCAAAATTTTGTCTTGAACAGATAAACTTTTACGCCCCCCAAATGAAGACTTTAGCATCACTGCTTTTGAAAATGACAAAGACTTACTATTATCTATCTCTAGGTTTGTTCCTGGTTTAATATCATTACCTTCCTCACCTGTTGTCAACCAATATGAAATATCACATGAAAGAGCTTCTCCATTAGCAGATGAAATAACAAGGTAAGGATTACTTGTTTGAACAAAATTTTTCTCTTTAGAGAGTTGTTCTAATGCTGCCACATTTTGCTGAATACTTCTGAGAGTTTCTCGTGTCATATCTCCACCAATACTTGAAAAAGCGGCTGATTCATCTTTTATCAGTTCCAGAAGATATTGTAATAGTTCTGAAGCATTTCTTTGGTCAAATCTTGCCACTCCTCCTCGCCTAAGCACAACATTTATTCTTTGATTATCATTTTTTAGGTCAAGTCTATCTCCTTCATCATTTTTTACATAATCTAAATCTAGAAAATGGTCATCTGATTGTATAGAGACTATATCGAGCTTTCCATTCATTCTTCGAAATAATCGTGTATTTTTTATATTTACAATAGGAAAACAGTTTAAGTTAAAACTTACATTTTCAAATACCTCACTAGTGAGCATCTCCGAAAATTCTAATTTTAACCATATAATATCTTCTGCATCAGATAATTGATGTTCAGGAAAATTCTCTCTAAAAATAATGGGTTTCTCTGTCTGTTCTGCAAGAGATATTTTTTCCTTCAAAGTAAAAAAATAAGGCTTATAAAAATCATTTATTTCACTATAAATTTGTGATAAATAATGATAATTTTTAGATATAATCCCTTCTAAATCAATATTTTTTAGTTCTACATTGTACCCCTCTTCAAATTGCATTTCCTTATCTCCAAAATAAATTTTGGCTTGCTTAAGATGATAAAAAAAGAATTCTTTTTGATAAGAATTATTGATATCAATATAAAATTGTAGATTTTCTATATTTTTTTCTTTAAAACAACGGATTCCCAACCATAATTCGCCAGATTTTAATGGGCGATTTGCTCTGCCAATCCTTTCTGTAAAAAAATAACTTTCTATTTTATTTAAATCATTTCCAAAGGCAATATACTCTACCTTTGCTTTATGAAGTTGGGCTTCTATTGTTGGAGAAAAATAAATATCTTTGAGGGTGTTCTCAGAAGGATTAAATATATTTACAATATTTTTAGTTGTTTTAAAAGAATCATACAAAGATAGTGAAGGATTGTCATCTTGCGGCGATACTTGAACCAATGAATAAGCTGGATGAACTCCTGATATATTCTCTGGAAATAAAAGTTCTAGAATGCGCTCTATCATACGAGAATTAGAACTTTCCAAAGCGAAACCCAAACGCTCCAGTTCAGATGCTACAGCAGACAATAATAAACCTACTATTGGATCAAAAGAATTTTCTGATTCTAATTCATTATATCCCCATAACCGCGATGCTCTGCGCAATATTCTGTCCTTAATCCTGTCTTGATTCATGTTGTTTTTAAAACTAAAACAAAAATAAACATTTATTTTTTAATTTTAAATCATATTTAATCATTTATATAAAGTATAATAAATACCAAACAATATATAAATAATATAAAAATTAACTCTTTAAAGAAAATCCCATCCTAAGATAAATGATCTCTTCTTGGACTTTTATTTATATTTATTAACTTTTATTTAACTTTTATTTTCCTTTTAAAAATAAAAAAGACTTTTATTATATTTTAATATACTTTTAAGAAATCCGTTTATTCCTTTATTTAAGAGAGATAGAGCTCGTTTTGAAGGGAGTGGAATTCCGAAAATAGGAGAGTGGAATTCCGAAAATGAGAGGAGTGGAATTCCGAAACCCCCTTGTTTTCAAGGGGAGTGGAATTCCGAATAAAGTATTTTTAGAATTTTTTGGGGAGTGGAATTCCGAAAATGAGGAAATTTTGAACTCCTTAGGGGAGTGGAATTCCGAGTTATTTATCATCTGTATATCATTTTTATTTTTTAGAGTATTTTGGGGTATCCTTCTGGAAGTATTTTCCCTGTATGAGTTTGTCTATACAAAATAATGATATATTCCTGAAATTTTTGCAAGAATGATTGACCAATAAATTCTGTTGCTTTTTTACCATTTCTTCTATTGTTTTTTACAAACTCTTTATAAGCTTCTTCTAATAAATTTCTGCTATTTACTATATTTTTATAGTGGTATGTAAGATGAGTTATTTCATTTTCTGATAATTGATGTCTTCTCATGAAATATCGTAATCTTTGTCTCACCAAAGTGGCATCTTGAGTTTCTTCAGAAATACTATCATCTTGAATTCTTTTTGTTGCATATGGTTTTATATGAATTTTATTCTTGTCTATGCTATAATTAAATGATGTTTGATTATACCTGTCTAGATTTTGTCTTATTGGTTTCAAAAATTTACTACAAAAATCTTTAGTTGTGGAGTAATTTATTCCAAATTTTTCGTTAAAAGTGTCTAGTTTCAAAGTAGTTTCTTCATAAGGTATTTTTGCTAGCCAAATCGCGAAAATAACATGTTTGTTATTCCTAATATTATAAACTAAATTATATAATGTTGGATTATATTCAGGAATTACAATAAGTTTTTTGAGCCAATAACTGCTGATTAAGAAAGAAGTATACCCTCGCTCATCATAAGTAGGTGCGGTTATAAGGCCTCCAAAGGTCTTAATTTCCTTACCTTTGGAATTTATTGAGCTATACCATCCCATTTTAAATTTTGTAAGAAATTCGACGGCTTCTATGACTTGCTTGGAACTTCCACTTGGAGAGATTAAACTGTTTTTAATTTTCATTGAAGCAAATGTATTATGCTCTGACTCAAATTCTTCC
>CAUQKV010000051.1:0-5310 GCA_963518845.1 uncultured Flavobacteriaceae bacterium | reverse complement strand
AAAGAAAAAAACAAAATGTAGTAGTTTAAATTTCATTTCATTATATTTTAATGGATACAAATTTACATCTTTTTTAGTAAGAAATAAAACCTTGAAAATTCTTTAAAACTGAAAATGATCAATGAATTTTCTCATCTGAAATCCTATCCATACGCCGAGGGAATTAAGCGCCAAGTCATCAATATCAAAAACACCGAGCCTTGTAAGGTATTGTAGGGCTTCCACGATGATTAAAGCTGATAAAAAATCCACAATAAGTTTTTTAAAACTAAAATATTTTGTATTCAGCCAGCCTAAAAATCCAAAAGGAATGAACATGATGATGTTTCCTAAAAGATTGATGATGATGCTTTCCCAAGAAGTAGTATTCTGGACAAAAAGAATCATGGAAATGAGTGGTAAAAGCCTTACAATATTGACTTCGTGCTGTTCTCTCCCAAAACCGAGGAACATCAGATACAGCAGAAAAATAGTGTAAGGAAAGATAAGAATGCGATAAATTTTCCTAAAAATCATACAAAAACTGAGATTTTAGCAAAAATAAGTATTTTTGCCCTTGAAATTATAAAGTATGAAAAATATTTTTTGTGCGGTTTTGTCAGGTATATTGCTGTCGGTTTCGTGGCCTACTTACGGCATTCCGTTTTTTATTTTTGTGGCGTTTGTTCCTTTGTTATTCGTGGAGGAAAACATTTCTCAATCGGATATAAAAAGAAAAGGCTGGGCAGTTTTTGGCTGCTCGTATCTTGCTTTTATCATTTGGAATATCATAACTACAGGTTGGCTTTATAATTCACAAAATCCAGACGGCAGCCCTGCCCTTATGGCGGTGGTTTTCCCTGTTTTGGTCAATTCCCTGCTGATGTCCACAGCTTTTCAGCTTTTTCATTGGTATAAAAAAGGCAAAAAACTCCCTTTGGGACTGGCTTTTTTCGTGTTTGTATGGATGAGTTTTGAATATTTCCATATGGCGTGGGAGTTTACATGGCCTTGGCTGAACCTTGGTAACTCCTTTGCAGATTATCCTCAGCTCATACAATGGTATGACACTTTGGGAGCTACGGGGGGAAGTTTCTGGATTTTAACGCTCAATGCCTTGATTTTTTATATTTTTAAAACATGGTGGACAGAGAAAAGGTTTTTGGTTAAAACCTCTGCTGCAGTTTTGGGGCTGATTGCTTTGCCAATGATGATTTCCTTATTTAAATATCATCAGTTTGATGAAAAACCAATCGGAAAAGTCCGCGTTATGATGCTTCAGCCGAATTTAGACCCTTATCACGAAAAATACCAAAAAGACAGCCTTCAGATAGTGCAGGAGCTTTTTTCTTTGGCAGAAAACTCTTCTAAAATAGATTTTTATCTCTCGCCTGAGACTTCTTTCCCTGGTTATGGCGGACTTTCTGAGAAAGGACTTCAGAACAGCCAGTCTATCCACATGGTGGAGAATTTTCTGAAAACTCATCCGAAGTCAGTTTTTATGGGCGGAGTTTCCACTCATAGGATTTATAATAACGATGAGGAAAAGCCAGAAAGTGCTACTTTTTACGAGAGGCAGGGCTTTTGGGCGGATAGTTTTAATTCGGCATTGCAGATTGTTCCAGAGGAAGAAATTCAGATTTATCACAAAGGAAAACTCGTGCCAGGTGTGGAAATTTTCCCTTATATGAATGTGCTCAAACCTATTTTGGGCGATGCTATGCTCAATTTCGGCGGTACAATTGCTTCGCTCGGAACGGACAAGGAACGAAAAGTTTTTACAAATCCTTACAACAAAGGGAAAATCGCGCCCATCATCTGTTACGAAAGTATTTATGGCGAATTTGTGACCGATTATGTGAAAAACGGTGCAAACTTCCTCGGTGTCATCACCAATGACTCTTGGTGGGGTGCATCGCAGGGGCATCAGCAGCTTTTGGCGTATGCCAGACTTCGTGCCATAGAAAACCGCAGGGAAGTCGCCCGCTCGGCTAATGGTGGGATTTCTGCACATATCAACGCCCGTGGTGACATTCTCGCACATACGCTTTACAATGAGAAAAATGCGCTGACAGCTGATGTTCAGTTGTACGAAAAAGAAACTATTTATAGTAAAATAGGCGACCTGCTGTCTAAAATTTCTATTGTGATGATGTTCAGTATGTTTATATTATCAATTTTCAGAAAAATTAAAAAATAATAGTAATAAAAATTTGCGAGTTCGAAAAAAAAGCTGTTATTTTGCAAAATTATAAAGTAGAAATAATTATTAGAGCATATAGATATGTCAAGAATTTGTCAAATTACAGGGAAGCGTGCAATGGTAGGAAACCATGTGTCTCACGCTAACAACAAGACGAAAAGAAGGTTCGAAATCAACCTTCTTGAGAAGAAGTTTTACCTTCCAGAGCAGGATAGACACATCACTTTGAGAGTGTCTGCTCATGGATTGAGAGTTATTAACAAGATTGGGATCGAAGAAGCTTTGGAAAGAGCTGTTAGAAATGGATTTATTAAATAATTAAGAAAATGGCAAAGAAAGGAAACAGAGTTCAAGTTATTCTTGAGTGCACAGAACATAAAGAGAGCGGTATGCCTGGAATGAGCAGATATATCACTACGAAAAACAAGAAGAACACTACTGAGAGATTGGAGCTTAAGAAATACAATCCAGTTCTAAAGAAATATACAGTTCATAAGGAGATTAAATAACTATAAAGATTATTAGCGATGGCAAAAAAAGTAGTAGCGTCCCTAAAAGATGGTTCATCTAAAAAGATGACAAAAGTAGTAAAAATGGTAAAATCTCCTAAAACTGGAGCTTACATTTTTGAAGAAAAAGTAATGAATGCAGATGAAGTAGATGCTTATTTGAAAAAATAAGTGTTACTTTCTGTAAATAATACATAAAACTATCCAATTCTTTTGGGTAGTTTTTTTATATTTGCATATACCTTAATAAATATAATTATGAAATATTACCAATTAATATTCTTTAAAATTTTAATATCTATAAATCTATTTTCACAACAAAAAATAGGGTTAGTTTATAACATAAATCCAGAGATGGGATATGTTTTTTTTAAAGGAGTCTTTAAAGCTACTCCAATTATTGAAGAGAAGGTAGGAACCTTTAATATGGTTAAATTTTTAGAAGAAGAATTACGAAAACATGATGATATTTATAGTGAGGTTAGGTTTGATTTTAATTTTAGAGAAGTAAATCAAATAGGAGTTTTAGGATATACAAAGGATATTAAAAACTATTTAAATCAATATTGTGAAAAGAATAATTTAGATGGAGTATTGGCTATTGTTAGAAATGAATATTATAGATTATCTAATCCATTGCAAATATATCATAATTTAGGTTATAATTTTGGGATAGCCACATTTAGTATACATAAAAATAGAGCTATTCTGTATTATAATTTTATAATGTTTTTCTATATGAAGGAAGACCAATCTAGATCTTTCATTGTCACTCCAAGTTATAAAACACATAAATTTGAAAATCAAGTTTATAATGATAATTATCTATTGAATAATAACCAAGTTATGGACTATTATTTGCCTGTAATACAAGAAATTCTAAAATCTCCTTTAAATAAAACTTTTAAGAAAGAAAAAAATAATTAATAATATGTCTTGGTTTAAAAATATATTTAAAAAAGAAGAAAAAGAAACGCTGGATAAAGGTTTAGAAAAGTCCAGACAAGGATTTTTTGATAAAATAACCAAAGCTGTCATAGGAAAATCCAAGGTGGATGATGAGGTTTTGGATGATTTGGAGGAAATCCTCATCGCATCGGATGTGGGAGCAGCTACCACTATCAAAATTATTCAGAGAATAGAAGAAAGGGCAGCCAGAGACAAATATGTAAATACGGCTGAACTTGATAAAATCCTTAGGGAAGAAATCTCAGCTCTTCTGCTGGAAAATCCGCATTCTAAGACAGGAAATATCGATGAAACCAAGAAACCATATGTTATCATGGTAGTTGGTGTGAATGGTGTAGGGAAGACGACTACGATAGGGAAATTAGCCCATCAGTTCAAAACCCAAGGGAAAAAAGTGGTGCTGGGTGCGGCAGATACTTTCCGTGCGGCGGCAGTAGACCAGCTTGTAATCTGGAGTGAGAGAGTAGGTGTTCCTATTGTGAAACAGGGAATGGGGAGCGACCCTGCTTCTGTGGCGTTTGATACATTGCAGTCGGCTGTTGCGCAGAATGCAGATGTAGTCATTATAGACACGGCGGGAAGGCTTCATAATAAAATCAATCTGATGAACGAGCTTTCTAAAATCAAACGAGTGATGCAGAAAATCGTTCCAGATGCTCCACACGAGGTGCTTTTGGTTTTGGATGGCTCTACAGGACAGAATGCTTTTGAACAGGCGAAGCAGTTTACAGCAGCGACAGAAGTGAATGCACTCGCTGTGACCAAACTTGATGGAACAGCGAAAGGCGGTGTGGTTATCGGGATTTCAGACCAGTTCCAAATTCCTGTGAAATACATCGGCGTAGGCGAAGGAATGGAGGATTTACAGTTGTTCAACGGAGAAGAATTTGTGGATTCCTTTTTCAAGAAAGAGAGATAATGTCCAGAGCTTTGCTTTTTATCAATGGTGAGCCTCCCAAAACACTGCCTTCGTTGGCTGATTATCAGCTGACAGCGTGTACGGATGGGGCTTTTCATTATTTAAAGGAGAAAAATTTCCCATTGGAGAAACTGACCTTTATTTCAGGGGATTTTGATTCTCACACGGGAGCGGATGAGGCTATTTATCAGGGTAAATTTGTCCACACACCAGACCAAAATAAAACAGATTTTCATAAAGCGCTGGAAATCATCGTAGAAAAAGGAATAAAAAAAGTGGATGTTTATGGAGCAAGTGGGCGTGAGCAAGACCACTTTTTGGGGAATATTCATACGGCTTATTTGTTTAGGGAAGAACTGGAAATTAGTTTTTTTGATGATTATTCCACTTATTTTTTTATTCCAAATGATTTTACCATTCGGAAAGTAAAAGGCAAAATGGTTTCGCTGCTTCCTTTTCCCGTGGCCGAAAATATCTTTACCCAAGGGCTTCACTGGGAGCTGAGGGGAGAGAGTCTTTCACTGATGGAGAGAATAGGCACGAGAAACAGGGCAGATACCGATGAAATATCCATAAAATACGATAAAGGCAGTTTACTTTTGTTTATAGAAAATTAAAAATTATGAGAAATATTATTGTTTTTATTTTGTTGTTTTTATCCGCTCAGTTCGCAGCTCAGCCTGGGGGAGGCGGCGGATTGCGTGTGCTGAATGTATATGATGAACACAAAC
>CAUQKV010000050.1:0-5343 GCA_963518845.1 uncultured Flavobacteriaceae bacterium | reverse complement strand
CTGCTTTGGGGAACGCCTGCAAATGGTCGTTCAGTTCTTGAATTTCTTCTCTTGAGTTCATTAGGTTTAATTTTTAAAATATTAAAATTTCAGTTCTGCATTTACTTTTCTTACCGCATCGGCAGAGGCATGGAATTTCTCTTTTTCGTCCCCATTTAGAGATAGTTCCATTATTTTTTCTATTCCATTTCTACCAATGATACACGGCACACCTATACTGACATCCTGCTCGCCATATTCCCCCTCCAAAAGGGCAGAACAAGGAATCATTTTCTTTTGGTCAGACAGGATAGAATGCACCAGCGAAGCCACTCCTGCCCCAGGAGCATACCACGCAGAAGTCCCCAAAAGTTTCACCAAAGTAGCCCCACCTAGTTTGGTTTCTTCCACTATGCTGTTTAGTTTTTCTTTATTCAAAAATTCTGCTACGCAGATACCATTTCTAGTAGCTTTACTGATGAGAGGAAGCATCCCTGTGTCCGTATGAGCAGCGATCACCATACCATCCACATCTGAAACGGGACATCCCAGAGCCTCCGCCAGACGATATCTAAATCTCGCTGTATCGAGCGCTCCTCCCATACCTATGATTCTGTTTTTAGGCAATTGGAATTTCTTATGAACAAGGTAGGACATGGTATCCACAGGATTGGTCACCACGATGATAATGGCATTAGGAGAGTATTTTAGTACATTTTCTGTAACTCCTGACACGATATCCGCATTCACACCTATCAGTTCCTCTCTGCTCATCCCCGGTCTTCTAGGCATCCCTGAGGTGATGACCACTACATTAGAATTTTCTGTTTTAGCATAATTATTCGTTACGCCTATGATACGAGTTTCAAAGCCTTCCACAGCAGACATCTGCATAAGATCCATGGCTTTCCCTTCAGCGAAACCTTCTTTTATGTCTAATAATACCACCTCACTCGCAAAATTTCGCATTGCTATATATTCCGTGCAGCTCGCTCCCACTGCTCCCGCTCCTATTACTGTTACTTTCATTTTTAATATTAAATTTAAACTCACAAAGTTAATAATTATTCATTACTCTCCTATAATTTACATTAACCATTGAGAAAATCTATTTTTAAGATAAATTTCCTAAGTTTTTTGAAGAGAATTTCTTATCATTGCATGATTTTAGTTTTTACAAATTATGCAAAAAGAATTTTTAAACCATCTCAGCCGTGGTTACAAAAACCGAAAATACGACTTGGATAAACGAAAAATAGAAAAATTCATCGATTCTTTTTTTCGTTTCGTCTTCTTCTTAGAATATCAAAGATGTAATTCTGAAGCGGAAATCCATCTCAGATTAGAAAGCTTTAAACTTGAATTTCAGCAGATTATCAATTCCGTAATAGAAGACCCTGATATGAAAGCAAAAGCTGCTAGCTGCTTTTTCGAGGCTGTTCCGCATGTTTACAACCTGCTGGAAAAAGACGCCCAGTTTATCCTTGACAATGACCCTGCCGCTACTCATATAGAGGAAGTAATGGTTTCTTACCCAGGATTTTACGCCATTTCTATTTATAGATTTGCCCACCAGCTGCATCTACAAGGCGTGCCGCTCATCCCAAGAATCTGGACAGAGCTGGCACACAGCAAAACAGGGATAGACATCCACCCTGGCGCTACCATCGGAGAATGTTTTTTCATAGACCACGGAACAGGGATAGTGATTGGTGAAACGACTATAATTGGCAATTGTGTTAAAATTTACCAAAATGTAACTCTCGGAGCTTTAGCGGTTTCCAAAGATATCGCCAACACGAAACGCCACCCTACGATAGAAAATAATGTAACCGTGTATGCCAACACTACTATTTTAGGTGGAAATACTATCATTCGGGAAGGTTCTACCATCGGCGGAAATGTCTGGCTTACAGAGAGTATAGAGCCATACAGCTTGGTATATTATAAAAACAAAACCATCATCCGAAGCAAAGAAAAACCAAACGAACCGATTAATTTTTCTATTTAAAAATTTGCATTTTTAAAAAATATTATTAGATTTGCATTCATATTTATTCCAAAAGAGATGACAATAGTAAAAAACAATATGATGTGTTGCTATATTCTAACGACTTCAGTTTTTCTGATAGTGTAGCAATGCTGTATTGTTATTCGTATATAGAGGGCTGAAAGATTTCACGCTCTCTTTTTTATTTTTAATAATTTTTTAAATCAATCATATTATGAAATTCAACAATGTATTAGAAACCATCGGTAAAACGCCAGTAGTAAGGCTAAGCAAACTATTCCCAAACCATAATGTTTGGATAAAACTAGAAAGAAGCAACCCAGGAGGAAGCGTGAAAGACAGAATCGCTCTAGCCATGATAGAAGCGGCGGAAAAAGAAGGAAAAATCAATAAAGACACCAAAATCATAGAGCCTACATCAGGAAACACAGGAGTAGGTCTTGCTATGGTAAGCGCTGTGAAAGGATACGATTTAACTTTGGTAATGCCAGAAAGCATGAGTGTAGAGAGAAGAAAACTAATGTCTGCTTATGGTGCAAAAATCGTCCTGACGCCAAGAGAATTAGGAATGAAAGGAGCGATAGCAAAAGCTCAGGAACTAGCTGAAAAAGAAAGTAACTCTTGGATTCCTCAGCAGTTCGAAAATGCTGCCAATCCAGAAATCCACCGTAATACTACGGCTCAGGAAATTCTAAATGATTTCTCAGAAGGTGTAGATTTCCTCATCTCGGGAGTAGGAACAGGAGGACACATTACGGGAATTTCAGAGATTGTAAAACAGAAATTTCCTCAGCTCAAAGCCTTTGCAGTTGAGCCAGAGCAATCGCCTGTCATCAGTGGCGGTGCACCTGGCCCACACGCTATCCAAGGAATCGGTGCTGGTTTTATCCCTGCTGTTTTGAATACAGAAATTCTAGAAGGAGCCATCCTAGTTGGGAAAGAAGAAGCGTTTAGTTTCGCACAAAGATTAGCAAAAGAAGAAGGAATTTTAGGTGGAATTTCCACAGGAGCTTCACTGGCTGCCATTGCTAAAAAATTAGGAGAAATCCCACAAAATGCTACGGTTCTGACCATCAACTATGACACAGGAGAAAGATACTGGTCTGTGGATGGACTTTTCGAAGAGAATGTAATTTCAGAATAAATTTTGTAAAACCTTTCCTGTTGGAAAGGTTTTTGTTGTCTAAGGGCTAAGATATATGTATATTTACCAAAATTTATTAAAAATGAGAATTATTGTTAATTTGATTATCACCGCGGCAGTTGCCTATTTTCTACCAAAGGTGCTTAGCGGAGTGCATTTCTTAGATTTCAGTTCGGCTGTGATTTTTGCAGTGGTTTTGGGATTGCTGAATATTTTCCTAAAACCTATCCTGAATATCATTAGCTTTCCTGTATCACTGATTACTTTTGGGCTTTTTTCACTGGTTGTGAATGCCATCGTGGTTTCTGTTGCGGATTATTTCGTGGATGGAATGGTAATCGATGGTTTTGGCTGGACTCTGGCTTTCAGTGTTTGTTTATCTATTCTGACCTCTATTTTGTCAGTAGATGAAGATTAGAATCTGCCAATATTTTTTAAGAAAAACATTATCTTTGCCAATTATTTAACAAAAAATATGGAAGAAGAAAAAAAACCACTCAATTTCATTGAGCAAATTATAGAAGAAGATTTAGCTAATGGACTTAGCAGAGACAAAATTCGTTTTCGTTTTCCGCCGGAGCCCAACGGCTATCTGCACATAGGACATACCAAAGCAATATGCATCAACTTCGGTTTGGGCGAAAAATATAACGCTCCTGTGAACCTTCGTTTCGATGATACCAACCCTGAAAAAGAAGAACAAGAGTTCGTAGATTCTATCAAGAAAGATGTGGCTTGGCTCGGCTTCCAATGGGATAAAGAACTCTATGCATCAGACTATTTTCAGCAGCTCTATGACTGGGCTGTGCAGATGATAAAAGATGGCAAAGCGTACATAGATGAGCAGTCTTCGGAAGTTATCACGGAACAAAGAAAAAATCCTGCAGAACCTGGGATAGAATCTCCATTCCGAAACAGGCCAGTAGAGGAATCACTAAATCTATTCGAGCGAATGAAAAATGGCGAGTTCGAAGAAGGAACTATGTCCCTTCGTGCCAAAATAGATATGACTTCGCCTAATATGAACATGCGTGACCCTGTGATGTATAGAATCCTGAAAAGACCACACCACAGGACTGGCACCACTTGGAAAATTTACCCTATGTATGACTGGGCTCATGGAGAGAGTGACTACATAGAGCAGATTTCGCACTCCCTTTGTTCATTGGAGTTTGAAAACCACAGACCGCTTTACGACTGGTATCTTGACCAAGTCTATACAGAAGGAACTATCAGAAACAAACAGCGAGAGTTTGCCCGAATGAATGTAACCTACATGATTACTTCTAAGAGAAAACTCCAAAGGCTCGTTGCTGAAGGTGTGGTTACAGGCTGGGACGACCCGAGAATGCCTACCGTTTCTGGACTTAGAAGAAAAGGCTACACGCCTGCTGCCATCAGAAATTTCATTGAGAAAGTAGGTGTAGCGAAAAGAGAAAACTTAATAGACATTCAACTTTTGGAATTCTGCGTAAGAGAGGATTTGAACAAAACAGCCAAGAGAATGATGGTAGTAATGAATCCTGTAAAACTGATTATAGAAAACTACCCAGAAGGCAAAGAAGAATGGCTGGAAACGGAAAATAACCCAGAAGATGAAAACGCTGGAATGAGAAAAGTTCCTTTCTCACGAGAGCTGTATATAGAGAGAGAAGACTTCAAAGAGGAAGCGGACAAGAAGTTTTTCCGTCTGAAACTCGGTGGTGAGGTAAGACTAAAATCTGCCTACATCATCAAAGCTGAAAGAGTAGAAAAAGATGAAAACGGCGAGATTACAACTATCTACGCTACTTATGATGAAAAATCTAAATCTGGAAGCGGAACAGAAGAAAGTCTAAGAAAAGTAAAAGGAACGCTGCACTGGGTTTCTGCAAATCACGCTCTGCCTGTGGAAGCGAGAGTTTATGACCGGCTTTTCACGACCGAGCAGCCAGATGCAGAAAAAGAGACTGACTTCTTAGAGTTTATAAATCCTGAATCTCTGAAAGTGGTGACTGCCTATGCAGAACCAGAACTGAAAGAAGTAAAAGTAGGCGAACCGCTGCAGTTCCAGAGAATCGGTTACTTTACCAAAGACCAAGACAGCACAGACAGCAAATTGGTTTTCAACAGAACAGTAACTTTAAAGGATTCCTACAAACCTGAAAATTAAATAAATGAAAAAATATTTTTCTTTTTGTCTTTTGGGGATTTTTATTTTTTGTTTTTC
>CAUQKV010000049.1:0-5455 GCA_963518845.1 uncultured Flavobacteriaceae bacterium | reverse complement strand
GAATCTTTTACACCTATAAAAATCTCCACCTCCGAGAGGTCGCCTTGCTGAGATTTTTCTGTATACAATTCATAATCATATTGATAAAGTCTATTTAGCTCCTTATCTTGTTCCCATATTTTTTGCCATGCTTCTGCTACAGCCTGAGGCATCGCTCCTTTAGCAAGGAATTTCTTAGAATTCTGTTTAGGAAACTCTCTTCCGACCAACCCGCTTGGGATTTCATCAAGCGAAGAAACTTCCAGTCCCAAAAGCGTAGTGTATTCACCTGTATAATCACTTTCGTAGTCTGTATAGATAGCATAAACATTGCTGTTCACTGCATTTGGGATTTTACTGATGATATTTTCAGAAAAAAAACGATTCCAAAGACCTCCGATGTCCTGCACTGCTTGTCCATTCTGATTTGTCGTGCGTGTTTCTATACCAATTATTTTCATATCTATAATTTTACATTGCAAAACTAAATAATTTTTTTAGTAAAAAAAATATTATAATCATTATCTAAGTATTCATCCAAATTATTCTTATATAAATATTAAAAGTTTTTCTATCCAATAAAACCTTTTCTTATTTTAATCCACAAAATCCTGCGCGAATGATTTGATTTCAGGGAAGAAAATTTCGTATTTCTCACGGAGGAAATCTTTATTTGCTAAAAACGCAGGGAATACATTGGTGGTTTTGTCCAGAAACTGGGCTTTGTTCACCACATTCCGAAAGCTGTACTCTATCCCCCACTCATTTCGGTAGTTGTAGAGCCAGTCATCCTGCTGCATCTTATCCAAAACTTTTTTGAAAACCTCGGGCAAAAATTCCTCGTATCGGCGGAGGACAGCATAGACCCTATGCGAATGCTCCTGCCACTCGCGCTGGGAATTTTCGGCGGTATCATTTGCGAGGAAATAGTCAAACGCCACATCCACAAACGCCCCAGAATACAATCTCACCAGCGGTCGGAAAGGCGCTTTCGCCTCGTGTATCAGCGGGTGCGCATCCGTGAAAGTGTCTATCGCTCTATGCAGTTTTATGCCTTTCTGTATGCTTTCTGGAAGGCGGGCTACATCTCTGTTCTTCACAAAATCCGCAATCATATTGCCTACGAGCTGTTCCTCGGAAAAAGAAAGATAAGAATGAGCTAAAAAATTCATTTTGTATTCTGCATTTAAAATTGATAAAGCCAATAAAAACCGCCTACTTCCTAAAACAATCTTTGATGAAAATCCTCTATTTTGCTGACTTCCACAAGTTCTATTTTAAAGCCTTTTTTAGGAAGTTTGTTTTGTTTAGAAATGAAAATCCTCTCGTAGCCTAATTTCTCCGCCTCCAAAATCCTTTTCTCCACCTGCGGAACAGGACGAATCTCGCCACTAAGCCCTATTTCTCCTGCAAAACAAACATTATCAGGTATCGCTTCATCTTCATTGGAAGAAAGAATAGCCGCCACTACTGCCAAATCCAGCGCCGTGTCGCCCGTTTTCATTCCTCCCGTGATATTTAGGAAAACATCCTTCGCACCGAGCATAAAACCTGCCCGTTTTTCTAAAACCGCAAGGAGCATATTCAGCCTCTTGCTGTCAAAACCTGTGGAACTACGCTGCGGCGTTCCATAGACTGCGCTGCTTACCAATGCCTGAATTTCCAGAAGCATGGCTCTGTTTCCCTCCAAAGTAACCGCCACAGCATTCCCTGAAAGGTCTTCGGATTTTTTAGTAATGAGGATTTCGGATGGGTTTTTTATTTCTTTTAATCCTGCTGAAATCATTTCATAAATCCCAATTTCAGAAGTGGAACCAAATCTATTCTTACTCGCCCTCAGCAATCGGAAAAGATGATTTCTGTCGCCATCAAAATTGAGAACCACATCCACCATATGTTCTAGGACTTTTGGCCCTGCAATCTGTCCATCCTTTGTGATGTGTCCCACCAAGAACACGGGAATATTGGTTTCTTTAGCGAATTTAATGACCTCTGAAGAGCATTCCCTAATCTGCGAAACTGTCCCTGGCGAACTCTCTATCAGCTGGGACTGAAGCGTCTGGATACTGTCTATAATCACAAAATCTGGCTGAAGTTTTTTCGCCTCGGAAAGGATTTTTTCCACCGAAGTTTCAGTGTAGAGGAAACAATTTGGGTTTTGGATTTCGGTAAGCCTGTCCGCTCTCATTTTTATCTGTGATGCACTCTCCTCTCCTGAAACATAGAGTATTTTTTTCTTCATTTTCAGGGCAAGCTGCAGGAGCAGTGTAGATTTCCCAATCCCTGGTTCACCGCCTATCAAGGTAACCGAGCCCAGCACGATGCCTCCACCCAGCACCCTGTTCAGCTCCTCGCTGGGAGTTTTTATACGATGTTCGGCATTGACTTCTACATCCGTTATCGTCACCACTTTTTGTTTTCCTTCGCCCAAAATATGGTAGGTAGGCGACTTTGTTTTTTCTACAATTTCCTCCACCAGAGTATTCCAAGAACCGCAGTTCCTGCACTGTCCAAGCCACTGCGAATACTGTGTTCCGCAATTCTGACAGAAATATGCTGTTTTTACTTTTGCCACAAATGATGTTTTAGGTGGGTGCAATTTAAACAAAAAAGATTATTTTTGCATCATGTTTAGAATGTTCAGAAGTTTAGGAGAATATGTGCTCCTTTTAGGAAAGGTTCTGAGAAAACCACAGAAATCCAAGGTTTTTTCAAAGCTTTTCATGAGAGAAATCAATGATTTAGGGGTTGATTCTTTTGGTTTAGTATTATTCACTTCCCTGTTTGTGGGGGCGGTGGTCGCTATACAGATGTATAACAACTTTAGTACGGCATCTATTCCCATTCCGCTGCCATATGTAGGACACGCTACCAAAGTGGTTCTCATCCTGGAATTTTCACCTACGATTATCAGTGTGATTTTAGCGGGGAAAGTGGGGTCTTACATCGCTTCTTCTATTGGGACAATGCGAGTGACAGAACAGATTGACGCACTGGATATTATGGGAGTAAACTCGGCTAACTTCCTTATCCTTCCGAAGATTTTGGCTTGTGTTATTTTTAATCCTCTGCTCATTGCTATCAGTATCGTAGTGGGAGTTTTCGGAGGATATCTGGCTGGGGTTTTCACTGGCTCATGGACAGAATCCAACTATATCACGGGGGTTCAGATGGATTTTCCTACTTTCTTTATTTGGTATGCTTTTATGAAAACGGCGGTTTTTGCGTTTCTGATTGCAACCATTCCTGCATATTTTGGCTATAATGTAAAAGGCGGATCGCTGGAAGTAGGACGAGCAAGTACCCAAGCGGTAGTTTGGACTATTGTAGCCATCATCATCGCTAACTTAATTTTAACTCAAATGTTCTTAGGCTAATGATAGAAGTAGTAGATTTAAAGAAAAGTTTTGGGGACACCGAAATCCTAAAAGGAATAACCACCACGCTGGAAACAGGGAAAATCAATCTCATCATCGGGCAGAGTGGTTCTGGGAAAACGGTATTTTTGAAGTCATTATTAAATGTCTTTGAACCCACCAGTGGAAGCATCCTATTCGATGGGCGAAACATCGTAGAAATGACGCCAAAGCAGAAACAAGAGCTGAGAGCAGAAATAGGAACGGTATTCCAAGGGAGTGCGCTGTTTGATTCTATGACCGTGGAAGAAAACATCATGTTCCCGCTGGACATGTTCACTAACCTTACCTATACCGAAAAGAAAAAACGGGTAAAAGAAGTGATAGACGATGTTCATCTAGAAAACGCAGACCACAAGTATCCATCCGAGATTTCTGGGGGAATGCAGAAAAGAGTTGCCATCGCGAGAGCCATTGTGAACAATCCTAAATATCTCTTCTGCGATGAACCAAACTCTGGACTAGACCCTTATACATCGAAAGTTATAGATGATCTAATCAAAGAAATCACCCGAAGATATAACACCACTACCATTATCAACACCCACGATATGAACTCGGTGATGACCATCGGTGAAAAAATTGTATATCTAAGAAAAGGTGTGAAAGAATGGGAAGGGAACAAAGATATTCTCATCAATGCAGAAAGCCAGTATTTAATAGATTTTGTTTATTCTTCCGAATTATTCAAAGAACTGAGACAATATTTATTAAATAACAATAAAAAAGTTTAATTCCCGTTATAGTCCTATCAGATTAAATTCAAATATTATGAAAAAGATTTCAAGTATGGCTCTTTTAGGGCTTTCATTAATGGGATTTTCACAAGTGAAAATAGGTGTAAAAGCGAATGTTTTGCTTAATACAAGTTCTTCCAAATGGTCTGAAATAAAAAGATCTGTAATAGATTACACAGATTCCGGCAGCAAGAGCGCGGGGTTTAATGTAGGGCTTTCAGCTAGAGTAAACCTTCCTTCAACTCCCTTGTTCATCATGCCTGAAATTTATTACACTTCTTTTAATAATTCATTCACTGAAAGAAGAACTAAAACGACTTTGAAAGCAAAAACCAACAGAATAGATGTTCCTGTATTAGTCGGAGTAAACCTTATTTCGGATAATTTAGGGGTTTTCGTAGGGCCTGTGGCTTCTTACAACCTTGCAAAAGAAAATACATGGAATAATTTCAAAGAAAATGCAGGGAATAAATTCACAGTTGGCTATCAGGTGGGTGCAGAGGCTAGATTGTCTAACTTCATCATCAATGCGAGATACGAAGGAAGTTTCTCCAAAGACCAAAGAGATTTTATCAATAACAACATTTCCGAAACTGTGAGATATGACAACCGTCCTAGCTTCGTAGTTCTGGGGGTTGGGTATGAGTTTTAGATTTAAATTTTTATCATTAAACAAAAAAAGCTTGGGAAAAATTCCCAAGCTTTTTTTTATTTCTTTTAAACATTAGAAGAACCATTATTATTGATGTTCTCCACCTTCTTTTCTAATTCTTTGTTTTGTTTCTGTAATTGGGCAAACTGCTTTCTTTTTTCCTCCTCTCTTATCGCCGAACCTTTACTGATATAGCCCACTATTCCACCGATGATAAGACCGATTCCTATGCCGCCCATTACTCCCATCATGTGGGACATCGTGATTTTTTCTAACAAAAAATCTGTGGAATAATAAAACAATGCTCCCGAGATAAGCAGCAAAATTCCTCCTACTATTGATAAACTTTTCATATATTTTTTAATTTAATTTTTATTTTCCTCCTGATGCTCTATAATATTCTAATGCTTTAGGCATGTATTTATCCATATCTTTTCTTCTGTTCTCTGGACTTGGGTGAGTAGAGAGAAACTCTGGCTGTCTTGCTCCACCAGATGCCGCTTCCATTCTATGCCAGAACGGCTGAGCTTCCCTAGGGTCATACCCTGCTATTGCCATTAGGTAAAGTCCCATTTCATCTGCTTCCAGCTCCTGCCTTCTTCCGTATGCCAGAAGCCCTACTTGTGCTCCTATCGGGTACAACTGACTGAAAACCGATGCCATTGCATTAT
>CAUQKV010000048.1:0-5618 GCA_963518845.1 uncultured Flavobacteriaceae bacterium | reverse complement strand
ACCATTATTTTCTTCTAAAGCTCTCCTTTCTATGGCGTCGTCTATGGATTCTCCCAAATTAGATTTTAGTGTCTCTACTGAACTTTACTTTTACCCAAACAACTTATCCCAAAAACCTTTTTCTTCTTTCGGTGTAAAATCTTCCTCAGCCAGAAAAGAATATTTCTTAGAATTTTTAGGTGCCAAATAGCCTACCATATGGGGAACACGCACAAAATCCCAATCGGAAACCTTATGTAAGTATTCTATGTCTTCAGAGCTTATTTCTAACTGTTTCGGTGTGCTACTAAAGTCTGGGCGGGGGTAGAGAGTTATTGTTTCTAAAGTTTCTCTTTTTAAGCTAGCCTCTTCCATTCCTGGTCGCCACCTACCACCTGTTTTTGGTCTCTTCCCATACTTTTTTCAGGTCTGGATTGTTATAAAAATTTTTCTTTTCAATTTCTTCTCTGTATTTCTCAGTTAGGTTTAAAATTGGGAAAAAATTATAATAAGAATCTTCATCTATTTTGCTCATGTGGTAAGCTGTTTCGCTTAATATCTTGGTAAGTTCTGGGAAATCTATTTCGGATTTGCCCTGTTCTTCCTTTTTTATTAAAGTATACATCAATTCTTGGATTCGAAATGAAAAATCAGACAATTCCTTCTTTTTCCAGCCTTTTACCACTGCGAAAACTTCTGTATTTAAACGATTTTTCCCTCCACAAGAACGGCTGATTAGTATTTTTTCTAATTCGGCCAAATCTTTATAATTTCTCTTCAACACAAAGTCCAAAAGCGCCTTATCCTCCACATAACCAAAAGTTTTCACCAAACTCTCCAAAAACCAAGTATCATTAGACCTAAGCCACACAAAACTCGCCCTGTCATCATTGAATAAATACTTGTTGCGATGAATCAACTTTTGCTGGTGCATATGCTGAAGCTCCGATAAATTCGGAAGGTCTTTCCATTTTATTGTTTTTCTATCTTTTTCTTCTTGTATTATGTCTTTATCTTCTTTCACATAGAGCTTTGGAAAATCTTTTTTATAATCAATTAGAAAAGGTAAAAAATATGCTTCTGTCAAAATATTATAGTTTTTATCTATAAAAAATGGATTAGAATTACTGATTATAATATTTTCATCAAGCTGAAAAACCTTTTCTTCTCTTGGGCAATTATACTCTATTAAATAATTAATCACTTGTTCTGAGCCTTTGTATTTAAAAATATGATTAATTTTTCTTTTAAAAGCCCCATTATCTAAAATTTTGACTCCGTTTTTCTTCAAAATTTCAACAGAAATATACGCCGCAGCCTGATAATCCTCTATAGAATACTGATACTCTGAAACTTCATCTAATCCGTTTTCCTTTACAGCATAGCCGCTCAGCACTTGTTTTTCTAATATGTCTTTTATATGACTATTCATTTCAATATTTTTTTTTGTTAAAACTAATTTGTTTTCTTGCGCAAATGATTCTGATTTTTTACAAGAAATTAATCCTATAAGACATAGTACTAATATTTTCCTTCTCATTTTTCTTATAATTTTAAGATGTTTTTCCTTCTGAATATTTTTTTGCGCCATCCCTAATTTCACTAGGTTCAATTTTTTTTAATGGCTGTAGCTCTCCTGTATAATCAATCGGAAATATACAATAGGGTTTTATTTTTGTTTTTGGAATACTCCAATACCTAACACCATTATCTTGATTCCCTCCAATTATTATATATCTACTCTCATCTTCTTTATCAATACCAATGATGATAGCTGTATGTCCTCCATTATGCCATACAACAATTCCTCCTATATACATTGTTGTATATTTTTTCCCCCAATGTTCTTGTAATTCTTCAGGACCATTTTTAGTTCTTTTTACCAAATTAGTCTTTCCATGCCATATAGCACCAGGGTCTGGCTGGAACTTATGTCCAGAAGTTTTTAGACAGTAAGCAACAAAAGCTGCACACCAAGCAGAATTACTACGATTACTATCCTTTTCACTACCACATCTTTTCATTTGTATGTTAGTCGTTACTGCATGATAATTATCTATAATATACTGACAATGGGTATTTTCACGAATATTTTTTTCCTCTTCCTCTATAGCAATATCAACCCAGAGAGGATATTTACTTTTAGTTTTCCTCTCTTCTTTTTTCTCCTTATTTTCTTCACGCACACCATTAAAAATATTTAGTTTCCCTCCATCATAATGTTCTTCCCTCAAGACCTTCTCTACCTCCCATATATATATGTTTTTCCACCTTCAAAACCAGCTCTGTCTTCATATTGCTGTTTAGTATAAACCCATTTCTTTCGCTTCTTTTTCTCTCCTGTTTCTAGCATAAATGAGGGATTACTTGAATATCCATATTTTGTAACCCATGGCTCTTTATTGATATTTTTCATCCTTTCAGCAGCAGATGTATTACTTCCATCTCCATCAGGAACGGAGACACTTTCATCAAATATTGCATAATCCTTATTCTTTCCTTGACCGACCGCACTAGGTTTCATCACTAACAGATATAAATCCATCATGGTGTTAAGCAAATCCTTTTTACGCTCAAAATAACGCTTAACATAATCCATTTGCTCCACAAAACTCATCTTTTTCAACTCTGAACGAGTTGTACCAAGTGATTTTGCAGACGCATCACTAAACTGTATCAAACCCGAATAGCCCCTCCTATTATCTGCCGATGGACTAAATGTTTCTGCGCTTTCTAAATGAATGATAGACATTAATTCACTTGCCTTTACTGACTTATTCTCCTCTCCCCAAAGCTCTGAGCATACCTCCAATACTTTTTTTCGCTCCTTACAAGTAAGTTTATCACTCCAGTAAAATTGGTTTTCTTTTTTCTTACAAAAACATTCTGTAGATTCTTTTTTCTCCTCCACATTTACCACAACGGTTTTATTAGATTGTGGTTTATTTTCAGCAGATTTTTTATCTTTACTTGCCTTGCCACGGGTTTCTCCCCAGTCAAAAAGATTTGCAATCTTTCTTAGACTCTCCTCTACACTATCCAATATTCCCTTTTCTTCTTTCTTGCTCTCTCCTTTTTTAGAGGCTGGGGAGTTAGGGGCTTTGGAAATTTTAGAATTCTGAGGGCTTTTAGGGGCTTTTTTCTTTACTTCAGGATTCTTGATGTGGATATTCTCCGTTGCGTGTTTTTTGTGGGCATAATATTCCACAGTAACATAAAATTCCAGCTCCCTCGCATCCGCTTCTCCACTCTGCGCTTTCTGAATAAGTGCTTTAGTCAATTGAAAATCAACCTTTGCAACCCCTTTAGAATCAACTTTTGCTTTTTTGGTCTCAACAATTAAATTCTTCTCACTATGTCCACTGCCTTTTTCATCGTCTTCCCAAAGTGTAAATTTCAACTCTTTGCCTTCCAAATTCACACAATAAGCTTTTGCAATAAATTTTTCTGTAAAACTAAAAACCTGCCCCTTATTTCCATTTAAATAAAAAAGTTCTACTTTATTGATTTTAGGAATTTTAGAGGGTTGTGGGTTTATGATAATTCCTTTCCCTTCTGGGGCATAAAGATAGGCTTCTAGTAGATAGGTATGCTTTTGGGCAATTTCTCCAAAAGTAAACTCTCCAATACCTTTTTTCTTGATATTGGTTGTTGTAAAAATTCCATTTTTTCTTTTCTTGAAAAGTTCCCAAGTTACATTTTGTGGATTTCTCTCTATAAATGGTGTATCAGGATACCAGCTTTCAATGCTGTATATCTGCTTCTCACCTACCATAGGAGATTGATTTCCAATAATTTTTGCAACACCTTTTTTGGCCATTTTATTTTCTTGTTTAATTTAATATGCATCTAACTCCTGTTCTTCTATTTCTTCTAAGACACTTTCTACATCTAAAAATGGGCTAACTACCTGTAATTGAAGAATATCCGTATCGTGAATATCTCGCACCTCCAATTCTGCACTCTGCCCATGATGGGTTATACTGATGCAGTCCTTTCCACCAATGGGGCAGGTAGCCTTGCTGTCTTCCAAGAGCGGATGTCCGCCATTGGCTTCTAATGTGACCTTGTCATAAAACCCACTCCATTCTGTAATCATCGCCTGACAGGGATTGTTATTCAACTTTGCACAGCTCCCAAAAGTGTTATTCTCCAAGGTTTTTCCTAAATCTTGGTCTGTAGCGATTAATTTCTCTTCCCCTTCTAAGTCATTGATAAAATGTTTTTTCTGAGTTTTTACTTTTAAAGTGTCAGGAGCTGTTCCAAAAATACACTGACAAACAGCTCCTTGGCAGACAAGATGTTTCTCGCTCATATCTATACTAATTTTGTGATGTATATAGTGAATTTGTTTTCTGGTCTAAAGATATCAATTTTCGCATTTTCTATTATATTGTTTTCTTTATATAGATTATATTCTGAACTTATTATTTTCGCAGAATCATTTATTTCAAAAATATCCTGTAAAACCTTATATGTTGTTGCTTGTAAATTTTCACTAAATGACATTTTATTGATGACTTCAAATTTTCTGTCACCTAAATTTATACTTAATTTTTTCCTACACTCTCCATTTTCGTATTTACCAGTAACCCCTCTTAATAAAAATGCCCAAAGGATGTTTGTATTTAAGTTGTGAGAAATTGTCTTTGAGGACAGTAAAATATCTTCAGTTTTATTGATAATATTTTGTATAATTTTTCCTTGAAAGAATTGGTTTATCTTCTCTTTTTTTGAGTTCCATCTTTGAATAACGCTTTGGAAATCATTAACTTCTATAATTTCACCTTCTTTATTCACACTTATTGTTAATGGAAAAATACATGTATTTATTTCTTCACCTAAAAAAATCATTTGATTATCAAGACTATTGTGGTTGTTTTGCGAAATTTCTATAGTGAAAATATTATTAGATGCATAAAGATGTCTTACTCTGCATTGAAGAGTAGATGTTTGAACCATTGTTTTTATAGAAATATTGTAAATGTGCTCACCTTTATGATATGGAAATCTTAAAAAATTGTTTTGGAGTGTATTTTCTTGTTGTACTAATTTTTCAGCTTGGTTTTTCTTATGCTCAATTTCAATTTTATCAATATCTTGTGGTGTAGGAATAAAGATTTCCTGTCCTTTAAACACTTTATTCCCCACTAAATTATCCCGACTTACAACATTTTGATTATGAAAATATCGCAGAATTTCCACACTAGGAATTTTGTATTTTTGGATAATATCATCCAATGTTTCTCCTTGTTGTACAATATGTGTCTGAACAAAAAAATTCATCTTCTTTCAGATTAAATATTACACAAATATATGTTTTTTGACAAATACTTATTTATTAAATTCAATACTGAAAAAGAATTGATAAAAATAATCTATAAATTATTAAAATTTTTCTTCAGTAGGATATAAATCTCTTTTTCGTCTATTATTCTCTTGCTCTTGATTATATTCAAACACAGGGTATTGTGTGTTTCCTTTTTCCTTTCCTACTCCCAGCTGTTCAGAACGGACACAAAACACCACACTATTTTCTTCTATTCCATTCATATACAAAGTCAGTTCTGGGTCAATATATTTGGTAGTTTCATACCATTTTGGCTGTAGAAAAAACACCCAGTTGTAAAGTCCGTTTT
>CAUQKV010000047.1:0-5850 GCA_963518845.1 uncultured Flavobacteriaceae bacterium | reverse complement strand
ATTTACCCAAATCCGAACGCTCTTTGGTATAGAGGAGGATTGTGGTTTTACAGAAGCTGAAATGCAGCCGTTTTTCGGCGTGGTAGAGCAAATGCCACAACTGTTATATGACTATTACACCACTTTGGGAAAGCATCAGGCTCTGAACCAAACACAAGATTGTTTGGTAACTCCCAAATCTAACCTTGCTCTTTTCAATCATCCAGACTATTTTGTTTTTTATGCAGAAAATCAAAATTGTTGTTTATGGGCAATTGCAAAGGGAGATTTAGGCGAAGAAAACCCCAAAGTATATGTTAGCTATAACCAAAAAGAATGGCAGGTGGAATGTGATACATTATCTGAATTTTTGTTGGCTATGGCTCACTTGCAGGCAGTATTTGCTTTGCCTTATATTTATGAAGGCTTTAAATTCATTACTTCCGAAGATTTGGATGCTATAAAATCCCATTTTCCAAAAAAGCCTTTCGCTATACGCCATTGGTTACAAGGAGCGGAGTTCTATGGCGGAGCTGCGGACAGCATAGTAGTTTTAGATGGGGGTGAGCAGCTGGTGTATGCATCTTCATCGGAAAGTTCCTTTGAGGCGATGGATGATTTTTTAAAAGATATAGGAGAGGAAATGTAAAATTTGAGCAAACAGTCATAAAATCAAAAATATTTTAATAGAATAAAAAATGAACAGCGCAAAAACCATATCGTTTTTAGATACTGAGCATGGAGATTTTTCCCTTATAAATGGCGTAGTGATTTCTTCTAAAACTACTTTTTCTACGCTCAGAGAGCAGTTTCCTGATAATGATATTTGGGATGTGGGAACAGGGTTTTATTGGATTTATTTTGAAAAATGTCTTTTTGAGGGAAAAGAGTTTGATGTTTCTATTTGTTTTGAAGGAGAAAAACTCGAAACGATATTTTTTTCTATGAAAGAAAGATACACACCTTGGGAAAACTGGACAGAGGAATATGAACTTCAAACTGAAAAACTGTATAAAAAATGGCTTACAGCACACATAGGGGAAGAGTGGGAGTTTGTCTGGGGAGAGGTAGGAGCCGCTTTTGATAGGAAAGGAGGAAGGACAGATATGTGGGTCAGTTATATTTGATTTGCATAAAATACAAAAAAAATGTAATTTTAGCAAAAAATAAAAACAATGAGTATAAATAACAACTATGAAGTTCCACAAAATTGGGATTTCTTTTTCTGCCGAGTTGAGGGAAAACCAGCTTCTGTAAGAGTGAATTTAGCACTAAGACAGATAGCTCCAGTTGAGGGATATAAATACCGCTTGAACTTTCTCATTAAAATGCAAAACCCTACGCCAGAAGGCATGTCTTCTAATGAGGAATATCCTATTTTGTGTGATATAGAGGATGCTATTTCAGGGAAAGCAGAACAGATGGGTGCTATCTCAGCAGGAGCTGTGAAATCAGGTGGAATTCTAGAGCTTATCTATTATACCAATCTTTCAGAGGGGCTTTCAGAGGCTTGTGTAGATGAGTTGGCTGCTTTTGAGGGGTATCAGTATAAGAGTTATTTCGATAAAGACCCAGAGTGGAAGGATTATTTTGAATTCCTATTCCCAGACCCATACTCTTACCAATCTATGCAAAATAGAAGAGTAGTGATGCAGTTAGAAGAAAATGGGGATAATCTAGATATTCCGCGAGAAATAGACCATTGGATTTATTTTGATAATGAACAGAGCCGAGCACAATATGTGGAAAAAGTAACAAGAAAAGGCTACAAAGTGGTTTCAGAAGATTTTATAGAAGAGGGAAATTCCCACCATTTTCAGCTGCATATCGTAAGACAAGATTCTCCACATGAAATAGATGAGATAGTCTGGGAGCTTAAAGAACTAGCCGATAATTATGATGCCTATTATGATGGCTGGGAAAGCGTGATAGTAAAACAGTAAATATCAGGGCCAAGAGAGCCTTGTTATTCAATATTATTCAAATTGAAGGTTTTTTTGAAAATTAAGGAAAATATTAATTTTTATCACCTTATCATTTCCATATGAAGTTATTATTTTCGGCTGTTGTTTTAGGAATTACGGGATTTGACCCACTTGGGATTCCTATTATAATAGGAGCTTTGTCAGCAAATGCTGATAAAAAAGCTATTACGACTTTCACACTTACCGTTTTATTTGGAAGCGTTATTAGCGGTACATTTATGTCTATCTTTTTGGGAAATAATATTTCTTTCCTCGCTAATTTCTTTGGTCTCCTTCCCAATTATGTCTGGGTAGTATTGAATATATTATTAATATTAGGCCTATCCTATTGGCTAATAAAGAGATTAACTTCGGAAAATAATAAAAAGAAAGAGATAAGAACCTCATCAGGCTGGTCACAGATGGATATGTTCGTCACGGGGCTTCTTTTTACCTTGTCCGCCTTTCCTGACCCTGCTTTTATATCTTTAGTTGTGTTATGTGGGCATAATGGAAACCTGATAGTTACCATCATCGCCTTTATTATTTGGATTTTAATCAGCCAGTTTCCTATATTTTTGTTTAATATAGCCATTATCAATAATTGTGGAGAGGAATTCATCAGTAAACTTGAGATGATTAAACAAAAATACAGCAGATTATTCGAGCGAATTATAAATACAGCAATAGTAATTATTATTTTAGTATTTATTTTTAATCTAATGAGTTTCTATTTTACTAAGACATGGATGATAAAAGAAGATTTATTCTTCAAATAAAAAAGTTAAAGCAACAAATAACGCAAATTTAACACTATATGAAAAGAGCAACTATTCAAAAGGGAAAAACTAGTTATTCTTTCACAAAATTATAGCAGAAATCGAAAGATTAGTTGCGCAGATAAAAAGCCTATAATGCTAAAAAAATATTCCTTTTCTGAAATAGAGAAGGGAATTTTTATAAGGTTTAATTGGGTAATTTGGAAAGCAGAAAATCTTTGAGAATAGGCAGATGGCATTTCTCTATTTCCTTGGCAGCGGTAAGAAGGGTAAGAACTTTTTTGTCATGAACAAGCTCCAAAAAGGCATCTACAGCGGTATTTTGTTCCAGCTCGTTTTGGTAATCGCTGCTAAAAGTATCAAAATCCTGTGTTTGGTGATAGGTTTTCCGTAGAAGTGTGGAGGGAGCGATTTCTTTTGCCCAAAAATCAAAATCCAAATCTTCTTTTTTGATGCCGCGAGGCCAAAGTCGGTCAGACAGTACACGGAAGCCATCGGTTTCATCAGGGATTTCGTAAACTCGTTTTAGGTTGATAAGCATTTTAATTAAAATTTTTATTCGTAAAAATATGAATATTTAATTTTAAAACTCGCATTAACCAATTATTATTTTTAATTTTGTGAAACTTAAATTTAACTATGAAAAAAAGAGTCTTAATCAGCGTTTCGGACAAGAGCGGACTTACGGAATTCGCTCAGTTCTTAGAAAAAAACAATTACCAACTTATCTCCACAGGCGGAACTTTCAAACATCTGAAAGATGCTGGGCTTAGTCCTATTCAGATAGATGAGGTTACGAATTTCCCAGAAATGCTGGACGGAAGGGTAAAAACCCTTCACCCAAAAGTGCATGGAGGACTTCTCGCTGTGCGTGATAATAAAGAGCACATGGACACAGTAGCCGAGCACGGAATAGAACTGATAGACATGGTGGTGGTGAATCTTTACCCATTTTTCGAAAATGCAGGGAAGAATATTCCTTTGGATGAAAAGGTGGAGTTTATCGACATAGGAGGGCCGTCTATGCTTCGTTCAGCAGCAAAGAATTTTAAATCTGTGACAGTCATCACTAATGTGGAAGATTACGAGAAAGTAAAATCTGAAATAGAAACTTCGGGCGATACTACTTTGGAAACTCGTAAAACCCTTGCAGGAAAGGTGTTTAACCTTACTTCTGCCTATGATGCAGCCATTTCCAAAATGCTTTTGGAGGAGGAATATCCGCAGTATCTGAATGCTTCTTACAAGAAAGTTTCGGATTTACGATATGGCGAAAATCCGCATCAGTCCGCGGCTTACTATGTTTCAACAGTGGAAAATGGAGCGATGAAAGATTTTGAACAGCTGGGAGGAAAGGAACTTTCGTTCAACAATCTTCGCGATATGGATTTATGCTGGAAAGTAGTAAATGAATTCAAAAACGAAATGGCGTGCTGCGCCGTAAAACACTCTACGCCGTGCGGTGTAGCCATCGGAAATACAGCGGTGGAAACTTATACTAAAACCTTTGAGTGCGACCCTGTTTCTATCTTCGGAGGCATTGTGGCGATGAACTATAAGGTGGATGCTGCCACAGCGGAGGAGCTTGGGAAGACTTTCCTTGAAATCGTGATGGCGGTAGATTTTGAGGAGAAAGCGCTGGAAATCCTTAGACAAAAGAAAAACCTTAGAATTATTAAAATTAAAAACCCTGTTTCGGACAAACAGACTTGGGTAAAAATAGATGGCGGACTGCTGGTGCAGGACTGCGATAATCAGTTCTCGGAGGAAATAAAAGTAGTAACCGAAAAACAGCCGACAGAGGAACAGAGAAAAGCCCTGCTCTTTGCACAGCGAGTGGTGAAATATGTGAAATCCAATGCGATAGTAGTTTCTAACGGAACGCAGGCGCTGGGAATCGGTGGCGGACAGGTCAATAGAATCTGGGCGACACAGCAGGCGGTGGAAAGAGCCAAAGAGAAATTCAGCGGAGAGCTGGTTCTGGCTTCGGATGCCTTTTTCCCGTTCCGCGATGTGGTGGATTTCTGTGCAGAAAAAGACATAAAAGCCATCATCCAGCCAGGCGGAAGCATCAAGGATGAAGAAAGCATAGAGGCTGCCAATCAGCACGGCATCCCAATGCTGCTCACTGGAATGAGACACTTTTTACACTAAAAATATATTTTATAAATCTGAGAACGCAAAATTCTCAGATTTTTGTTTTTTGTGAATGTTACTTATTTGCCTAAAAAATCAGTCCTTTAAGACAAATTCAAATATAATCTATATTAGTCACTACATAATTTTACAATAAAAAGGCTATGTAAAATATTGAATTGACAAGGGATATATGTAATTAATTTCTATTGTAAAGAAAAAAAGTCCGTGTTAAACGATTTTAACACGGACTTATATTTATTTTTAAAGGTTTATACCTGAGTATTATCAGGTTCAATCTCGTGAGCCTCAACTTCTATTATTCCACGCTTTACCTTGCCTTCAAAAGAGACAAAATAAATGCCCTTATTCGGTGTCCATTCCATACAGAAAAGCTCCGATGGACTGTTAAAGCCATTTCGCTTGATATGATACAAAGCCCATTCCTTTGATTTTTCACTTCCTGCAAGACCACTCTCTACAAATTCTCCATTGTTTACAATTAAAAAAGAATCTGCCATTTTTCCTGTAGGAAGAACCGTAACTGCACCATTCGTTTCGAATAATACATCTTCAACATCAAACATTGAGAAAATACCCTTTTGTCTTAGCAACATACGAAATTGTTCCATCTCTAGGCTATTTCTTTTGAAGTTTCCAAAGTTTATAATTCCTTTTTTAACAAGGAAATCACTCTTTCCCTTAATAAGATGTCTCATATATGCAGAACGCATCGCAAAACGAACGAGCATATTGAAGCCAGTCCACACAATCAAGGCAAATATGATATGCAACATTGACATATCTGGATTATACAATACACCACCGACTAATGCACCAATAACAAAGGCACTTACGGTGTCAAGGGGAGTTATCTGTGCCATCTGTGCTTTACCTGTGATTCGCAGAAAAGCCAAAATTCCTATCATGCCCGTAACTAGTTTTAGAGTGATACTTATATAGGGCTGTAATAATTCCATCATAATACTTTA
>CAUQKV010000046.1:0-6392 GCA_963518845.1 uncultured Flavobacteriaceae bacterium | reverse complement strand
ACCATTATTTTCTTCTAAAGCTCTCCTTTCTATGGCGTCGTCTATGGATTCTCCCCAGACGCCTTCCATTATGTATTTGGATAGAGGGATTTCTTCGTCTTCACATTTTACAGATACTTTGATTTCATTATATAGAAAAGTAGGAGTCAGGATAATATCTATAGGTTTGCCAGGGTGTTTTTTCTTCAGCTCTTTGAAGACCTGTATCATCTCTCTGTCATTAAAAATAATATCTGTACTGTATGAGAAAAACATAAACTTAGTTCTATAAGGAATACCTCTGGAAGTATATTTTTTTAGGGCGAGGTCTGGTTTTAAAATTTCTTCTGCTTCTCCATTATAATATAGAGCATTTATATAAGTAAATTTATCTCTGTCATCATAAGGTCTGAAAGTAAAGCGGTAGTTGTATTTTTCTCTATACTCATCCCACAGCCCAAACGGAATCCCTCTTTCTTTGATATCTTGTTTTATGCTGTCAGAGAGGGCTAAATCATAACCAACATCAAAAAACTCCTGCTGGGTTTCATTTTCAAAAACTCTTCTTCTGAAATCGTCCTTGTCTACAAAGACTTCTTTAGCCTGTAGTCTGCAGATTTCTACACGATGAAAATATCCAGAAAGCCACAGGACAACCACTCCCCCAGGTGCCATACCTACGGTTAGTTTATCATAGGTTCGGTCTTCCATTTCTCCTGCATAATTTTCTGCTCTGAACCCCTTTCTAAATTCTTCAAGGATTTTTTCTGCAGGAAGCTTGGCCTCTACATTATAGAACTTCTTCTCTGCATAGGAAACATAGGTAAGGGATAGATAGGCAGGTATTTTATCTCCATTTTGTCCGCCTTCGGCTGCATCACCCTGCCAGCCTGCGCTCAAGGAACCTGTTCTAGGCACACCGCATATTAGTTCTTCTTTTTCATCCAAGAAGTAGCCCATATGCACTTCCATAGGATAACCTTCGGGACCTGTAGCTGTAACAGCATAAGGATATTTTTCTGTTTTCATAAAAGGATTTTCTTTACAGTGGGTTAATAAAAAAATCAAGCAGAAACAAGTAATTAAATTCTTAATATACATCTCGTTGTCTTTTACTATTTTTAAAATTAGGTTTGTCCTTTCCAGTTACGAAAGCCCCAAGGAAATCATCTACCGTGCCGTAGGTAGAATTCCAATGGAGATAGTGCAGCCTTAGTTTTCTAATCAATTCATTTTCTGCTTCGGTGCCTTTTTCTTTATAAATCAAGCGTGGCCCGCCGTTAAAACTATAATCCCACAAGATTTTCTTCACTTTATTCAGAAAATCACAGAACTACAAAAAACCTGCTGAAATAAGAGCAGGTTTTATAATTACTCCCCATTACCGTTATTTTCTTCTAAAGCTCTCCTTTCTAAGGCGTCGTCTATGGATTCTCCCCAGACGCCTTCCATTATGTATTTGGATAGAGGGATTTCTTCGTCTTCACATTTTACAGATACTTTGATTTCATTATATAGAAAAGTAGGAGTCAGGATAATATCTATAGGTTTGCCAGGGTGTTTTTTCTTCAGCTCTTTGAAGACCTGTATCATCTCTCTGTCATTAAAAATAATATCTGTACTGTATGAGAAAAACATAAACTTAGTTCTATAAGGAATACCTCTGGAAGTATATTTTTTTAGGGCGAGGTCTGGTTTTAAAATTTCTTCTGCTTCTCCATTATAATATAGAGCATTTATATAAGTAAATTTATCTCTGTCATCATAAGGTCTGAAAGTAAAGCGGTAGTTGTATTTTTCTCTATACTCATCCCACAGCCCAAACGGAATCCCTCTTTCTTTGATATCTTGTTTTATGCTGTCAGAGAGGGCTAAATCATAAAATACATCAAAGAATTCTTGCTGTGTCCTATTATTATTATTTGAATAAAAATCATTTCTATCTACAAAGACTTCCTTAGCCTGCAGTCTGCAGATTTCTACACGATGAGATTTTCCAGAAAGCCACAGGACAACCACTCCTCCAGGTGCCATACCTACCGTTAGCTTTCCATAGGTCAGGTCTTCTGTTTCATCACTCATATACTTTTTTAGTTTGTATCCCTTTCTAAACTCTTCAAGGATTTTTTCTGTAGGGAGCTTGGCCTCTACATTATAGAACTTCTTTTCTGCATAGGAAACATAGGTAAGGGATAGATAGGCAGGTATTTTATCTCCTCCCTGCCCGCCTTCAGGACCATCATACTGCCAAGGACCTCTTTCTACACCTGTTTTAGGTACACCACATATTAGTTCTTCTTTTTCATCCAAGAAGTAGCCAATGTGTACTTCCATTGGGTAGTCTTCAGGAGCTGTAGTAGTAACAACATAAGGATATTTTTCTGTTTTCATAAAAGAATTTTCTTTACAGTGGGTTAATAAAAAAATCAAGCAGAAACAAGTAATTAAATTCTTAATATACATCTCGTTGTCTTTTACTATTTTTAAAATTAGGTTTGTCCTTTCCAGTTACGAAAGCCCCAAGGGAATCATCTATCGTGCCGTAGGTAGAATTCCAGTGGAGATAGTACAGCCTTAGTTTTCTAATCAGCTCATTCTCCGCCTCGGTGCCTTTTTCTTTATAAATCAAGCGTGGACCACCGTTAAAACTATAATCCCACAGAATTTTCTTCACTTCATTGAGGAAAGAACTATTTCCTTGTCTAAAAGAACTTAATTCTTTTAATATTTTGGTATCTAATAAGATACTCTTCTTTTTGCAGAATTCGGCCATAATGTGCAGCGGAATATAGCTGTACTGGTTGCTTACACTATTTTTTTTCCCCTCTAAACGATAGTTATTGAGTCCATGTATGGTAAGATAAAACTTCACAGATAATTGCTGGCTAGAGAACCAGCCTTGCCGTATGAGTTCTTCTTTCTCTTTTGTCAAAAAGTCCATCTCAGAAGAAAAGTTTATTTTATATGATATATTGGGAGCACCATCTACATAGCTGCCGCCTACATCAGAATGCACACCAGGGAAAAATAGTTCTATTCCTCCTTTTTTGCCACTGTCTGGCGAAGTTTTGGCAACAGATGAAATATCTGCCAAATCAAAATTATAGCGGTGTTCATCAGCTGCCACCATATGCACTACATAGTTTGCTTTATTGATACTATCCAGCCCCAAATCCTCAATGTCATTGTCCTGAAAAAGCCCATGGTGAGAAACAGTATCATACAATCCTGCAAATCTAGCCTCTACTTTGACATTGTCTTTCAACCAGCCTTTTTGGTCTAATAAAATACCCAATAAGCCATATCTTGGAGCTTTTTTATGGTATTTAGATTCTAAAGACTCTCTTTGCAGGTCTAAACGACCTCTATCTCCATCAGGTTTTGGAATATATTCAGGGTGGGTAACCACATACACAAAATGCCTTGCCGCTGCTGCTCCGCGGCTAAATCCAAAAACATCAAAGGTGATTTTATTGATATACTCGTCCTCCTTTATATCTATTAAACCAGTTATTTTTTTAATCGCCTCTCTTACCCTGTCAATAATTCCAGCACTTCCCATACCAAACGCAGGCCCTTGGACATTGTCATCCTTTTTGTAGTCTTCTGCCTTGGTAGGGCTTTGGGTGTTGGTACCTATCCCCTCTACATAAATTTTGAATAATCTGTCACTATCTTTCTTTATATAACTTTTGAATAAAATGGCTGGATTAGACAACTCATTTTCATAGCTGGAATCTTTTTTTCCTTTTTTTTCCTTAATTTTTTTAGCCTCTTCATAGCTTATGTTATGGCTTAGTCTTCGTTTTTCTGCTACACTTTTCCTTATTTCGGAGTTATACATGTTATTAAGCGTTCCATCAAAGAAAACCCCAAAAGTATAATTAATGGGCTTTTTATGCTGCTTTTTTATACTTTTAGAAGCTCCTACTTTTACAGGAGTGTTTGTTTGTTTAGGTTTTATATATTGTTTCAGTTCATTTTGAACTATGAGCTGTACATCATCTTTTATGATATCAATGATTTTATTATATACAATTTTAGCATAGTATTCATGCTCTGATTCGGAAGTGCCGCCACGCGGATAATTAAGTACATTTCGGTATACGCTCATATTGTTAAATAATAAATAAGCTTTACCATTTTTATTAACACCTGTTGTCTGGTAAGTTCCCATTGTTATAGAAGATATTCCATGTCCATCAAGAAATTGGTCTTCATAAATGGTAACAGTTAGTTTTTCTCCCTCAAGGAAGTTTACGGTTTTTATGCACAGCCGAACCTTGTCTAAATAGCCTACTTTACGCCCCTTTAATGGCTTCCCTTCAATATCCTGCCATTCTACCCAGCCGACAGCGGGAGACCCCATTACAACGGACACACTCAGTGTATAAGTTTTATTGCTGGTAAATGCTAATATTTTGAGCGTCTTCATTGCTAAGTTCATATTAAATATGATCTTTCCGCTTTTACTAGTGGTTAGTATCTGGTCATTTAATCTTACTTCCCATCTACTTACAGCAATTTTTTCATTTTTATGATTGACCAGTTTATACTGGTAATCCCTGCCTGTTAATGGGGCTGTTTCGCCTATTATTTTCATTATTCATTCAGTTTTTAGAGTTTTGCTTCGTTTTCATTCTGTTCACTCTCTTCAGTGTCTGTAAAATCAAAAAACGGACACAGCTCGGTAAGGACTTCTGGGCGGGCGTTGTTTAGGCTTTGGGAGCTTACCTCACAGCTCTGCCCATGATGGGTTATACTGATGCAGTCCTTTCCACCAATGGGGCAGGTAGCCTTGCTGTCTTCCAAGAGCGGATGTCCGCCATTGGCTTCTAATGTGACCTTGTCATAAAACCCACTCCATTCTGTAATCATCGCCTGACAGGGATTGTTATTCAACTTTGCACAGCTCCCAAAAGTGTTATTCTCCAAGGTTTTTCCTAAATCTTGGTCTGTAGCGATTAATTTCTCTTCCCCTTCTAAGTCATTGATAAAATGCTTTTTCTGAGTTTTTACTTTTAAAGTGTCAGGAGCGGTTCCAAAAATACACTGACAAACAGCTCCTTGGCAGACAAGATGTTTCTCACTCATGGCTTTTTATTTATATTATTTCAAAACATTTAAAGTTTATTTTCTGATGGTAATCCCCTTGTTTTAAATCTACTTTTCCTAATATAGAAAAAATACTGTTGTCTTCCGCATTGAGTTTATAGATGAACTCTGCTGAGCCTTCTGTTTTTTCATTATTCTCTGCCGGAAGAATACCATCAGTATTACTCTTTTCTATGCATTTTCCTTTTGCAAGGATGACAACTTTCTGATTATCTGAAATTTCTTTATTCAAAGATAAGGTAAATTCATATAAAACCCTCTCTTTTTTTGGAAACATTGGCAGTCCTGTCTGGAAAGAAGAGGAATAATCCTCTGTCCACTCTTCGTACAAAGGCATAAAATAAAAAGCAAAGAAGAAATTGTTTAAAATCTTCTTTTGGGTTTTGCCTCGGTATTCTATCTGCTGTTCTATGTTATTTAGCAAGTTTTCTATAAAATGACCTTTGTAATAGGAGGCTAATTCTTGTCTTTTCTGTTTCCATCTATTCTGTATTTCAGTAAAATTTGTGATAAATTTTAATTTACCATTATCATACAATTCTAACTCGAGAGGATAAAAAATACTTCCTATTTCACTAGCTATTTTTTCCATAATCAATTCAGGTAGAGTTTCATCTACCCAGACATCTTTCTGAAAAATATGAATAAGGTTCTTGTTCTTTTTTTGGACTTCAATTTCATGAGCAATTTTTGTTTTTTTATCTCCAGAAAATATAAGTTCTATTCCATATTTTTTGGAGAATGACAGAGGACAAAGTAAATGATAATTTTTATCAAGCAGAAGTTTAGTCTTTCTTGTATTTTTATAATATCCTGAATCCTCTCCAGGGACAGGAAGGTAGATGATAGAAGTATGAGGCTGTATATCAGTACCAATTAAGTCTTCCAATGGACAAAAACGATTATGAAACCAACGGAGTTCATCTGGTTCTAAATCAAAATGCTTTGCAATTTCTTTCAGAGTTACAGTTCCTTGGTCTATTTTACATGTTTTGTACATTTTCTGAAAATAATGGATTAGAGGATAATTTATTATGAAATTGTTTCTTGTGAGTCATTTGCTTTTTTAATAGCTTGAGAAGATCTTTTGTTTTCCTTATAATTATTAAACTCAAAGTCTATTTTTTGTTCCTCTTCTTTTATTTCCTTTCCTACCCCCAGCTGTTCAGAACGGACACAAAACACCACACTGTTTTCTTCTATTCCATTCATATACAGAGTCAGCTCTGGGTCAATGTATTTCGTAGTTTCATACCATTTTGGCTGTAGAAAAAACACCCAGTTGTAAAGTCCGTTTT
>CAUQKV010000045.1:0-7732 GCA_963518845.1 uncultured Flavobacteriaceae bacterium | reverse complement strand
TATGCTCAGTGAAAAAGAAGCTGTATTCACCAATTTCTACGAGGCAGAGCTTTATATAATGAGTTATCCATCGCTAAAAACGCTCAAAAAACACCATTTCTCCGAGGATTGGGGAGCTGTAGCACAACCTTTCAAAGGTGACAAAATACTGGTTACTGATATGTATTGCAATCGACATTACATTTTTGATATCAGTACCCTCACGGTGGAAGACGAAATCATTTTCAAAGGTTTTGAACCTTATCAAGATGAGGTAGAAAAGTTTTTAGTAAGCGATATCGACGAACTCCACTATCACAACGGAGAGCTGATAGCCTCCTATATGGAAGTAGATAGCGATCGTAACGCCATATACCATTGGCTCATTGGCAAAGAAATTTAATTCTCAGAAGTTGCTCAGAAATCCTAATTTTCATTCATATATTTATCCAAAATTTCCTGTCCGCTGCGGATGGAATTGACCGCCCAGCGGATTTTAGTTCTGAGCAGTTTTTCATCTTTCAGGAAATAATCTATATCTGATTTCAGCAATTTTTGTTTGAAATCATACATACAAATCGCCGCTGCCACAGAAACATTGAAACTCTCCGTAAAACCATACATAGGAATAGCCAGAGTTTCATCTGCAAAATCCAAAAACTCATCGGAAACGCCCTCTTTCTCCGTTCCAAAAACAAGGGCTATGGGCGATTTTATTTGATAATCTGGGAGCATCACTGCATTTTTTTCGGGCGAAACTGCCAGAATCTTATAACCTCGGTTTTTGATTTTCTGCAAAGATTCCAGCGTATTGGGCATTTTTTCCACTTCTACCCAAGTGTCCGCTCCTTTGGTCACCCTCAGGTTTGGCTCAAAAACATTTTCTTCCTCCAAAGCTACCACCTTGTGAAACCCGCATGCCTCCACCGAACGGACAATGGCAGCAGCATTCCGAAACTGATAAACATCGCCAATGACAGGCAGAACAAAATCCGAACTTCGCTCAGAGAAATGCTCTATTTTTCGCAGGCGCTCTTCGGTGAGAAATTGTTTAAGATATTCAAAAATCTGAGGTAATTTTTCTTTTGGCAGCATTTAAAAATTATATTTGACAAAAATAAACTATAAAAAGGAAAGCACAAAAGAGGAAATCAGCCCCAAAGCGAGTCCTACAAACTGCAGCTTGTTTATTTTCTCTTTGTGGTAAAATATAGAAACTAATATCCCGATAATAGGCTCTATCAGCCCCATGAATGCAAAAACAATAATGCTTGTTTTAGTAATGGCAAAATTAAGACAAAAAGTCCCTGTTGTCCCCAAAATTATCAAGAAAAAGATTTCGTTTCGGGTTTTGGTATCCATTTCCTTCCAGCTTTTATCTTTTTGGAACAAAAACAAAATCAGCGACATAGAGAACACCACAGCTTCCAAAATAGAGCAAAAAAGCAAAATTCCTATTTTCTCTATAAACGGCACGAATAGCAGTCCCGTAGACCAAAACAATCTAGACAAAATGGAATAAACTAACCCTTTAGAAATGGGCGTTTTTTCTATTTTTATGCTTTTTTCTATGAGCGTAACAGCCAGTAAAATCACTGCACAGGCTGATGCTTTTACTATGCTGATGCTTTCACCATAAAAAAAGACACCTATCAAAATACCTATAATCAGTCCCATTTTTCCAAAACCGATAACATTGGAAACATAAGTGTGTTTTAGGGATTTTAAATAAAAAAACAACCCAAAATAATTGACCATACAAATTAGTATGGTGTACAAAATATCTTGGATAGAAAACTCTTTCGCTGGAAGTACCTGAAAATAAGTAAATAACAGATGTGAAATAAAAAAAATCATGCAGCAGCCAAAACTCCTCATCAAAATCAGCGGAAGCGTCCCTACTCTATCTCTCGGCCCTTTCCACAGGCCGTTGGTAACACCGTAGGCCATATGTCCCAAAATTATCAAAAATAAAGAAAGCATCAGTTAAATCTATTAAAATAAGTGAATTTCATTTCCTTGATTTTGGAGTTAAAACCATCTGAAAACTTCGTTTTTTTTGGATATAGGAGTTTTCCCAAAAGATAATATTGCAGTGCCAGATAATCCCTGATATCAAAAGGAAATTCCATGAAAGTGACATTTGAAACTTCCTGAAAAAGCTTCTCGCTCTCTTTCTTTTCGCCAAGATGAAAAAGCGTGATGCCTTTCACGATACAGAATAGATATTTGTCCCTTTTGCAATGATATTCTTTTTCAAATTCTTCATATTCCTCATTGCTGATTTCGGAAATGAACTCTTTCGCTTCGCTGTACCGCCCGATAAGATTAAGACAATCAGCAAAATAACTCGCAAAAAAAATTCTATCTCCATTTATGGTCTTTTTCCTAAAATTAGAATATTGGGTTTGAATTTCTTTCTCTAAATTTTGATGGTCATTGTAGTGAAAATAGTATAAAGCCCTCGCTGCCGCTGCCCTAAACTCTGGATAAACAAAAAACCATTTGAAATCCTTTCTCATCTGAACCAGCTGTTTATCAATATGTTTCAGCTGTTTCTCGATTTCTTTTTTGTCATCAAAATTCTCTGAAACGAACTTTCCAAACAGCCCAAAAGATGGCGCAAAAACCTTGATATGGGAAATACCTGTCACCTCTCCCAAGTTGATCAGAATCTCCTGATATTGAGGGTCTGTAATCTTGCCATAGTGAGGGTGCCACGCCAGAGCGTATTCCAACGCTACCTTATTATCCGCAAATTTTTCAATAAATTTTTTGGTGTTTTCATTAGTTTCTAAGATTTTTTTGGCATATTGATAATTCACATCATTATACCTCCTCTCACTTGTCAAAATATCTTTGCCTTTGACAGAATCATAAAAAATTTCCAAAGCATCCAGCTCCGAAAGTGAACTATTTTTAGGTCTGCAGTAATCATCGAAACTACTGTATCCCATATGCTTACAAATAAGATTTAAGGTTGCAGAACTAAATTTACTTTCTGTCTCCATTCTTCCTAAAAATCTACGAAGCGTACTGTTACCAATATTTATTTTTTTGGCTAACTCTTCTATATCTTTTGTTGTCTGTATTTTAGAGTGGTATACCTTTTTAAAATCTTCTTTTAACTTATCTATTTCCGCCTTCATACTATGGAACTACATTTTTTACAAAGATAAAAATAGTTTGTTCAATTTGGACAAATTTGGGCAAAAATTCAATTTACTTGGAGGCTAAATTTGTAATCTAAAATTAAACAACAATTATAATGAACAAAATTTATTTTATCCTTGCTTTATCATTAAGCAGTATGGCTTTTTCACAAAAGTATGCGTGTTTCAAAAATGACAAAGACCCTACATTACAAATCAGTGTAAAATTTGACAAAAATGAAAATCCTATTTCTGTAAAATATTTAGGACAATCACAAGAAATTTCACTGAAATTTAAGAAAAAAATTATTGATAACTCATATCGTATACCCATCGTGTTAAAAACTTATGATGAAATCATCAATGGTAAGAAAAACGGCACTTATGAATTTAGCAATGCAGGGAGCCATGGACTAGATGTAACCTACACAAGAAAAGATAAAAAGCAATTTTATTTTGAGGTTATAGCTGAAATGGGAAATCAACAAGAATATGATATTTTTAGAAAAGATAAATGTTTTTAAATATATAGAGTTATGAAAAAAATCGCAATTATTACAGGGCTATTCATGGCAAGTTTTTCTTTTGCACAGAGTGTGGTAAGTTATATAAATAAAACTACGAAAAACAAAGTAGAAAGAGAAAAAATATTAGATGCTGTAAGAAAAGAGGGCAAAAAACAAACAAAACAGGAATTCATCTTTAAACCTTATAAATTCAATATCTCTTCCAATGGTTATGCATGGATAGAAACAGAAATTTTCAGAAAAGATGGTAAAAAAATACAAATGGAAGAAGACTGGATGGATTGCTGCCATGGAGAGGCTTTTCTTAAAAAAACTAATGGTCAGTGGAAAGTAATAGAAGCAGGCTTTTTCTCAACCGATGTTTGGTGGCTTAGTTCTCAATCTAAATGGATAAAACAAGGGGCACCTAAAGCAATTTTCAAATAAATATATTACTAAATATTTAACCTTAAAATACTACTAAAATATGTTCCGCTACAAATTAAAAGCTCCTAGACAATATGGAAATATGCCTAAAGGCTATGAATTTATTGTTTTATCAAAAGGAAACCTTCATGCTCCCAATATGTTAGACATTGAAGAAGAAATAAAAAGACTTGGATTTAATCAAACTGCTCAATCTTACAGATCACCAGGTAATTTCATAATAACAAAACTGAGTTAATCTAATTTATGAATAAAAACGACAAAACTAAAAAAATAAAAAACATCTGTAAACGAGACTTTATAGTGGGAATAGAAAACGAACAAACTGTAGAGATTCAGACCGAAGACCACACCTCTCTCTATGACCAAAATGGAAATATTTTGGAAGAAAAACATAGATATTGGTCTGATGACCAAAGTGAATATACCATAGAATCAATAAGTTATATCTACGACAAAGAAGGAAAACTAACTGAAAAGTATGAGAAAAATGGAGAGTCACAACATCCTTTGACAGATGATTATACCTGTAAAACAATATATTCCTATGATGATAAAGGGAGACTTGTAGAAGAGAATTCTTGTGATAAAGAAAATATTCATCCAAAAAAAATTTCATATCAATATGATGAACGAGGAAATAAAACAGAATGCTCCATATACGAATACTCTAATGAATGTGGAGAGATTTTGGACGAAATGATAGAATTTGTACATCATAAAATTTGCGCCAAATATGATGAAAACAATGATATGATAGAGGAATCTCATAATATTTCTTTTCGAGAGCGTGATACTTCTATTGATTATGACCTTGGTGGAACGAAAAGGACTATAAAATATGATGACCAGCATAACAAGGTAGAAATAATAGAATGCACAAAACATAATACCACAAAAGAAATATGTAAGTATGAATATAATGACAAAAAAGAAATCATCAGTGAGTACAAAGAAAATTTCAATAATGATACCTTAACAAAGACAACAAATATAAAATACACCAGTGGAAACATCACAGATGTGATTTTCCAAGAATATGATGAAAATGGCGAAGAAACAGATATTTTCAATATCAAGCAGGTTTATGATGAATATGGAAATATGATACAACAAACAACCTGCGTAAATGGCGAACTCATAGGTGTGCAACGATCTGAAATAGAATATTACAATTAAAAATTATAGAATTATGTATAAAATTTACGAAGAAAAAATCAAAAACTTATTTGAGAATTACAAATCCCAAGACCCTGAACTACAAGAAATTATCAACAGAAAATATGTTTATTCTCAGTTCCACACGGGAAGAAAAGTATTGTTTATAGGCTTAAATCCTTCTTTCAGAGAAAAACAAGCAAAAAAAGAAGAATATTATAAAAGTTTTGATGCAACTAATAATAATGACCGATATTTTAAAAGATTTCCTCTTCTTGTAGAAAACAAAAATGATTGGACTTTTCTTGATCTCTTGTGTATTAGAGAAACTAAACAGCGGAGCATAGAAAATTTTTATAAGAAAGAGCCTGACTTTATCAAACAACAATTGGAAATTTCAAAAGAAATCATAAAAGAAATAAATCCTGAAATTATCGTAGTCTGCGATACTTTTGCAAGAAATTTATTGAAAAGCAATATGATGAATTTTGAATTTGAGTTTGATGACACTATAGGCACTTATAGAATCATCAATAATCCTGATTTTAAAGACACTATTGTGTTTTTCTCTGGTATGCTGACAGGGCAAAGAGCATTGGACAATGGTTCTTTTGAAAGACTTAAATGGCATCTCAACAAAGTAAAATCTTTGAAATAATTAAATCCAAAACCCAGCCCTCAAAAAGGCTGGATTTTTATATAAAATCTTATTCCTGCACCACTTCCCTAATCAGCTCATACTCATAGCCTTTTGATATGAGATAGCGCACTGTTTTCATGGCTTTTTGATAGTTTTTTAAACCTTTCTGCTCGGAAAAATAGGCTTTATACAACTTTTCTATTGTCTTTTGGTAATCGGTTTCATCTATCTCGTCCATGCATTTATTGATAAGTTTTTCGGAAATTCCTTTGAATTTCAAGTGATTTTTTATCTTTATCCTGCCCCAGTTTTTCAGGTAAAATTTCCCTCTGATGTAGCTTCTGGCAAATCGCTCTTCATTGAGATAATTTTCATTGATTAGATAAAGCATTATCTCATCTTTAGCCTCTGGAATCAGCAGAAAATCCTGCATTTTTTGTTCCACTTCCTGATGGCATCGGTCTTGGTAAATGCAGTAATTCACCAGTTTTTGTTTAATCTCCTCAAAAGTGTACGATTTTCTTTTTTCTTCCATGCCTACTTAAAAACTTTGCCAAAGTTATGAAACCTTGGCAAAATTAAAATTTTAATGATGATTAAAAATGATTTTATGCATTAAACAATGCTCTTCCCTTCATCAGGTCATTTACTTTGACTTTTACTGCATCTAGGACTTTTTCATCATTGATATTCTTTATAACTTCGTCTATCAAATCCGCGATAACTGGCATATCAGCCTCTTTCAGTCCGCGAGTCGTCACCGCCGCAGTTCCTAATCTAATCCCCGAAGTGATAAACGGCGATTTGTCATCGTATGGCACCATATTTTTGTTACATGTGATATCCGCTTTTACTAAGGCTTTTTCAGTTTCTTTTCCATTTACTCCTTTATTTCTTAAATCAATGAGCATCAAGTGGTTATCTGTTCCACCACTTACAATGTCAAAACCTCTGTCTATCATAGCTTTAGCCAATGCTTGGGAATTTGCGATGACTTGTTTAGCATACACCTCAAATTTTTGGTCAAGAGCCTCGCCATAAGCCACCGCTTTACCAGCGATTACATGCTCCAGCGGCCCTCCCTGAATCCCTGGGAATACAGCGCCATCCAGCACGGCGCTCATCATTTTAGTTTCTCCTTTTGGCGTTTTGTGTCCGTATGGATTTTCATAGTCTTTTCCAAGCATAATCATCCCTCCTCTCGGCCCTCTCAGAGTCTTGTGAGTCGTTGTAGTAACGATATGACAATGCTCAAAAGGCGAATTCAATAACTTTTTAGCGATAAGCCCCGCTGGGTGAGCGATATCTGCCCAAAGCGTAGCTCCTACTTCATCTGCTACTTCGCGGAATTTAGCATAGTCCAAATCTCTGGAATAAGCTGAAAATCCAGCGATTATCATTTTTGGTTTTTCTTTTAGGGCAACTTGTCTCATTTGCTCATAGTCTATTCTCCCCGACTCTCTCTCAACACCGTAAAATACAGGTCTAAAGTTGATTCCAGAGAAATTAACATGTGAACCATGCGTAAGGTGTCCACCCATAGACAAGTCCATTCCCAGCACCGTGTCACCAGGTTTCAGCACAGCCAAATATACCGCTGCATTTGCCTGAGAACCAGAGTGCGGCTGCACATTCACATAATCCACCCCGAAAAGCTGTTTTGCTCTATCTATGGCTAGTTGTTCCACTTCATCCACCACTTCACAGCCGCCGTAATATCTTCTCCCTGGGTAGCCTTCTGCGTATTTGTTCGTAAGAACGCTGCCCATAGCTTTCATAACATCATCAGAAACGAAATTCTCAGAAGCGATAAGCTCTATACCATTCGTTTGTCTTTGTCTTTCTTTTTC
>CAUQKV010000044.1:0-9555 GCA_963518845.1 uncultured Flavobacteriaceae bacterium | reverse complement strand
CGGAATTAAAAGGGTCGGCAAGTGGAGGGGTAAGACTCCCAAAAATACCGTTTTTTAGATCTGTTTTCCAGAGAATGTCTGTTCTTAAGCTCATTTTTACTTTAACTACCGAAAGAAAAATCTTGTTTTTTACAATGTGAAAAATAACCAGCAGTATGTTTATCCTACACTTCCTTCTAAACTGATTTCCAATAGTTTCTGTGCTTCTATGGCAAATTCCATTGGTAATTTGTTCAGAACCTCTTTACTGAAACCATTCACTATCAGTGCGATAGCTTTTTCGGTGTCTATACCTCTCTGGTTGCAGTAGAAGATTTGGTCTTCTCCAATTTTAGAAGTCGTAGCCTCGTGTTCCAGCTGTGCAGAAGGGTCTTTAATCTCGATGTAAGGGAAAGTATGCGCCCCACACTCGTTGCCCATCAATAGGGAATCACACTGGGAGAAGTTTCTCGCTCCTTTGGCTGTTGGGAGAACTTTTACCAATCCTCTGTAAGAGTTATTAGATTTCCCAGCCGAAATTCCTTTAGAAATGATGGTAGATTTGGTATTTTTACCGATATGAATCATTTTCGTTCCTGTGTCTGCATATTGGAATTTATTGGTAACCGCGATGGAGTAGAACTCGCCCACAGAATTGTCTCCTTTTAGAACACAAGAAGGATATTTCCAAGTAACCGCAGAGCCTGTCTCTACCTGTGTCCAAGAGATTTTTGCTCCCGTTTCGGCAAGCCCTCTCTTTGTCACGAAGTTAAACACACCGCCTTTTCCTTCTTCATCGCCTGGATACCAGTTTTGTACTGTGGAATATTTGATTTCCGCATGGTCTAAAGCTATCAATTCTACCACAGCTGCGTGTAGCTGATTTTCATCTCTTTGAGGCGCTGTACATCCCTCTAAATAAGATACATACGCACCTTCATCAGCGATGAGCAGGGTTCTTTCGAACTGACCACTTCCTCCCTGATTGATTCTGAAATAGGTAGAAAGTTCCATAGGACATCTCACACCTTTTGGAATGTAGCAGAACGAACCATCCGAAAACACAGCAGAGTTGAGTGCTGCATAGAAATTATCATTTTGTTTTACCACCGTTCCGAGGTATTTTTTAACCAAATCTGGGTGTTTTTGTATCGCTTCGGAAATAGGGCAGAAGATAATTCCTTTCTCAGCCAAAGTTTCTTGGAAAGTAGTCGCTACGGATACGGAGTCCATCACCACATCCACTGCCACGCCAGTCAGCCTTTTTTGTTCTTCCAGCGAAATCCCAAGTTTTTCAAAGGTTTTTAGCAGCTCTGGGTCTACTTGGTCTAGGCTTTCTAATTCTGGCTTTTTCTTTGGCGCAGCATAGTATTTTATAGCCTGAAAATCAGGTTTTTCGTACTTTATGTTTGCCCAGTCAGGCTCTTCCATAGTCTGCCATATGCGGAAAGCTTCTAGACGCCATTCCGTCATCCATTCTGGCTCGTTTTTTCGTTTAGAAATTTCACGAACAATATCTTCATTCAGTCCCGTAGGAAACTCCTCGTATTCTATATCTGTATAAAATCCGTATTCGTATTCCTTGTTTTCTAAATCAACCCTAAGGTCATCTTCTGTATATTTTGACATAATTATTCTTTTCGATTTAAAATATTGTTTAATTTGACACAAAATTCCTCTTTCCAAACTTTACTAAAATTTGGGTTAAAATCAACTAATGAGAAATAATTTACAAAGAAAAAGATTCTCCGCAGCCGCAGGTTCTTTTGGCGTTTGGATTATTGAAGACAAATCCCTTTCCATTCAGCCCACCCGAAAATTCTAAAGTGGTACCCACGAGATATAAGAAAGATTTTTTATCCACGATGATTTTAATGCCGTTATCCTCAAAAACTTGGTCGTTTTCTAGTCTTTCTTTATCAAATTTCAGGACATATTCCAGCCCAGAGCAGCCACCACTTTTCACTCCTACACGGATGTAGTCTGTGTCAGGGTCGTAGCCGTCTTCTTTCATTAGTTGTGTTGCTTTTTCTTTTGCAATATTAGAAACTTTTATCATTGATTTATATATAAAACTAATTGGCAAAGATACAAACAATCAGAAATATATCCTCAAAAAAGAATTAGATACTATCTATTTTATCTATAAATACAATTTTTGCGATTGAGAAATACTATTAGAAATCAGAATTTTGATAAAATCCCTTCGTGTCTATGTATTCAAAAACTTCGGGCGGAAGCATAGGGCGGACATTCTTTTTTTCTCTAATCATTTTTCTGATTTCGGTCGCGGAAAGTTCTATGATTGGAGCGTTTATTTTGCAGATATTCTCGTGTGTAATCGCTTCTTTGTCAGTGTCTTGCGATAGGACGCGTGGATAAACGATGATTTGGTGATTTTTTATCAAAGTTTCGTAGTTTTTCCATTTTGGAAGACTGACCAAATTGTCCTCGCCCATGATTAGCCCGAAAGTATATTCAGGGTATCTTTCACGAAGATAAGTAAGAGAATCTATGGTGTAGGAAGGTTTCGGCATAGAAAACTCTATATCCGAAACGCGCATTTTAGGATAGTTTTTTATCGCCATTTCTACCATATCATAGCGGTCGTGGTCGTGGAGCAGACTTTTTTTTGATTTCAAAGGATTCTGCGGACTTACAACAAACCAAAGTTCGTCTAAATTAGTGTGTTCCACGATATAATTGGCTAAAATCAAGTGTCCGATATGAATGGGATTAAAAGACCCAAAAAACAAGGCTATTTTCATGCGAAATGTTTAGGAGTTAAACTGAATATCTTTGATGTGAAGTATGTGGCGGGTCTCGCCTTTCCAGTGGTTTTCTTCGATGGAAAAAACCATATCAAAATTTTTCTTTTGTAAATCTTGATAGCAACTACCAAGCCCAAAACCAGTGCATTCTATATTCCCATTTTCTGAGGGCAGATAGAATTTTAGGTGGCTTTTGTCTTTGCCGATTAACTTGACAAATTTAGGGTTTGAAATATTTTTTAGAACGAAAACAGGTCGCATATTTTGTGGCCCGAATGGAGCTAATTTTTGATGAAAATCGAAAAACTTTTCGTTGAGCTGATTGAGTTTTATTTCACAATCTATCTCTATTATCGGTGTTTTCTGGTGTTCTTGGATTTGCTCCGACACCACTTTTTCAAATAAAGTTTTAAACTCGTCAAAATTTTCTTTCTTTAAAGTAAGTCCAGCCGCGGCCTGATGTCCTCCAAATTTTTCTAAAAGATGGCTGCATTTTTCCAAGGCTTTATAAAGGTCAAAGTCCGACACAGAGCGGGCAGAGGCTACCATTTCTCCCTCACTACCATCTGTAAAAACGATGGTAGGTTTGTAGTATAATTCTGTAATTCGTGAAGCGGTGATGCCCACGATGCCTTTGTTCCAGTTCGGATCATAAACGATAATAGAGGATTTTTTATCTTTCTCTGTATCAGTTATTTGCTGTATGGCTTCGGTAGTGGTCTGGTTGTCCATTTCTCTCCGCTGGCTGTTCAGCTCACAGATTTCATTCACGATTTTTTGGGCTTCGTTTTCATCATTGGAAATCATAAGTTTCACTGCGTTTTTTCCGTGAGAAATTCTGCCAGCGGCGTTTATTTTTGGCCCAATTTCAAAGACGATATTAGAAATCGTAAAGTTTTTTCGGCGTTCTTCAGGGATTAAATATTTTAATCCCATTTTTTGTGTATTGTGGAGTTTTTTTAGTCCTAATTTCGCCAAAGTTCTATTTTCGCCTGTGATAGGGACAATATCCGAAGCGATGCTGATAGCCAGTAAATCGGTCAGTTCATAAATTTTTTCGGATGGAATTTTATAAATGGAATTCAGGGCTTGACAGAGTTTGAACCCAACTCCACAGCCGCTCAGTTCCTTGTATGGATAGAGACAGTCTTTTTGTTTTGGGTCTAAAACGGCTGTTGCCTTTGGGATTTCATCACTTGGGAGATGGTGGTCGCAGATGATAAAATCTATCCCGAGCGAACTAGCGTAATCGATTTCTTTGATAGACTTGATACCGCAGTCCAAAGCAATGACAAGCGAAATCCCATTTTCTTTAGCAAAATCTATCCCTTGAAAAGATATTCCGTATCCCTCTGTGTAGCGGTCTGGAATGTAGAAATCAAGATATTTTTCATCATAAATCTCCGCTAAATACCGATACATCAGCGAAACCGAAGTGGTGCCATCTACATCATAGTCGCCATAGATTAGGATTTTCTCACCGTTTTCCACAGCAGTGGCTATCCGTTCCACGGCTTTGTCCATGTTTTTCATCAAGAAAGGGTCATGAATGTCTTCTTCTTTTAATCTAAAAAAAATCTTGATTTTTTCTAAATCAGTCAGATTTCTCAGAGCAAGAATTAGAGCTTCTAAATCTTCACAGTTTAGTTTAGATTTTAGCTGATGTAGAATGTTTTCGTTTGGTTTTTCTTTAAAAATCCACTTTGGTTTCATGGAGGACAAAGTTAAGGTTTCGTAGTAAAAATAGCAATGAATATAGTAATAAAAAATTGCCAGAGTCTTTGACTCTGGCAATATAATATATAATTGTAAATTATATTATTGAATAGGCATACCATATATAGCACCCTCTCCCCAAGTAGTTCCTCCAAAGTTATACAATTCATCACTCGCTGCACAACCATATGTGGTTACAGATCCTGCCATATAGTAATAAGTTCTAATGTTAGGATTACCACTATTGTCCAAGATTACGGATCCTTGGAGTATAGCGAATGGCGCCCCTTGTGGCAATAGTCCACTTATTAAAGTCTTACCATTTGCTCCATGTGGTGTTTGACTTGTAGGACTAGTAGTAAACATAGATCTTAACCAAAAATCACAAGTACTTCGCTTACCATACATAGCCATTAAGGCACTTACTGTTACTAGATATTTAGTATTAGCAGGAACATCGATATAAGAACCTGTGTAAAGATAATTAGCTGTATTAGGACGGATAGACCTTCCAGGATTTCCTAGATGACCTTGTGCCATGGCAATAGCTGGGACTTTCCAAGTTCCCACACCATTAGCATCACTGGTAAGTACTTTTCCTGCTGCTTGGTTAGTATCTACTATCTTGATAGCAGTAGGTCCATTAGCCTCTATATGTAGCTTAGCATCAGGTTTGTATGTTCCCACCCCTATGTTAGGACTTCGGTTGTGTCCTTTTTTATATCCTAAGATGATAGTATTATCTTGTCCAGAACTTGCAGTAAGCTCAGCAGCATTGATTCCATTTCCTATCACTACTACATTATCCAGCTCTGATGTATCACTTGTAGGGAAGGTAGAACTTCCTAAATGTACATTATTATGTCCTTTTACCCATTCTCCTGCTCCGTTACCAATAGCAGTGTTATTACTCCCTGTAACATTATTTACCAAAGCATTTAGACCTTGAGCATTGTTATGTTGTCCTGTAGTGTTCTTAGCTAATGCATAAGTTCCAGCAGCGATATTGTAACTTCCAGTAAGATTTTCTTCTAAAGCACCATATCCTAGCGCAATGTTGTGTCCTGCAGTAGTAGCTTTAGATAATGGGTGGTGTCCTATAGCAATATTGTAGTCACCTGAAACATTTTCAAACAAAGCACTATTACCTATACCTATATTAGAGTTACCATTGATGTTTTTAGAAAGAGTATTCACCCCAAGTCCGATGTTAGCTACCCCTACAGTATTAGAATTAAGAGTAGAAATACCTAGACCAACATTGTAAGAACCTATAGTGTTTCCAGATAGAGTTCCTTCACCAATAGCGATGTTTCTGTCCCCTGTAGTATTTAAACGAAGGGTATTAGTACCAAAACCGATGTTGTTGTTACCAGTTGTATTAAATCTAAGTCCATTAGGTCCAATAGCAATGTTATTTACCCCTGTTGTATTAGCAAAAAGGGCTGTAGACCCTAGAGCGATGTTATCTCTACCAGTAGTATTGGTTCTAAGTGCATTTGTACCTAAACCAATGTTATTCGCACCTATAGTATTATTGAATAAGGCACCAGCACCTACAGCAACATTGTCCAATCCTGTAGTATTATTAAATAAAGCACTAGCTCCCATAGCAATGTTATTATTTCCTGTGGTATTGGATCTTAAGGCATTTGTACCAAATCCAAAGTTGCTAGCCCCAGTTGTATTTGATAAGAGTGCACTATTTCCTAAAGCAATATTGTCATTTCCTGTGGTACTATTTCTAAGGGCATCATTCCCCATAGCAATATTATTATTTCCTGTAGTATTTCCTCTAAGAGCACTATTTCCTATTGCTATACCAGGTCCTCCTTCCATAAGAGCATTAGATCCAATGGCAATTCTGTTGCTACTAGTTTGATTACCATTTCTTAGAGCATTAGCTCCGATAGCAATATTGTCTGCTCCTACTTTATTAGCATAAAGAGCATAACTACCAAAACCTATATTTCTTTCACCAGAGGTGTTAGAATATAAAGAACTATTTCCTAATGCCAAGTTTAGACTTCCACCTTCATTAGAATATAGAGAATTTCCTCCTATAGCAACATTATCAACACCAGTAGTCACAGAGAACATAGATCTTCTACCAATGGCGATGTTGCTTCCAGCGCCACCATCAGTACCATTACCACCTTTCCCTGCATCTTGTGTAATGTGGTTGTTATTACCCACTAATCTAAGGTCTTGTTCTTGTGGAGCACCTTCAGCTATTTTTACCCACTTGCTGTCGGTAGTACTATAGTAATAGAAACCTTTAGATGTGACATTAGAAGTAACAGCATTTGTAGTTCCTGAGATGTTATCTACATATACTAAAGTAGATTCTTTCAAATTAGCAGTAGCAATGCTTTTTAGTCTGTCTCTACTTACTCTTGGAATCAAAACCCCTTCGTTTGTAGTTGCAGTTGTTGCTGCATTTGCTGCGCTGGGTCTTATATCTAGAGTAGCCTCTGGGTTACTCGTGTTTACCCCCACTTTTCCTGCTTGGGCAAAAGCTAAACTTGTAGTAGCTAAAAGCCCCAAAAAAATAATGTGTTTTTTCATATCATAACATATTAAAGTTAAAAAACTAATTATAAAGTATTGTTAAATAGATACAATATTTTGCAAAAGTATATAATTTTTTTGAATATTTAAAATAATTTTTTATGGAAGAGAGTTTTTTTCCTCACACAGCTTTAGAAATAGGCTTTCTATTTCGGCCATATTTTTTGGTAATTTTGCTGAGCGGTAGAATATCATATTTAGAGAATTTTCTCCAAAAGTTTTTATAAATAAAGGTTTGTTGAGACGGTAAGTTTCTCGCAGAAGGCGTTTTACTCTATTTCTGTCCACCGCTTTTTTGAAAAACTTTTTAGAAACAGAAACACCAACTTTTTGAACTGACAAATCTTCCTTTTGTAAGGAAATGATAGCCAGCTCTTTATACGAAAACCATTTTCCCTGCTCAAAGAGTAAGGAAATATCGGTCTTGTTTTTTAGTTTCTCTTCTTTTGGAAATCCGTTAGGCTTCATTTTGTTCTTTTTTTAGAAGAAATCTGATAACTTCGGCAGCGGCATACAGCCCGAAAATAGCGGGCATATAGCTGATAGTGCCGTAGAATGACTTTTTATAATTGCTGCCATCGGTCATTTTCAGGCTGTTTTCATCTTGAATTTCGGTGGAAAATACGCAGCGAAATCCTTTATGTATTTGTTCTTTTTTGAGTTTTTTTCTGATTTGTTTCGCCAAAAAACAGTTGTTGGTTTTGCTGATATCCCTTACCATTACTTTGCTTGGGTCGGTTTTTCCACCTGCGCCCATTACACTTACTAGTTTGATTTTCTTTCTTTTACAAGTGATGATGAGAGCCAGTTTAGGGCTGAGGCTGTCGATGCAGTCTAGAACATAGTCAAATTTCTCTTGAGTCAAAATCTTCTCCATTCGCTCTGGTTCTAGAAACTCATTGATTTTCTTTAAGTTAAGTTTAGGATTGATATCCAAAATTCTTTCAGCTACGACATCGGTTTTATTTTTGCCAATGGTAGAGTTTAGAGCGGGTAACTGCCTGTTAATGTTAGTGATATCCACAGTATCTCCATCTGCAATGGTCAAATTCCCGATTCCAGAACGCACCAAAAATTCTGCTGCGAAAGACCCTACGCCGCCGAGTCCAACTATCAGAATATTAGCACTTTGCAGTCTTTCTATTCCTTCTTCTTTTATCAAAAGTTCGGTTCGCTGTAACCACTCACTCTGCATAAATCAATTTTATTTCTTAATCAAATTTTTACTTTATTTCTATTTTTTCTCCACCAAATTTTGGTTCTTTTCCAATGAGAAAATCCACGAAAACTTTGGTTCTGGCAAGATATTCTCTAATCTTGGTTTTGATGCCTGCATACTTATTTACATCTTTTGCATTAAACCCAAAAGCTTGAATTCCATTTTTTTGAGCCAAATAAATAGCTCTTTCGTTATGGAACTTCTGGGAAATAATGATGTAGCTGTTTTGTCCAAAAATTTCTTTTGCCCTAACTACCGAATCCAAAGTCCTAAATCCTGCAAAATCTTCATAAATTCTATCCGCAGGAACGCCTCTGTTTATCAGTTCGTTTTTCATGTCTTCGGGTTCGTTGTAGTCCTTTCGGCTGTTGTCTCCACTGACGATGATGTATTCTATTTTCCCTGATTTGTAGAGCTTTTCTGCGGCATCTATTCTGTAATAAAAATAGTAATTTTTATATCCGCTAGGCAGTGTTTTAGATGTTCCCAGCAGGAGTCCTACTTTTTGGTTGGGTAGTTTTTCAATGTCATCGGTTACAAAATTTTGGGTTTTGCTTTCTATTTCAAAATTGCTCCAAAAACAAACCAAAATTCCCAGCAACAAGCCTCCCAGTACCCAAAAGACAATTTTCTTAAATAATTTCATTAATATTTTAAATTTAAATATTAAAACTCTCCATTAGGAAAGGCTTTTTTTCTGAAAATGAACAAAAGCAGGCCTCCGACTGTAATCGCTGAGTCTGCAACATTAAATATATATCGGAAAAATTCCACATGCTGTCCTCCCACTAGAGGAACGCCTTCTGGAACAGTGAAGCTAAACAGCGGAAAATGAAGCATATCCACCACGCAGCCTCTCATGAAGCCAGAATATCCTTCTCCAAAGCCAGAAATGCCGTCATAGCCTACCCAGCTGCCGATATCTTCTATGAAAACACTTCCGCTGTCAAAAATCATTCCGTAGAAAAGCCCGTCAATAAGGTTGCCTATCGCCCCAGCAAAAATAAAACTCATTGGGACAAGCAGATAGTTGCTCGCGCCTTCTTTTATCCATTTTTTGAAATAATATACCATTCCTAAAATCAATAAAATACGAAGTGAAATGAGTAGATATTTTCCGAAAATTCCACCAAACTGCATTCCGTATGCCATTCCTGGATTTTCTACGAAAGTGAGCCGAAACCAGTCCAGCCCGAAAACAGGAATGCTTTCGCCCAGATGAAAATGGGTTTTGATGTAAAGTTTGGATAACTGGTCTATGAGCAGCACCAGCGCTGTGATGAATATAATTTTTTTCAT
>CAUQKV010000043.1:0-10165 GCA_963518845.1 uncultured Flavobacteriaceae bacterium | reverse complement strand
AATACATAAAAAACTTCGACAAAGCGATGCCTTGCCGAAGTTAATTTTATTTAGAGTAATAAAAGATAACTATCTTTGAAAAGTTTTTATGAATATACAATTTAATCTATATCTTCATTTTCTTTTGTAAAATTATATGCTGGTAATATCAAAGGAGGTAAACCTGCATTTAATGTTAAAGTGCTAATAAACGAACGCAAATAAGGAAATGCAATAGCTGGGGAATTAATTTTCACAAAAGTTGATTTTTTAAAGCTATCATCTATTGCCTCACTTGTCCCAAAAATAGCTACAAATTCTATTTTCAAATCAAATATTTCATTTTCAAAAGACCCATTAAAAAAAATGACATACTCATTATCTATGCCTTCTTTAAATATAGGTTCTTTCCTTATTTTTACTGAAGTATCTAATTGGTCTTCTTCTGTAATATCTTTTTTATATTCAAAATTAATTGACTTTACAAAAGCTCTTTTTAGATGTATTTTATTTTGTTCTTCCATTTATTTAAGCCACATTTAAAAGATTCTCATTCTTCACATCTATTTCTTGCATAGTGTTACTAGAAAAATAAGAAACCTTACTTTGATTAATTTTAATCTTCTCTTTGATAAGTGATTCTTTATTCAAAATATCATTTATGATAGAAGAATTTACTCGATTCTTACTGCTAAAACTAATGATTTCATCTATTGATGATTTTCGATGTATAGTATCAAAGATTTCACCCACAGTGATTCCCCCTTCTTGAGGGTCACTCTCTATTTCGTTTAAAAAATCAGCAAAATCTTCATCACTCATATTTTCTAAACTTTTTGTAAAACGGTCTAATAATTCATCTGTCTTCATTGTACAATTCTTTTGTTAGTAATATTCATATCTTCTTTATTCTTAAAGAAATAGATGTATGAACCTCCAATGTAAGTATAATTAGATTTGTCAGGAGTAAATTTTATCTTTTGAGAAGAAGAAGCATCTTTTACCCTAATAATTCTATATCTAAAGTCTATACCAAAAGTACCATTAAACAATGTATTTAAAACTTTTTTTAAACAATAATCTTTTATATTTTTATTAGTACCTCTATTTTTAAAGAGCTTTTGAATTTCATCAAATAATCTTTCCCCTTCTTTACTATCTAAATCTATTAAAAATTTTTCATCAATCTCACATTCAAATGCAACAATATAATATTGATTGTTGTAGTGTTTTTTACCCCAATGATGAGCTTGTTCTATATCATTTTCCCAAAGATAATAACCAGAACCTAAAAATAGTCCTTTATTCATCTGTTGATTTTCTTTTGCAAAGAAAGGAGCATTTTCTCGCACATAATCTTCCCCTCCATCTTGTTTGCAAGTATGATGCAACAACACTTTCTTCATATCATAATGACAAATACTTACTATTAGATGCAAATATATGAAATAAATATCATAAAATGATATAATAGTTATTAGAGATAAAATTTATTTTAATCCATCTTCAATAGTAGTAACAAAATTAATTTGCTTTCCTTTGTTACTCTCAAAGATAAAATCATTTAGACTTTTACTTTCATATTTCTCAAAATCACCAATAATAGCTAATGGCATAGAATATTGAGAAAACTTTTGAAGGATATTTCCAGCGATTTTATTCTTTAACTCGAAAAAATCTGAAATCATATTTTCTTCATGAATGATGAGCTTGTCAAACCCTTGATAAGACATGTTGCCTATCAAATCTACAGCATCCTCAACAGTCTGTAAGACAATATCATCCGATATGATTTCGGCAATTTTTCTGTCATCAATCGTATGGATTTTAATTTCCATTTTATTTATTCAATAATTCTTTTATTCTTCTCATAGCCTCTACCAGCTGCTCTTCTGAAGCTGCGTAAGAGAAACGGATACAGTTTTTATCTCCAAAAGAAACACCGCCCACTGTTGCTACATGTGCTTTTTCTAAAAGATACATCGCAAAATCATCAGAATCATTGATTTTCACACTGTCCAAAGTCTGACCTATGTAGTGAGAAATATCTGGGAACATATAAAAAGCTCCTTTTGGTTTGTTTATCTTGAAACCTTTTATTTCTTTTAAAAGATTGAAAACCAGCTCTCTTCTCTTTTCAAAGCTGTCAATCATGTATTTGTATTCAGAAGGATTGGTTTCTAATGCTGTGATAGAAGCCCTCTGCGCAATGGTATTCGCTCCAGAAGTCATCTGTCCCTGCACCTTGTCACAAGCGGCAGCAAGCCAAGTAGGACACGCGGAATAACCTATTCTCCATCCTGTCATCGCGAAAGCCTTTGACATTCCGTTGATTACAGCAGTCTGCTCATACACTTGCGGGAACTCTGCAATAGATGTATGTTTTCCTCCATAATTGATAAATTCATAGATTTCATCAGAAATAATGGTAATTTGCGGATATTTTGCGATAACATTTGCAATAGCCTCCAACTCTTCTCTTTCGTAGAAACTTCCAGAAGGGTTACATGGAGAACTGAATAACAACGCCTTAGTTTTAGGAGTAATCGCTGCTTCCAGCTGAACCGCTGTCATCTTGAAATCTGTATCTATCGTTGTATTGACAAAAACAGAAACACCGCCCATCATTTTTACCATTTCATCATAACTTACCCAATATGGCGTTGGTAAGATTACTTCATCACCATCATTTACAACAGAAGCTAATACATTGAAAATAGACTGTTTCGCTCCGTTAGAAACGCAGATTTGGTTTGGTTTGTAGTCAAGATTATTATCTCTTTTTAGTTTTTTACAAACTGCCTCACGAAGTTCTAAAAACCCTGTAACAGGCGAATAGTGGCTGTAATTTTGGTGAATAGCATCTATCGCCGCTTGTTTGATATTATCTGGAACATCAAAATCAGGTTCTCCCAGTGTAAGGCTTATCACATCTATTCCTTGACTTTTCATTTCTCTGGCTTTATTAGTCATCACAAAAGTCTTGGAATAGCTCAGTCTATTGAGTCTATCAGAAAGTTTTTCCATTTTTATTCAATTTTTTACAAAGTTAATCAAATTAAAATTATTTCTACTTTTATTTTGTATCGTTTTTATTTTCAAAGAATATTTTTAGGTTTTCTAAATTTTTCTTATCGCTTCCTACGAAAATTTCTTTTTCGGTAAGAAAAACAGGTCGTTTCAGAAAACTATAATGGTCTAAAATCAAGTCCCTAAAATCCTCTTCTTTCAGTGTTTTCACATCTATTTCTCTCGCCTTTATCTGTGTAGATTTTTTACTAAAAAGCGCCTCATAACTTCCTGTGATTTTGTACATTTTCTGAAGTTCTTCGCTGGTTACATTCTCGGATTTCAGTTCTCTGATTTCCCAGTCTGTAAGGTCAAATTCAGACATTATTCTCTTGCAGGTGCTGCATGTTTTTAGATAAAATACTTTTTTCATTATTAAATAATTCTTTTTATGAATTTATATTTACAAGAGCTTGATTCTATCATCTAAAATTTCTATGATTTTATCCTTATAAAGCCCTCCGATAGCCTTTTTAAAGTTTTTCTTGCTCATTTGCAGTTCTTCCTTTATTTCCTCTGGTGAAGACTCATCAGAAAGATACAAAAGCCCATAGCCCTGCTCCAGTTTTTCTAATATTTTCTGCTTAAATTCATCCATATTCTGGTATCCTTCTGGCTGCAAAGAAACATCTATTTTCCCATCTTCTCGGAGGTTTTTGATGTATCCTACTTCCTCTGAAAATGGATAAAGTTTTTTGTAAATATCCGAAAAATAAACCAATCCTATATATTTTTGATTGATGATGACATTCCAGCCGAGTTCAGATTCATTGCCCATAATGAGAGAAACTTTATCACCTTTTTTAAATGGAAGTTCCTGATACTGTGGATTTCTTTTAAATTTAGTCGTCCCTGTCAAAAGCCCCGTTTCTTCATCGATATAGACATAGACTAAATATTTTTTTCCTTCTATTATCTTGGTTTTCTGCTGTTTATAAGGGATAAATAAATCCTTAATAATCCCCCAATCCATAAAAGCTCCACTCGGAAGGGTGTGGGTGCAGGTCATAACGGCAAACTCCCCAACTTGGCAGAATGGCGTTTCTATAGTTGCTTGCAACTGGTTATTATCCTGATAAACAAACACTTCTACTTCATCACCTATATTCCAGCTTTCATCAGAAAAAATCTTCGGAAGAAAACATTTTTCCTTATTTTTATCTTCTAAATAAACGCCCTGATGATTTCGTTCTGAGACTATTAGTGTCTGTATTTTTCCTAATTCCATTAGTTTTTATTATTTTATTCGCCCTATTTGGGATTTTTTTAATGATTTGATACTTTTAATTCCACCAAAACAGGAAAATGGTCGCTATACCCTCCTAAATACCGCGTTCCTGCATAAGTACGGAAAGGCTTTCCTTGATATTTTCCATCTCTGGTTCTGAGGTCATTATGCGCAAAAACTTCCGCTTTCTCAAACTTTAATAAAGAATTTTGCCCATAGAAATACTCAGAAAGTATGATTTGGTCAAATAAAAGTCCTTGTTTTAAGTAAAAAGTGGAAAACTTACGCTCATGATACAGCTTAGAAAAAGGATTTTCCAAAATCTTTTCAGAGCCGTCATTATAAAGCAAGAAGTTCATATTTTCTGCATAGGGATTTTCATTAAAATCTCCCAAAAGCATCACGGCTTCTCGGCTGTCTTTGAGAAGAGCCAATGTTTTTTCTTTGACTTCGTTTAGGATATAGTCCCTTTTGGGCTGGTTGATACCATCATCTCTTTTTGATGGCAGATGAAGAACAAAAATATTGAGAATATCGCCTCTGTATCGGACTTTGCAATGAAGAATGTCTCTGGTCGTATCCATGCCATCTACGCCATCTTCTTCAAATTCAAAAATAAAACTTATCGTATCAGAATCAATAATTTCTATTTTGGTTTTGTCATAAAGAAGCGCTGTGTCTACTCCTCTTTCATCCAAAGAATCATAATGCACATACGCATATCTGCCATCAAAGACAGGCTGCTGAATCAAATCTTCCAATACTGAATTATCAGCAATTTCCGCCAAACCAATGATGAAAGGAAGCTCGCCTTTTTCATGTTTCATAAGTCCAAAGACATGCGAAAGCCTCTGCAGCTTATGTTTGTACCGCCATTCATTCCATTTTTTCAGACCAGAGAATTTTTTACTCTCCCCTTTTACAAATTTCTCATCGGGCGGAAAAAGATTTTCCACATTATAAAAAACCGCCAGTTCTTTATGACTCTTCATCGTTATCCTAAAATATACCGCAAGGTATCATTTTTTTAGCAAAAATCCTTTGAAAATTTAAATTATTTAATCCAATAAGTCTGGGCGCTTCTGCTGGGTGATTTCTAGCGCTTTTTCGTGTCGCCACTGCTCTATCGCTGCAAAATTACCACTCAAAAGAACTTTCGGAACTTCAAGCCCTTTATAAACTTCTGGGCGTGTGTATATCGGCGGTGAAAGAAGATTATCCTGAAAACTATCCGTAAGGGCTGACTGCTCATCATTCAGAACCCCTGGTAATAGTCTGACCACAGAATCCACAAGGACACATGCCGCCAGCTCCCCTCCTGTAAGGACAAAATCCCCAATGGATATCTCCATCGTTACATGTAAATCCCTCACTCTCTGGTCAATACCCTTGTAATGCCCACAGATTAAAATCAAGTTTTCTTTCAGCGAAAGGCTGTTTGCTATTTTTTGATTGAGTGTCTTGCCATCTGGTGTCAGATAGATGATTTCATCATAGTTTCGCTCTGATTTTAGCTGAGAAATGCATTTATCCAGCGGTTCCACCATCATTACCATTCCCGCACCGCCGCCATACTGAGTGTCATCTATTTGTTTATAATTATTCGTGGAATAATCCCTTACATTATGGAAATGTATTTCCGCCAGTCCTTTTTCTATCGCTCTTTTCAGCATCGAAACCTTGAAAGGGCTTTCCATCAGTTCTGGAACCACAGTGATGATATCTATCCTCATAAATCAGAATTTTCCGCAAAAATAATAATATTTTATCATTTTTAGGTTAAATGAATATATTCTGTAACCAGCACAATGTAACATTTTTTACCCAATCGGTCAGCCACTTTCCTCGCTTCCATTATCCCTTCTTTGGCTTTATCATAGCTTCTTTGCAAATAATCTGCTCTATCTTCATCCTCTGATTTATCACAATACCAATTTAGATATTGGAACTCTTTCCCCCAGATATCATGGGCATAAACAAGCTCTCCATCGGCTTCTGTGAGAATATCTCCTCCATAGATTACGATTTTTTCTTCGCTTAATAATTCTATGGTCTGTAAAGCATCATCTACCGACAAAGCCTTTTCTTCGCTCTGATAATCAACAGATAAAGCTCTGCCCTTTTGATTCAGAAAACCTAAAAACCATAATTCTTTTTTCATTCTAAAATCTATATTCCTAAGCAAAATTATAAACAAAAAAAGAAATCCACAAAACTAAAAAGTTTATTATCTTTGCCCTCGGCATAATCAGTTTATGCTAAATTCAAACATGATAAAAGCAAAAAACATTCATAAATCTTATGGAGAGCTGGAAGTTCTCAAAGGAGTAAATTTAGAAATTCACAAAGGCGAGATCGTCTCTATCGTAGGAGAATCTGGAGCTGGAAAATCCACACTTTTGCAGATTTTAGGGACTTTGGACTTGCCTTCGGATATTCAAAAACACGAAACAGAAATCCTTCTTTTCGGAGAATCTTTCCTAAAAATGAATGACAAAGAATTATCAAAATTCCGAAACGAAAACATTGGTTTTGTTTTTCAGCACCATCAGCTTTTGCCAGAGTTTACAGCTTTAGAAAATGTGATGATGCCGATAAGAATCGCTGGGAAAAATGTAAAAGATTATAAAGAAAAAGCGATTCAGCTTTTCGAGGATCTAAATGTAGTAGACCGCATCCATTACAAACCAAAAATGCTTTCGGGTGGTGAAGCGCAAAGGGTAGCCGTTATCCGTGCATTGATAAATTCACCTAAAATCATTTTTGCTGATGAGCCTACAGGAAACCTTGACTCCAAAAATGCAGACTCTCTGCATCAGTTGTTTTTTGATTTGAGGGAAAAATACAATCAGACTTTTGTCATCATCACTCACAACCCGATATTGGCAGAAAGCACAGACCGAAAACTAACCATGAAAGATGGTTTGATTATAGACTAAACAAAAAAGAGTGAATATTCACTCTTTTTTTTGTTTCTTATAATTTTATTTCTATCACCTGTCCATCTTTTTTTATTTCCACGAATTTGCTTTCTCTGTGCGAGTCTTCATAGTCGTAGAAAAATGTTTCATATATCGGTGTGGAATAGAGCGGAGTTCCATATACATTATACGCTGTAGAGGTTCCTGTTTGCTTTTTATAGCTGCCCACCGCAGTGAAATCCACTATCGTTTCTATATAATATTTTCCTACTTTCAGATTCTCAAATTTAAATCTTCCATAGTCATCCGTATACGCTTCCCTTCTGACAGCAAATGCTTCTTTGGACATCAGAACCTGCTTTTTACTGCTTTCTATTTTTCTTCTAAGATTATAAAACTCGGTAAAATACTCAGTAACAGGAAAAAGCATAATCACTGTATTAGGTCTAGCAACATGTTTTTTTCCCATCTTTGCTTTTACCATGCCCAATGTAAGCGGAACATTTCTTTTTTCTCTTGTAAAAGCTACCCCTTCTATGGTAGATTTGCCGTAGCCCAACTGAGCTTCTGCTTGTTTTTTGTCAAAAAACACCTGAGGAAAATAGCTGTCTTTCTGAGAAAACGCCTCACCTGCACACAAAAAAGAAATTATTACAATTAAACACTTTTTCATATTTTTTAATTCATTAAATTTGCAATGTTTTGATTATCCTTCATAAAAAGGACTAACAAAATTAATAAAAATATTATTTACACAGCTAAAATTGACTATAAAATTATGAAAAGATTATTGTTCATGGGTTTGGTTTTTTCAGCCAATTTATTATTTGCACAAAAACCTTGCGGCTTCAAAGATGGGCTGCAAGAGGGACTTTGTAAACAGTTTTATGACAATGGAAACACCAAAGAAGCCTGCTATTGGAAAAAAGGAAAACTAGACGGACAGGCGATTTTCTATTATGAAAACGGAACAAAGAGCGCCGAAGGATATTTTAAAAAAGGGTTTAAAGTAAAAACTTGGATTTATTATTCTAAAAATGGGAAAATCAGCGGAAAGGAAAACTATGTCTATCGCGACCATATGAGCGTTTTGGAAGGAGAATATATCACCTACTTCCCAAATGGAAATGTAGAAATGAAAATAAACTATAAAGATGGCAAAATGCATGGAGACTATCATTCTTATTATGAAAATGGAACGATACAGAGTAAGGCCAAACTCAATAACAATGCTACCGATTCTTTTGAGATATACTATCCAAACGGAAATATAAACGCAAAAGGCCCTACAGATGCTAATTTCAAAAAAATAGGTGACTGGATATATTATTCCAAAGATGGAACGCCCGAAAAGATAGTTACCTTCAGAAACGGAAATAAAGTATCCGAAAAAAAATACAAAAAATAAAAGGAGACCTCAAATCTCCTTTTTTTTATGACTAATTTTTCTAAAAGCATATACACCAGCCTTGCCAATAATCATTCCCATAAAGGTTCCCATCAGAACATCCAAAGGAAAATGAACCCCAAGATAAATCCTGCTATAGCTCACCACCCCAGCCCAAACAAATAAAAACACTGACAAAAATCTATATCTATGCCCTAATAATGGACTTAGAAAACTCGCCAAAAGAAAAGTATTGGATGCATGGCTGGAATAAAATCCATAGCGCCCTCCACATTCTACTATTCTCATATATGGTTGTAAATCAGCATCGTGGCAAGGTCTTAGCCTTTCCAAACCATATTTAAAAATATTGGCTATTTGGTCTGAAACAGCCACCGAAACAGCTAATACTAAAACAATATAAATCAGCTCTTTACGAGAATAATTACGATACAGAAGATACAACAGCCCGGCATAAAGCGGTATCCAAGACCATTTTCCAGAAACAAACTTCCAAAAGGCATCAAATTCTGCACTTCCCAAGTTGTTCAAATACAGAAAAATCTCCTTATCCTGCGATATTACCTCTATCATCTATTTCGTTTTTTTATCTTCTTCCTGCATCAGATTGGCCGCCTCCTGCTTTACTTTGTCTATTTCATTTTTTATTTCAGAGACAGGGTTGTCTTCTGTTTCTTTCATGATTTCCTGCTTAATATCATCCACTGCTCCACGCATTTTTCTCAGCCCCTGCCCTAGTTCACGAGCTATCTGAGGAATTTTCTTCGGTCCAAAAAATATCATAATGACCAAAAAAATCACGAATATTTCTCCAAAACTTAAATCTCCCATAATAATTATAACTTAAGTCATCAAGTATTTTACAAATATAAAAAGAAAAAAACATTATTTATTGATAATCTTTTTGGTGGCTTCTATCTTTCTGTCAGCATACTCTACTACATCTTTAATAACTAATTTTTGTACTGCCGAAATGAGGATTTCCATCATTGAATAATCGGGAATATTATTGGTAGTAGGTAAATAAATATTCAATTCATCTGCATCTTTTGCATAAAAGTTACGAGAATAGCTAAATTTACCCGTATATGATGATTTATGTATTGCTGTCGTCACAAAAATAGCTGCATATTTATTTATTTTTTCTGTATGTACAACCGCAATATGGTCATCTCCTCCATATTCATAATTGCGATATTTCGCTGAACCAAACATATCTATTGTAGTAGTATTTGCAGCAAATATTTCTACATCATTGCCTATAAAGGCTGAAACACCGGTTTCTGCTTCTCCTGCCGTTACAAAAGGTAAATCTCCATTTATTCTATCTGCACTTTTTAGGCGTTTCCCTCTAGTGGACTTTCCATATAAATTCTCTAAATTAAACTCTCCCCATTTCACTTTTCCATTTTGGAAGTCAGTGAGGGCTTGTTCTTCGGCGGGTGTAAGAGTGTAATTTTTTAGTCCTGTAACTAATAAATACGCCTCGAGCTGCGAGAGGCGGCACGCCTCGAGCTGCGAGAGGCGGCACGCCTCGAGCTGCGAGATAAAACCCTCCAT
>CAUQKV010000042.1:0-10694 GCA_963518845.1 uncultured Flavobacteriaceae bacterium | reverse complement strand
CCAATTTTATTCCAACGCTACAAACCGATTTCAATCGGCCGTTGTCTCCCATGTTGAAAGAAAGATTTGCATTTGCTGATAATTGGAAAGATTGTGATGCCGAATTCTTGGGTCATGAGAAAATAAACAAAACTCTAAGAACAAAATATTTCAGGAGATGGATTGATGTAATGAGGAAAAATTGGGAAGGTTCTGCACCTCAACTGTATCCCGATAACCAACTTTCATTATTTGCTATTGAAGATAGAGAAAATGGAGATTATGTGTTATTGGTTTGGGTAACGCCTGATGCTATTGAACCGCAAATATGGTGCTATACAGGGCAATCGGAACAAATATTTAAAAATTTAGCCCAATATTTTTTATGGTTAGTTGAAGAATAAAAAAGCCCTGCCGCAGACTATCTGGCGTAGGATAGGTACTTGCTGCCCACACACCTCCTTTCAGGCTACCTGAAAAACAAAATGCGCAGCAAACGAACATAGGCAGGATTCCTGAATCTGACATCCGCTCAAAGGCTATCTGATGAGCAGATTTTCAGGGATTTGATGAAAGTTTACAACGAGCTGGGAAGTTAGGTTTTGGAGTGAAAATAGGAAATAAGGAAATGTGGTTTAACCTATAAATTGGAAAAACCAAAATATGTTATCGATAATGTTAAAAATGTAATCAATAATTTTAAAAAAAGATATATGAAATTGTATGGTAGTGGAATATATGACAATGAGCGTGCAGATTTAACAGGTATAGGTTACGCTGAGTTTGCTATTCAGACTGTTCAAGAGGATATCGCTTGGCTTAAATCCACTAAAGAAATATGCCAACCGGTTCTTGCTAGTATAGATATGTTATTGTTGATTGCTAAAAAATTTCCAGATGATGTCTATTCAAGGCTCTCTGAAAAACAAATTAAAGAATGGAATATGATTTTTGACGAGTGGTTTAATAGGGTTAATAAAAAAATTCCTGAAAAATATCGTCAAAAAATTTTTGATGATGCCGTTTTGCTTTTTAAAAAATTAGAAAAATATGGAAATAATTTTACTTGATTTAGCAAGCGTAGTGTGAACATGAACATTCCCTTTCAGGAGCTTAGACATGATTTGTATTTTAATAAAATTTTTTGGTAGGTTAGTATGGATATTTTTGAAATAGCGCAAAATTATGATGAATTTCAGTTTGTTTTACATAAGACAGATACTGATTATATTGATGTTTTAGATAATGAAGGAGAAGTCATTAAAAATTGGAAAACCCCAACTTGGACTATTTTTAGCAAAACTCAAAGAGAGAAAAAATTACGCCGTGATTTTAATGCAAGTTGTTATTTATCGGGGATTTTAATTATTGAAGAATATATTGCGAATAAAATAATTTCGGACTTCGGAGTACAGGCGCAACTACTTCCTGTCTCAACACCAGAGTTTGAAAAGAAATTTGTTTTTATGAATTTATTGGGTACTATTCCTGCTATTGATAATGCACAAAATTATCCTGAGACAAATAATTTTATTTTCAAAGAAGCAATTATTGGAAATAAACAAATATTTAGAGACAGCAATTATCCATCGCAATATTTTTGCACTTCCAAATTTGTTGATTGGATAAGAGAACACAGCGTTAATGGATTAAGATTCGATAAAGTTGGTGAGACTGAATAGCTCGGATTCCTGAATCTGACATCCGCTCAAAAGACTTATCTTATGAGCAGATTTTCAGGGACTTGATGAAAGTTTACAACGAACTGGGAAGTTAGGTTTTAGAGTGAAAATTCTTTATAAATAGGAAAATAAGGTTTAACCCATAAATAGGAAACAAAACTATTGGAAAAAACAAGAGTGCCCTGAAACATTTGGTTGATTAACAATGATGAAATTTATTAACATAGATATAGATTTTTTAGATATTTATTCTAAAAATTTAGATGAGGAGTACAGAAATTTTCATACAAAAATGGCTGAAATTTTTGGTTTCCCTCATTTTTATGGCAAGAATTTAGCAGCTTTTATAGATTGTCTGTCAGATTTAAGGATATATGAAGGCGAAGATATTGAGCCAATGGTTCGTTACTCTTTAAATAAAGATGAATGTATTTTGTTGAATATCAAAAATCTATTAAAAATATCCGATGATTTAAGGTCTAAATTTTTACTTGCAATAGAACAGGTAAATGTAAGGCATACAATAAGTAAAATCCCTACAATTTTGATAAATTTAATAGAGTGAAAAGCTTCATTCATAGTTACTAATTTTAGATCATTATTTACGCAACAGAAGTACTGGCAGTAAACTAGGAAAAACTATAAATTACTTGCCAGATTTAATTATAAAACATCCTTAACTAAAATGAAAGAAAGAGAAATAATGAATACACAAACTGGAAATATTGCTTTAATAGATTCTCTTGAAGAACAAGCTATTATATTGTTTAGAGAAAATAAAATTAACGAATCTATTGAGAAATTAGAATCTATTTGGCATAGTTGTTTTGAACAGCCGCCATATTTGCATGATATTGAAAGTAGGGCATGGCGGATTTGTGTCAGTCTTATTGCATTATATAAAAAGCAAGAAAAATATGAAGATGCACTGATATGGGCGCTTTATGCCACTCAATTCACTAATCGGATTTTAGATAGTGATTTTATTTGTGCAGGTGAAATTTATTTGAAGATGAATAAATTTGACCTAGCATTTGAAATGTTTGATAAAGCCTATAAATCGGGTAAAGCTCGTGCTTTTAAAGGGCACGATGATGCTTGGAAATTTTATAAAAACTATAGGTCAGATTCTTAACTCCAACACTCTGTCTGAAGACTTATCTTTTGAGCAGATTATCAAGGATTTAATGAAAGTTTATAAAGAGCTGGGAAGTTAGGTTTTGGAATTGGCATTTTCGTATGAGCGAGTGTAAATTTGCCATATTACGACAGCTTCTCACTAAACAATACGAACAAAAAATGCTAAACCAAGAAAATGAAAATGGACGAAAACAAAAAGATAATTATCGAAAAAATGGTAACTTATGAGAATGGATTAATTTCAGAAAATCATAATTTTAACGAAGACACCCTTTCCGAATGGGTTTTGGAAGCCTGTGAATTTGCTTTTGATAATTTTAAAGGAAAAGACAATTCAGAAATGCTTAACTATGCATTTGAATACAGGATTAATACCGTAGCATTGCGGTTAATGATGGGTTTGAAAAAGATTTATCCGCAGCTGAAATCATCGAAAAAGGTTTCCGATACGATTTTAAGCCTAATAGAAAATGAAAAATATGCTGATGGTCGGCGTGGTTTTATTTTGACATTATGGGAGAATAAATTAGATGCGCAATTTATTGAGATTATTCAAAAACATAGTGATTTCTGGGAAAATCCACTGTTTGCAAGTGTAATTATTCTGGGTTTGACCAAACGCAGAATAGCGGGGTTTGCACCACAAGTTCAGGCTGCTTTAGAACGGTTTACGGATAAAAGAGGTTTGCATTTAGACATCAGGAAATCCTGTCAAAAATATTTAGCAGATGAACCAAAATATAAACACTTCTCGGTATTTTTAGAGAAAAAGAATAAATAAAATATGAAATGAATTTGACCTATAAATTAGAAATAAAGCTATTGGAAAACTCAAAAAAATGTAATGAATTATGTTAGAAAAAGATATTATCTCGTATAAAAAATGCGAAAATGAAGATGAAAAGATGGATTTTTTGTCTGATTATGATAATAATCCAAGTAATGAATTCATTAAATTCCTATTGAATGAATTTGATAATGAAGAAGATGAATTTCTTCAAGTAGAAATAATTAAATTTATAGCGACACATGGACAAAAATCTAATGAAATAAAAGAGTTTTTTCTTAATAAAATGTTGCTAAACAATGAACTAGATGAAATGGTGTTATCTCACATAGCGCAAAACCTTATATTTTTTGAACTAAATTCAAGTGAATTTGAAAAAATCTATGAAAAAATTCTACTTGAAGAGCAAGAAGATGATAAACGGGAAGATTTTATTTCTGCTTTGTTACGACTTCTTTATATTAAACGAGATAAGGGCGCAAATGTTTATTTGGATGCCTTGAAAAAGCATGGAATCGACTTTGGCTAAAATAGTAGAAATTGACAAGCTGAACGGGCAGCCATAATCTGATTCCCGCCTTTAAAATAATGTAAAAACTAGAAATTTTATGGAGACTAAATTAATTGAGCAAATAACAGAAATTCTTGATAAGTTGCCAAATTCAATATGTAATCGGAATACTTCAATCGATGAAAGTTGGATTGAAGCTGGAGAGTCAGAATTTAATCTGAAACTGCCAGAATACTATCGATGGTTTATTAAAAATTACGATTTTATAACATTATGGGGAGAATCCACTAAAACAGTATTTCCGCCTGAGTATAGAGATGATGCAGATCAGGATATTTTCTATACTTATAGCTGGAATGTTAATTATGATAAAAATAATCATGACAAACTTTTCTTCTTAGAAGCTAATGATATAGGATTTTTTTATTTTAAAATCATAGATAATAAGGCAAGTGAAGAAGTTTATTGCTTTGATTTATCTACAGGAGAACATGATTTATATGCAGAAAATTTTTTAGATTTTTTGAAAATAGAAATTTCTAAAAATTATTCTAACTATTTGTAGTAATAGTAGGCAGGTGTAAAAGAAAAAACTCTACAACAAATAGGGAAAATGTTTTTGGTTAAGGAAATTATTATGGAAAATATAGTCAATATATTGAGCGATGCTATTTTTACCGATTTAAGTAAAATGGTTTTAAATAGAAATGAGCCTTACGCCATCTCTCTTGTATGTAATGATGAAATGAGTAATTTTATTTTAGCATTGTCAAATTTAGAAGATTTAGATAAATTAATATCTAAAAATAGCGTAACAAATAATGATGATTATTTATATTATAAATGGTCTCCAAATGAATGGGAGAATTTAAGCTACAATCTAGAAAATAGTGAGTTAAAAGAATTTAATAAAAAATTAAACCACTATGAAGATATGGATAAAAGTGATTTTAATAAATATAGAAAAGCCATGTTTGATATATGTATATCATCGCTTATTAATGTAAAATCAAAAATGGAAACCATTGGAATTAATAAAAATATTCCAGTGTTCATTTCTTTCACAGATATATCTAAATTAGAGGAAATACAGAATTATTCTGCATATAGAATTAATTCCCAAACTGTATATGAAACATTTAAAGATAGATTCATTGATTTAGATTGGGGAAAAAATCTTGGTCAATATAATCCTTTTGAATAGCAACTGTAGCAAGGGTGGGCTTTTGTAAAAGAAAAACCTCAAACAAAATTGTAACCAAACCAAAGACAACACTATGAAATATATCAGCAGAGAATTAGGAAAACCCAAGCAATTCCAGAAGTTGTTAGACTATCTAACCGCCTTTTTAAACGATAAAGAGACAGACTCTACGCCATTGGATACAGCTGATACAATGTCTAAAATAGCCTGCTATCACCGTATGCCGTCTGAATTCACGGAGAATATAGATAGTTTAAAATTAGCCATGGTGTTCGGCGACAAATATGCAGATGATGAAAAAATTTTATGGCATTGTTTGCGTGCATTAGGCGAATTTGGTTTTTTATCCACTCAAGAAAAGCGCAAGCTTTTATGTTTTGATTATTTAAGTAAGTTCAGGAATCATGAGAGCAAAAAAATTCGGCGACGTGTAGCTCTAGATTTAATAGGATCTTATCGTGAATTATTAAAAAAAGAGCCTGATTGGTTTGATTATGCAGTCTCTCTTTTAGATCTACCTCCTGCTAATGAGTCATTTTGGGAATTTTCTATTATGCTCAATAATGAAATTAATTCGTTCGATAAAGAACAAATTTCTTTCATTATCGGAAAATATGAAAAATTTTTACAAAAAACAAAAAATGATTTTTACAAAAAAACCTACACCCAGCTTGTAAAACTATTAAAAAAACATATTTCAGGGGAAACTGTATTAAAGCCACAAGATTTATTGAAAGACGCTTAGTTAAAGTAGGTTGAGTTGATAAATCCAACATCTACTCAAAGCTACCTGAAACATTTGGTTGATTAGTAATGATGAAATTTATTAACATAAATATAGATTTTTTAGATATTTTTTGTTATACTTTAAATAAAAATGAATATATTTTATTGAATATTAAAAATTTATCTAAAATATGAGCGAAAAGAATAATGAAAAATAACCTTGAATTGTGTGACCAGTTTTATAATTTCATTAGGAAATAATTGTGTATAAAATATTCTTCACAAATAGAAAAAAATTACTATCTTCGTAGTGGGATTTTTCATAAAGAATAAGCAAGGTCAAGCATGAGTTACTTCTTTTCATTTAGGTTGATTTACTTATGCAATTACCTTGCTTTTATTTTGTTCATATTTGGGAAATTTAAAATAAATGTAAAAAAATGGATGTTAATAACGCTCATATTATCAGTGATTTACAGAAAATAGCGCTTCGCCAGAATGCTGTCTATATTCCTAATGCAAACACCAGTTTTACTAAACTGACAGGCGAAACGCTTCGCCTCATTGATACGCTTCGTAAGCATGGTTTTGTGGTCACAGAGCCATTATTACACGCCATAAATCACACCACTTCTGCCTTTAAAGAAGGGATAAAATCTCATTTTGAGGAAATTTTAGGAACAAAACTAAACTGGACTCCTTTGGTGAAAAATTGGGAAATTCCCACAGGAGAGACCGTCTATGACCACTGGATAACGGCTTGGTTTAATGAAGAAATAGGAGAACTTCCTAATAAAGAAACCATAAGACACTATTATGACCAAGTTTATTATGATTATGGGTATGCCGCTGTAAAGCTGGACTGCGGACATATCATTCCTGATGGGACATTTCCCATGAACCGCTATAACGGCTGTCCATTCTGCGGAACGCCTTTTATTTTTGATAAATTAAAGCTTGAAAATCAAGGAAGTAAGCTCAAAGTCATCGACCTTTGGACAGAAAAAGAAATGAAGGCTCTTTTGGAGAGTCTGCTCGTTTCTAAAGTTCCGCTGGATGCCACACAGACAGATTCACTTAAATTACTTTTAAAATATTATAAACTTGAAAATGAAGTAGTTGTAGGAATTAAAGAAACGCTGATTCTTGTAGTGGATGAACTTATTTCGCAGGGAAGAGAGCAGGATGCAGGCGTGTATTTCCGCAGTCCGACTGATATTTTACGGTATTTATGGTACAAGAAAACAGGATTTTTACAAATTATCAAACCCAAAATAATCGTTAAAAATATAGAGCAAAATCATAAACATATCCAAAGACAGAATGATTTGAGTGTTTTTGCTAAAATTGTCGGTAAAGAACAACTAAAACTGAAATATTCCCGTAAAGAAGCAAAAATGGTGGCTGTTTGGCTAAACCAATTGCCTCTTTCGGTAGAAAAAATAGCTGAACAGATGCATCCTAACCGCCAGATGTGGGTTCGTTTTATCCGAGCGCTTCGTTTGGCTGAATACAGCAGAAAGAAAGGCTTTGATAAGTTGAAAGCCGTTTTGGATGTTTTTTATAATCAAGCTTATGAAGTCTGGCAGGGGAAAGTAGATTATTTCCGTTCAAAAAGCGATGCAGAAAGGACTTTTGCGCTTTTACAGCAGAAACCGAGTTTGTTTGCGAGGTCATTGTTTTCCAATATGCTTTGGTTTGGTGCAGAAGAAACTTTGCAGACCTTTGAGAAGGTTTCCTCGGAAGTTCCTATGAAGTTTTTACTTACCCTGAATTCTTTTGTGGAAATTTATTTTGACAGGGAAGCGCAGCGCAGTGTAAAAACAGCAATAGGAACGAGAAAAAGTATTCCAGCGAATAAATTTTTGAGTTTGTATTCGGATGCTGAATTGGTTGATTTTCAATATTATATCAAGGATTTTACTTTGAAAGAGATAGAGAGAAGATTTTCTCAGTCCGAAGCAGGATTTAAAAATATATACATTGACCCAAAACTCTACGAAATTCCGCTTCCCATAGGAGACAGAAGCCAAAATTTACAGGATTTTAATCCAACTTTGATGGGGGAAACATTTCCATTAGAAGGTAATAAAATAAGGCTTTTTATGCAATGGGGAAAAGATCTTCCAGCCCAGCATATGGATATGGATTTGTCGTGCAGTATTATTTATGAGAACGAGCGAGATGTGTGTAACTATTCTAATCTCAGTCTATTAGGCTGTAAACATAGTGGAGATATTCGTTCTATTCCTAATAAAATCGGTACAGCGGAATATATAGATGTGGATATCAATGCTTTACAAAAGGCGGGCGGGAAATATGTGGTGTTTACTTGTAATGCGTATAGTTTGGGAAGTATCACGCCTAATTTGGTGGTGGGCTGGATGGATTCAAAACATAAAATGAAAGTCTCTGAACGAAGCGGAGTGGCCTATGATCCATCGTGTGTGATTCATCAGATACGCATTTCTCAGCCTTTACAAAAAGGCTTGGTTTTCGGAGTTTTGGATATATCGGAGCACAAAATCATCTGGCTGGAACAGCCGTTTGTAGGGCAGACGATATGGAGCCTTTGTTTCGAGGATGTAGAGACTTTATTCAAAAAACTTTCAGCAAAAATTTCTGTGGGAGAAATATTAAAAATAAAAGCAAAAGCCCAGTCTTTGGAAGAAGTGAAAACTCTGGAAGATGCTGATTTTGTGTATAATGTGGAGTGGGCGAGAAAGCCAGAGAATATAAATAGCCTACTTTTAAATTAGTTTGAATTGAACTAAAAACTTATGAAATTAAGTGATTTTATAAGTGAAAAATTATTTGGAGCAAATGGATGAATTTTTGACAAAACTTTTTTCGAAATATCAGGATTTTCCTAGTTTTTTGGATTGTAGTCCCATTACTTCCGTCCATGATTTAGGCACGATGGGGGAAACGCTGTTAAACTTGGCAGTTAATTCTCAGTCTAAGGAAGATGTTATTTTGTTGATAAAAAACGGAGCAGATGTAAATCAGCAGGGAGAACTGAATTTCACTCCCATCCAAAACGCCTGTATTCTTGGGAATCTTGATATTATTGAAATTCTTTTAGAAAATGGCGCTGAAATAAGTGTGAAAAATGACTTTGGGTATGATGCAAAACACTATGCCACAGAAGAATACCACGATAAGAATAAATCCAAAGAGATAATGAGTCTGCTAAAAAGATAATGAACAGCCATATAGAAGATTTAAGAAGGAAATTAAGCGAACATAATTGGGTTATTTCAGAGGAGCTGGAAGGAAACGAGCTGGATATATCGGGATATTGGGTGATCAATCAGCTTTATGAACCGAATAAATCGCTTACTTTGGGTTTTGAAGGAATGGATGATTTGAAAGTTTTACCAATGGAAAAGAGCTATGCTTGTTTTGTGTCTGAAAAGCCCTCTATATCACTATATTTTTCTAAAAATAATCCTAAAATGTGGAAAAAGAATTTGGAGGAGTTTGTTTTGAATTTAAATTCCGTTATTTTTGACAAAATTTAACCCATGAAAAGAAAAGTTCTGATTATCTACACAGGCGGCACCATCGGAATGGAAAAAGACTACAATACGGGAAGTCTTAAACCCTTTGATTTTGATTTGATTTTTGATAAATTACCCGAAATCAAGCTACTGGATTGTGATACTTACATTCATTCGTTTTCGCCGCCATTGGACAGCTCGGACATCGGCCCTGAAAAATGGAGGGCGATAGCAGAAGTGATAGAGGCAGATTATGAAAAATACGATGGATTTCTTATTCTGCATGGCACAGATACGATGGCTTACACCTCTTCGGCACTGAGTTTTATGCTGAAAGGACTGCGCAAACCAGTGATTTTGACAGGTTCTCAGTTGCCAATAGGTGACCTGCGTACAGATGCCAAAGAAAACCTGCTGACGAGCCTTTACTATGCGAGTTTGTATAAAGAAAATGAGGCAGTTATTCAGGAAGTGGCTTTGTATTTTGAGCATCAGCTCCTGCGCGGAAACAGAAGTATAAAGTATAGTTCGGAAAACTTTGATGCCTTCCAAAGCCCTAATTATCCTATTTTGGGTAAATCAGGCGTGTTTTTGAACATTAAAGAAAGTTATCTCTTCCGCCCTCAGCAGGATGAAAAGTTTTCTGTGGACTATCATCTGAGTACCAGCGTGCATTTGTGCAGGATTTTCCCAGGGATGGATTTGGAATATTTACTGAAAATAGATGTTGTAAGGGTTTTAATTATCCAAATTTTTGGTTCGGGGACGATTTTCGGAGATGCCAAAACACTGGAAATTTTGCAGAAAATACGCAATAAAAATATAGATATCGTGGTCATAAGCCAGTGTCCATCGGGCGGTGTGAGTTTAGGGAAGTATGAAAATAGCAATGTTTTTTCTAAAATCAATGCCATCAGCGGAGGAGATATTACCATAGAAAGCGCTTTGACAAAGGCGATGCATCTGATAGATAATCCTAAGTATGCAGGAAGTTTTTCCCAGCAGTTTTCTAAAAATTTGAGAGGGGAGATGTCTTGTAATTAAAAATTATTTTATACATTTGCAGAATTAATAGAAAGGTGCTCGAGTGGTTGAAGAGGCCACCCTGGAAAGGTGGTATACGGGTAACCGTATCGAGGGTTCGAATCCCTTCCTTTCTGCA
>CAUQKV010000041.1:0-10804 GCA_963518845.1 uncultured Flavobacteriaceae bacterium | reverse complement strand
GAGCATTCTGTTTATCTCAAAAATCCTAATATGCAGCCAGAGATGGAAGGGTATGACTATATCTTGGAGCGCCAGCTAAAGCCAGAGGCGAGAACAGATATTAAAGGAATTTTAGAAGAATTGGGCGTGAAACCTACCTCTATGATAGATATTTCCGATGGGCTGGCATCAGAAGTTTTGCATCTTTCTGACAGGTCAAAGGTTGGTTTTAGGATTTATGAGGAAAAAATCCCGATGGATGAGCTTACCATAAGCACAGCAGATGAGTTTAATCTTAATCCTGTGATGACAGCATTGAATGGGGGAGAGGACTATGAACTGCTGTTTACCATATCTCAAAGTGATTTTGATAAAATTAAAAACAATCCAGATTTTACCATCATCGGGCATGCTGTGGAGGAAGAGCAGGGAAATTATTTGGTTCTCAAAGGGTCTAATGAACTTGCCGAACTTACAGCGCAGGGCTGGGATGCTTATTTGAAAAGTCAAAAGAAAGCTGAATAATCAGAATTAAAAATAAAACTTATGCACAACAAATATGATGTTGCCTACCTAAAAATGGCTCTGGAATGGGCGAAACTTTCCTACTGCAAGAGGAAGCAGGTGGGAGCGCTCATCGTAAAGGACAGAACCATCATCTCTGATGGGTATAACGGCACGCCTTCTGGTTTTGAAAACTGCTGCGAAGATGAGAATAACCAAACCAAATGGTATGTTCTCCATGCAGAGGCTAATGCCATTCTGAAAATATCCCGAAGCACGCAGTCCTGCGAGGGAGCGACATTGTATCTCACCCTTTCGCCGTGTAAAGAGTGCAGCAAACTGATTTTCCAGTCTGGGATAAAAAGAGTGGTGTATATACAGGATTATTCTGATAATGAAGGGCTTGCGTTCCTGAAAGATGCGGGTGTTGAAATACTAAAAATATCTAAGGAAGAATTAGAGAATGACTTGGAATGAAGCTATTGAAAACTATGCTAACTATCTGAGGTTTGAGAAAAATGCTTCAGAAAACACCATTGAAGCATATGTTTCAGACTTGCAAAAATTACAGGATTTTGCAGAGCAGAACCTGATAAAAATTACGCCCATTACCATTTCTTATGAGCATTTGCAGGAGTTTCTTTACCAAGTATCAAAAATCAATTACAGTGAAAGGACACAGGCAAGGTGGATTTCTTCTATTAAAGGATTTTTCAGTTTTTTGCTGGAAGATGAACTTCGCGAGGACAATCCTTCGGCTCTTTTAGAAACGCCTAAATTAGGGCTTTATCTGCCTGATATATTGTCTTTGGAAGAAATAGAAAAACTAATTTCTGCAACGGAAGAAAATACCGATTTAGCAAAGAGAAACCGCTGTATGATAGAGGTTTTGTATGGCTGTGGGCTGCGTGTTTCGGAGCTTACGGAGCTTCAGATTTCAAATATTAATTTTAAAGAAAATTACCTCAAAATACAAGGGAAAGGCGACAAGGTTCGCTTTGTTCCGTTGGCTGATTATACAGCAGATTTCATTAAAAACTACATCAATAACATCAGAAATAAACAAAAAATAAATCCCAAACATTCCGATATTTTATTCTTAAACAGCAGAGGAGCGCAGATTTCTAGGCAGATGGTTTTCCTTATCATAAAGGAAATAGTGAGAAAAGCAGGCATTCAGAAAAATATCTCGCCTCACACTTTTCGCCATTCTTTTGCGACTCATCTTCTTCAGAATGGAGCGGACTTGCGGTTTATACAGGAGATGCTCGGGCATTCGAGCATTACCACTACGGAGATTTATACCCATCTGAATACGGAAGAACTCCATGAAACGATTTTAAAATATCACCCAAGAAATCAATAAAAAAATGAATGAATTAAATTTTTGCCCAAAATGCGGAAAAAAATCACTCTGCTGGGAACAAGGAAAAAGATGGAGCTGCCCAGAGTGTGATTTTGTTTTGTATCATAATTGTGCAGCGGCGGTGGCTGTGGTTGTTATCTGTGGCGATGAAATTTTACTGACCAAGAGAAACCAAGAGCCAGCCAAAGGAAAACTAGATTTGGCAGGAGGTTTTACAGATCCTCGTGAGAGTGCAGAATTTACCTGTTTTCGGGAACTGAAAGAGGAGCTGGATATAGAAATAGACACTGAAAAACTTAGATTTTTGATGAGTCTGCCAAATACCTACCACTATAAAGGAATCGACTATAATACACTGGATTTGTTATTTGAATATCGTGTGGAAGAAAAATTTTCTGTCAATTTAGAAAAATCAGAAATAGCTGAAACTGTTTGGGTTAAGAAAGAAAACATCCAGCTGGAAGATATTGCTTTTCCTTCGCAGAGATTGTTTTTTGAAAGATTTTTAAATAAAAATTAAGAAAAAATTTGTTAAAAAATCAAAATTATATAAATTTGTATCGTTGCATTCCATTTGCAAATATTTTTTTACGATAGATAATTTTATAAAAAGATTTTTACGATGAGTTCAAACAAGATTCCTGCTGATGGTTTGGCAGGTCTTAAAGAGAATTTTACCAAAGACGCACTTGCTGGGTTTTTGGTATTTTTGTTAGCATTACCGTTGAGTATGGGAGTTGCCAAAGCGGCGGACTTTCCTCCGATATTTGGGGTTGTTTCTGCGATTATTGGCGGAATAGTGGTGAGTTTTTTTGCTGGATCTAGATTATCTGTCAAAGGGCCTGCGGCAGGACTTATTTCCATAGGTGCAGGTGCAGTGGCTGCGTTTGGTGGTGGAGAAACTGGCTGGAAGATGGCAGTAGCTACTATTGCGGTAGCTGGTGTTATTCAGATTGTGATGGGACTACTGAAACTGGGTAAATATGCAGATTTGTTCCCTTCTGCGGCGGTTCATGGGATGCTGGCAGCGATAGGAATTATCATCATGTCTAAACAGTTACACTTGCTTTTGGGTATTAAACCTGATGATTTGGCAGGAATGGGCGTGATAGATTTGCTGAAACATTTACCAAACAGCATAATGAATGCTGATAGAGAAAATACGATTTTGGGGCTGACTTGTTTGGCGATTCTTTTTGGAATGGGAATGATTAAAAACCCAATAGTGAAGAAAATTCCTGCTCCGTTAGTGGTACTTTTGGTAGCGATACCGATGGGAATTTATTTTGAAATGAGCGCCAACGAAAAGGTGGAAATCGGTAGTATTTTTGACACTTTCAAAAATGGAGTTTTCGTTGCTGATTTTTCTGGAATGTGGACTCATACAGGCGTTTTTGTGCAGTATGTTATTTTGTTTTTACTGATTGGTTCTATCGAATCTCTTTTGACAGCCAAAGCGATAGATTTAGTAGACCCGTACAGAAGAAAATCAGACTTTAATAAAGACCTTTCTGCGGTAGGTTTCGGAAATGTGCTTTCTGGACTGGTAGGCGGACAGCCGATGATATCAGAGGTAGCGAGAAGTTCAGCCAATGTTTCTAATGGTGCGGTGACAAGATGGGCAAATTTTTTCCATGGATTGTTTATGCTTTTGGCAGTCATTTTCGCGGTTCCGCTTATTGAGATGATACCAAACACGGCACTTTCTGCGATGCTGGTTTTTGTAGGGTTTAATCTGGCTCACCCAAGAGAATTTATACACATTTTCCACATTGGAAAAGGGCAGTTTGTTATTTTTGTTTCTACGGTGATAGTTACCCTTTTGACAGACCTTTTGGCAGGTGTGGCTTTTGGAATTGTGCTAAAAATCATTATCAATATGATGAATGGTGCCAAGGTTCAAGATTTCCTTCATTTGAATATGAATATAGTAAATAATGACCCTGAAATAGCAGAAGTAGAAGCGAAGGGAAGCCTTCTGTTTAGTAACAATATGAAGCTGGGAGAGTTTTTAGATTCATTAAATAAATACAAGGAAGTGAGATTTAATCTCGGAGAATTGGAATTATTAGACCATACTTCTCTTGCTACTATCCAAAAATGGAAAAAAATTCAAGAGGATGTTTCAGGAATGAAAATCAGCCTCAATGGATTAGAAAATCACTCTAAATCAGGAGATTCTGAAGATTCTGTACTAAGAAAAGGAAAAAGACATCCATTTTAAAATATAAAAAATGCTGCAAAATTTTGCAGCATTTTTGTTTTATGCGTTTTTGATATTTTTATTGTGCTTTCGGCTCATTACCCATTCAGAATCAGTGAGATTGTAGATTTCCTGAATGTCTTTCAGGATGTTTTTAAAATCTAAATTCAGGTCTTTTAGTTTCCCTGTGGAAATATCAAAAACCCATCCGTGAACGATAGGGTATTCATCTACGATATATCGCTCCTGCACGCAGGCAAGCTTGATGACATTGATGCACTGCTCCTGCACATTTAGTTCTACTAATCGGTTGTTTCGTTCCTTTTCATCAGCTATGGCATCTAGTTCTATGCGGTGAAGTCTGTAAATATCTCGGATATTTCTGAGCCAAGGATTCAGTAGTCCCAAATCTTCTGGACTCATCGCCGCTTTTATTCCTCCACAATCATAATGCCCGCAGACAATGATGTGTTTTACTTTCAGGTGTTCTACGGCGTATTGTATAGCAGATATTGCATTCAGATCCAGTGTATTTACCAGATTAGCAATATTTCTATGCACAAAAACTTCACCAGGTTTTAGTCCCATGAGTTCTTCCGTAGTTACTCGGCTGTCTGAGCAGCCTATGTATAGGTATTCTGGGTTCTGTTCTTTGGCTAGATTTTTGAAAAAATCAGCATCTTCACCAAGTTTTCTTTCTACCCATTTTTTATTATTTTCAAAAATAACTTTATAAGATAGTGCCATTTAAAAATCAAATTTTATTGTTAATGTATCCTTCTGTAGCATTTTCATTAGGGATGATTTGGGCAGGGTTTCCCACAACTACAGAATTAGAAGGAACATCCATATTCACATACGCATTTGGTGCGATGAGGACATTATCTCCGATGGTAATTCCGCCGACTATCACAGCATTGGCGCCTATCCAGACTTCGTTGCCTATTTTAGGGACGCCTATGGATTTTCCTCTGTTGGTCTGCCCAATGGTTACGCCCTGTGCGATGTTACAATTTTTGCCAATGATGGTTTCTGGATTGATAACCAACACTCCCCAATGCCCTAAATAAAAGCCTTCACCAATTTCCGTTTCTGGATAAATTTGGAAACCGTATTTTATCTGATAATGCCTTAGGATAAACCGATAAATTTTCCCTATTAAAGAAGATTTTGGGTATTTCTGTGCATTACGAAACCAATAGATATAGTGCAGATTGGGACTGAGGCATTTTTTTAGCATTTGAAAATGAGAAAGCCACTGCCCGCAGGCACGGTAAAAATCCTTTTGTATGATAGTGTATTTCATCTAATTATCAATGATTTCCATTATTTTTTTAACAGAGTTTTCAAGGTTGAAAGGCATGGTGTAGTTTTTTAGTTTTTCTTGATACTTGTTGAAGTTATCTGCATTACTCAGAGCTTCTTTCATTCCTTGATAAATTCCTTCTTCGGAATTCTCTACAATCAGTCCTAGTTCTCCATCATTCAGCATTTCTCGCACTCCAGAAACATCAGTGGCGATGATATTTTTTTTCAGTGTAATAGCTTCGAATAGTACTGTAGGATAGCCTTCGTATCTTGAGCTGAGGACATAGAAATCCGCGCTTCTAAAATAAGGATACGGATTGTCTGTAAAACCAAGCATTTTAGCGGTGTTTTCTACGCCAAGTTCTGCTTTTAGTTTTTTAATATTTTCAAAATCGTAGCCATCTCCCACGATTAAAATCTGATGGGAAAATCCCTCATCCAAAAGCCTTTTGTGGGCTTTCAGCAGTCGGTCAAATCCTTTCTGTGGGAAAACCGTCCCAACGGACAAAAACAAAGGATGCTGATAATCGCCAGTCAGAGGCGCTTCACTTTTTCTTAAAATTTCATCTGTGTCAAGTGGGTTGTAAATTCGCACGATTCGCTTTTTTTCGTCTTCATTTTTAGCCAAGTTTTCAAAATCTTTTTGGATATGCTCGGAAATCACCATAATTTTATCAAACTTAAAAAACTTCCTGATTTCATCATCCGTATAGTTGTGAAATTGGGTTTTTCGCAAGTCATTGTGAATCCAAACAATTTTTTTCGAAGAGGTGATAGGAGAGTTTAGGATTTCGTCCCTTACTCCATGAATTGCCGCAAATTCTACATCATATTTTTTGTCTTTAAGAATGAATTTGTAGAGCAGTTTTGGGAATTTTTTCAATAAAAATAGATATCCTACACGAAGCGCTTTTATCGGAATGTCCTGCGGTCTGTTGGTAGGAATCATCTCTCCTTTGATGAGATAGAGGATGTTTATCCAGCTCGGGATTTCGGAAAGATATTTCCCAGAATAGAGATTCAGCAGGAGATCCACTTCGTATTTATCGGATGGGATATTTTTAAGGAAAGTTGCCAAAACCTTCTCTGCTCCGCCGTGGCGGAGAGAGCCGATACGAATAAGTATTTTTTTCTTTTGCATGGTTTTACTCGTGTCTTATTCTTTCTTCTTCCAAATCTATACGATGAATGAATTTTCGGATGATATCCTCGTTGATTTTCGGGTATTTATTGTTAATTTCAAAAAGAATATTTCTTTTTTTGCAGAGCACATCGATGTAGATTTCTTTGATGTGGTCAGGTATTTTTAGCTCCTCTTCCGTTACTAATCGCTGTTCCCATCGGCTCACTACAGCTCTCAGCTCAAAGCTGTTTTTCATTTCTTCTTTGTAATTGGTTGTTAGATAGTCGATAGAGCTTTTGGCCAATTTTCTCAGAATAAATCTCTCGGTTTCGTGCTCAGGAAAATGGTCGTTGAATTTAGGGAGTTTTAACTTCTTGATAATGAAAGGTAAAGTAAGTCCCTGAAAAACCAAAGTCACGAAAATAGTCACGAAAGTGATGTATAATATAAGGCTTCTGTTTGGGAAAGGTGTGCCGTCATCCAATGTTAGCGGAATGGAAAGAGCCGCTGCCAAGGAAACCACTCCACGCATCCCAGACCATCCGATGATGAAAGGCGCTTTTAGATTTATTTTAGGGTCGGCTACAGTGATGAAATTGCTCATCACTTTGGTTACAATGACTGCACCATACGAAGCCAAAAGACGCACAACAATCAGCACTATTGTCACTAAAACCCCATAAATAGAAGCATCATATAAGCTTATTCCGTCTTTTTTTAGCCCTTCTACAATGTCAGGAAGCCCCAAACCGATTAGCAAGAATACCAAACCATTGAGAAGGAAAGTGAAACTATGCCAAACATTAATACCTCTAATTCTGGATGAACTACTCAAAATATGAATGTTATGATAAGCCAAATACAGACCTCCACATACAACCGCCATTACCCCAGAAGCATGAACCTCTTCTGCGATTATGTACATAATGTAAGGTGTTAATAGAGAGAGTATTACATCAATATCTTCATTGGTAGGAAGTAATCTATGAATTTGCATAACAACGAACGCTATAAAAAGTCCAATGCCCGTTCCTCCGAAAATCATCCAAGCGAAACTTCCCGCTGCATCCTGCCATATGAACTGCCCAGTAGCTACTGCTGCCATAGAGAATCTTAGGATTATAAGAGAGGAAGCATCATTGAATAAACTTTCTCCTTCCAAAATAGTAGCGATTCTTTTAGGGACTTTCACGAATTTTAGAATAGCTCCAGCACTCACCGCATCAGGAGGAGAAACTATCCCTCCAAGAAGAAAGCCCAGCGCCAGTGAAAACCCAGGAATATAATGATTGACAAACAATGCGACAGAAATTGCGGTCAAAAAAACCACAATAAATGCAAAACTGAAAATAATTCTCCTCCAGCGCCAAATCTCTTTCCACGAGTTAGCTAGCGCTGCTTCGTATAAAAGTGGAGGCAGGAAGATAATAAAAATCAGATGTGGGTCTATTTTTATATTAGGTGTGTTAGGAAGGAAACCTACGCCCAGCCCTGCGATGAGCAGAAGGATAGGGTATGCGACTTTTATTTTATTGCTCAGCATCACAATTCCCATAATGATGACAGACAGCAATATAAAAAATGAAAAATATTCTACCATATATTAAGTTTAAGTTTTCGCAATATACTAAAATTTTGTTAAAAAAGTTGTAAAAAATTCATAGGTGTGTCAAATTTTCATTCATAAAGTGAGGAAAACTGACAAAAATGTCACAATTTGATTTTGGTATAAATTTAGAGAGTATCATTCAAAAATTAAATCATTTAATAAAAGAAATAATTATGTCAGTAAATTTTAAACCATTAGCAGATAGAGTATTGGTAGAACCAGCTCCAGCAGAGACAAAGACAGCATCAGGATTGATCATTCCAGATACAGCAAAAGAAAAACCACAGGAAGGCGTAGTAGTAGCCGTAGGAAATGGCAAAAAAGACGAGCCGCTTACTGTGAAAGTAGGAGACAAGGTTCTTTACGGAAAATACGCTGGACAAGAATTAAAACTAGATGGTAAGGATTATCTTATCATAAGAGAGTCTGATTTGTTAGGAATTTTGGGATAAAAAATTAAAATATTATGTTCTATACATTACAGCTAAATGCTAAATTACAGCCTTTTGATAGGCACGATTTGGAAGATTTAATAGAAGAATTTCTATCAGAAGGAAATTTAGGAGCGACATCTGGAGGCGGTACTATGATGGATAAGAATGGAGAGGTGGAGTATTGTGATATTGAGCTGGAACTCAATAGTCCTGAAGCCGTGAAGGAGCTACTACACAAACTAGAAGAAATCGGTATCCCGAAAGGTTCTAAACTATATGGCGAAGATTTTTCCCAAGAAGTAGGAACAGCAGAAGGATTGGCAATTTATATTAACGGAACAGACCTGCCAGAGGAGGTTTATCAGAACTGTGATATCAATGAGGTTTATAAAAATATTGAAGAAACACTAAATGATGAGATAGTGGTTACTTCTTATTTTGAGGGAAGCACCGAGACAGCTCTATATTTCTACATCAATGGAAGTTTTGCAGAAGCAAAGGAAAAAATCAAAAACTTTGTGGAATCCTATCCTCTCTGCGAAAAATGTAGAATTGTCCAAATTGCATAGAGAAAAAAGAATTTATTTAAAATTAAAAAAATGTAAAAATCTAGATGTATTTGTCTAGAATATTTAAAAATCTGAAGAAATGGCAAAAGAAATTAAATTTGATATTGAATCAAGAGACGCATTAAAAAGAGGTGTAGATGCATTGGCGAATGCAGTAAAAGTGACATTGGGACCTAAAGGGCGAAATGTAGTGATTGAGAAATCTTTCGGCGCTCCGCATGTGACCAAAGACGGAGTTTCTGTAGCAAAAGAAATCGAGCTGGAAGACAAAGTAGAAAACATGGGTGCTCAGATGGTAAAAGAAGTAGCTTCTAAAACCAATGACATCGCAGGAGATGGAACAACTACGGCTACTGTTTTGGCTCAGGCTATCGTGAGAGAAGGGCTGAAAAATGTGGCAGCAGGAGCAAACCCAATGGACCTGAAAAGAGGAATCGACAAGGCTGTTTCTGCAGTGGTAGAAAACCTTAAATCTCAGTCTCAGCAAGTAGGAGATAACAATGATAAAATCAAGCAAGTAGCTTCTGTTTCTGCTAACAATGATGAAACCATAGGTGGACTTATCGCTGATGCTTTCGCGAAAGTAGGAAAAGAAGGTGTAATCACTGTGGAGGAAGCGAAAGGAATAGATACTACGGTAGATGTGGTGGAAGGGATGCAGTTTGACAGAGGTTACCAGTCGCCATATTTCGTGACTAATCCAGACAAAATGGTGGCAGAATTGGACAATCCGTACATTCTTTTAGTAGAGAAAAAAATCTCTTCTATGAAGGAGCTGCTTCCAGTTTTAGAGCCTGTGGCTCAGCAGGGAAAATCTTTATTGATTATTTCCGAAGAAGTAGAAGGCGAGGCTTTGGCAACTTTGGTTGTGAACAAATTAAGAGGTTCGCTTAAAATCGCAGCTGTGAAAGCTCCTGGTTTCGGTGACAGAAGAAAAGCTATGTTAGAAGACATCGCTATCCTTACGGGCGGACAAGTGATTTCTGAAGAAAGAGGTTTCACTATGGAAAATGCTTCTATCGAGCTTCTTGGTAAAGCTGAAAAAGTAGTAATTGACAAAGATAATACGACTATCGTAAACGGAGCAGGAGATGATGCCCAAATCAAAGCAAGAGTAAACCAAATCAAAGCGCAGTTAGAATCTACAACTTCTGACTATGACAAAGAAAAACTTCAAGAAAGATTGGCCAAATTGGCAGGTGGTGTAGCTGTGCTCTATGTAGGTGCTGCTTCTGAAGTGGAGATGAAAGAGAAAAAAGACCGAGTAGATGATGCCCTGCATGCAACGAGAGCCGCTGTAGAAGAAGGTATCGTAGCAGGTGGAGGAGTAGCTCTTGTAAGAGCGATAGAATCTCTGAACAATCTTCACGGAGTGAACCAAGATGAAAACACAGGTATCAAAATCGTGAAAAGAGCGATAGAAGAGCCACTAAGACAAATCGTAGCGAATGCAGGAGGCGAAGGCTCTGTAATCGTAGCGAAAGTATCAGAAGGTAAGGCTGATTTTGGGTACAATGCAAAAACGGATGAGTTTGTAAACATGCTGGAAGCAGGAATCATAGACCCTACGAAGGTAACGCGTGTAGCCCTAGAAAATGCGGCATCTGTAGCAGGTATGCTTCTTACTACCGAGTGTGTCATCACAGAAATCCCAAAACCTGAACCACCAATGCCACCAATGGGAGGCGGTATGCCAGGAATGATGTAAT
>CAUQKV010000040.1:0-11132 GCA_963518845.1 uncultured Flavobacteriaceae bacterium | reverse complement strand
CTTCAAAAATTCTTTTCGGAAATTCTACTTCGGATGACTTGAAAAAACTTGACGAGCAGACTTTCCTTGAAGTTTTTGATGGCGTTCCACAGAAAGAAGTCAGCAAGCAGGAAATCATCGGTGCGGATATCGTGAGTCTGCTTTCAGAAAAAACTGGTTTCCTTTCCTCAAAAGGCGAAGCCAAGAGAGAACTTACAGGAAATTCTATCTCGGTGAACAAAACCAAAGTAAATGAAAGCTTCATCACGAATGAAGAAAACCTCATCAATGGGAAATTCCTTCTTCTTCAAAAAGGAAAGAAAAACTATTTCGTAGTGAAAGTTGTTTAACCCAAAATATTTAATCCACGAAAAGAAACCACTGAATTATAAACTCAGTGGTTTTTTATTAGAATTTAAACTCCAATTTCGCATTGAAAAAACGCCCTGTCAATCGCACAGGAACAGGATAATAATAGCCTGTCTCTATGTCATTTATCCATTGATTAGCAACAGTATTATGAATATTAAATGCATTAAAAACCTGAACTCCAAGGCTTAATTCCTTGAATTTAGACCAAAAAATACTCTTAGGCTTATGGTCTTTCTGGTCTATAAAAATCTTGGTAAGACCTATATCCACACGCTTATACGAGGTCAATGTTTTTTGGAAATGATATGCCGTATCAAAATTAGGCGTCCCATCTGCATTAAATAATATCGGTGTTCCCGTAGGAAGCCCGCTCGCATAGACCAAAGTAAGATTTACCCTCATGCTTGGGAATTTTGGCATATAGTCTTGATAAAACATAGACACACGGAAACGCTGGTCGGTAGGGCGAGGGATAAAACCTTTATTATCAATATTTTCGTAAATTCTGGAATACCCCACAGAAATCCAAGAATCCACCCCAGGAACGAACTCCCCGAACAACCTCGCATCCACACCGTACGCATAGCCTTTCGCATTATTTTTCCCTGAATATCTTATGCGCATATTGTCCATATAATAAGGCATCATGCTGCTCATTTTCTTATAATAAAGTTCCGTAGTCAGCTTAAATGGTCGGTCTTTCCATGCAAATTCATAATCATTGGCAAGGATAAAATGCAAAGATTTTTGAGCCTTAATGGAACTATCCAAACTTCCATCAAGCGATTTAATTTCTCTATAATAAGGCGCCTGATAATAGACCCCTGCCGCGAAACGAAACAGCATATCTGTCTCCCAGTCAGGCTTTACAGCCAGCTGAAATCTTGGAGAAAACAGAAATTCTTTATTAAAACTCCAGTTCTGCACCCTCACACCTGCATTCACAAACATTTTATGCCCACCCCAGAGGAATTTTTTGGAATATTGAGCAAAAGCCGAAAACCTCGTAGCATTCACATCGTTCATTCCACTAATGCTGTAGTTTAAGTCCAAAGGAGCAGAATTTAAAATCCCAAATGGATAATTTTGAATAGGAAAACTATATCCGCTATAAGACACGAATCGCCATTCGTTAGTAGCATCTTGCAGTTTTTCAGATTCTATCTTTGCTCCCACTTCTATTTTGGTATTGACCGAAGGAGAAAATTTTACTTTAAACTGAGACCCAAAAGTCCTGAGCAAAACATCATTCCTCGCGTGGTCTGTCTGCCCTCCTATATCATAAGATGCTGTATAATAACCCGTAGAAGCGTTCGGCACAAACAATCTAAATGCCGATGAAATGGTATAATATTCTCGCTCTCTGTTTTGATAGGCGAAATTATCCCAAGAAAACGCCCATTTTTCATTTGGAGTAAAATTGAGCGAGACCGTTCCCATCATATTTTTATACTTGTCTTCCTCCTTCCCATCATAATAGACATCCAGCGTAATAGGATTTTGCAAAGTCCCAAAATCTATACTCCTTTCCTTTGGGCGCATTTCATAGATATTATTCATCCAATAGCCCAGAAAGGACAAATTCCATTTCGGATTAAATTTATAATTTATATAAGTCTGAAAATCAAAATATTTTGGATTAAAATCGGTATTTTCGTTCAGCGTGTTTAAAATCAAATTCGTGTTTCTGTACCTCGCACCGAATAGAACCGAAAGTTTTTGGTCTTTGGATGCCATTCCCAAAGTCAGCCTGCCGCCAATGAGTGATGCCTCACCAGAGAGTTCGAAACCTCTTGGCTGGCGATAATAAATATTAAGCACCGAAGACATCTTGTCGCCATATTTCGCCTCAAAGCCTCCCGCAGAAAAATTAACCGTAGAGACCATATCAGGATTGATGATACTCATCCCCTCCTGCTGGCTGTTTCTGATGAGAAGCGGTCTGAGGATTTCCACATCATTGATGTAAGTGAGATTTTCATCAAAATTCCCACCGCGCACCATATACTGAGAGCTCAGTTCTGTATTTGAATTTACCGAAGGCAAGGTTTTCAGCAGGGTTTCCACTCCCCCCGAAACCGTAGCCGCCTCCTTCACCTCCTCCGAGGAAATCTGCACATTGGTAAGGTCTGTGGATTTGGCTTTTTTCTGAAAAACCACCTCTTCTATCTGTTTTTCATTTGGTTCCTCTTCTTCTGTCTGAGAATATCCCAAAACAGGAAAAGCCGACAGCCCCAATAGAATAATTCTTCTCATCAAAAAAATATTTTTTTACAAAAATAAAAAAATCCAACATTGATTTGCTCAATATTGGATTTTAAATCATTTTTTAAAGCGGCATAAAGTTCAAGCCCATTTGTTTTTCTTGTTCTTTATAAAACCCTGAATCTAGTTTTTCTTTCAATGCTGCGAAAGCGTCCAGAGTTTCGTTGATTTCTGCATCGGTATGAGATGCCGTAGGAATCAACCTTAGCAAGATATTTCCTTTTGGAATCACTGGATAAACCACCACCGAAGTGAAAATTCCGTAATTCTCTCTCAGGTCTTTTACCAACAGCGTTGCTTCTACTGGCGAACCTTGGATAAATACAGGTGTTACGCAGGTATTCGTTTCTCCTAAATTAAATCCTCTTTCTCTAAGTCCGTTTTGTAATTTACGAACATTTTCCCAAAGTTTAGCCTTGATTTCTGGTCTGCTTCTCAAAAGCTCCAATCTCTTCAATCCTCCAATAACCATCGGCATTGTCAAAGATTTAGCAAAAATCTGAGAACGAAGGTTGAATTTAAGGTATCTCACAATCTGCTTATCTCCTGCCACGAAAGCCCCGAAACCAGCCATTGATTTAGCAAAAGTAGAGAAATACACATCGATTTGGTCTTGGCATCCTTGCTCCTCACCTGCTCCAGCTCCTCTTTTTCCTAATGTTCCGAAACCATGAGCGTCATCCACCAACAATCTGAAATTAAATTTCTTTTTCAAATCGCAGATTTCCTTTAATTTACCTTGCTGACCTCTCATACCGAAAACACCCTCAGTAATCACTAAAATTCCGCCGCCGTTTTCTTCTGCTACTTTCGCTGCTCTTTCAAGGTTTTTCTCCAAACTCTCCATATCATTGTGTTTGTAAGTAAAACTTGTCCCGAAATGTAGTCTTACCCCATCAATGATACATGCGTGAGAATCAGCATCATATACGATAACATCTCTTCTCGTTACCAAAGCATCTATGATAGACACCATTCCTTGATAACCGAAGTTCAGCAAATAAGCCGCTTCTTTCTCTACAAACTCAGCCAATTCTCTCTCCAGCTGCAGGTGCGCTTCTGTTTCACCAGACATCGCTCTAGCCCCCATTGGATAGAACATTCCATATTCTGCTGCTGCTTTGGCATCTGCCTCCAAAACTTCTGGGTGGTTACAAAGACCCAAATAGTCATTTGCAGACCAGAAAACTACTTCTTTTCCTTGAAATTTCATTCTCGGCCCGATTTTCCCTTCTAATTTTGGGAAAATAAAATATCCTTCACCATAATCCGCAAACTGACCCAATGGTCCTGGATTTTGTTTAATTCTTTCAAAAATATCCATAATTTTTTCTAATTTATTAGTAATCAAATTTTTATATTATAATAGCTTCTTTATATTTAGCCATATCACTGTGGGTAAAGCCCATTTCCGCCATCCACTCATCGCTGTATACTTTGGTCATGTATTTAGAGCCGTGGTCTGGGAAAATAAGCACCACCACATCATCCTTCGTAAAGGTATGATTTTGAGAATATTGCTTAAACGCCTGCATCACAGCTCCCGTAGTATACCCTCCCATAATAGCCTCTTTTATGGCTATTTCGCGGGTCATGTAGGCGCTATTTTCATCATTTACCCTTACGAATTCATCTATTTTGTCAAAAAGAAGCGTATCTGGAATTAAGTTTTTCCCCAAACCTTCTATTTGATAAGAGTGAATTTCATCTTTATTAATCTTCCCTGTTTCGTGGTAAGTTTTCAGAATAGAGCCGTCTGCATCCACTCCGATGATTTTCACATCAGGGTTTTGTTCTTTTATGTATTTAGCTGAACCAGAGAGCGTTCCACCCGTTCCTGTACATCCAAAAAGATGAGTGATTTTTCCTTCCGTCTGCTCCCAAATTTCTTTTCCTGTAGTCAAATAATGCGCTTCTACATTTAACTCATTGAAATACTGATTGATATACACCGAATTAGGCGTTTCTGCGGTAATTCTTTTGGCTACTTCGTAGTAAGAGCGAGGGTCATCAGCAGGAACACTGGCAGGACATACATAGACAGTCGCACCCAATGATTTTAGGAAAGCTATTTTTTCGGGTTTTGTTTTATCACTTACCGCAAGAATGCACTTGTATCCGCGTAATGCACTTATCATCGCTACCGAAAATCCTGTATTCCCAGAAGTAGTCTCTACGATGGTAGCACCTTTAGTTAAAATTCCTTTTTTCTCAGCAGTTTCTATAATATGCAGAGCTATCCTGTCTTTCACAGAATGCCCTGGGTTATAAGATTCTAATTTCGCAAAAACCTTTGCAGGATTGTCCTCTACCACTTTATTAAGCCTTACCATGGGAGTATTCCCTATAAGACCTAAAATATTATCATAAACATTATTCATCTAAAAAAAATTATCTCTGAAAATTTTTGCAAAAGTAAGAAAAATCAAAGAATTATCTTATATTCCTAAAATCACCTCCTATTTCCTTTTCTCTATATAAGACAAAATTTGCCAAAAAAGAAAACAGCCAAAACCTACACCCATCATATCCGCAATCAGGTCAAAAAAATCCATCGTCCGCCCCATATTCATAAGTCCCTGTGCAACCTCCGTGAATAGTGCATAAACAAACATCACCACCACAAAAAACCATTTTTTTTGCTTAAAAAAAGCCACCCTATAACAGAATCCTAAAACAACAAAAATAAGGAAATGAACAATCTTGTCTAAGTTATGAAACTCAAACCAATGTTTCTCCCTATTAACCTCACTAGGACTAAGAAGCATATAAGTAAGAAATGCCCAATAAATGGGCAATATCTTGTATCTAAATAAGCGACTAATCTTATCCAATCACTTCGTTATATTGTTCTGCAGAAAGAAGTTCTGACTGATCTGCACCTTCTGCTATTTCTAATTTTATAATCCAGCCCTTTCCATAAGGATCTGTGTTCACTAGTTCTGGCTCACTTTCTAGCTCTTCATTAAACTCCACTACTTTCCCAGAAAGCGGAAGATATAGGTCAGATACTGTCTTCACAGCCTCCACGCTTCCGAAAACATCTCCTGCGTTTAGCTCATCACCCACACTGTCAATATCTACGAAAACGATGTCTCCTAACTCACCTTGTGCGAAATCTGTGATTCCCACCACAGCGATGTTTCCTTCTATTCTTACCCATTCATGGTCTTTTGTGTACTTTAGTTCTGCTGGTATGTTCATTTTATTTAAAATTTTTCTCCAAATTTAAACTAAAATCGGTAGAAAACAAAATTTATTTTATGAAATTCATCATGTTATTTTTTTAGTATTTTTCACAAAAATTGCCTTACCTTTGTAAGAGACCTATTTGGTTTAACTATAATTGACAAAAGACATGCAAAAACCTTTTAACGCAAAACAAATTCACATTCTAAATGTGGCTGAGGAGCTTATTGCCCAAAATGGCTTTGAAGACACCTCTGTAAGAGAGATTTCTAAGAAAGCCAATATCAATGTAGCAATGATTTCGTACTATTTTGGTTCAAAAGAAAAAATGATGACCTGCCTGTATGAATACCGCATACAGAGAAGTAAAGAGAAATTCTCTGAACTTACCCAAATATTGGGCAACATAAGACCAGAAATCCAGATAAAAGAAATTATCAATTTCGTGGTAGGAGAAGTTCTAAAATACACTCATTTCCATGGATTTGTCACTCAGGAAATGAAAAATTCTGAGAGAGTTAGAAATCTTCTCACTGATTTCTATCTCATCTGCACTAATATTATAGAAAAAATCATAGAAAAAGGCATGGCCACAGGAACTTTCAAAAAACCTGCAAAAGCGGAGGACATCATCTCCACTATCGTAGGAACTGTCCTATTTACCATCAGAAATAGGTCTTTTTATGAAAAATTCCTAAACTGCACCTCACAAGACCTGCCTCTCAAAATAGAGAAAAAAGTAATAGAACATTTGCACAACTGTGTTTTTGCTATTTTAGGCTTTGATGAAAAATAATCTTCTAATAAAAATGATAATTTTTTGTTAAATCAATTCTTTTGGCAAAAAAAATCATATTTTTGTGGTTTAAATTTATTTTTAGTCAAAATTTATGAAAAAATATTTTGTTATTGCTTTAGCTTCATTGAGCATAGTTTCGTGTAATAGACAACTTACCACTGCACTCAAAAGCAGTGATAAAGACTATATCCTCAATACCGCTAATGAATTTTATGCACAAAAAAAATGGTCTAACGCCATTGCACTATATGACAGACTTCCTAACCTTGTAGCAGGGACTGATGATGCACCAGAAGTGGTTTTTAAACTCGCTTATGCTAACTATTATGACAAAAACTACAGATTGGCAGGGCACCAGTTCAAAAATTTCGCAGGTACTTTCCTTAATGACCCAAGAAGAGAAGAAGCTTCATACATGGCTGCAATATGCTACTATCAAGATGCTGCGGACTACAATCTAGACCAATCCAGCACAGAATCTGCTATCAACATGCTTCAGGATTTCTTAAATAATCATCCTAATTCTGACAAAGAAAGAGCAGAAGATGCTAACAAAAAAATAGATGAGCTTACCCAAAGGCTAGAAACTAAATACTACGAACAAGCCAGAAGATACTTCAGAATGGCTGATTACAGAGCGGCTGTTACCGCATTTGAGAACTTGTTGGAAGATTACCCAAGCACAAAACTAAGACAAAAAAGTTTTGAGCACATCATGAAGGCTAAGTATGAGCTTGGAATGCACTCTATCTATGATTTGAAAAAAGATCGTTTAGAAAGTGCCATCGCTTTTTCAAAGGATGTAGAAAGAGATTATCCTGATACTAGTTCTTCTAAAGAAGCGGCTTCTATGAGAGAAAAACTATCTAAAGAATTGGAAAAACACCTAAAAGTAATCGAAGAAAACGAAAAAAGAAAAGCTGAATTCCTAGAAAAACAAAGAGAAGAAGAACTGAAAAAGAGAGAAAAGGAAGAAGAGGAAAAATAAAGTTTTTTGAATTTATTTTTTATTTACTAAATTTGCAGAATAATTTTTTGTAAAGATGAGAAACATTAAAGATATCAAAGCTGAAGTTAATACCATTACTTACGACAAAGACAAAATAGAGGAAAAAGTAGGAAGTATCTACGAAGCTATTGTAATCATGGGAAAAAGAGCAGAGCAAATCAACTCTGAAATAAGAACTGAGCTGCATAATAAGCTTGATGAATTTGCTGTGCGTGACACTTCTTTAGAAGAAGTTTTTGAAAATAGAGAACAGATAGAAATCTCTAAATACTACGAAAAATTACCAAAACCTACATCTATTGCCATCAAAGAATGGTTGGATGATGAGATTTATTTCAGAAAAACCGATAAATAATCTTTTTTATTTTTATATTTATTTTATCAAAAAAGTTGTAATTTCGTGTGAGTTACAACTTTTTTGTTTTTATTTTACTTAAATTTATTCCAAAATTTTAAAAATGGATTTATCAGGAAAAAAAATACTAATCGCAATCACGGGCTGTATCGCAGCTTATAAAATTAATACTCTCGTAAGGGATTTCATCAAAAACGGAGCAGAAGTACAAGTTATCCTAACGCCGTCCGCAAAAGAATTTGTAAGCCCTCTTACCCTATCCACCTTATCTAAAAAAAAGGTGTTCAGCGAGTTTTCCTCACAAGATGGAGAATGGAACAGCCATGTAGATTTGGCTCTGTGGGCAGATGTAATGCTGGTAGCGCCATGCACCGCCAATACTCTTGCGAAGATGGTGAATGGCGTATGTGACAATCTAGTGATAGCCACCTATCTTTCAGCAAAATGTCCTGTATTTATAGCTCCTGCGATGGATCTGGATATGTACATCCACCCTTCTACCGAGCGAAATCTAAAACTTGCCGAAGAATATGGGAACATCATCATTCCTGCCGAAGAAGGCGAACTGGCGAGCGGGCTGATAGGCAAAGGGCGAATGGCAGAAACAGAAACTATTTATAAAACTATTTTTGATTTCTTTAATTCTAAGCAAAAAAAATCTTTAGCAGGAAAAACAGTTCTTGTGACAGCAGGCCCAACTTACGAAGCCATTGACCCTGTACGATTTATCGGAAATCATTCCTCTGGGAAAATGGGATTTGCCATCGCGGAAGAAGCCGAAAAAAGAGGAGCCAAGGTGATTCTCATTTCAGGGCCGACTGTACTAAGGACTGACAAAAACATATCATTAGAAAAAGTAAATTCCGCAAAAGAAATGTACAATGCTGTATTTCAACATTTTGACAATACAGATATTGCAATAATGAGTGCTGCAGTGGCAGACTACGCCCCGAAAGAAGTTGCCCAAGAAAAAATCAAAAAGAATGATGATGAAATGACCATCACATTAGTGAAAAATCCTGACATTCTGAAAACTATGGGCGAGAAAAAGAAAAATCAATTTTTAGTTGGTTTTGCTTTGGAAACTCAGAATGAAGAAGAAAACGCAAAAGGAAAACTAGCGCGAAAAAACTTAGATATGATCGTCCTAAACTCACTAAAAGACAGTGGCGCTGGATTTAAAAACGATACCAATAAAATCAAAATCATCACTCCTTCAGAACAGAAAAATTTTGCTCTAAAATCCAAAGAAGATGTTGCAAAAGATATTTTGGATTTCGTAGAAGAGCAGTTACAAAAAAAACATACTTAAAAAAGTATGTTTTTTTATTTATAGATTGTTGTTTATAAAATACTATTCTGCTCTATTAGCCTCCCATAGATAAAAATTATCCAGCTCTTTTGTCAGTTTGGAAAGCGCAATAGCAAAAAGTCCCAAATCATCCAAAATCCCAATAAAAGGAATGAAATCTGGAATAAAATCCAAAGGAGAAAGCATGTAGATAAATATAAGCACTGGGATAATAACTGATGATTTATTCATCTTATACTCTCCTCTAAATGAAGACTTTATCATTCTAAAAATATCAGGAATTTTAGTAAAAAAACTTCTGTTTTTATAAACTTGATAAGCCATCTTAATTTTTTTCATTTTTATAAATATTTTTTGATAATAAAAGCAGCAAAACTCTTGCCAAAATTATAATTTATCTATAAAACTATGAACCGCCTGACTATTCCAGTCGGCCGCTCCTTCATCTTTTTTGAGTATCTGCCCTTCTTTCCCAAGGATGAAAGTCGTAGGAAAAACATCTATACTAAACTTCTCGCTAAGAGGCTCTTTCAGTAGATAAACAGGCGTAGTATAGCCATTTTTCTTAATAAAATCTCTCACTTTCTGTTCCTCATCCTGCATGGCAATGAGAACAAATTCTATTTTCCCTTTTTTACCTTCATAAAGGCTTTGGATAGTAGGAAATTCAGCTCTACAAGGCGGACACCAGCTTCCCCAAAAATTGAGAAAAACAGGTTTCCCCTTAAAATCGGACAAATTGGCATCTGGGACATTTATTCCCTTTAATTCTACATTATATTCTGATTCTGAGAGCGTTCCTATACTCTGCGACTTCTCCAAAGAAGGCTTCATCAAGAAAAGTCTTTGAATAGACTCACGAACACCTGGCACAAAGAAAAATGCCAACACAAACCCGCCAAATAGGATATTACTCCATTGTTTCTTTAAAAAGTTTTTCATTTTTTGATAATTTCTAATAATTTTTCTAATTCTTCCTGTGTGTAGTCATATTTTATCCAATGGATATTTTCTAGTTTTCTAAGCCATGTAAGCTGTCTTTTGGCGTATCTTCGGGAATTTTTCTTTATTTCTGAAATCGCAAAATCCAGCTCCCACTCGCCTGAAAAATATTTGAATAATTCTGTATAACCCACTGTCTGCAGGGCTGTTTTGTCTTTATAAGGAATAAGATTTTTCGCTTCTTCCAAAAGCCCATTCTGCACCATCAAATCCACCCTTCGGTTAATTCGGTCATAGACAATCTCTCTGTCCGCAGAAATCCCAATTCTGACAACATCAAAATCTCTTTTAACCAACGGATTTTCAATATTTTCCGTGTAAGTTTTTCCTGTCTGCCAGATAATATCCAAAGCCCTCATCAGTCGGCGCGGATTTTCTTTATCAACTATCTGATAATAAACACTATCCGATTCTTTCAAAAGTTTTTGCAAGGCTTCTATTCCACCCTCGCTGAATAGCTGTTCTAATTTTTTCTGATTTTCAGGATTTGATTCTGGAAGATTGTTCAATCCCTCTGCAACTGCCTTTTCATACATTCCCGAACCGCCCACCAGCACTACATTGTCATACTTTTGGAACAGCTGTTCTAATTTTTCCAAGGCATCTTTTTCATACTGCCCGATGGAATATTCATCCACCACACTGAGGTTTCCTATGAAATGGTGTTTCACTTGGGCAAGTTCATCTTCTGTCGGTGCAGCTGTGCCAATGGGCATTTCTGCAAAAAACTGGCGCGCATCACAGGATACAATTTCGGTTCCAAAATATTTCGCCACCGCGATTGCTAGTTTCGTTTTACCAATTCCCGTAGGCCCTACCACAGAAAAAAGTCTTTTCTTCATTTAATTTT
>CAUQKV010000039.1:0-11280 GCA_963518845.1 uncultured Flavobacteriaceae bacterium | reverse complement strand
TATTATTTGATTTTAGGAATCTTCGTGTTGTATATGATTGATGCTGACAAGGGCGGTCTTGCCTTTGATAGCAAACATGCTGATGACATCTTCGGGACATTCATTGCCCTTACCTACCTTACGCCTTTCCTTGGTGGGTTTCTTGCGGACAGACTGCTGGGATACATCAAGGCGATTTACATAGGTGGAGCGCTTATGGGGCTGGGATACATTGGTTTAGGACTTTTCAAAGATGTGTCCATGTTCTATGTATCCATGGGGCTGATAATCATTGGTAATGGATTCTTTAAACCAAGTATTTCTACACTTTTAGGAAATTTATATTCTGATGACAAATATAAAGCTAATAAAGACGCAGGATACAACATTTTCTACATGGGGATAAACATCGGGGCTTTTGTATGTAACATCATTGCGGCTTATATGAGAAATAAATACGGCTGGGGCGAGGCTTTCGTGACGGCTGGTGTAGGAATGTTTTTAGGTTTGATTATTTTCTCTTTTGGGAAAAAACATGTGGTTCATGCCAATGTAATGAAACCTGTTCAAGAGGGCGATACCACTATCAGTTCCATCTTGGTAAAAGTATTCCTTCCTGCTATCATCGCGGGAGCTATCGGCTGGGTAATCCCTGGGAATATCTTTGGGTCAGATTCTACTGATGCCTTTATATTTGCGTGTATTCCTGTTATTTTGTTTTATATTTTTATTTACATCAGTGCAAATGCAGAGGACAAGAAACCTATCGGAGCCTTGTTGGCGATATTTGCAGTGAGTATGATGTTTTGGGCTGTATTTAAACAAAACGGAACTGCCCTTACCCGCTGGGCAAATTACTACACGGACAGAAGTGTCCCTGCGGCTTTAGAAGAACCTTTGGAAAGTATCTATTTGGTTGATACAAAGGACTACAACACAAAAGAAGTCGCCGTTCATGATAATCAGTTCCAAACTGTAAAAGATGAAGATGGAAAACCTAAAAAAGAACAAGGAAAAGACATTTATTTCAAAAATATAAGCAAGGAACAAAAAGTAGAACTGGAAGCCAATCCAGACAAGAAAGTATATCTCTATAATACTGAGCTATTCCAGTCTATCAATCCTTTTTGGGTCATTGCCCTCACGCCAGTGGTGGTAGGCTTCTTTATGATGCTTCGTAGAAAAGACAAAGAACCTTCCACTCCTACAAAGATAGTTTTGGGATTATTCCTATCGGCTCTCAGCTGCCTTGTGATGGTAGCTGCTGTATATGCAGGAGACAACGGCGCTTCCAAAGTATCACCGCTTTGGCTGTTTGCCGCTTATGGAATCATCACAATAGGCGAACTCTGTTTGTCTCCTATGGGACTTTCTCTAGTGTCTAAACTTTCTCCACCGAGAATTACAGCGCTGATGATGGGAGGATTTTTCCTTTCTACTTCGATAGGGAATAAACTCTCTGGTATACTAGCAAGTATGTGGTACAGCTACGAAAACAAAGCTAATTTCTTCTGGGTAAATTTCGCCCTGCTGCTCATCGCTACTCTGCTGGGAGTTGCCATCCTAAAACCGCTGAATAAAGCCATGAAAGAAAAAGGCGTAAAATAAATCAAAATAAAAAATACCACTTATTGAGTGGTATTTTTTTTATTTTCTCTATCTGAAATATATGCTACAATAAACACCGTGGACAAGATAAAAGCAAACCCTATCGCATCCAAGAAGGAAAAAGGATTCCCTAAAAAGACTACAGAACATATCGTAGCCACCACAGGTTCTATACAAGCTATCATACTTGCTTTCGTAGGCCCTATAATTCCTACACCTGACAAATAAAACAGAAACGCAAAGATACTTCCCAAAAGGACAATCAGTAATAAAAATACGATTACTACAATATCTACCTTCACGGGCTGTTCCCATGGCTTCGCGGTGATAGAAAGTGCAATTCCACCAATGAACATTCCCCATGCGATGACCACCGCCGTTCCATATTTCTTTAAAATCTCAGCTGGCTGCACCGTATATATGACCAAAGTAATCGCCGAGAGCATTCCCCAAAACAGCGCCACAGAAGAAACCTTCAAAGTGCTCATATCTCCATGCGTAGCCAGAATAAACACACCCAAAAGAGATAAAAACAAAACGACTACCTCATATGGCTTTGGTTTTCTTTTTTCTTTAAAACAAACATAAAGCAAAATAAGCGTAGGCCCAAAATACTGAAGCACAGTGGCAATGCCTGCATTAGAATGCTGTATCGTAGTGAAATAGGTATACTGTGTCCCCAGCATACCAAAAACCCCGAAAACAAACACCCTTATCAAATCTTTAGTATTTCTAAAAATATCAAAGATTTTATTTTTATCCTTGGCATAAAGATAAACCAGCAAAAAAACACCCGCCAGCAAAAGCCTGTAAGGTGTCAGCCAGTCAGAAGTTACTCCTTTCTGTAAAAACAAAAACTCCGCAAAAGCCCCATTTATCCCCCACAGTGTAGCACCGATAGTTGTATAGATAAACCCCTTTTTCGATTGATTCATTTTAGTTATTATTCCTTAAATATGGTCAAATAAAAAGTTATCTAATCCAAAAATCTATACGCCACAATTTTAAAATCAAAACTCACAGGTCTGAGGCTCGCCAGATAATCTACTCTTAGATATTTTTGTGATGAGTATTCCTCCACTAGTTCGCCATTTTCATTATAATTAAAATTATTATTGGGAAGTTTGATAGAGGCTATCATTTCTCCTTTGTGCATTCCTTCTACCCAGCCTTTTTCATCATCTAATTCTATTTCGGACAGCAAGTCAGTTATGCCTTGTTTAGTGTTGTATTCTATGTATTCTTTCATTTTAATTTAGCTTTTGAACAAGTTTTGTAAATTCTTCTTCACAGTTTTTCTCTTCGTAAAGAATTCTATAAATATGCTGCACGATAGGAGCATCTATTTTATTGTTTTTAATAATCTGATAGATTCCGTTGGTAGCGTAGTAGCCCTCTGCCACCATGCTCATAGACTGGATAGCAGATTTCACGGTGTAGCCCTTCCCGATGTAGTTCCCAAACATTCTGTTTCTACTAAACAGCGAGTAAGCCGTAACAAGCAAATCCCCGATGTACGAACTTTCATTGACATCTCTTGGCTCTGGATATACCGCATCTAGAATTCTTTCCAGCTCCCGAACCGCATTAGAAATATATACCGCTTGGAAATTATCCCCATAGCCCAGCCCATTGGCCATTCCTGCACCTATGGCATAGATATTTTTGAGGACTGCGCTGTACTCATTACCCAGAATATCATTACTTTGGTTAATTCTGATATATCGTGAAGACAACAAGTCGCTCAGTATCTGAGTGGTTTCCTTGCTGGCAGCTGCCACTGTAAGGAAAGACAATCGCTCCATGGCAACTTCTTCAGCGTGGCACGGCCCTGCAAGAACTGCTTGGTTTCTATATCCTATATTAAAAGTGTCACGGAGATAATTCGCTACAATATCATTATGTTTTGGAACAATTCCTTTAATCACTGAAGCAAATATCTTCCCTGAATAATCACAAGTCATCTTCTCTATGGTATCTGCCAAATAGATAGATGGCGTTGCTAGAATAATCACATCGCAGGCTGTCACCAGCTCATTGATATCCATTGTCAAAACCAATCGGTCTGGGTTAAATTTCACTGCGGTGAGATAGTGCGGATTGCTCCCTTGTGAAACCAGAGCCTCCCTTGTACCGTCATTACGAAGCAGCCAATGAACTTTTTCGCAGTTTTCCATCAGCATTTTTACTACTGCGGTGGCGAAACTACCACTTCCGATAACCCCAACTTTTGGTAAATTTTTGTTCTCAGTCATATCGTTTTTCATTTAAACCACAAAGGTAAAGAAAAAAATCAAGCCTTTGAGACTTGATTTTTAAAACTATTGTTTGATATTTTATAACTTTTCAAGTTGTCCTACTTTTTGCCAGTTTTTATCAACTTTCAGTGATACTGCTATATAAACTTCCTTTTTAGAAGATTTAAAAACAGTTCCCTGTTGAAGCTGAGCATTTATTTCATTTGGAGTTAGTTTGTAAATTGCACCTGTAATAGGGTCAACAACTAAACCAATAATTCCACCAAAAACAATGTTTCCTATATACCAAGCATTAAACTGCTTAGTCAGTTTAGTTTTGTATGGTTCATATCCTTCTAATCTTATCTCCACTTCATACTCTCTTTTTCTTTCTAATTTTGTTTCAAATGGAGTTTTTCCCACTTCTGTTTCATCAATGAAAACAGTGGCATTTGTAGGTGTACTATCAAATTTGACAGTTTGTCTACTTCCAGAAACGATAGTTGCGCAGCTGCTTAAAAAAAATAGAGAGGCAACTCCCAATAACATAATTGTCTTTTTCATAAATCTTTATTTTATTATTTTAAGTTTGTATTGTTTTAGTTCTTCTACATTACCATCATAAAAATAAAACTCTAATTCCATTCTATGGCATGAGCTCCATAAATCAGGATAAGTAACTTTGGTTATTTTAACTATATTTGCTCCGTTTTCTCGTGCCATTTTTCTAGCTTTTATCAAATTAGAATCATAGTCACAATCTACTGAAAAACCAGTATCTCCATATCTTGCTGTTCCTATCTTAGTTGCTCCTGCAGGAACATCATGCTGTATTAATAGGAAAGCCACTTTTTCATTAGATGTCAAAGCCTCTCTTCTATTATCAAAATTACTTTTAACCCTTGCTCCACAGCTCAATAATGTTCCCAATAACATTATTAATAAAATATTTATCCTCATATCAAAATCATTTATATCTGTAAAAATTAGACAACAACCTTTACAATGTTTAAAGGCTATTTATTGCCAATAAATTTTCGTACAAAAATACCTTTTTGGTTTCAAAAAACAACATATAAACTTGTGATTTTAATCATAATTATGAGTGCTCCTATGGAGGAAAATTTTATATATAGAACATTAATAATAATTAACAAATCAAAAACCTGCAATCACTTTTGGATAAAAACAAATAACAACAAAAATCCTTCAAAATTGAAGGATTTTATTTTTGGATTTACACATTTAAAATAACCATTTAGACCCGCCATAAGGTTTCTATGAAAAAGATCAATAACAAGGTTAGATTATTCAGCAGGTCTAAATGGTCTTTATAACATTATAACAATTACTCTGTAGGTCTGAAAACCAGCTTATTATCAAAACAATCTACTGTCACTCTCTCGCCTTCTTTTACATTTCCAGCCAAAATCTCTTTTGAGAGTTTATTCAGAACTTCCTGCTGCACTACTCGTTTCAGCGGTCTAGCTCCAAATGCTGGGTCGTAGCCTTTTTTCAGAATGAAGTCTATCGCTTCCTGCGTTGCTGTCAAGATGATATTTCTGCTTTCCAGCATTTTGTTGATTCCTCTTAGTTGGAACTGAACGATTTTTCCGATTTCATTGTAGTTCAATGGTTGGAACAGCACCGTTTCATCTATTCTGTTGAGGAACTCTGGTCGTAGAGTTTGTTTCAACAGGTCAAATACTTCTTCTTTGGTTTTTTCTACAATTTCAGTTAAATTACTTTCATTAATTTTCTCAAAATTCTCCTGAATGATATGAGAACCAAGGTTGGAAGTCATGATGATAATCGTATTTTTAAAATTCACCACGCGACCTTTGTTGTCGGTCAATCGCCCGTCATCCAACACTTGAAGCAGGGTATTAAACACATCTGGATGCGCTTTTTCCACCTCATCTAGAAGCACCACAGAATATGGTCTTCTTCTTACCGCTTCGGTCAGCTGTCCGCCCTCATCATAGCCTACATACCCTGGAGGCGCTCCTACCAATCTAGAAACAGAGTGTTTCTCCTGATACTCAGACATATCGATACGGGTCATATTATTTTCATCATCAAATAAGAACTCTGCCAAGGCTTTGGCTAATTCCGTTTTACCAACTCCCGTAGTTCCGAGGAAAAGGAAAGACCCGATAGGTTTTTTCTCATCATTCAGTCCTGCTCTGTTTCTTCGGATAGCATCAGCTACGGATTGTATCGCTTCCTCTTGCCCTACTACTCTCTTGTGGAGTTCATCTTCCAAATGAAGCAGTTTTTCTCTTTCAGACTGAAGTAGTTTAGTCACTGGTATTCCTGTCCATTTCGCCACTACTTCAGAGATGTTTTCTGCGGTAACTTCCTCTTTTACAAGCTCATTCTGCTGATTTTGCATCGCCAATTCCAGTTTTTGGAGCTCGTCTTCCTTGTCACGGAGTTTTCCATATTGTATCTCCGAAACTTTTGCATAATCGCCCATACGCTGAGCTCTTTCGGCTTCTAATTTCAAGCTTTCAATATCTTTTTTAATCTGAGTCAAATCCTCGGATTTCTGCTTTTCACTAAGCCATTTTGCATTGATTTGGTTTCGCTCCTCAGTGATTTTCGCAATATCTTCCTTCAGATGGTCTATTTTAGTCTGGTTGCCCTCTCTGGAAATCGCCGCCAGCTCTATCTCCATCTGCATAAGTTTTCTGTCTAAAACATCCAATTCCTCTGGTTTGGAATTGATTTCCATTCTTAATTTTGCAGAAGCTTCATCGATTAAGTCAATAGCTTTATCTGGTAAAAATCTATCCGAAATATATCGCTGAGACATTTCTACCGCTGCAATGATGGCTTCGTCTTTGATTCTAATCTTGTGGTGGAATTCATATTTGTCTTTGATTCCACGAAGAATAGAAATCGCTGATTCTGTGTCCGGCTCTTCCACCATTACTTTTTGGAAACGGCGTTCTAGAGCCTTGTCTTTCTCAAAGTATTTTTGATACTCGTTAAGCGTTGTCGCACCGATGGAACGAAGCTCCCCTCTCGCCAAAGCTGGTTTCAGGATATTCGCAGCATCCATCGCTCCCTCGCCGCCGCCTGCACCTACAAGAGTGTGGATTTCATCGATGAAAAGGATAATCTGTCCATCGGATTTTATCACTTCATTTACTACGGATTTTAGTCTTTCTTCAAACTCTCCTTTGTATTTCGCACCTGCAATCAATGCTCCCATATCAAGTGAATAGAGCGTTTTGTCCATCAAATTTTCTGGAACATCTCCACTGATGATTCTGTGGGCTATTCCTTCGGCGATGGCAGTTTTACCAACACCTGGCTCACCGATGAGAATAGGGTTATTCTTGGTTCTTCGCGAAAGAATCTGCAGCACTCTTCGGATTTCTTCATCTCGCCCGATTACTGGGTCTAATTTCCCTTCGGCTGCTAGTTCATTGAAGTTTTTTGCATATTTATTAAGCGATTGGTAAGTCTCTTCGGAACTTGCCGAAGTCGCCTTTGAACCTTTTCTAAGTTCTTTGATTCCTCCTTCCAAAAGGGATTTGGTCACGCCCATGTCTTTCAACATCTGCGAAACGGAAGAACTCACCTCTAATAATGCCAGCCAAATATGCTCCAAAGTCACATACTCATCGCCCATTCTTTTAGCGATATTAGGCGCTTCCAAAAGGACTTTGCTGGCACTTTGAGAAAGGTAAATATTTCCGCCTTCCACTTTTGGGAGGCTTTCCAAAGATTCTCTGTTTCTTTGTCTTATCAAGTTAAGGTCGGCTTCTGCTTTTTTCATCAGAAAAGCCGAGATATTCTCATCCACTTGGAAAATTCCCTCCAATAGATGCTGAGGTTCTATACTCTGGTTGCCAAAATCCAAAGCAATCTGTTGTGCTTTTTGGATGGCTTCTTGTGATTTTACGGTATATTGATTTAGATTCATAATTCTTTATTTTAAAAGTTATCTGAAATCTAAATTGCAAAAACCATTCTATTACACAAAATGAGACAAAATTTCCGAAAATGATTTGAAAATGATATTTTTAACCTGACAAAATTTCCTAATTCCGCTTTTACGAGCAAAAATCAGGAACTTTATTCATTCTTTTTTAGCTGTTAAAATGCTCCCAAACTGCTTTTGCTTTGGATTTTCCTAAAATCTCTTCCAGCGTTTCCAGAGAGGCTTCTTTTATTCTTTTTACAGATTTTAATTTAGATAAAAGCTGCTGGATGGTTTTCTCGCCTACACCAGGGATTTCCTCCAATTCTGATTTTATTGTAGAATTTTTCCTTCTCGTGCGGTGATGCTTTACACCGAAACGGTGCGACTCGTCCCGAACCCGCTGGAGAACCTTCAAAGTCTCGGATTTTTTATCCAAATACAATGGAACTGGGTCTTCGGGAAAGAAGATTTCTTCCAATCTTTTCGCTATTCCGATGATGGAAATTTTCCCATACAGCCCGAGGAGTTTCAGGCTTTTCACTGCGGAACTGAGCTGACCTTTTCCACCGTCTATCAAAATGAGCTGCGGCAGTGGTTCGCCCTCATCCAAAAGTCTGCTGTATCGGCGATAGATGACTTCTTCCATCGTAGCAAAATCATTCGGCCCTTCCACGGTTTTTACATGAAAAATCCGATAATCCGCCTTGCTGGGCTTCCCATCTTTGAAAACCACACACGCCGAAACGGGATTGGTCCCTTGAATATTAGAATTGTCAAAACCTTCTATATGGCGCGGCTCTTCGGGAAGCCGGAGGAGTTTTTTCATCTCCGCCATGATGCGGTTGGTATGTCTTTCTGGGTCTACTATCTGCACCTGCTTTAGTTTTTCCACGCGGTATTCCATTGCGTTTTTCTCGGAAAGCTCCACGATACGCTTTTTGTCGCCCAGTTTAGGGACAATCAGCTTCACATGTGGAATTTCTATATTAAGATGAAACGGAAGAAAAATTTCCGTAGAAGTAGAATTAAATTTATTCCTAATCTCTATCAGGGCTTCTTCCAATATTTCTTCATCGGTTTCGTCCAGCATTTTTTTGATTTCCGTGGTGTAGGACTGAATAATAGAGCCGTTTTTAATTTTGAAATAATTGACATAAGCCGCCGCTTCATCACTGATAATACCAAAGACATCCACATCGTTTATGTTGGAACTCACGATAGTGGTATGGGTCTGGTAATTTTCTAAAATCTGTAATTTTTCCTTACTCTGTTGGGCGTTTTCAAATTCCAGTTTTGCGGCATAGTTGTACATTTCAGCTTCTAAATATTCCCTCGCTGCCTTGAATTCACCTTTGATAATCCCACGAATGGCGTTTAGCTTTTGGGCATATTCTTCCTCAGATTCTAGTCCTTCGCAAGGACCAGAACAGTTTTTAATATGGTATTCCAGACAGACTTTATATTTCCCTTCTTTTATCTTTTCGGGAGCGAGATTCAGGCTGCAAGTTCTGAGTTTATAGATGTTTTTGATAACTTCTATCAGCGTTTTTGCCTGTTTTACTTTCGCATAAGGCCCGTAGTATTCCGAACCGTCTTTGATGACATTTCTTGTTAAAAAAATCCGAGGAAAAGGCTCTTTTTTGATACAAATCCATGGATAGGACTTGTCATCTTTCAGAAGAATATTGTAGAAAGGCTGATATTCTTTTATGAGATTATTTTCCAGAAGAAGCGCATCGTATTCGCTATTAACCACGGTGGTTTCCAGCCTTACAATTTTAGAAACCATCATTCGGGTTTTGTAGCCGATCTGACTTTTATTAAAATAAGACAGAACCCTGTTTTTCAGGTTTTTAGCCTTTCCGACATACAAAATCTCACCCTTTTTATCGTAATAACGATAAACACCAGGCTCCGAAGGCAATGTTTTTAGCTGAAGTTCTAATTCTGAATGCACATAGCAAAAGTAAAGAATAATTTTCTAAACAAGCAAAAAACCAAGCATTATGATGTATACATTTTTCAGTTCAGAAAAGCCATTAAATTAATCATTGAATGAAAAAGCAATCCCCAGACAAAACCTAATTTCAGTCTCTGCACAGAACAAATATACCCTGAAATCATTTGCGGAAGAGCATACACAGGATAGAGCAGCGCCAGTTCCCAATGCAGATTTTCTATGTTAGCAATATGCAACAACCCAAAAAGAACAACAGACACCATCGTGATCATCTTCTGTCTTTTCCCTATGGCTGTTTCTATTTCAGGTTTTCGTTTCAGCAGGTTAAAAACAAGTAAAGACAGCAATCCTGACACTGCCAAAGACATTAGCAACAGCCAATCTATTTCGATAAGATAATAAGTTTTATTCATTATCAAAAACGAAAAAACAAAAGTAAATATCGCAATATTTCTACGCTTAGGGACTAAAATCAGCCTAAAAATAAGCTCTTCCATCAGAGGCCCTAAAATCACAACTAGGAAAAAACCATAATACCCTTTTATTTTCTTTTGGCTTTCTAACATTAATTTAAAAACAGAAGGAAAACCCATTTTCTTTATCAAGAATTCATCCACCAAAAACATTAGCAATAAAGCGCAAATCTGCAAAACAAAATACAATAATATGCCCTTTGCAAAATATTTTATTTTTTGGATTAAAGGATATTTGTGTCCATAATCTATCTCCGATAATGAGTAAAACTTAAGCAGGTTTTTCATATTTCATTCAAATAGCAGCGCGAATTTAATTATTTGTCGTTTTAAAGACAATTTTAATAATAGAATTTCGTATTTTTATGGCTTTAATTTTAAATAAAATTTAAAAATGAGCGTAGTTTTTAACTCTATATTAGACAACGATTTTTACAAATTTACCATGCAATGCGCTGTGGTAAAGCTCTTTCCAGATGCGAGAGTGAAATATGTATTCATCAACCGAGGGAAGCATTCCTTCCCAGAAGGCTTTGATGATGCCCTCAGAAAAGCCATCAACGAAATGGCAAAACTCCAGCTAACCAAAGCAGAAAAAGAATTTCTGAAGAAAAATTGTCCATACCTAAATCTGCCTTATTTAGACTTTTTAGAAGGATACCACTACGACCCTTCCGAGGTGAAAATCAATCAGATAGGAAACGATTTAGAAGTTACTGTAGAAGGACTCTGGTACAGAACCATACTTTGGGAAGTGCCGCTGCTGTCACTCATCAGCGAACTTTATTACAAAATGAACGGCATGGAACGCCAAACTGATGAGGAAATTACCCGAAAAACTTTAGAAAAAGCCAAAAACCTTATAGAATTAAAAGTCAATTTTGCGGAGTTTGGGACACGAAGAAGGCATTCCTACAAGGTTCATGATGTAGTAATGAAAGCCCTTACCCAAGATTCCAACAGCTATTTCATCGGTTCTTCCAATGTTCATTTTGCGATGAAATACGGCGTGAAACCTATCGGAACGCACGCCCACGAGTGGTTCATGTTCCATGGCGCGCAGTATGGCTTTAAGATGGCAAATGC
>CAUQKV010000038.1:0-11304 GCA_963518845.1 uncultured Flavobacteriaceae bacterium | reverse complement strand
AACACTTAGAAATCTAAAGATATGTTTTAATCCTATAAAAGACGCTTCTCCTTTGTTAAAAATGCCTTATTTAGAGTTTGTTTGTACAGATGCTGACGATATCTACTTACCTTTAGAACGTTATCTTGGTAAGAGTGTAATAAGAGAAGTATTTGGAGGACAATACCCTAATTTTCAAGAAGTAGATACCTATATATTTAGTAAAAAAGAATGAAGAAAATGACCTTATTAGCCTCTTTGTTAGCCTTATTCTCTTGCAAAAGTTCCCCAGAAGAGCGAAAAGCCACCGAAGCCTTTCCCTTGCAATCCTTATTTACTTATGAGTATTGTGGAGAAAAGGATGGTTTTCAGTATTTCTTATTAGGCAACCAATGGGAGCGTAAAGTGTTCAAAGTAAAAAGCTCAGAAATAAACATTGATCCTCAATATGCCTTTCGAGCTGATCCCTCTTTTGAACCTAAAATGCCTATTACACCCGTTGAACAAGAAAAGGTCTTTGCTGAAATCCCTATGAATGGGCAAAAACTCTATTTATACAAAGAAAATGTGGTCATTCGCTATTTTCTCAACTGCTCTGATTTGCATAAAAAAGCAACCGACCAGCCCACTTATTTATACGATGAAATCACCCAAGAAGAAGCCGAAACGCACAGCCAAGAGCGCGCTTATTACATAGGCCATTTCAAAGGAGAGCAGCTCATTCGTTACGAAAAAATCTATCAGGAAAAAGTGATAATGGATAAAACTATCTCTGATTAGCTTTTTTCGCGAGTTCAAATAATTCTGGATTGATGTGGCAGTATCCGCTTGGGTTTTTGTCCAAATAATCCTGATGATATTCTTCTCCGCTATAAAAATTTTTCAAAGGTTCGTTTTCTACCACTATGGGTTTTTCATAATTTTTTTGAAGTTCCGAAAGTGCCTTTGTCACCACTTTTTCATCTTCTGAATTTACCCAATAAATTCCTGTTCTGTAGCGGGTTCCGATGTCTCCTCCCTGCTGATTAAGGCTTGTAGGGTCTATGGTTTTAAAAAACAAATCCAAAAGCATTTCCAGACTTACCACCTTTGGGTCATAGGCTACCTTCACCACCTCTGCAAAGCCTGTGCTGTCGGTATACACCTGCTCATAAGTGGGATTTTCTATATTTCCGTTGGCATAGCCTACCTGCGTAGCCGTTACTCCGTTGATTTGTTTGAAAAAATGCTCCGTTCCCCAGAAACACCCACCAGCAAAATAAATTTCTTTATCCATTTTATTTCTCGCTCTTAAATTCCTCTATCGTTTCCTGATATAAATTCTCATACATTGGAATGATTTTATTATAATCAAAAGTCTTTGCTACTTCTGTGGCATTTGTTTTCATTTCCTTTAAAAGAGCTTCATCAGACAAAATCTGAAGCGTATATTTAGCCATTTTATCCACATCGCCTACATTCGCCAAAAACCCTGTCTTTCCGTGAATATTAACCTCTGGAATTCCTCCTGTATTACTGCTGACCACCGGCGTTCCTGCTGCCATAGCCTCTAGCGCTGCCAGCCCAAAACTCTCCTTTTCCGAAGGAAGAAGGAACACATCCGCATAGGTAAGCACTGGGCGAAGGTCATTTACTTTTCCCATGATTTTTATTTTGTCAATAAAATCTGGTTTTTCTGATAAGAAAGCATTTACTTTTTCCATCTCAGGGCCCTCTCCTACTATGATTAGTTTGCTCGGAATTTTTTGATTTACCTTTTCAAAAATCCCCAAAACATCCTGAATTCTTTTAACTGGTCTAAGGTTAGAAATATGCACTAAAATCTTCTCATTATCCTCTGCAAACTGATTTCTATGACAAATAGAACACTGCTCAAAGTGTCTTTCTTCGATGAAGTTCGGAATCACATGGATTTCTTTTTTAATGTCAAAAAAAGCCAATGTATCCTGTTTCAAACTTTCCGAAACCGAAGTAAGCGCATCGGACTGATTGATAGAAAATTCTACGGCATGTTTATAGCTTGGATGCTGCCCCACCAAAGTAATATCCGTTCCGTGAAGCGTAGTCACCAGCGGTAAATCCTTGCCTTTTTCTTTCAGCATCTGTTTCGCTGTAAAAGCCGCATAGGCATACGGAATGGCATAATGAGCATGGAGAACATCCAGCTGATACATACACACCACCTGATATATCATAGAAGACAGCGCGATATCATACGGCTGATGCCTAAATAAGGGATACGCCTGCACATTCACTTTATGAAAAAAGATATTAGATCTGGTCATATCCAGCCTTGCTGGAAGCTCCGAACTGATGAAATGCACCTCATAGCCTTTTCGGGCAAGGTTCATCCCGAGTTCTGTCGCCACTATTCCACTTCCCCCATAAGTAGGGTAACATAATATTCCTATTTTTAACATTTTCTCTATTTTATTTCTGTTTTGGGACATCTATTCCCATTCCGTATTTTATTTGTTCATTTACTACCACTGGCAGTCTTCCGTTTATCTTTTGTTTTCCTAAATAAGCTTCCGCTGTAGCTTTCATCGAGAGAGGATTATTTTCATAAGAAACCAAAACCGATGAAATTCCGCTAATATCCACATCCTGAAGAGCATATGGGCTTCCGAACACATTGAGAATCACCTTGTTTCTTGATTTCACTTGGTTAATGAGCCTTTTGCTCTCCCATGACACCCTGTAAGGCTTGTAAGCGGTAGAATTATCCTTATGAAGACCAATGATTACCACTGCATTTTCAGGGATAGACAGGATTTCTTTGAAAGATATTTTTTTAACTTTAATTTCTTTGGACAATTCTTGTAAAAACGCCTCATGCGAAGCCTCTTCTAACGGAAGATAATAAACTTCCTTTTCTCTAAGTGGGAAAAGCTGTTTTTCATCTTTTAACAAAGTCAAAGCATTGGCGTACAACTTCTCTGAAATTTTCGCGTGAGAATCATTATTTAAAACATTATTAATTCCTTCTGAACTAAGCGGTCGCAGATTCTGAAGCCCCAAAAGATATTTCGTTTTCAAAATCTTTTTTACACTCTCTTCCAGTCTTTTTTCGCTGATTTCTCCCTTTTGGATTGCTTCTTTTATCAACTTTTTCCCTGTCGGCACATCTTGGCTAAAAAGCAAAACATCATTCCCTGCCTTGAACGCCCTCAAATCCAATTCCCCAGCAGGATATTTTTTAGCAACAGCATTCATATTCAGGGCATCGGTAATGACCAGCCCTTCGTATCGGAATTTATTTTTCAGCAAATTCGTTACAATATCATAAGAAATAGAAGCGGGGATGTTTTTCCCTTTTTCCAGCTGTGGGACATAGAGATGCGCTATCATCACCCCGCCTATTTTCTTATCCATCAAGGCTTTGAAGGGTGTCAATTCTATTTTATTCAGCCTCTCCAGACTATGTTTTACCACGGGTAAATCCAAATGCGAATCTACATCCGTGTCCCCATGCCCTGGGAAATGTTTAATCGCCGCCAGCACACCATTATCCTGCAAACCTTGTGCATATGCCAGTGATTTTGCAATTACATTCTGAACATCTGAACCAAACGAACGATTACCTATAATCGGGTTTTTGGGATTGGTATTCACATCCACCACAGGAGCAAAGTTCCAGTAAATTCCCATTTTCTTTGCATCTTCTGCTATTTTAGAAGCCATTTCATAAACCAAATTATTATCCTGAATCGCTCCAAGAGTCATCGCCCAAGGGAATTTGTGCGCTGTTTTTATTCTCTGATAAAGCCCCCATTCGGCATCCATACCAAAGAGCATCGGCACTCTGGATTTCTTCTGAAATTCATTTACCAGCGCTATTTCCTGTTCGGCATCATCCTGCATCAGGATAATTCCTCCTATCCTCTCCTGCTCTACCAGTTTTCTCACTCCTGAGATGTGGTTTTGGTCTTTATTGGTATAAAGCGCCACTATGTATAACTGCCCGATGCGCTCATCCATGCTGAGTTTAGCATACAAGCTGTCTGCATATTTCACCGCTTTTTTATCCAAATCTTTGGTGATATTTTTGGGAGAAAACTGTGCCTGTAAATATCCTACACACCCAAAAATAAAAACTAAAATACAAGAAATATTATTTTTCATAGCGAACAAAAGTACAATTTTCAGATAAAATAATCTTACTTTTGCATCAAAATTAAAGTTTTGATTAAAAAACTATTAGGACAAACGGCGCTCTACGGCATCAGTTCGGTACTGGTGAGGATATTTCCTTTCCTCATTGCACCCATCATCACGAGGGCATTTTCACCAGCGGAGTCTGCGCCCTTCGTAGATTGGTACTCCATCGCGGGAGTGGTTACTGTTTTTCTGACGCACGGTATGGAGACCTCGTTTTTTCGTTTTGCTCAAGAGAAAGATATCAGCAAAGAAACGCTGGTTTCCACTTGTTCCATGAGCATCTTGGCGATGTCTTTTATTTATTTGGTCTTAGGATGGGTGTTTCGGCGCGAGGTTACGGAGTATTTCCATACGCCAGACCAAGTGCATTTCTTGATTTTATTTTTATTCATTCTTTCTATTGATGCTTTTTCTACGATTCCTTCGGCTGTTCTTCGTTTAGAGGGAAAACCGCTGCGGTATGTAGTATCCAAGGTAGCAGGAAGCGTAATTTATTTTGGGTTGGTAGTGTTTTTCATCAATATTCTTCCTAATTTACCCAATGGCTTCCTCGGACTGAAATATGATGCTGAGTTCGGCGTGGGATATGTCTTTGTGGCGAATTTGGTTCAAAGCATCGTTTCGCTGCTTATTGTTTCTAAAGAATTTGTGAATTTCAGTTTTAGAAGTTTTGATTTTTCTTTATGGAAAAGAATTATGAACTACTCTTGGCCTGTGATGGTGGCTGGGCTGGCAGGCATCATCAACCAGACAATGGACAGACAATTCCTAAAATACCTCCTCCCTGAGGAAGAAAGCAAACACCAGATAGGTGTATACGGAGCCGTTTACAAGATAGCGACATTCATCACCGTGTTTAGACAGGCCTACCAACTGGGGATAGAGCCGTATTTCTTTTCTAGTTTTAAAAATGAAAACGCGAAGAAAACTTACACCCTGCTGATGGACATCTTCGTGATATGCAGCTGTGTGATTTTCCTAGGACTTATCACTAATATTTCTTGGATTTCCAAAATATACATCAGCAATCCTCTCTACTACGAAGGCATAGAACTGATTCCGTGCCTTATGCTGGGAGCTGTATTTTTGGGGATATATCTTAACTTGTCCATTTGGTACAAACTCTCTGACCAGACCATCGTAGGGCTGTATATTTCCCTCATCGGAGCAGCGATTACGGTGTCTGTCAATTATTTCTTCGTGCCTGAATATGGATACTGGGCAAGTGCAGTGGCAGCGCTGCTGACTTTCATGTCTATGATGATAATTTCCTATATTTGGGGGCAAATAAAATATCCGATACCTTATAACACGACTAAAATAATCATTTACCTGCTTCTTTCCATAGGTTTGGGAATGATTTCTTTTAAATATTTTAGAGAAAATTACATCATCAGTAACATTATTTTTGTAATTTTTCTGATATTTGTCGTTTTTAAGGAAAGAACACTCTTGAAAAAATTTTTGAAAAAATGAAAATTAAGATTATAAATAAATCCAAACATCCGCTTCCAAAGTATCAGACCGAGCTTTCGGCTGGAATGGATTTGTATGCGAATATCACAGAGCCTGTTCGGTTAGGTTCTTTAGAGCGAACGATTATCCCGACAGGTATTTTCATAGCTCTGCCAGCAGGATACGAAGCCCAAGTAAGACCTCGCAGTGGACTGGCTGCCAAGCACGGAATTACTTGTCTGAACAGCCCTGGAACGATAGATGCAGACTACCGCGGAGAAGTTGGTGTAATTCTCGCAAATCTATCCAAAGATGAATTTGTCATCAATGATGGAGAGCGAATTGCCCAGCTAGTCATCGCAAAACACGAAACTGCCCAGTGGGAAGAGGTAGAAACCCTTGACGAAACAGAAAGAGGCGCAGGAGGTTTCGGAAGTTCTGGAACGAAATAACATTTTAAAAATTATAAAAATACATCTATTATGAAAATAATAATACCTATGGCGGGAAAGGGTTCCCGATTGAGACCGCACACTTTGACTGTGCCGAAACCTTTGATTCCTATCGCAGGAAAACCTATCGTGCAGAGATTGGTAGAGGACATCGCAAAGGTGGTAAATCAGAAAATAGATGAAGTTGCCTTCATCACTGGTGATTTCGGAAGTCAAGTGGAGCAGGATTTATTAGCTGTTGCAGAAAAATTAGGCGCAAAAGGAAGCATATACCATCAAACAGAGGCTTTGGGAACAGCTCATGCCATCAACTGTGCTAGAGAAAGTATGCAGGGGCCTGTAATCATCGCTTTTGCAGATACATTATTTAGAGCTGATTTTCATCTAGATACCAATTCTGATGGAGTAATTTGGGTAAAAAAAGTAGATGACCCAAGTGCCTTCGGAGTTGTAAAATTAGATGACTATGGTTTCATCACAGACTTTGTAGAAAAACCAAAAGAGTTCGTATCTGATTTGGCGATTATTGGGATTTACTATTTCAACAGCGCAGAAAAACTCATGGGCGAGATAGACTATATCATGAGTAATGATATCAAAGACGGAGGCGAATACCAGCTGACAACTGCACTAGAAAACCTTAGAAAAAAAGGAGCAAAATTCTCTTTAGGAAAGGTAAATGACTGGATGGACTGCGGAAACAAAACCATCACCGTACAGACCAACGGTAAAATTTTGGAATACGAAAAAGAAAATCTTTCCCAGTATCCAGCTTCTGCACAGATAGAAAACAGCTTGATAATTCCTCCATGCTTCATCGGAGAGAATGTGAAAATCGTAAATTCTATCATCGGGCCGAGAGTTTCTCTGGGTAATAACACCATAGTAAAAAATTCTAATATAGATAACTCTCTAATCCAAGAAAGAACAGAAATCCAGTCTGCTAACCTGAGCAACTCCATGATTGGGAACTCGGCGAAGTATATCGGAACTTCTATCAATCTTTCTTTGGGAGATTTTTCCGTATTGGATTTCTCTGAATAAAAATTTTTTAGAAGTGATTTTAATGATTAACAAAATGAAGAAATTAATAGCTCTATCGGGCATCATGGTATTTTTAGCCTCTTGTGGTGCTAAAAAAAGCATCGCTGTTAAATCGGAAATCCCTGCTGTTTCCAGCAACAAAAATTTCTATGATGCTATCACGAAAAAATCTGATTTTGAAGCCCTTAAAATCACTTCTAAAATAGATGCAGAAGTAGGAAAATTCGTTCCTACCATTCATGCAACTATCTACATAGAAAACAACCAGAAAATATGGATGAACATGTCTGCGCTGTTTATGAATATAGGCCGCGGAATAGCAACTCCACAGGGACTAAAAGCCTACGAAAAACTGAGCAGAACTTATATCGATTCTGATTTTTCTTACCTTAATAATTTACTGAAAGTCAATTTTTTAGACTATTATTCACTTCAAAATTTATTGGTTGGAAAAGTTTTCTTTCCTGTCAATGAAAAAGATTTTAACTTAACCAAAGAAGCCGAAGAATACATCCTAAAACCATACAACACACAGAAAGTAAACATTGATGGAAAAACCAGCGAATACCTTACAGAGTTCCGTTTTTCTAACGAGCTGAACCTTACCAAAGTTTCTTTAAAAGACACAAAAACTGCGGATAATTTGGCATTATTTTATGATAATTGGGTAGATATCAATGGTGTGAAACTCCCTAAAAATGTTAAAATAGTTATAAAAGGTAAGAAAACTGACCAAATTTTAATAGAAAACACGAAATTTGACTTTTCTAGAATGGAAACCCCATATTCGGTTCCAAGTAATTATAAAAAACGAGATTTCTAATGTATTTCAGGAAGATAAGCTTATTTATTGGGATTTTTTCTGCTTCTCTCTTTCTTTCTCAAAAAAGCAAGGAAGATTTACAAAAGCAGAATGCTGAATTAAAAAAACAAATCGAAACCATCAATGCTAACTTAGCTAAAACAAAGAGTGAGGCCAGACTTTCCATATCTTACCTTAATGATATCAACAAAAAAATTGCCCTTCGTGAGAAAGTCTATGGCAATACACAGAAAGAAAAAAGATTCATAGAAGATGATATATATCTTCGTCAGTTAGAAATCAATAAATACAACCGAGAGCTGAAAGTTCTCCGTAAAAATTATGCCGAAATTCTCGTAAAAGCCTATAAAAACAAAGGTGTACAGAATAAAGTAACTTTCATTTTGTCTTCTCAAGATTTGGGACAGGCGCTTCGTAGAGTGCAGTATCTGAAACAATATGGAGAATACCAAGACAAAAAAGCTGCAGAAATATCTGACAAAGCTAAAAAGATAAAAAGCACAATCGCCCTAAGGGAAAAATCTAAAAAAGACAAGGAAAATCTTCTCCTAAAACAGGCTAAAGATTTAGAAGTAATCGCCCACGAAAGAAAAGAAAAAGAAATTTTATTAGAAGATTTCAAAAAGAATGAAGCCAGACTAGTGGCTGAACTTAAACAAAAACAATCTGAATCTAAGAGATTAGAAGGCGAAATCAGAAAAATCATCGCTGAAGAAATCAGAATCGCAAAAGCGAAAGAAGAGGCCGAAAGAAAAGCTCGTGAAGAAAAACTAAGATTAGCGAGAATAGAAGCCGAAAAAGAAAAAGCGAGAATAGAAGAAGCCAATAGAAGAGCTCGTGAAGAGGCCGAAAGAGCAAAAAGAAAAGCTGAAGAGGAAGAAAGAAGGCTAGCCGAAATCGCTAGAAAAAAAGCAGAAGAGGAAAGAAAAGCCATAGAAGCCAACAATGAAGCAAAAAGAATAGCTGCTGAAAAAGCAAAAATGGAAGCTGCCGAAAAAGCAAAAATAGCCGCAAGTAAAGCCGAGGCTGCCAGAGTAAATGCAGAAGCTGTAGCCAAAAAAACAGAATCTGAGAAAAAAGCTGTGGATGAGCGGGCAATGGCATCAGCTGGTGCTGGAAGTTCTTCTAGTAACAGTTTTGCGGAAAATAGAGGAAGACTTTCTTTCCCTGTGCAGCGTGGACGGGTTACACAGCGTTTCGGGAGACAGCCGCACCCTGTGTATAAAGGGGTTGTTATAGAAAACAATGGAATCAAAATCGCTGTGGATGCAGGAACAAAAGCAAGAAGTGTTTTTGCTGGTGTGGTGGTAAATGTTTTGGCCAGTGGTGGTTCAAAAACCGTGATGGTAAAACATGGAAATTATTTCACTATTTATAGTAATTTAGCCAGCACCTATGTTTCTAAAAACCAGACTATTTCCGCAGGAACAAATATAGGAGAAGTAGGACTTGACTTTGATGGGACTTACACTCTTGATTTCCAAGTTTGGAATCAGACAAATCCTGTAGATCCATTGAGCTGGGTAACTAGTTAATTTTATCATTAGCTTTATCCTAAAAAAATGTTTAATTTTGTTCTACCAAAATAAAAAATCATGAACAGTATTCTAATACCACTATTTATGGGACTAGGAATGAGAGAAATCTTAGTCATTGCTATCCTTATCTTATTGCTTTTCGGAGCTAAAAGAATTCCTGAATTTATGAAGGGATTAGGCTCTGGAATCAAAGAGTTTAAAAAATCTATGAAAGAGGATGACAAAGAAAACGATAATACTGAAGACAAAACAACTAAATAAATTTTATGAATAATAATTCTTTCTCTGAATACGCTTGGAGCATTTTCAATAGGTCAATAGAGGATTATCACATCACTGATGATGTGGATGCTGCAAAACCAAACCACTACGAAAATAATAGTTTGGAACAAATTTTGTATGACAAAAACTGGATTGATACGGTTCAGTGGCATTTGGAGGATATCATCCGAGATGAAAATATAGATCCTGTAAAAGCGTTAGAAATCAAACGAAGAATAGATGCTTCTAATCAGAAAAGAACTGATTTAGTGGAATTTATAGATAGTTGGTTTTTAAACAAATACAAAAACACTACACCAAATGCCGATGCCAAGATAAACACAGAAACACCTGCATGGGCGGTGGACAGACTGTCCATTTTGGCTCTAAAAGTCTATCATATGGACTTAGAAGCCAATAGAACATCTGCAAGTGATGAGCATAGAGAGAAATGCCAAACGAAGCTGAATACACTTTTGGAGCAAAAGAAAGACCTTAGCTCTGCTATTGACCAGCTGCTGAATGACATAGAAAACGGGCTCGTAAAAATAAAAACTTATAAACAAATGAAAATGTATAATGATGAGACTCTAAATCCTGTATTATACAAAAAGAAAGAATAATGAATATACTAAAAGCATTGGGAATTGTCGGAATATGTGGTTTTGTAGTATCTGCGTGTGCAACAGAAAAAAATAATCTGTCTCCTACTACCGCCTTGATTGCCAACATCTCTGAAAAATCGCCTGAAGATGTAGTCAAAAATATCAGTGATAATTTAGACCTGATAAAATACTCTTCGGATATTACCAATGCTTTTAGTTCGTGCTCCTCTTTCTCACAAAAACCTGTAAATGAGGAGTTTTCTAATCTGAAATTCTACATCACAGAATACCTATACGCTGTGAAAGAGCACAACACCGTGGGAAAAGAAAAGGCTTTGTATAATTATGAAAAATCTTATAAAAAAATACAAAAGCTAAAAAACAATCTCAATGAAGATGAACAAGAGATTCTCAACAGGTTTTTAGTAAATATCAAAACCAATATCACGCTGATAGAATCCCTAAAAGACACTTTATAGAATGGTAAAAATTCAGGCTGAGGCTAATGTCCCTACAGAGTACGGAAAGTTCAAAATCATCGCTTTCTCTGAAAAGGAACAAGATTGGATGCCGCATCTTGCTTTGATAGCAGAAAATACGGACTTATCCAGCGTGGTGAATGTCCGTTTTCATTCTGAATGCATCACAGGAGAGGTTTTCCATTCTAAAAAATGCGAATGCGGACAGCAGCTTTCTTCCGCGATGCAGTATACCCAAATACACGGTGGCGTGATTGTCTATCTACGGCAAGAGGGCAGAAATATCGGTATTATCAATAAGCTAAAAGCCTACGCACTACAAGAAAAAGGCTTAGACACTGTGGAAGCCAATCTAAAGCTGGGACTTCCTGCCGATGATAGGAATTTCAGTGTGGCGGTTGATATTTTAGAAATACTTGGGATAAAGGAAATCAACCTCATTACCAACAACCCTGATAAAATCAGCTTCGTAGAAAACAGCAAAATAAAACTACACTCCCGCATTCC
>CAUQKV010000037.1:0-11770 GCA_963518845.1 uncultured Flavobacteriaceae bacterium | reverse complement strand
GGTACGATTAGCGATATGGCAGAAACTACCAATATTCCGAGTGAAAGGGCAAGAATGTAGCCCAAATTCAAATCCACTGGCACGGTGCTGATGTAGTATTCTTTTGGGTTGAGTTTAATAATACCAAAATATTTCTGTATCAATAGCAAGCCTATTCCAATAAGATTTCCTACAATCAGTCCAGGGATGATGATGAGCAGGGTGTAGTTGATGAATATCGCACGGATCTGGTTGTTGTCCGCGCCTAAGGTTTTTAGCACACCGATGGAGTTGGTTCTTTCAATAATCAAAATCAGCAGCACCATGATGATGTTGATAACCACTACTACCAGCATAATGCCTAAGATTACAGAGATATTCGTGTCAAAAATTTCTATCCATTGCAGGATTTGAGGGTATTTGTCAGTGGTTTTTTCGGTGTAGTTTTTGTAACCGATGATTTTTTCTACTTTTGGGAAAACAGCATCAGTTTTATCAAAATCTTTTAGGAAAATATCCATGCCGCCGATGTCGGTTTTTCCCATATTCTGGATTTTGCGGACATGGTTGATATCACCGATGACAAATAGCTCATCGATGAGTTTGATATCAGTGTTATAGATAGCCTTTACTACGAATTTTCTATAAATCGGTTTTTGGTCTTCTTTGGAGAAAACGGCCGTGATGCTGTCATTTACTTTTAGGTGCAGGCCTTTGGCGATTTGCTCAGAAAGCATGATGTCATTATTGTATCCTTTCTCTTTATAATCAGGGATTTCGCCCGAGGTGATGAATTTTTGGAAACGATTTTTGTCAAAATCCTTGCCCACGCCTTTTAGGATAATTCCAGCAAAATTCTCTTTGGTTCTGAGGATTCCGCTGAGAGAGGCGTAGGATTGTGCCGTTTCTACTTCAGGTATTTTTTTTAGTTCCTTTATATCAAAATTTTCTTGGTCTAAAACCGAAGAATTATAGGAAGCGTTTGATTTCGTGGATTTTATAGAAATATGTCCGCTGAAATCGCCCATCTTGTTTTTGATGGCTTTTTTAGAGCCAAGTCCTGTGGATATGGTAATCAGTGAAACCACTATCCCTAGGGCAACGGACAGCCTTCCGATGAAAATAATTATGCGTGAAAGATTATTTTTATTATCTTTGGAGAACGCAATTTTTTTAGAAAAATAAATAGGAAACCTCAAAATAATGAATTTAAGAGCCAAAAGTAAAAATTTTGTATTGATTATACTAATGCTTTTTGTAAATAATCAATTTTTTAATGCACAAAAATCTAAAAACTCAGAAAATGAGGAGTTTGTAACAGGCGCAGACCAGCCAGAAAAATACCTGCCGCTGCTAAAAGGAAAATCTGTGGGAGTGGTGACCAATCAGACAGGGCTGGTGACTATCAATAAGAAAAAACAAAGCATCGTAGACTTTTTGAAAGAAAATGGAGTAGCCGTAAAAAGGGTTTTTGCTCCTGAACACGGCTTTCGTGGAGTGGCGGATGCTGGAGAAGTGGTGAAAAATGGAGTGGATACCAAGACAGGCATTCCGATAGTTTCGCTTTATGCAAATACTAAAAAACCTACGCCTGCCCATATGAAAGATTTGGATGTTATCTTGTTTGATATTCAGGATGTGGGAGTTAGGTTTTATACCTATATATCTACGCTTGCTTATGTAATGGAAGCAGGAGCAGAAAACGGCGTGGAAATCATCGTTTTGGATAGACCCAATCCGCATGACGGCTATACAGATGGGCCAGTGCTGAGAAAAGAATGGGCTTCTTTTGTGGGGCTTCACTCGGTGCCTGTGGTCTATGGGCTTACCATAGGAGAGTACGGAAAAATGGTAAATGGCGAAAAATGGCTTAAAAATAAAGTTCAGGCAAAATATACACTCATAAAAATGAAAGGCTATCACAAGAAAAACCGCTATCCGCTTTTGGAAAAGCCATCGCCTAACTTGCCGAATGACAAAGCCATCAATCTCTACCCAAGTTTGTGCTTCTTTGAAGGAGCGGAAGTTTCCGTAGGGCGTGGGACAGATATACCTTTCCAAATCTATGGTTCGCCATGGATTAAGAATATGAAATATGAATTCACTCCGAAGCCAAGTTTTGGTTCTAAAAATCCATTTCTAAACGGTCAGCTGTGCTATGGAGAGGATTTGAGAAACTATGAGAAAGACCTGCGAGAGCTTAGTTTAGAATGGGTGATAAAGGCTTATAAAAACTATAAAAACCCACAAAAATCATTTTTCCTAAAAGATGCAAAGGGCAAATATTGGTTTGATACCTTGGCAGGAACGGATGAACTCAGAAAGCAGATAATAGCAGGGAAATCCGAAGCAGAAATCCGACAAACATGGCAGAAAGGGCTTTCTGATTTTGAAAAGATAAGAACTAAATATGTAGTGTATCAAGATTAGGAACAGATGTTTTTGGATGTATTATTCCCGAATCGCTGCCTAAACTGTGATGAAATCATTCCCAAAGATGAAATTGTCTGCGTGAAATGTTTGGATAAAATACATTTCACGCATTGGGATTTTGGAGAAAATCTTCTGAAAAGAAAGGCAGAAAGCCTGTTTCCTTTGGAGGCGGCTTATGCTCTTATGTATTTTGATAAAAAGGGACTTTCTAGGGAACTCATCCACCAGCTGAAATACCGAAATCAGGAGAAAATTGGCGGAATTTTAGCCAAATGGGTTGTAGAAAATCTTAGTTTTAAAGGAGAAAAACCAGATTTGCTGGTCAGTGTTCCGCTTCATCCAAAGAAACTTAAAGAGCGGGGGTACAATCAGTTACATCTTTTTACGGAGGTTTTGTCCTCTGAATATGGGATTCCGTTTGACCATAATTTACTCAAAAGAAACAGCCACAGCAAAGCCCAAGCCCAAAAAGACAAATCCCACAGAGAAGAAACCAAATATGATTTTTCTCTCACAAAAGAAATTGAAAATCAACACATTCTATTGATAGATGATGTGTTTACCACAGGGAATACAATGAGTGCCATCGCTTGGGAATTCCTTAAAAATAAGAAAAACAAGGTAAGTATTTTAGTGATGGCGATGGAGATTTAGCGATTTGATGAATTTTTCTAAAGGTTTTGGGAAAGATTTTTGGTCAAAATCTTTTAAATCTAATATTTCTAAATTGTTTTCCTTTCTGAAAGTTTGGAATAAAGTGCTGTCACTCAGTGTGATGCTGTAAATCTTAATATTAAGGTTTTTGTGGGTTAGTTTGTGGGAAATTTCCTCTTCTTTTACGATAAATTTTTCTAAAAATTCATTGATTTTATCAGGGAAATCGTAGAGTTTTTTCCAAATAGAGCTGTCATCTCGCTGTTTGATAAGAAAAGAATTTTCGTATCGGACGAAATAATAGATGAGGTTCATGTTTTCGGGTTTGATTTTCTTTGTTTTTACAGGGAAATCGGCAGTTTTTCCGAGCTGAAAAGCCAAACAATCTCCATGAACAGGGCAGATATCACAGGAAGGATTCTTAGGTTTGCAGATATTTGCACCCAAATCCATTATCGCTTGATTAAAATCGCCAAAATCTCTGTCAGGCATTATCAAAAGGGCTAATTCCGAGAAATAATCGTGAGCTTTTGTCTTTGAAATATCAAAATCATCAGCGAAAATTCTAGATAAAACACGGTAAAAATTGCCATCTACGGCAGGTCTTTTTTCATTGAAACAAATGCTGGAAATGGCAGCTGCGGTGTATTTTCCGATGCCTTTTAGTTTTAAAATTTCGTGGTAGTTGTTTGGGAAAACACCTTGATAATCCTGCATGATTTGCTGTGCGGCTTTGTGCAGATTGATGGCTCTGGAATAGTATCCCAGCCCTTTCCAGTAGAGGAGAACTTCGTCTATATCAGCCTCGGCGAGAGATTCTATATCTTTAAATCTGTTGGTAAAATTTATATAATATTCCAATCCCTGTTCCACGCGGGTCTGCTGTAGAATAATCTCCGAAATCCACACATTATAAGGATTTTGGGTGGTTCTCCACGGTAAAACTCTTGCATTTTGGGCGTACCAGAGCAATAATTTTTGACCAATGTAAAGAAAATCAGAATTTTGTTTAATTGTTTTCAAAATTTTTTATATATTTGCACACCAAAAATAAAAACAAAAAAGGAAATGACAAAGGCAGAATTAGTAAATGCAATTGCAAATAAGTTAGGAACTGAGAAAAATGAAACTCAGAGAATCATAGAGGCGTTTATGCAGGAGATAAGAACCACTATGTATAATGGTGATAATGTGTATCTTAGAGGTTTTGGATCTTTTATTATCAAAACAAGAGCAGCAAAGACAGGTAGAAATATCTCTAAAAATACTGCAATCCAAATTCCTGCACATAATATACCAGCATTTAAGCCTTCTAAAACTTTCGTAGAAAAGGTAAAATCAAAAGTAAAAGTAAAATAAATATAATTCACTGAGTAATAACAGAATAAAAACATTAAAGCTATGCCAAGCGGAAAGAAAAGAAAGAGACATAAGGTGGCTACCCACAAGAGAAAAAAGAGAAGAAGACTAAACAGACATAAGAAGAAAAAATAGTCTTCAGTAGGAAAACATAAGAATATAGTTGGTGTTTTTATTTTTGAAAATGGAGCCGACTATATTTTTGTTTATTTAAGTAAAAGAAAAGTATTATTAGAAAGCCAAAAAAATGAAGAAAGAGTTAATTATATCTTATGAGGAAGAGGCTTCTAAAATTGCTCTAATAGAAGATGGAAGACTCTTCGAACTCCATACGGAGGAACAAGATAGTGAGTATGTAGTAGGGGATTTATTCGTTGGTAAAGTAAAAAAACTAGCACCGAACCTTAATGCAGCTTTTGTCAATATAGGCTCTGATAAGGATGCCTTTTTGCATTATCAGGATTTGGGGCCAGAGTTTAGAACTTACCAAAACCTATTAAAAGGGATTTTGAATAAAAAAATCCAATCACCAAGCCTAAAATCCTTCCCAATAGAGGAAGAGATAGATAAGAACGGAATGATAGACAAGGTCTTATCTGTGGGTGATGAAGTCCTGCTACAAATCACAAAAGAGCCTATTTCCACAAAAGGGGCAAGGGTATCTACACAAATCTCCTTGACAGGGAGGTATTTGGTTTTAATTCCTTTTGACCAAAAAATATCGGTATCGAAAAAAATAAAGGATAGCCAAGAAAAAACAAGGCTGAAAACTTTGATAGAAAGTATAAAGCCAGAAGGTTTTGGGGTGATTATCAGAACCGTAGCAGAAAATAAAAAAGTAGCTGAGCTTCATAATGATATGAACCAGCTGATAGAGAAATGGAATATTTGTTTCAGAAATATCCAAAAAAATAAAACACCTTGTAAAGTCCTTAGTGAGGAAGATAGGGCTTCTGCTATTTTGAGGGATAATTTTAACCAAGACTTTGTAAGTATCATTTGTGATGATGAACAAATGGTAAATGACATGCGCAATTACCTAGAAGTAATCGCTCCTGAAAGTAAAAATATAGTTCAGTATTATGATTCTCATATTCCTCTTTTGGAATATTATAATGTAGAAAAACAGCTGAAACAGTCTTTTGGGAAACATGTGAATATTCCAGGTTCCAAAGGAGCTTATCTAGTAATAGAGCACACGGAGGCTCTCCATGTCATAGATGTGAATTCGGGTAATAATATATCATTAGGAAATCAGGCTAATAAGAGCCATGCCCTAAATGTAAATAAAATCGCAGCAACAGAGATAGCCAGACAGCTTAGACTGCGAGATATGGGCGGGATAATAGTGGTGGATTTCATAGATATGAGCAATACCGACCATCGTAAAGAACTTTATGACCATCTGAAAGAGGAGATGAAGAGAGATAAAGCAAGGCACAAAATCCTCCCTCCGAGTAAATTTGGTCTGATACAAATAACAAGACAAAGGGTTCGCCCAGAAAAAATAATAGATACCAAAGAAGAAAACCCTAACGAAATAGGCGAAATAAGTGCTCCGATAGTGATAGTAGAGCAGATGGAAGAAGCCATCAAAAACCACTTGATACATGAGAAAAGCAAATTGTATCTCCATGTTCATCCTTTTGTAGAAGCCTACCTTACCAAAGGATTTTTTACAAGCATCAGAATGAAATGGTTGTTTAAATACAATAAGTGGGTGACCATTATACCAAGAGACTCTTATAAATATTTAGAGTACAGATTGTATAATGAAGAGAAAAAAGAACTGATGAATCATTCTTATTAAAGAAAAAAAGCAATCCAAATTTGGATTGCTTTTTTTATATACTACTATTAGAATTATTTAACATTAGGAACGATGATAGTGTATTCTTTATCGATTACAACACCATCGTTAGCATCTTGTAATTTTACTTTTGCAACTAGATTTCTTCCATCTATAACAGCAGAAGTAAGAACAAATCTAGGTCGTTCCAAATAAATATCCAAATATCCTACACTCTGTCCTGAAATGGTTCTGTATAAAGGGCTTTGGCCATCTATAGATAGTGTTACACTAGGTTTTGATTTTAGTGATATAGAAATATATTCATACCAATAATTATAAAAAGGACCTTTTAAATATTGAGTTAAATCCGTTTTACTAGGATTTGAGTCCATTACATTTTTTACTTTACTTCTAAAATCAAAATTGTGCCCAATTACTAAATCATCAGCAAGGTTTTTCAGTGTTCTGAAACCTTCAACATTTTTATGAATTTCAAAAGTGTTTTTAGAACTATCCAATATTTTCTTATCGGTGATTTTTATGCTTAGACTTAGGGAGTTGTTGCTATCGCTTCTATCCTTTGAGTCGGCAACATAATTTATTTGATATCTTTGACTATCGTAGCTGAATAGGCTTCCTATCCCTATCGGTAAGGATTCGTAGAGTCCACGCATGTATTTAGAGGATACATAGCTGTTGTCAGTGGTAAATTGTTTGTTGTAAAAATCTCTAGCATCAAATTTTAATGTACTTTTTGTAGAACTTTTGATGCCTTTATACTTAGTGTAGAAAGAGATATATTGTTTATCGTATGTAATATCTTCGATAGTCAAATAACTCAAATCATCAGCTTTCAGAGTGTAGTATTTTTGGTCAGTTGTAAGGGTTGCGAATTTTACAGAATTTTTCAGTGCTGCACTTACATTAGCTGAATTATTGTAAAGATCTGCAATGTCAATGGCGCTGAGATAGTCCACACCAGCTTTCCATTCCTGTGCATATGTTCTTCTTCCTATTTCCTCATCACTAGGTTTTTCATTGGTAGGTGTAGAAGGCGCTGTAGGGTTGGATGGTTGTGTATTTCCAGGTGTATTAGGGTTGGTTATATCTTCATCTCTGCTGCTTCCACAACTGCTCAATAATGCTCCTGCTATCAATAGGAATGGGATTAATTTTCTATTTATATTTAAAATAATTTGGCGCAAAAGTATGAAAAACTAGGGATTGTTAATAAATAATAGAAAAAATCCTTATTTTTGCTCCCTATGAAGAGATGGTACTTTTATCCCTTTTCACTAATCTACGACTTGATAACCACTTGTAGAAATTGGCTTTATGACAAGGGACTTTTTAAGTCTACTAAGTTTCAGACGCCTATCATCGGAGTGGGAAATTTGTCTGTGGGCGGCTCTGGGAAATCTCCCATGGTGATGTATCTCATGGGACTTCTTTTGGATGATTACGAGGCAGGTGTGCTTTCTCGTGGGTATGGAAGGAAGACCCAAGGCTACTATATGGTAAATTATGACAGTAATTTTCGTATGGTGGGCGATGAGGCTATGCAGCTTTTCCAAAGATTTAAAAACCGAATCGCAATAGGAGTCTGCGAAAATAGAGTAGTGGGAGCGGAGCGACTGATAGAGGAGGCTGGTCTGCAAGTGTTGGTCTTGGATGACAGCTATCAGCATCGTGCCATTCAGGCAGGGTTTAATATTTTATTGACCGATTATAGTGACCCGTATTTCTCTGATTATCTGCTTCCTGCGGGAAATCTCCGCGAGTCCAGAGCGGGAGCAGACAGGGCGGATATCATCATGGTTACCAAGTGTCCCAAAGACCTTACCGAAGAGAAAAAATTCTATTATATTTCTAAAATTAAACCTAAAAAACATCAAAAAGTATTTTTCTCGTCCATTGATTATGATGAAGAAATCACTTCCTCAAAAGTGAAAATACCCGTGAAAATGCTTAATCAATACGAGGTTCTACTGATAACGGGCATCGCCAATCCTTCTCAGCTGATAAAAGAAGTTTCTAAATACACGGATAAAATCAAGCATTTGAGGTTTAGAGACCATTATTCTTTTAAAAAAGAAGATATAGACAAAATGCTCCAAGAGTATAAAAAACTCGACGAGAAAAAACTAATCCTTACCACGGAAAAAGACTATGTAAGGCTGATGGATTTTGAGGAATTAACCGACAAATTGTTCTACTGGCCTATCAATGTAGAGATAAATAATAAAGAAGAGTTTAATCAGGTAATATTAAATTATGTTAGAGAAAATCAAGGAAACCGCGAGTTTCATTAAAGAAGTTATTAAGGATACACCAGATTTTGCCATCGTTTTGGGTTCAGGTTTAGGAAAATTAAAAGACGAGGTGGAGCCTATCCATGTTTTTGAGTATAAGGATATTCCTAATTTCCCACAGACTACGGTAGTAGGGCACGGCGGGAAACTAATCTACGGAATGCTGGAAGGCAAAAAAGTGCTGATGATGAGTGGTAGATTCCACTACTACGAAGGGCACACTATGGACAAGGTGACTTTCCCTTTCCGTGTTTTCCATCTTTTAGGGATTAAAAATTTAATTCTTTCTAATGCTTCTGGAGGAGTAAATCCTAACTTCCGAGTGGCTGATATCATGATAGTAAAAGACCATATCAACATGATGCCAGAGCATCCACTTCGTGGGAAAAATATAGATGAATTAGGGCCAAGATTCGTGGATATGTCCGAGCCGTATAACAGAAAAATGATAGAAGTAGCAGAGCAGGTAGCGGAGCGAAACAGCATAAAAGTTCACAAAGGAGTATATGTAGCATTACAAGGGCCTACTTTTGAGACACCAGCAGAGTATGGATTGGTTCGTTACATCGGTGGAGATGCTGTAGGAATGAGCACCGTGCCAGAAGTTATCGTGGCTAAACATATGGGAATGGACTGTTTCTGTATTTCCATCATCACGGATTTGGGTGGACCGGAGATTGCCTTTGCGGTTTCACACGAAGAGGTGCTGAAAGCTGCTGATACAGCGATGCCAAGCGTTATCAAAATCGTGAAAGGATTGGTAAAAGAATACTAAAATTTAGTTCAAATTTCTTTTAGCCAAAAGAACATAACACATAAAAGCAAAACCAATGCAATTAAAGCATTGGTTTTTTGTTTGGCTGAAATTTTTATCAAAATCCTAATAAATATCAGTAGTATGGCTTTGGTTTTTATTTTCATTGGTTCGTAAATTTGTAGTGGAAAAGGGATAAACCAACAAACAGATTTAACTATTTATTAACCGTTTCCAATGTTTAGACAGAGGAAACATAAAATTCAAAAAATTATGAAAAAAAGCAATTTATTTAGAGGAATGTTTCCTATCCTTGCGGTAGGAGTGATGGCTTTAGCAGGAACTTCACTTACTTCATGCAGCAGAAGTAGTGATGATGAGCAAGTAGTACCACAGAAACCATCAGTTTCTGTTCAGGATGTTGTAGGAACATGGAAACTTACAAAATATGAGCAGAAAGATAGTGATGGAGTTTATCAAACAGCACCTCTTTATGTACTATATCATGTTTATGAATCGGATAAAAAATATAAACATTATAGTAATGCTGCTCCTAGTGATCCAAATGCATTTGTGCTTGAAGGAACATATGAAATAAAGAACACAGATATATTCTTCTTTAATTCACTCCTTCCTCCTGGGGCGCCTGGTTCTAGATATAAAATAGAGATTAATGGGAATACAATGGTGCAGATTAAGGATGGTGATGGAGATAGATACACTTATACCAAACAATAATCCACTAAAACTAAAACAACAAACCAGCGAATATCATCGGTATTCGCTGGTTTTAATTTACTATCAATTTTTTTGGCAGCAAAAGTAAATATTTTCATTAAAAATCACCATTTTTGCAGATATTTTAAAAATAGATATGTCAGACTTAATTCAAGAAATACAGAAAAGAAAAACTTTTGGGATTATTTCCCACCCAGATGCTGGGAAAACCACACTTACCGAGAAACTCCTTCTCTTCGGAGGGGCTATTCAGGAGGCTGGAGCGGTAAAATCTAATAAAATAAAGAAAGGTGCAACTTCTGACTTTATGGAAATAGAGCGCCAGAGAGGGATTTCCGTGGCGACTTCCGTTTTGGCTTTTAACTATAAAGGGCATAAAATCAACATCCTTGATACTCCTGGGCATAAGGATTTTGCGGAAGATACCTACCGAACACTTACTGCCGTGGATTCTGTAATCGTGGTGATAGATGTCGCAAAAGGGGTGGAGGAGCAGACCGAAAAACTCGTGCAGGTGTGTCGTATGAGAAACATCCCGATGATAGTTTTCATCAATAAGCTGGACAGAGAGGGGAAAGATGCCTTTGACCTGCTGGATGAAGTGGAGCAGAAACTTGGGCTTTCTGTGGTTCCGCTTTCGCTGCCTATCGGTATGGGGGCTGATTTTCAGGGGATTTATAACATCTGGGAGAATAATATCCAGTTGTTTTTAGAAGAAAAGAAACAAAAAGTAGGGGAGAGCATTACCTTTAATGATATTAATGATGCTGCGATAGATGAAGCCGTAGGCGAAAAGGCGGCCAATACTCTGAGAGATGAGCTGGAGCTGGTGGAATCGGTTTATCCTAAATTCAGCAGGGAAGATTACATGGCAGGAACGCAGCAGCCTGTGTTCTTTGGTTCGGCGCTGAATAATTTTGGGGTGAGAGAACTGCTGGATGCATTTATTGACATTGCTCCAAATCCTCAGCCAAAACAGGCAGACAGCAGAATCGTGAAGCCAGAGGAACAGAATTTCACAGGTTTTGTGTTTAAAATTCATGCCAATATGGACCCTAAACACCGCGACAGGCTTGCCTTTGTGAAAATCGTTTCTGGTGTGTTCAAAAGAAACGAAAACTACCTGCTTGTAAGGGAAAACAAGAAAATGAAATTCTCCTCTCCAAATGCTTTCTTTGCCGATAAAAAGGAAGTAGTGGATGAGTCTTTCCCTGGGGATATTGTCGGGCTGCATGATACGGGGAATTTCCGTATCGGGGACACGCTCACGGCTGGGGAAAAGCTGAACTTTAAAGGAATTCCGAGTTTCTCTCCTGAACATTTCCGTTTTATTAACAATGATGACCCGCTAAAAGCGAAACAACTTGCAAAAGGTATAGATCAGCTGATGGACGAGGGTGTGGCACAGCTTTTCACACTGGAGATGAACGGAAGAAAGATTATTGGAACGGTGGGAGCGCTGCAATATGAAGTTATCCAATATAGACTGGAGCATGAGTATGGCGCTAAATGCACCTACGAGCCGATTTCTATTCACAAAGCGTGCTGGGTAGAGGCTGATGAAAAATCCGAAGAGTTCAAGGAATTTGCAAGGTTGAAACAGCGATTTTTAGCGAGAGATAAATATAATCAACTGGTATTTTTAGCAGATTCTGCATTCACTATCACAATGACACAGGAGAAATTCCCAAATGTGAAACTCCATTTCATCAGTGAATTTAATGATTAAAGAACAATGATTAAACGAAC
>CAUQKV010000036.1:0-12681 GCA_963518845.1 uncultured Flavobacteriaceae bacterium | reverse complement strand
GCCACCAGCCCAGACACTCAGAAAACCAGCATTTCTGAAAAACAAAATGCTGGGAAAATAGAAAGGATAATTTATTCTGAAACAGGAGGAGATACTGGTGGTAAAAATGTACATTTAGTGATAACCAAAGATTCTATTATTTATCATCTTACAGAAGGCGTAGTTAATAAAAAAACCATAGCAAATTTGTCATTAAATAACAATAATAAAGACTGGGAGGCGTTCATTGATAAAATTGATTTAGAGGATTTTGAAAAGGGAAAACCGAGCAAAGAACTGATAATGGATCTCCCTACAATAAAAATCATAATAAAAACGGATAAAAAAGAATATTCTAAAACTGATATCCAAAACAATAAAACTTGGGATTACATTACAAAACAAGTCATAGACATAAAATACTCAAAATTAAATAATCATTTAAATTTAGAAAAATGAAAAAAACAGCACTTTATAACAAACATGTAGAACTCGGCGCTAAAATGGTGCCTTTCGCTGGTTTTGATATGCCTGTCCAGTACGCTGGCGTGACGGAAGAACATTTCGCCGTGAGAGAAAAAGCAGGAATGTTTGATGTATCGCACATGGGACAGTTCATCATAGAAGGTGCAGGCGCAAAAGACCTTCTGCAATATGTAACGACCAACGACCTAAATACACTGACTGATGGAAAAGCCCAATATTCCTGCCTTCCAAATGGACAAGGAGGAATAGTGGATGACCTCATCATCTACAAAATGGCGGACGAAGTATATTTTGTGGTGGTCAATGCTTCTAACATTGAAAAAGACTGGAATCATATTTCTAAATTCAATGAAAAATTCGGAGCTAAAATGACCAACATTTCCGATGAAACTTCTCTAATCGCCATCCAAGGGCCTTTGGCAACGCAGATTTTGCAAAAGCTAACCAGCACTAATCTTTCCGAAATCCCTTATTATCATTTCACTATAGGAACGGTGGACGGCGTGCAGGATGTAATCATCTCAAACACAGGCTACACAGGAAGCGGTGGATTTGAAATTTATTTTAAAAATGAAAATGCCGAGCAGCTCTGGAACGCCCTCACAGAAGCAGGAAAAGAGGAAGGTCTCGTGCCATGCGGGCTGGCAGCAAGAGATACGCTGAGATTAGAAAAAGGATTCTGCCTTTATGGCAATGATATTGATGATTCTACTTCTCCGCTGGAAGCAGGTTTGGGCTGGATTACAAAACTTGGAAAAGGTGATTTCGTGGATGCTGAATTTTTCAAAAAACAGAAAGAAGAAGGCGTTTCCCGCAAGTTAGTTGGTTTTGAATTACTTGAAAAAGGCGTTCCAAGACACGACTACCCAGTGGTGGACGCAGAAGGAAATGTCATCGGAAAAGTGACTTCTGGAACATCTTCGCCAATGAAAAAAATAGGACTTGGGCTGGCTTATGTGAAAACTGAATTTTCTAAACCAGAATCCACTATTTTCATCCAAATAAGAAATAAAAACATTCCTGCGAAGGTGGTAAAAACGCCTTTTGTTTAAGATTTTAATTAAATTTTTAGATTATATTTATGAAAAAAACATTTGCATTTATCTTGTTGAGTATTATTTCATTAGCAAAGGCTCAGCTGACTGATATCAGATACATTCCTGTAATTTCTACCGATACTATTTCTACCAAGGCTAATCTTTATCCTCATGTATTGAGCAAAAACAAATTTAATCCGTTGGTTTTTGAAAATGGTTTTAAAGTCGGCGAAAGAAGAGAGGCGGTGAGACTTTGGGACAAGGATATTTTTTACCTTGAATTCACCGATAGAAAAATGAACAAAAGAGTTTTCCGACAAATGCCAGAACTAAAGAAAAACGGAAAATTATTTGAAATCATGCTTCAAGGAGATGTTTCTTGGTACAGAAGATATTTCAGCTACAGAGCTGATACTTGGGATGCCAACTACGAACACGAAGACTATTTCGTAAAAGGCGATGAGATTGTAAACATCCCTGTAAAAGGCCGATACAAGAAAAAACTAAAAGCTCTGCTTTCTGATAAGCCCGAAATCGCGAAGGAAGTAGACCGTATGGTGGGCGACCGTGACATCAGAGAAATTTTAGAAAAATACAACAGCAAATAAGAAAAAATCCCTCTATTTACAAGAGGGATTTTATTTTTCACCAATCACAAATCGGTCATTTTCTGATAAATCCTTTATAAGTTCGGATTTTGTGAGAACATCTTGAAACAGCTGTAATGTTTCTTTTCCTAATTTTTGGTTGATTTCCAAAAAAACATAACCTCCTTTTTTCAGGTGGTTTTCAGAGTCTTTAGCTATTTTTTCATAAAAAGCAAGAACTCTGTTTTCAGGAGCAAAAAGCGCAATATTTGGCTCAAAATTCTTCACAGAATGCGAAATTTCTTCCTTTTCTAAAACATCTATATATGGAGGATTACTCACTATGATATCATAAATTTCATCCAGTTTTCCAGTCAAATAATCTTTCTGTATAAAATTGACTTTCACCTTATGAAAATCGGCGTTTTTTTGGGCTATATTTAGTGCCTTTTCAGAAATATCAATACTGCTGACCTTGGCATTTGGGAATATTTTTGCCAAAGAAATACTGATGCAGCCGCTGCCTGTTCCCACATCCAAAATTTTTAATTTTTCCTGTTTCAGATGACCCAGCTTGTTTTCTATCAATTCTATCAGTTCCTCAGTTTCAGGGCGTGGAATGAGGACATTTTCATCAACGAAAAATTTATTTCCATAAAAATAAGTTTCGCCCAAAATCTGCTGATAAGGTTTCCCTTCTTTTAGTATAGATATGATTTTTAGAAACTCTTTTTGGTTTTCGGCAGAAATAGAATTTTCGAGCTGTGAGCGAACATCTATCTTATTCAAATTCAATATTTTTTCACAGAAAATAAAAAATAATTCTTTGCACTCTGCCGAAGTATAAAGGCTTTGGAGCTCCTCGGAAAAAAGATTTTTGACTTGATTGATGGTCATTGAAAAAATTTTATCCACAAAGATAAGAAATGTGTGGATAAATTTACGAATAGTTAATCTTTTGATTTATAAAGATTTACAGAATTATTGATTTTTGACATGCCGTGAAACATTAAAAATAATTGTATTTTTGGAGCCTAATATTTTGAATATGGGTAAAATTATAGGTGTTGCCAATCAAAAAGGAGGTGTAGGAAAAACTACCACTTCGGTAAATCTAGCCTCTGCATTGGGCGTTTTAGAGAAAAAAGTTTTATTAATAGATGCAGACCCACAGGCCAATGCTACTTCTGGTCTGGGTGTAGAGGAAGTTACATATTCCACATATGACCTTTTGGAACATCACGCCAAAGTTCGTGAGTGCATCCTCCCTACTTCTTCACCAAATGTAGATATTATCCCATCTCATATAGATTTAGTAGCAGCGGAGATAGAATTAGTGGACAAGGAAAACCGCGAATACATGCTGAAAGAAGCTTTGAAGGAGATAAAAAACGAGTATGACTATATCATTATAGACTGTGCGCCGAGTTTGGGGCTTATCACCATCAATGCACTTACTGCTGCAGATTCGGTTATCATCCCTGTTCAGTGTGAATATTTCGCATTAGAGGGACTTGGAAAACTTCTAAACACCATCAAAAACATACAAAGTTTCCACAATCCTAACTTAGACATTGAAGGGCTTCTTCTAACAATGTTTGACTCTCGTCTAAGGCTTTCTAACCAAGTGGTAGAGGAAACCAACTCACATTTCCCTGAAATCGTTTTCGAAACTATCATCAGCAGAAATACGCGTCTGAGCGAGGCGCCGAGTTTTGGTGAAAGTATCCTAAAATACGATGCAGAGAGCAAAGGAGCCGTGCAGTATATACAGCTGGCGGAGGAAATTTTGCTGAAAAATGAACAAAAAATTCCGAGCAAAAAGAAGGAAAGTAAAAAATCAAAAAAGTAAATCGCTCTTATAATATTTAAGACTAAAAGAGCGTTCGTAAACATACAAAATCTATGAAAGATAAAAAAAGAGCTATGGGGCGTGGTCTCGGAGCTATTCTAAGTGCTGAGTCCAAAGCTGTGCAGTCTGCGACAGATGCAGGAGCAAAGGATTTGGTAGGAAATATTGTAGAAATTCCTATCGAGGATATCTATCCTAATGCCAACCAGCCGAGAACCCATTTTGATGAAAAGGCATTACAGGAACTTGCCGAATCCATCAAGGTTTTGGGGATTATACAACCCATAACGGTAAGAAAAGACGGAGCTAAATTTGAGATTATTTCTGGAGAAAGAAGATACCGTGCCTCCAAAATGGCTGGTCTAAAAGAAATCCCTGCCTATGTAAGGCTGGTAAATGACCAAGAACTACTGGAAATGGCTTTGGTGGAAAACATCCAAAGAGAAGACTTAGACGCCATAGAAGTAGCCCTTACCTATCAGAGATTATTAGAGGAAATCGGCCTTACGCAGGAAGCACTCAGCCAGCGCGTAGGAAAAGAGAGAAGTACAATCACCAACTCTATCCGACTTCTAAAACTAAACCCAGATGTTCAGCAGGCAATCCGAAATGGTGACATTTCCGCTGGACATGGAAGAGCGATTTTAAGTTTAGAAAACCCTGAAGACCAGCTGGCTTTATTCAAACAGATTGTAAACAACAGACTAAGTGTAAGACAGGCGGAAGAAGCTGCAAAACATTTCAAAAGTCCAAAAGAAATTTCTATCTCCAAGGAGCCTAAAACCCTTCCGAACAACCTTCGTAGAGCTGAAAAAACCCTTGCTGATACTCTGGCACTAAAAGTAGAAATAAAATCTTCTGCAAAGGGAGACAAAGGGAAAATAGTCCTTAACTTTGACAATGAAGAAGAATTAGAGAAAATTCTCTCTTATTTTAACTAAATCAAATGAAAAAATTATTCGGTTTTATATTCGTTTTTATTTCTTATTTTTTCTTTGCACAAGAAGCAGAGAAAAAAGACTCTGTACAGATAGATAACGAAATAGTCACGGATATAGAACTACTTCATAAGAAAACATCTTACTCTGGACTCAGCCCTACCAAAGCGGGCTGGCGGTCTGCCATCATCCCTGGCTGGGGACAGTATTACAACCGTAAATATTGGAAAATCCCTATTGTATGGGGCGCGATAGGAACAGGAGTAGGATTCATCATTTGGAACCAAAAACAATACAAAAGATACAAAAATGCTTTTGAAGCAGAGCTAAACGGCGAACCGCACGAGTTTTCTGGAATTACAGGACTGGACTTAAAGACAGCCCTTGGAAACACCCAAGATTCCAGAAGAAGATATCGCGACTATGCCATCGCTATCACTGCGGGAATCTATCTGCTAAACATCATAGATGCTGTGGTAGATGCCCACCTTGATGAAGGGCGTAAAGACCCTGATTTAGCGATTTCTCCTACCATTCTGCACGATTACACAGACCCAGTACATACAGCAAAGGCAGGTTTTGCTCTAAGATATAAATTTTAAACCAATGAAAATAGCATTAGTAGGATACGGAAAAATGGGGCAGATTATTGACAAAATAGCCCAAACACGAGGACACGAAATAGTGGCTCGACTCAATGAATCTCCCACTTTGGAAAACCTAAATAACCCTGATGTAGTGATAGAGTTCTCTAGCCCAGAATCTGCATTTGGAAATATCAAATTTTGCCTAGAACAGGGCATTCCCGTAGTATGCGGAACCACAGGCTGGCTTGAGAAAAAACCTGAAATAGAGAAAATTTGCATAGAAAACAACTCTGCATTTTTATATGGGTCTAATTTTAGTTTGGGAGTGAATTTATTCTTCGCTTTGAATGAAAAATTAGCTCAGCTGATGAAACCTTTTAACGATGACTATCACTGCCAATTAGAAGAAATCCACCACATCCACAAGCTGGACAAACCAAGCGGAACAGCAATTTCTCTTGCACAGGACATTATCGCCAATTCTGATTTTGAAAAATGGAAATTAGATGAAACCCTAGGTAAAGAACTGGGCATCAAGGCTGTAAGAGAGGAGGAAGTCCCTGGAACTCACATCGTAACTTACCATTCCGAAGTGGATGAAATCGAGATAAAACACACCGCTTTCAACCGAAACGGCTTTGCATTAGGTGCTGTAATCGCCTCTGAGTGGATTATCGGAAGAAAAGGAAACTTTAGCGTAAAGGAAGTTTTAGGATTATAAGAATAAGAAAAGGCAAATATTTAGCCTTTTTTTTATATTTGCACTAAATAGAAAATTATGATAGAACAAATCAGAACTTTTTTATCAGATAATCCCATTGAAAATATTGAAACTTTTTTTGATAATGAAAATATTTTTTGGGTAGACTGGAGAGAATATGATGAAGATATCGTGAGCTATGTCAATGACGAGCTGAGCGAAGAAGACCAAATAGAATGGGCAACCACTCCTTCTGAAAAGGAAGGCGCACTAGATATCGTTATCCTAAAAAAAGATGAAAAAGAAGCAGTTATCCCTTATGCTGAGGATGCATGGGATAGAGATACGACACTAAAATCTATCGGAAAATTCATCGATGATAAATACAAACTCTGCTGGTTCAAACCTTCTTTGGGAGGTGATACGCTTAGTTTCGTGGTTATAGAGAATGAAGACTGGGAAAAACTATCCACTGAATTTGGAGAGGAAAAACTAAAATTTTACTTCTCGCCCGTTACTGAAGAAAACGAAATGTTCAACCTATCAATGGACCAAGTATTCTCACTTATAGAATCAAGAGAGAAAAATAATCCTAACTAAATCTACAAAATATTCAAAATGGAATACTTACTAACTTATTCATTATACATTCTCATTCTCAGTGCGTTATTGGGAATTTCCACTTGGAAATTATTTAAAAAAATGGGATACAATCCGCTATTTGCATTTGTCCCATTTTATAACTATTTCATCATTCTTAAAGAAACCAAAAGACCAAAATGGTGGGTGATACTGACCTATTTCCCTATCGTGGGAACAGTAATGATTTCTGTTTTTCATTTATTTTTAATGGAAAGATTTGGAAAGACCAGCTTTGGACAAAAATTTTTGACAATTGCGTTGCCTTTTGTTTATTTGGCTGTTGTCAATTACTCTCCTTCTACTGAGCTTGTAGATGAAGAAGACATTGATGAAGAGGAAATAAAAAAGGATTCTTTCTGGAGTTCTATCACTTACGCAACTGTTTTTGCTACGGTGATACATACTTTCTCTTTCCAGCCTTTTGGTATCCCGACAGGGTCTATGGAGAGAACCCTTTTAGTGGGAGATTTTCTCTTTGTTAATAAACTAAAATATGGGCTTAGGCTACCTATGAGACCTTTGGCAGTGCCATTTTTACAATCTACCCTATTTGACAGAGCTAAAGATGGCAACCCTAAAAACGACCCAAAATCCTATGTAGAAAACATCAAATTACCATATTTCCGTCTTCCTGCATTTAGTGATGTTGAGAGAAATGACATCGTGGTGTTCAACTACCCTGGTGACAGCGTTCATACATCTATTGACAGAAAAGACCCATATGTAAAACGAGCTGTGGCCGTGGCTGGAGATGTTTTAGAAATAAAAGCTGGGAAACTCTTCATAAACGGAAAACCAGAACAAAAAATGGGCGATGCAGAAATCCAACAGGCTTACACTGTCAATGCAAAAACTCAATTGGATATTCCTCATCTATATCAAAATGTAGGTTTCCTTCCCGTGAGAGAATTCCAAACAGCCAATGGATTTTCATACTCTTTCAGTGGGCTTACACCTACTTTGGCTGAAGAAATCAAGGAAATCCCTGGCGTAACCTCTGTAGAGCCTTCCATTGAACCAAAGGGAGTTCAGGATATTTCTATGCATCTTAATTTGAAAAAATCCCAAGAGGAACAACGAATCATCTATACTGACAAAGTAGATATTTCCAATACCATTTTCCCAATGAACAAAGACTGGAATAAGGACTGGTATGGACCTATCAAAATCCCTAAAAAAGGCGACATCATAGACATCAACCTCGAAACGATACCGATGTACAGCAAACTGATAAGAGAATATGAAAACAATATCTTAGAAGTAAAAGGAAACCAAATTTTCATCAATAAAGTAGCTGCTGACAAATACGAAGTCAAACAAAACTACTATTTCATGATGGGAGATAATAGAGATGCTTCGTTGGATTCCAGATATTTCGGATTTGTTCCAGAAACCCACATCATGGGCTCGCCTATGTTCACTTGGCTGAGTTTAGAAGGTTCTTTCACAGATAATAACTCTTCTTACCAAGCCAATGGCTGGCGTATACGCTGGGATAGAATGTTCAAAGCAACAAATACTGGCGAAGCCAACAAAACCTCTTATTGGTGGGTAGCTGCCATACTGATGGGTATTTTCTTCGGATGGGACTACATCATGAAGTTTGTTAAGAAAAAGAAAAAGGAAGAATAAAAACTGGGCTGTAAGCGTATGCTTATAGCCTTTTAATATTGAGATATGACACCACTTGCAGAAAAAATGCGTCCTAAAAGCCTTGATGAAGTCATCGGGCAGGAACACCTGACAGGAACCAACGGCACTATCCGAAAAATGCTGGAAAATGACACGCTCAATTCGCTCATTTTCTGGGGGCCTCCTGGAACGGGGAAAACTACCTTGGCAGAAATCATCGCAGAGCAGTCAGGACGAAAATTTTTCAAACTCAATGCCATAAGCTCTGGGGTTAAAGATGTCCGCGAAATCATAGAAGAAACCAAAAAACAAAATCTATTCAGCGGAAAAAGCCCTATTCTTTTCATTGATGAAATTCATCGGTTCAATAAAACCCAGCAGGACAGCCTACTCCACGCTGTAGAAAAAGGCTGGGTAGTTCTCATCGGCACTACTACGGAAAACCCTAGTTTTGAGGTCGTTGCGGCGCTGCTTTCGCGCTGCCAAGTCTATACCTTGAAATCTCTTTCTTACGAAAAACTGGAAGAATTGCTAAAATCAGCATTAAATCAGTATAATTCTGAATTTCAGTCTAATTTTAAAATCAAAGAAAGCGAGGCTTTTATACAATATTCTGGCGGAGATGCTCGAAAACTCATCAATGGGCTGGAAATCGTTCTCAATCAGTTTTTAAAAGATAAAAACAAGGAAATTACCAGCGAAGAAATCCTCTCTGTTTTACAAGAAAATATGGTGCTCTACGACAAGAATGGAGAACAGCACTATGATATCATTTCAGCATTTATAAAGTCCATCCGTGGCTCAGACCCAAACGCCGCGGTCTACTGGCTCGCGAGAATGCTGGCAGGAGGAGAAGACATCAAATTCATCGCCCGCAGAATGCTCATTTCTGCTTCAGAGGATATAGGTCTTGCCAATCCTAATGCCCTTACAGTGGCTACTCAGTGCTTTCAGGCTGTGAATGTCATCGGTAATCCTGAAGCCAGAATTATCTTGAGCGAATGCGCTGTATATTTGGCTGTTTCTCCGAAAAGTAATTCTTCTTATTTAGCTATAAATGAGGCTTTGTCCTTTGTAAAGAAAACAGGAAATCTGCCCGTGCCTCTGCACCTGCGCAATGCGCCTACCAAACTGATGAAAGATATGAACTACGGCAAAAACTACCAATACGCGCATGATTACAAAGAAGGTTTCGTGGAGCAGGAATTTTTGCCAGAGGAAATAAGTGGAGCCAAATTTTACCAGCCAAAACAAAACGCCACAGAGCAAAAAATTTTGGAAGAATTAAAGAAAAAATGGAAAAAATATTACTAAACTCCATCTTTTCTATTTACATAAAATTCAAACCAAAAACCTTTGTAAAAAACAAAAAATTGTCTACCTTTACCACAAACTAAGTTTCAACCTTATACCCAATAATAACTTATGAACACATCAGAATTTGTAAACAGACACATCAGTCTCAATGAAACGAACAAAAACGAAATGCTGAAAAAAGTAGGTGTTTCCAGCATTGATGAACTGATCTCTCAGACTATTCCACATTCTATCCGATTACAAAAAGATTTAAGCATTTCAGAACCTCTGTCCGAGTTTGAAATGCTTTCTCATTCTAAAGAACTGGCTTCTGAAAATCAGCAGTTTGATTCTTACATTGGACTAGGATACCACCCTGCTATTCTTCCTGCTGTCATCCAGCGAAATATTTTGGAAAATCCTAGCTGGTATACGGCTTACACGCCTTACCAAGCAGAAATTTCACAGGGAAGATTAGAGGCACTGCTGAACTATCAGACTATGATAGTGAGCCTTACAGGTTTCCCATTAGCAAACGCTTCCCTTTTGGATGAAGGAACAGCAGCTGCCGAAGCTATGCACATGTTCTTCTCCAACAGAACAAAGGAACAAAAAAACGCAGGAGCAAATAAATTTTTCATTTCTGATGATGTTCTTCCTCAAACAATCGCCGTGCTGAAAACCAGAGCAGAAGGATTAGGAATAGAAATTACGGTAGGAAAACATAATGGAAATTTAGATAATTCTTATTTCGGAGCTTTACTTCAATACCCTACTAAAATAGGCGTTATAGAGGATTACACAGAAATTATAAAATCTCTGAAAGAACAAAATATTCAAGTCGTTTTAGCGTGTGATTTATTGGCTTTAGTTATGCTAAAATCTCCTGCACAGCTCGGTGCTGACTGTGCTGTCGGGACTTCCCAAAGATTTGGTATTCCTATGGGATACGGTGGGCCGCACGCCGCTTTCTACGCTTGTAAAGACGAATACAAAAGAGAAATCCCTGGCCGTATCATAGGAGTTTCACAGGATATGTACGGAAAGAGAGCGCTCAGAATGGCTTTGCAGACCAGAGAACAGCATATCAAGCGTGAAAAAGCGACTTCCAACATCTGTACAGCGCAGGTTCTTCTGGCGGTGATGGCAGGAATGTACGCTGTCTATCACGGAGAAGCAGGACTTAAACACATTGCAGGGCAGATACATTTTAAAGCTAATGCTTTGCGAGATGCTTTAGCTGAACTGGGCTACGAGGTTGAGAATAATCCAAGTTTTGACACTGTAAGATTTAAACTTAGCGAAGACAAAAAACAGTCTTTGAAAACATTGATGGAAAACCACAAAATCAACCTAAATTATTTTGAAAATGGTTTTGTGAGCATTGCTATCAATGAAGCTACTACAAATAAAAAACTACAAAAATTAGCAGATGCTTTTGCTGAGTTTGTCGGTAAAAATGCCATTAAGATTAATTTAAAAGAACAAATCACCCTTCCTAGCAGTCTTCTAAGAACTGACAAAGTCCTAGTGGAAGAGGTTTTCCATAAATACCACACAGAAACAGAACTGATGCGATACATCAAAAAACTGGAGAGAAAAGACATTTCCCTTACACACTCTATGATTTCGCTTGGTTCTTGTACGATGAAGCTAAATGCTGCTACAGAAATGCTGCCTCTATCTTGGCCAGAATGGGGAAATATCCACCCTTTCGTGCCGATGGAACAGGCAAAAGGCTACCAAAAACTAATCAAAGAATTAGAAAAAGATTTGGCCGAAATCACAGGTTTTGCAGGAACTTCCCTACAGCCAAACTCTGGTGCACAGGGCGAATATGCTGGGCTGATGGTAATCCGCGAATATCTAAAACACAAAGGCGAAGGACACAGAGACATCGTCCTTATTCCGCAGTCTGCACACGGTACGAATCCCGCTTCGGCTATCGTAGCAGGGCTAAAAGTAGTTGTGGTAAAAAATCTAGAAAACGGACAGATTGATTTTGATGATTTAAAAGCAAAAGTAGAACAGCACAAAGAAAACCTAGCGGCATTTATGATTACATATCCGTCTACTTATGGTTTCTTTGACAATAATGTTACAGATATTATCAATCTAATCCATGCCAACGGCGGACAGGTGTACATGGATGGCGCTAATATGAACGCTCAGGTTGGATTTACCAGCCCTGGTCACATCGGTGCGGATGTGTGCCACCTAAACTTACATAAAACCTTTGCTATCCCTCATGGCGGTGGAGGGCCTGGTGTTGGGCCTATCTGTGTAGCAAAACATTTAGTTCCGTTCTTACCTTCAAATCCAAATGTAAAAATTGGTACTGAACACTCTATTGATGCTATTTCTTCTGCTCCGTACGGTTCTGCCCTTGTAGTGAATATTTCCTACGCCTACATCAAAATGCTGGGAACTCAAGGACTAAAAAAAGCCACAGAATACGCTATTCTAAACGCAAATTACCTAAAAGATGTGCTAAAAGAGCATTATTCTATTCTGTATAGCAATGAAAATGAAAGAGTTGCACACGAATGTATCGTGGATTTCCGACCATTCAAAACATATGGAATAGAAGTGGGCGATATTGCGAAACGACTGATGGACTACGGATTCCACGCGCCTACGGTGTCTTTCCCTGTGGCAGGAACCCTTATGATAGAGCCTACTGAATCCGAAAGCAAAGAGGAACTTGATAGATTTGCCGAAGCTTTGATAAATATCAAATATGAAATTGATGAAATAGCAAACGGCAAAGCTGACAAGGAAAACAATGTCTTGAAAAATGCACCTCATACGGAACAACTGGTAATCTCTGATGCATGGGACAAACCATACAGCCGAGAAAAAGCAGCATATCCTCTGGAATGGATAAGAGAGAATAAGTTCTTCGCTTCTGTTTCTCGTGTAGATGATGCCTATGGAGACAGAAA
>CAUQKV010000035.1:0-14662 GCA_963518845.1 uncultured Flavobacteriaceae bacterium | reverse complement strand
GTTCCCGTAGATGGCGCAATAGATGGATCAAAAGCATCCAAATCTATCGTAATATACACATTACCAGAAACTTTACTAAGGACATCTTCTATCCAGTTTGGATTTTCAGCAATCTCGTGTGCCCAGAAACACTGCCCTTTTGGGACATACTGCATTTCTTCCACATCACAAGAACGGATTCCTACCTGAACCAAATTATGCTTTTGATTAGCCTCAAAAACAGCGCAAGCGTGATTAGAAGTAGAACCATGAAACTCTGGTCTTAGGTCTGTATGGGCATCCAGCTGAAGCACCGTAAGGTTTTCGTACTTCTCTCCCACTGCACGGATAGAACCGATGGACACAGAATGTTCCCCACCAAAAAGCGTAAAAAGCTTGTCTTCATACTGGAGCATTTCTTTTGTTTTTTGATAAACCGCCTCTGTCATGGCTTCTGGCGAAGAGTCCTCTGTAACTTCCCCAGCCAAATAAACTCCCTCCAAATATGGCTCTGTAGCAGTCTCTATATCATAGAGTTCCATATTTTCTGATGCATCTAAGAAAAGTTCAGGACCTTTATCCGCTCCCTTTCCCCAAGTAGAAGTTCCATCATAGGGAACTGTCACCAGCATTACTTTTGAGTTTTCTAATGTTGCATTTTCTTCTGGTATTCCTGCGTATGTTTTCATTTTTTATGTATTTAAATTATATTTAACTAATTTTCAATTACTTATCTCAAATCACAAATCTGCTCCACAAGAGCGGGATATTTCTTAAACAATTCTTTTCCCACTGCGAATTTCTCCTTCATTTCTACTATATTATCATAATTAATATGCGGATATTTTTCAAAAACTATATCCCTTATTTCGCTCTCATCTTCGTTTTCATGGTTTTCAGAATAGGCATCATCACTCACATAGAGCAGTCCCTCTGCCCAAGTGTCCCCAATGTCAAAATGATATTTTCCACTGATGAAAGCATTGATGTCTTTGGTTATATCTTCAAAAAATTCTTTCCCTTTCAGCAGAAGCCAGCATCGGAAATAAATAAATCCATCGGTAGAAATGTATGGCTCTTCCTCAAAATAATAAACACCATCTTTTTTCTCAAAATTACAATTTAAAATGATGTAAAGCTCTGCTATCTGGGCTGTATAGAGTTCCTTCAGTTTTTCTTGCAGAGTTTTTTCAAAAGCCACCAAACGCTCTTTTCCGTACTTAGATAGATAATTTGTCAGCTTTTCCAGATGCTCTTCTATATCGTAGGCATCCCACTTTTTCTTGTTATATTTATAGCTTTTTTCGATGGCTTCCCAAAACAAAAATTCAGCTTTTTCCTCCTCGCTCATTTCTATTTTAGTAGGAATTTCCTCATTTGGAGAAACTTCTACATAGCCTTTTTTCATTTTTTGAGCGATGAGTTTTTCGCTTTCCTTTTGGCATTCTTCTTCACTTGCGAATTTCTTTGTCATTTCTCGCCCAGCAGTTCCTATTTTTCCATAATGAACGATTTGCTCCTCCCCTTCATATTCGATATTCCAAAACTTATCAGACAAATCATTTTGATTGATAAAAAACCTTTTCATCGCTCGTTTTTTTTGAAGATTAAATTAAATTTTTATTCGCTCAATATCTGCGCCTATGGCTTTTAGTCGGCCTTCTATGTCTTCGTAGCCTCGGTCTATCTGCTCTATATTGTGGATTATACTTTTTCCCTCAGCTGAAAGAGCAGCTATCAGAAGGGCGTTTCCTGCTCTGATGTCTGGCGAAATCAATGTAGTTCCTCTCAATGGCGTCTCGTGGTTAAGCCCTATTACTGTGGCTCTATGCGGGTCACAAAGGATAATTTGTGCTCCCATATCGATTAGTTTATCCACGAAAAACAGACGGCTTTCGAACATTTTCTGATGAACAAGCACACTTCCCTTCGCCTGAGTAGCCACAACTAAAATTATTGAAAGTAAATCTGGCGTAAAACCTGGCCAAGGAGCATCAGAAACGGTCAAAATAGACCCATCGATGAACTTTTGTATTTTATAATTTTCCTGCGATGGGATATAGATATCATCTCCTTTTCGCTCTAATTTAATCCCTAATTTTCGGAATGTATCAGGAATGATGCCGAGCTGTTCCCAGTTCACATTCTTGATGGTAATTTCTGACTTTGTCATCGCTGCCAGCCCAATCCAAGAACCGATTTCCACCATATCTGGAAGGAGAACATGTTCCGTTCCTCCAAGGCTTTCCACTCCTTCTATCGTCAGCAGATTAGAGCCTATTCCTGTTATTTTCGCTCCCATTCTATTGAGCATCTTGCAAAGCTGCTGGAGATACGGCTCACAGGCTGCATTGTAGATTTGGGTCGTTCCCTTAGCCAAAACGGCCGCCATAATGATATTGGCAGTCCCCGTTACCGAAGCCTCCTCCAAGAGAATAAATTTCCCATTTAATTCCTTAGCTGTAAGGGTGTAAAAACTTTCTTCTTCATTAAAATTAAATTCTGCTCCCAGCTCCACAAAACCCTGAAAATGAGTATCCAGCCTTCTTCTTCCTATTTTGTCTCCTCCTGGTGTAGGCATATACGCCTCACCGAAACGCGCAAGCATCGGCCCTAAAAGCATCACAGAGCCTCTAAGTTTTGCTCCATCTTTTCTAAATTCCTTTGATTTAATGTAGTCAAAATGGATATTATCGGCCTGAAAAGTAAAATCGCCTTTTCCGTTTTTAATTACTTTCACCCCAAAATCTTGCAGGATTTCTATCAAACGATTAACATCCTTGATGTCTGGTATATTACTGATTCTCACAGGCTCAGAAGTCAAAAGCACAGCGCAAAGAATTTGCAATGCTTCGTTTTTAGCTCCTTGTGGCGTGATTTCTCCGCTTAGTTTTTTTCCTCCTCTTATCTGAAATGCTTCTGTCATCTTTTTCTATTTTTTTGGGAATGATGGTTTCTTTTTTTATGATTATTTCTCTTATTTCTGCTTGGGTGATAGATTTTACTTTTGTCTAAAGTTTCTATTCCTGTCAAGTCTAATTTATCCTGAGAAAGTTCCTTCAAATGTCTGAAAATAACTTCGTCTTGCACATGTTCTTTGTTATAGACATTATAGGATTTTTTCATATTGTTGGCAATTACCTGTATCAGCGCCTCTTTCTCCTCACCTTCTTCCAGCTCTATAGCCCTATCTATAAGCTGTAAAATGCTCTTCCCGTAGAACTTGTATTCATTTTCAAAAGAAGGATAATCCATCCTATTAGGCTTCTGGGCAAGTTCCTCCTTCGTTGGGAAAGGATACGGCGCATCTACATCCAAATCATAATCTGCTAAAATATACAGATGATCCCAGAGTTTATGCTTATAATTTTCCTCATCGCGGAGATGAGGATTTCTTTGTCCCATAAATTCTACTATGGTTTTCGCCACTTCATTACGCTCTTCCTTAGAAGGTAGTGATTTACAGTACTCTACCATCTGCTGAATATTTCTGCCATATTCTGGCATGAGCAACTTTGTGCGGTTTGTGTTATACTCCATTGTGTTTATTGATAAAATTTTGAATAAGCCTAAAAGACCTATCTCATTGAAAACTAATTAACTAAGTCTAATCCTCCGAAATTCCCTGAACTCATCATCAGGTAAGCGCCTTGGGTCTTGTCTAGTGTATTCCAGTATTCGTGGAGACTTTCGGCATTGGTAAAGACTTTCAGGTCTGGATTACCGAATTTTTCTTTAATCATTTCAGGCGAAATCGGTTCCATTCTCTTGATTTTCAGGGCTTCTTCCGAATAGAAAATCACTCCTGTATCCAGCCCGTCCATCGCTCCTTTATATTGTTCTAAAAATATGGGATTCAGCGAACTATAAGTATGAAGCTCTAAAAATCCGTAAGTTTTTTCCTGCTTAAACTGCTCCTTGAAAGCCGCCACAGTGGCTTTTACTTTGGATGGAGCGTGTGCAAAATCTTTATACAAAATTCCGCCATCTTTTCTTTCCACTTTTTCTAATCGTTTGGAAGCACCTTTAAAACCCATTATCGCCTCATAAAACTCCTCTTCCATGATGCCCAGCTGCTGGCAGATAAGTTTTGCGCCTTCCATGTTGAGCAAGTTATGTTTCCCAAAAACAGAGAGCGGAATTTCGCCCATGCTTGTTTTTAGATAAACTTTCCCTTCGCGAATGCTGTATTCAGGAGTTTTGTAAGGCAGTTTTCGGAAATATTTCTGGCTGTTTTCTACGATTTTTACCACTTCTTCATCTTCCTCATTATACACCAAAACTCCGCCAGAAGTAATGCTTTCGGTAAATTTTCTGAACTGCTCTAAATAATCATCAAAAGTCTTAAAAACATTGATATGATCCCATGCAATACCGCTGATTAGGGCTATATTTGGGTGATAATGCAGGAATTTAGGTTGTCTGTCCTCGGCAGAAGAAAGATACTCATCGCCCTCCAAAATCATAAAGTCTGTATCCTCGGTGATTTTCACCATGCAATCAAACCCTTCCAGCTGGGCGCCCACCATGTAGTCTATTTCCTTGTTATGAAAATTCAGCACATGCAGAATCATAGAAGTGATGGTCGTTTTCCCATGCGAACCGGCAATTACCACTCTGGTTTTTTCCCTGCTCTGCTGATAGAGAAACTCTGGATACGAATAGATTTTTAATCCCAATTCCTTGGCTCTTGCCAGTTCTGGATTGTCCGCATGGGCATGCATTCCCAAAATTACAGCATCTATATCCGCTGTGATTTTCTCTGGAAACCAGCCAAATTCCTTTGGAAGAATGCCTTTCTGCTCCAATCGTGTTTTTGAGGGTTCAAAAATGGCATCATCAGAGCCCGTAACCTCAAAACCTTTATTTTTCAGTGCGATAGCAAGATTGTGCATGGCACTCCCCCCTATGGCGATAAAATGAACTTTCATATTTTTCTTTTATGCTTGTGGTTTTTCTTCTTGTTTTCCTGCCTCCTCTTGTTTTTTTCGTTCCAGCTCTTGGTCGTATTCATGGAGGACATTATGTTTTGGTGTCTGCTCTATGGCATTCATGATTTTATCCAAAATCTCTTCAGCGCTTTCGTTGTCATAGTCTATGTCAAGCGGTTTTTTAAACTCCATTGTCGGCTGTACGCCTGTCACTTTCAGTCTTAATCCTTTTTTGTCAAAAGCCCTACGGAAACCATTGATTTTCACTGGAATTACTATCGCTCTCTGCTGAAGGACAAGTTTTGCTGTTCCCTTTCTCCCAGGAGCAAAAGCTGCCGTAGTTCCCTGTGGGAAAGACACCACCCAGCCGTTGTCCAGGGCTTTTAGGATGTTTTCTACCTCGGACATATCTACTTTTCTATTGACATTCTGCCCATTGGCACGCCAAGTTCTTTTCACTGTAACAGCTCCCACCAGCTTAAAAATCCTTGTAAGAAGCCCTTTGTTCATGGTTTCTTCCGCTGCCACATAGTAGAAATCTACTTTGGGATTGAGAATGTAAATAGGATTAGCAATCGTATTGATAAAGCCGTTATTCACCGCACAAAAGACATGATACATCGCTGCCACATCCGCAAAATAAGTCTGGTGATTGGAAACGAAAAGCACATTAGTCTTCGGCAAATCCACCAAATGCTCCGTTCCTGTGATTTTCAGTTTATTAAAACCATTGAACCTTCGGTAAGAAACCAGTCCAAAAATAAATACCACCAATCTTTTCAAAATATACCAGTTGCCAAAGGCATCTGTAAATATGTTTTTCTTTCCCATTTTTTGATTTTAAAAACGAAATATAAAGCCCCAAATTTAAGGATTTTTCCCTTGCCGAAGCTAATTCAGCATTATTTTTTCAGCATATTTCTCTGTAAAAAGCTTTTTGTCCTCCTGCATTTTTTCCAAAGTCGCAGGCAGGCGGTAACCAAAAAGGAACTTTTCCTCCTCATCTAGAAAGAGGATTTCCTTTTCTTCGCCGTCTATCATCTGAGCGAAAATATCCCACATAGACTGGTCTTTCAGCTTTAATAATTCAAAAAACTCCTTAGCTTGGATATGTATAGTTTTCATAAATTTCAAAATATTTAGAACTTACAAAAATATAAAAAAGAGAGGATATTTGTAATGTTTAATATTTTTTTATTACTTTCGTAATATCCTAAAATTTCCCAAAGATGAGCACCGAAGAACAACAAGAACGAATAGAAATCCTCAAAAGATACGATGACCTAATCCACCACACCTACCGAAAGCTGAATGAGGAACAGCTGGAACTCATCAAAAAGGCTTTTGATGTGGCTTGGGATGCCCATAAAGACCAGCGCCGAAAGACTGGAGAACCCTACATTTTCCATCCCATAGCGGTGGCAAAAATCGTGGCTGAGGAAATAGGTTTAGGTGCGACTAGCATCGCCGCAGCGCTACTTCATGATGTGATAGAAGACAGCGACTACACCTATGAGGATATAGAAAAACTCTTTGGGAAGAAAATAGCCGATGTAGTGAACGGACTCACCAAAATTTCTGTGATGAATAACCAAAACATCTCCGTACAGTCCGAAAACTACCGAAAACTCCTGCTCACTCTATCGGATGATTTTAGAGTAATTCTCATCAAAATAGCTGACCGCCTTCACAACATGAGAACGCTGGACAGCATGCGCCCAGACAAACAGAAAAAAATAGCCTCTGAAACCGTATACATCTACGCTCCTATGGCTCACAGACTGGGACTTTACAACATAAAATCCGAATTAGAGGATTTGTCCCTAAAATACAACATGCCTGAAATCTACAACGAGATTTCTGAAAAACTCATCATAGCCAAAGAACACCGTGAAAGCTATGTACAGGAATTCATAGAGCATGTTTCTGAAAAACTAAAAGAAGAAAAACTCAATTTTAAGATTAAAGGAAGGGCAAAATCTATCAGCTCTATTTATAGAAAAATGCTGAAACAAAACATTCCTTTTGAGGAAGTTTATGATAACTACGCCATCCGTGTCATCTACAAATCGGACTTTAAGAACGAGAAATTTCTCGCTTGGAAAATCTATTCCATCATTACCGACCTCTATCACAGTAATCCTGCACGAATGCGGGACTGGATTACCCAACCGAGAAGTACAGGCTATGAAAGTCTTCATTTGACTATCCTAGGGCCTGACAACAAGTGGGTGGAAGTGCAAATCCGAAGCGAGCGAATGGATGAAATTGCAGAAAAAGGTGTCGCTGCCCATTATAAATACAAAGAAGGTTTTAGCCAAAACTCTGATGATAAAAACTTTGAACAATGGGTAGTTCAGATTCGGGAAGTTTTGGACAACCAGCAATCGCTCTCCACCACGGAGCTTTTGGATAGCATTAAGCTAAATCTCTACTCCAAAGAAGTTTTTATTTTTACACCAAAAGGAGATGTCAAAATCCTTCCAAAAGGTGCAACAGCACTGGATTTTGCTTTCATGGTGCATTCTGAATTGGGAATGAAATGCAGCGGCGCTAAAATCAACGGCAAACTGCAGCCGATAAGCTATGTCCTGAAAAATGGCGACCAGATAGACATCATCTCCTCTCCCAACCAAAAACCAAAAAAAGACTGGCTGGATTTTGTGGTAACTTCCAAGGCTCGTTCTAAAATAAAGGCGGTTTTAAACTCGGAAAAAAACCAAAAAGTAGCCGAAGGAAAAGAAATTTTCCAAAGGAAACTGAGACACGCTAAAATCAACTTCTCAGAAGAGGAACTCAATAATATTCAGAAATATTTTAACCTAAAAACCTCACAGGATTTATTTCTAAAATTCTACGAAGGAACGCTTGACACTTCCAATTTAAAGGAATATTTGGACAGCAAAAAAAGTTTCTTCGGAAGCCTTTTACAGCGGTTCCGAAAGGATAAAACCGAGTTTGTAGAAACGCCAAAATCAGATTTAGACCTGATTGTTTTTGGGCGAAATGAAGAAAAATTATCCTATTCTTTCGCAAAATGCTGTACGGTAATTCCTGGAGATAAGATTTTCGGATTTTTAACTATAAATGATGGCATTAAAGTGCATAATGAAAACTGTCCCAATGCGATAAACCTCCGCGCAAACTACGACTATCGTGTGATGCTGGCGAAATGGGTGAACTCCGAAAGATTCATTAACAACATCAAAATAGAACTCCAAGGAATGGACAGAATGGGAATAATAAATGATGTAGCATCCATTATCTCTAATAATATGCACATCGACATGAAAGGAATCTCTATCAACTCCATTGATGGAATTTTCATCGGAACCATCTCATTAGAAGTTAAAAACAAAAACCAATTGGAGGATTTATTAAAACAACTGGCACAGATAGAAGGCATCAAAAAAGTAAAAAGATTATAAAAAACGCCCTAAAAAAGGGCGTTTATGTTTTTATTTCTTTGCTCCATAAGGCATTTTCTTACTTGCATTTCTCAGAAGGTTTTCTACGATATCACTATGGTTACTTCTCCACCCACCTGAATATTTATTGCTGTAATTCCAAAATATTTTATCAGTCTTTTTATCGTAAATATTCATATCTGCAGTGATTTCATTGGTTGTTCCTTCATAATCCAGCAGAACAGATGCTGCCACTGCCACTCCCTGCGGCATAGGTTTAGTCATTACATAATTAGAACTTACAACAGCATCTACTCCCAGAATAGCGCATATTTCGCTCTTTGTCAGTTCTTTTTCAGGATATCCTGCTCTTTTTAGTTTTGTGTTCGTAGTTTCTATATCTTGTATTTCTTGGCTCACATTATTCTGAGAAAATCTCTTCAAAAACCAAGCATACATTTCCTTCTGAAAATTAGCCGATTCCTGCTCCTTAGACTGGTCAAAACGCCCTGTATATTTACCTTCGAGCATAGAAACTTTAGGCGGCAAAATCGCCACTTTCTTCTGATTAGATGTTACTGCCAGCATGTCATTAGAATTATAAACTTTTGCTCCACTACACGACATAAAAAGTAATAACAAAACTCCCAATATGGAAGCACCTTTAATAAATGTTCTCATAACTAAAAATATTATTATCTCTTGCAAATTTACCTTTATTTAAGAATTTTTCAAAAAAAATAATCATGATTTTTGTTATATTTGTAAATCTTAAAGTTCAATTTTAAAAATAATTAAAAATGCGTATAACAAAATTTTTTAAAGAATTTTTCTCAAACAGCCAGTCCTCAGGAGTTTTATTGGTTTTATGTGTTACCATTTCTCTGATGATAGCCAACTCTTCGGCAGCGACTGGATTTCAGGCTGTTTTGGATAAAATGATAGGTCCATATTCTGTAAGTATGTGGATAAATGATGGTCTGATGGCGGTTTTCTTCCTTTTAGTAGGTTTAGAAATAAAACGAGAACTTCTCAAAGGCGAACTTTCTAACTTCAAAAATGCCTCACTTCCTATTTTCGCGGCGATTGGCGGAATGATAGTTCCAGCGATTATTTTTACTATTTTCAATCATGGCACAGAATACAGCAACGGCTGGGCTATTCCTATGGCTACGGATATTGCCTTTTCATTGGCTATTGTTTCTATGCTGGGAAAAAGCGTTCCTTCTGCGATAAAAGTATTTTTGGCTGCTTTAGCGATTGTGGATGACTTAGGAGCGATTGTAGTAATTGCGATTTTCTACACAGACGAAATTCATTGGAATTATCTCGCTTACAGCGGTTTAGTCATCGTTTTACTTGCGGCATTAAATTATTTTAAAGTTAAAAAGCATATTTTTTATCTAATTCCAGGGGCGTTTTTATGGTATTTCATGCACCATTCTGGTATTCATGCTACCATTGCGGGAGTTATTTTAGCATTTACTATTCCTGCTAATTCCGAGAACGAAACAGAGGCTTCTCCGTTAGAGAAATTAGAACATTCTTTACATATCCCTGTGAGTTTTGCTATCATGCCGATTTTCGCGCTTGCAAATACCAACATTACTTTCAAATCAGGTATGGTGGATGGGCTGTTTTCAAACTTTGGATACGGAATAGTATTGGGTCTTATTTTAGGAAAACTTGTTGGAATTAACCTATTCTCTTTCATCGCTATAAAACTGAAAATCAGTAGCCTTCCTGACCGAAGCCGATGGATTCACATGGCAGGAGCTGGCCTTTTGGCAGGAATAGGTTTTACGATGTCTATTTTCATCGCACTGCTTTCTTTTAAAGACAGCCAAGAGCTGCAGGATTCAGCCAAATTTGCTATCCTTACGGCATCTATACTGGCGGGTAGTTTAGGATATTTACTCCTAAAAAACACAGCTAAAAACGATAATTCTATTTAATTTTTAAAAGAAAATAAAAAAAGAGCAGCTAAAATTTTTAGTTGCTCTTTTTTTTATTTATAATATTTAAACTATATCTGAAAATCTATTTTTTCGTCTTGAACACTGCTATTTTTCTGCTTGTTGGAATCGTGTATTCGTTTTATCGCTAAATTCAACTCATTTCCAAACATTATCAGCACCACATTCACATCCACCCAAATCATCAATAAAATCATTGAACCTACCGAGCCATAGAGGACATTATATCTTGCTATCTCACTGACATAAAATGCAAAAAAATAGGTAACTACCATAAACAAAACTGTGGTAAGAATAGCACCTGGGATAGATTGTTTAAACCTTGTAATTTCCACAGAACCAACCCAATACAAAAGCGCCAATGCTAGACAATAAACCAAAGGAAATGAAAAATATCCAATAATCACTGTTAAATTAGAAAAAAACCAATTACTAGGATATTCAGGCATCAGTAATTTAAAAACGACTTCGGCATAGTAAATCCCCAAAAGACACATCACGATAGCCACTGTGAAACTTGCCGTAACTAAAAAAGCCAGCAAATACTCCCTAATCAACCCTCTCTGCGTATCCGTATCATGGTTAAAACCATTGATAAGGGCGTAAGTGCCATTCGTAGCGAAAATAAGCACCAAAGCAATGGTAAACAAGCTCATCTGCGCAATATTCGGCATGATATTTTGTTCAATATATCCTGTCACATCTTCCAGCATATGGTCTGGCAGAATACGAGGCATCAGTTCATTGAAAATATAATGATAAAGTTCCTCATAATGAGGTAAATATGGCAACACTGAAAGAATAAACAAAATGAGCGGAAAAAGACTTAAAAAAAAGCTCCAAGAAACACTCGCTGCTTGTCTAATGATTTGTTTCTGAAATATCCCCCCTACATAAATTTCCAAAAGCCCCCAGAGGGAAATATCCAGCATTGGTAAATGGATTCCATCTAAAAAACCATGGATTTTCTGAAATATTTTGAACTTTTTTATCTCCATTTTAGTTACATTTGCAGACCGCAAATATACAGAAACCATATGAAATTCAATCTCATTTGTATAGGAAAAACCGATGACCGCGAGATTACAAACCTTATTTCCAATTATTTACCACGCATTCCGAAACATTGGAATTTTGAAATTATAGAAATTCCTGATGTGAAAAACGCAAAAAACCTATCCGCAGATTTACTGAAAAAAGAGGAAGCGAAATTGTTTCTAAACCAAATTGACAATGCAGATTTGGTGATTCTTTTAGATGAAAAAGGGAAAGAATTTACCAGCCGACAGTTTTCAGAAAAAATAGATTTTTGGCTCGGTTCATCAGTTAAAAAAGTGAATTTCCTTATCGGCGGTGCCTATGGCTTTTCTGATGAAATATACCAAAGAGCTAATGAGAAAATTTCTCTCTCAAAAATGACTTTCACACATCAGATGATTCGGTTATTTTTCGTTGAGCAAATCTATCGTGCTTCTACTATTTTACAGGGAAAACCTTACCATAATGATTAGTTGATTTTATAAATTCCAATAACTCCATTTCGTTTTCACAGCCATAGAATTTTCCCTGCTCAATTTAGTATAAAATTCTTTGAAATTTTCATTCCAAATAGTGTAATTATGGGCAAATCTAAACAAAGTTTCCAAACCCTCTATTCTTACACTTATTTGCCATATTCTAATTTTATTGATGTTTATGGCTGTCTTTTTAAGTTCAGCTATTTGAGTAAAAGGAACTTTAACCGCCTTTCTATTTTTAGCAATAATGTATAAATTATTATCATCAAAATAAAAACTTTCATCACTAATAAATCTACCCTCCAATCCAAAAAAGAAAGGTCTTGATCAGATTTTTTTCAGTTGAGTTATGTCTATATCCTCCTGCAAATTATGAAACAGCATTTCATTATTCTTCTTCCAATCTCCATTATAATAATTAAAAAGTTCCCAAATCATGTAAATAAAAAAACATATACTAAAAAACATTAAATGGAAAACATTTTTGAGCCTAATGAGAATAAATATTCCTAAAATATACACTAAAGATACTATGACTACTCTTCTTATCATTTCCTTTATTTTGAAATAAAAAAGAGAGGTTTAAAACCTCTCTTTTTACTTTATTTTGATGCTATATGTGATTCCTTACCTGAGTCATTAGTCAATTCAAATGTAACTCTTCTTACCAATCTTCTAGCTCCTGCAGATTTAGCTTTAGTTTGTTTATCTACTCCTTTACCTTTAGATGCTAGCCTTGATGTATCTACTCCCATATCAACTAATAACTGCTTAACTGCGTCTGCTCTCTTCTTAGATAGTTTATCATTATATCCTGCATTACCTACTTGGTCTGTATAACCTATTATATTAAGTTTAGCATCTGGATTTTGTTTCAAATAGTTTGCCACGAAACCTACCGCCCACAATGAACCATCCTGAGGCTCAGAAGAATCAAATCCAAAGTAAGCATTAACATATCCTTTTTCTATAAGCTCTTTAGCTGGGTCTACACTTTCTACAATAACATTATTGTTATTTGTATTTTGGTTGTTATTAGATGCTATATTACTGTTACTTACATCTCCATTTTCATCATCATCAAAATCATTTTCATCATCAGATTTTACATTATTGTTAGCAAGCTTAGGATTTTTATCACCTTCTATACGCTGACCATTTGCCGTCACATCACTTCCTCCTCTTGTTATACGGTTGTCTACTGTTTTTTCATTTTGAGCAACCTTTTTATCTTTATCTTCCTCTTCTCTCTTTACATTATACCAATCTGCATGAACTTGTTTTTTACCTAAAGCAATCTGAAGCCCTGCAGTAGCAGTAAAATTAAGTCCTTGGAAATTAACATTTCTCATTGGAGTTACATTAGGATCTTTTGTTAAACTCTCTCCATTAAATGTATAATGCTGTGTCAAATACCAATTGAATGTACCACTCAAAAGCAATGTTACTCTATCACTAAGACGAACTTGAGGTGTGATACCAAATGTAATAATTCCTAAGTTATCAACTCCTTTAAAGCTTTTTGATGTCATATACCCATATCCTACTCCAAAGTGACCTAATAAACCTATATTTTTAGTAAACTCTTCAAAAGCCAAAACACGCCCTAAATTAGCCACCCCTTGAACATTCACATTCCATATTCTAGTAGCAAATTTAGGAGAATTTCCTGCATGCTGAAGCTGGTCAAATCCTCCACCTAAACGAAGGCCAAATTTATTATTGAACATGTAACGAATACCTCCATTTGTAGTCCAAACATTCGGAACTGAAGCAAAATATCCTTCAGAAAAACCTGAAGAAGATAATATACTTACCCCTCCACTTGCATCAATAGACCACTTGTTATAATCTTGAGCATTGACACCCAAAGAAAGCAAGATAGTCATAACAAAAGCTAAGAATTGTCTTTTCATAATCTATATTTTAGTTATAGTAAATCTAATTGTTTTATCAAAGAAAATAACCCAATGAGTATAACCCAATGAGTATAATTCATTGAGCAAATATACAAAAAAAATACATATCTACCTAATAATCACCTAAAAAAATATTTTTTCTGCGTAAATTTACATATGTTTTATGTTTTTTACATATGTAAATAATCAATAAAAACCTCCTATTTATGGTAGTTTTATGAATTTTATTGATTAAAATGAAAAAAAATTATTTTTTTGAAAATATTTGTCCTAAAATAATGCCTGTTGCCATAGAAACATTAAGACTCTCAGTATGTTGAAGTTTTCCAAATCTTGGAATTGTAATATTTTGGGAAACAAGTTTTTTAATCTCTGGACGGATGCCATTCCCTTCATTGCCCAAAATAAGATAAAAATGCTCTGGAAATTCTGTATTGTAAAGACTCTGTCCTACCATATCTGTCCCAAAAATAGGGCGGTCAGAATTTTGTAGAAGCGCCGCTATATCCTTATATATAATATTTACCCTCGTGAAAGATCCCATAGTCGCTTGGATAACTTTTGGATTATAAAAATCCACACAATCCTCACTACACACAATCTGTTCTATCCCAAACCAATCCGCCAAACGAATAATAGTTCCCAAGTTGCCTGGGTCCTGCACATTATCCAAAACCAACTGAATGGGAGTTTCTATGGAAGTGTTTTCCTTTAGCTCACAGACTGCAACAGAATTTTTAGGATTTTGTAACAGACTAATTTTTCTTAATTCTCGTTCTGTAATTAGATTGGTTTTAAATGACTGAAAATCAGGATTAGATATGTCTGTACTAAAAACCTCCTGAACTTTATAAGAAGAATTTTTTAGTTCTCGGATAATTTTATCTCCTTCAACCAAGAATAAATTGTATTTTTGTCTAAATTTTTTTTTAT
>CAUQKV010000034.1:0-15337 GCA_963518845.1 uncultured Flavobacteriaceae bacterium | reverse complement strand
AAAAAGCCAATGTCTCTTTGTCCGTAATTTCATAAATGGTATTACTAATTAATTGATAAATTCCTAAATCATCAAAGTAATAATACTTATTCCCTTTTTGCCAGATGCTTCCATACACTCCACTATTTATATCTTCTATTTTTTTCCAAGCATCTTTTTTGCCTAAAGAATAAATCTCTGTATTTCTTGAATCTAAACCTTTGTCATACTTGGATTTTCTCCATACATCATAAGCATGAAAATAATAAAGATTTTCATCATCAGTAAAAACATTGGGAGTAATTTCTTCTATTTTTCCTGTGAAAAAATTATTTCCCGCTCTTTCCTGCTTCTTTTCTTCGCCGTCATAGTAATAGATGCCTTCTTTATTGATAAAAACTAAATTATTCAGGTGGCTTCCTTCATTTCCTAGTACTTTGTAGGGTGCTTTTTCTCTATCAAAAGAATAATCTCCCATAAAGACATAGCCATCTACCTCATCATAAAGAAATTCATCTCCCTGCTCACTTGAAACAACTCTTAACTTTCCGCTATTTTTAATCGGTAAAAGTTTTGACTTATAATAGACATTTTCTTTATCGGCAAAGTATCCATTATATCCATCTACACTTTTTAAAGTATTTAAATCAGCCTTTTCTAAAATCTCTCCTCTGTAATAGACTTTCTCTCCATCAGTTGCGAAATATTGTAAATTTTCGACTGGCTGTAATCTTTTATTCGTTTCTATCTTTTTATAAGGATAGATGTAGCTTTGTGGTTTTTTAGTCTTTGAAAAAATATATACAAAATGCTGTAATATCTCCATCGAAGTAGATAAGTCTTCATTTCTTTGGGAATAAGAGGAGCAGAAATAAGTACTTGTCCCATCTGTATAGTAGCCATTTCCTAGGACTTGGAGTTTGCTGGGATTCAGGTCAGGAATAGGAATGTTTCCTAAATAGACATGATTTTTATCCAAACCTACCACCAGAGTGCTTCTGTCTATGTTATTTTCTGAATCTACCGCCCTAAATGTGCTGATATCTACATCTTCTAAAACATATCTTCCGCCACTGGGAACAGAAACAGAGATTTTTCCTTCATATTCTACAAACTCACTTTTTCCGTACTGATTGCCTTTTTCTTCTATTTCGTAATAATCAATTTTATTGGAAAAAACCAGCAAATGTAAAAACACAAAAACTCCAGAAAACAATCCAATTCCTGCAATTAGTGCATATCTTATTCGTCTACTATACTCTGTTCCTTTCCTTTCTTTCATTTTAAAAAGGTTTTTGAAGAACTTAAATATAGTAAATATTCTTTAAATTATATTTGAATGAATTATAAAAATATAATTTTTTGAATGAACTAAGACTTTAATAATAATATTCCTGATTTTAGAAAAACCAAATTTAGTTTTTCAGCCATTTCCAAAGTTCTTTCAGGGTGACTTTATTTCCATACATTAGGATTCCCACTCGGTAGATTTTAGAAGCAATGAAAACCATTACCAGCGTAGAAACCAGCAAAATCCCAATGGACAACACCAGCTCCCATACAGGAACATCGAACGGTATTCTCGCCAGCATCGCAATCGGCGAAGTGAAGGGGATCATAGACAACCAGAAACTCATCGGCCCGTCTGGATTATTCATTATCGTGATACTGCCATAAAAACCAAGCATCATCGGTAAAATTGCAAACAATGTAAACTGCTGGGTCTCAGTTTCGTTATCCACCGCAGAGCCAATCGCTGCATACATCGCACTGTAAAATAAATATCCCAATAAGAAATAAATCACAAACACAAAAAGAATCAGCCCGTAATTTATCTGCGAAAGAGCCGATAAAACCATCTGCACTTCGGCTACGCCACTTACCATTCCTACATTAGATGAACCGAGAGTCATCACAGAAGCAAATATCATCACCACCCACACCCCGAACTGCACCAGCGCCACTCCTGTAACGCCCAAGATTTTCCCCATCATCAGCTCAAAAGGCTTCACCGAAGAAATCAGAATTTCCACCACTCTGTTGTTTTTCTCCTCCAAAACACTACGCATCACACGGATACCATACATCATGATGAAAGTAAATACGCAGTACATCAGGAACATACTCAGTCCAGATTTCACGCCGACAAGGAAACTATCCTGTTTCTTTTCTTTCTCTAAAATATTGACTACATGAAGATTAACTCCCTTGTTCAAATCCTCTATCTGCGCAGTGCCGATTCCTAATGCATTGATTTTCTCTGCCTTGATGATTTCCGAAATATTTCCTGCAATATTTTTTCTCGCCTCGTTGCTAAGGTTTTTATTGGTCAAAACTTCTATGCTGTTTTCCAGCTCATGGATTTCTTTTTTAGGAATAATCATGACCGCATTCATTTCCTCCGTGGTTTCCAAAGCCTTTATCAAAGATTTCTCTGTCTCCTCCGAAGAAAAAATATAACGGATATTTTGATCCGATTTCAGCTTGTCTTTGAACAGACCGCTTTTGTCGATGACACTTATCTGCATCTGTGTTTCATTCGCCTGAAACATCAGCGAAACCACACCTCCAAAAACAATAATCAGAAGCGGCGTGAGAAGGGTAAGAATGATGAAAGATTTCTTTTTTACTTGGGTAAAAAACTCTCTTTTAGCGATTAGGATTATATTTTTCATTTGTTTTTCGGTATTAGTTTATATTCCTTTTACTGCGGCGATGAACACCTCGTTCATCGTTGGGATTTTTTCCTTAAATTCTACGATTTTCCCGATATTCAGAAGCTCTTGGAGGAGTTCTCTCTGGCTCATGCTGTTTTTTATTTCAAAATGAATAAAATTTTCATCCAGTTTTTCATTAAAAAGTTCATTTTTAGTTTTAAATGAATTAAATGCATCCAGACTCGCCTCCGAAATGACAATTTCAAATAAATTTTGCTTAAATTTCTCTTTCACTTCCGAAATTCTGCCATCCAAAACCTTTCGCGACTGATGAACCAAAGCCACGGAATCACAGAGTTCTTCCACACTTTCCATTCGGTGGGTGGAGAGGATGATGGTTGTCCCTTGGGCTTTTAAATCCAAAATCTGGTCTTTTATCAGATTGGCATTCACAGGGTCAAATCCAGAAAACGGCTCATCTAAAATCAGCAGTTTTGGGCGGTGCAGCACGGTCACTACAAATTGTATTTTCTGCGCCATTCCTTTGGACAGCTCGGAGAGTTTTTTCTTCCACCACTGGTCTATTTCTAGTTTCTCAAACCAATGTTTGGACTCTGCAAGTATATCATTTTTAGACATTCCTTTCAGCTCACCGAAATACATCAGCTGGTCGCCTATTGTCATATTTTTATACAGACCTCTCTCTTCTGGCATGTATCCCACCTCACGGATATGACTGATTTCCAAAGGTTTGCCATTGATGAATATTTCGCCACTGTCTGGCTTGGTAATCTGATTGATAATTCTGATGAATGAAGTTTTTCCTGCACCATTAGGGCCGAGAAGCCCATAAATACTGCCTTGTGGAACTTGTATGCTAAAATCCTGCAAAGCGATTTTCTTGCCTGCATCGTAGGTTTTAGTGATGTTTTTTGCTCTCAGCATTGTTTTTGATTTTCTGAATTAGTATTCTTTTTTTCGTTTTGTTACAAAATAAACAAATATTTTTCTAAATATTATAAACTTATTAATGCTTAAATTTGAGAAATTTTTTTGAAATGAAAAAAAATTTAGCTTTCGGAGAAAAAAACTACAACTATTATGGTGCTTATCTAAAACAAAAATTCAATGGACAGAAAGTCTATAAAGTCATTGTAGATGCTGGTTTTACCTGTCCCAATCGTGACGGCTCGAAGGGATTTGGCGGTTGTTCCTACTGTAATGTAGAATCTTTCACGCCTGTCCCAAAGGATTTGGACAACTTCCGAGAGCAGCTGAACCACGGCATGAAAAACGCCATAGAAAGCTATAAAGCAGAAAAATTCATCATTTATTTTCAGCCAAATTCTAACACTTACGCTTCGGTCGATGAACTAAAAATGCTGTACGATGAAGCCCTGAAAATAAACACCGAAAACATTGTAGGACTGTCCGTGGGAACACGCCCAGACTGCATAGACAGCGAGAAAATAAAACTTCTGGAAAGCTACTGCGAGTGTGGTTTGGAGGTGGATTTGGAACTGGGAATAGAGTCCGTCCACAATTCTACTCTTGCAGAAATCAACCGCGGATGCACGCACCAAGATTTTGAAAAAGCAATGGAACTGCTGAAAAATACGCCGCTGAATGTATGCGTTCATTGTATTTTAGGGCTGCCGAACGAGTCGCGGGAAATGATTTTGCAATATGCCGAAGAAATCAACAAATATCCTCAAATAAAATTCGTAAAATTTCATAATCTGCACATTGTCAAAGGTTCTATCATGGGCGTAAAATACAAAAGAGAGCCTTTCAAGCTTTTCACTTTGGAAGAATACATCAATTTGCTCTGCGAACTGCTTCCGCTGCTTCGCCCTGATATCGTGATACAAAGGCTTTTCGCTGTGTCTGATACCGAAATGCTCATCGCACCCAAATGGGGACTAAAGAAAAACCAGATACAAAGCCTCATAGAAAAAGAATTAGAGAAAAGAGGCATCGTGCAGGGAGCTTTGTTTAAACTTTAATTCTATTCGCTAGAGATAATAGGTCTTATTTTCATTGTTTTCTGTTTTTGTTAAACCTTTATGCGTTCCTATAAGTGTTTGTAACCGCTCTATCCACCAGCCAATAAAGTCCTATATAGAATAAAATACTGACAAGCAGCACCACAAAAGTAATTATAGAGATTGTAAATTCCGTTGTTCTCTTTTTAATTCTCTTTCGCATAGTATTCTGATACATAAAATTGATTCTTATATGCGTGATAATCTGATAGATAAAAAACAAAGGAAACAATACATAAGCCGTGACAAAAATCCCTCCACAAATAATTTCTACCAAGGTTGAATTATAAAAACTGGAATAAAAAAGATTGGTAACTACTATAATTGGTGCGAGGATAACACACAGCAAACACCAAATACTAAAGTATAGTGAGTAATTTCTTCTCATTTTGGTAATTTTATAATACTACAAATATAGTGATTAGTAAGAACTTTTTTAGCAAAAACAAAAATCCCACTTCAAAAGAGTGGGATTTATTGTCAATTTTTATGCTTACAAATCTTAAGCCTGAGCGTTGTTTCCTCCTAATACGAAAGGCTCAACTTCTTTGATTTCTCCAAACTGTTGTTCGTAGCTTTGGATATTTTGTTGAAGAGCTGCAAGAACTCTCTTTGCGTGAAGTGGAGCTAAGATAACTCTACTTCTTACCTGAGCCTGCTGAACTCCTGGCATGATTTGAATAAAATCTAAAACAAATTCTGATGGAGAGTGGTTTACTAATGCCAAGTTAGCATATGCACCAGCTGCTACCATTTCGTTTAATTGAATGTTAATGTTGTTTGGGTCTTGGTTTTGATTATTGTCCATTTTTATTTTATTTTTTTATTGGTTAATACTATTATTAAAAATTCGAGGTGTGAAGATATTAAATTTATTTCAAACCTCAAATTTTAATTTCGTTTATTTTTATTTAATATCTTCAAACTCTCTGTTAGAACCTACGATGATGTTCTGGTAGTCTTTCAGACCCGTACCCGCAGGGATTCTGTGTCCTACGATTACATTTTCTTTCAGACCGTTCAGCTCATCTACTTTACCAGAAACAGCCGCTTCGTTTAGTACTTTCGTAGTTTCCTGGAATGATGCCGCAGACATGAATGATTTTGTCTGAAGAGCTGCTCTCGTAATACCCTGAAGCACTGGATTTGCGGTCGCTGTAAGCGCTTCTCTCACTTGTACCAGTTGTAAATCTTCTCTCTTCAGTTTAGAGTTTTCATCTCTCAGCTCTCTTGCTGTAATCATCTGTCCTGGTTTCAATTCTTTAGAATCTCCTGAATCTACAACTACTTTCAGTCCGAATACTCTGTCGTTTTCTTCGATGAAATCTAGTTTGTGTTCAAGGCTTCCTTCTAAGAACTGAGTATCTCCTGCATCTACGATTTCCACTTTTGTCATCATCTGTCTTACGATGATTTCAAAGTGTTTGTCATCGATTTTCACCCCTTGAAGACGGTATACCTCTTGGATTTCGTTCACGATGTATTCCTGAACCGCAGTAGGCCCTTTGATTGCTAGGATATCGTCTGGCGTGATTGCTCCATCAGAAAGCGGATCTCCTGCTCTCACGAAGTCATTTTCCTGAACGATAATCTGGCTAGAAAGCTTCACTAGATATTTTCTAATTTCTCCTGTTCTAGACTCTACGATAAGCTCTCTGTTACCACGCTTGATTTTTCCGTAAGATACCACTCCATCTATCTCTGTTACTACAGCTGGGTTAGAAGGATTTCTAGCTTCGAACAATTCGGTAACTCTCGGTAGACCTCCCGTGATATCCCCTGCTTTTGCAGATTTTCTAGGGATTTTTATCAAGATTTTACCAGCTTTGATTTTTTCTCCGTCATTTACCATCAAGTGAGCTCCTACTGGCAAGTTGTAAGCTTTTTGCTCTACACCTTTAGAATCTACCACTCTCAATGTAGGAACGGCTTTTTTGTCTCTTGATTCGGAAATTACTTTCTCCTCGAAACCTGTCTGCTCGTCTATTTCCAATTGGAAAGTTCTACCTTGGATGATATCTTCGTATTCTATCTTACCTGTAGTTTCCGCGATGATAACGGCGTTATATGGATCCCATTTACAGATGAGATCTCCTTTTTTCACTTTATCACCTGGCTTCACAGAAAGAACCGCACCATAAGGGATGTTTGCCACCATGATAGGCGTTCTTGCTTCATTATCAGCCACTAAACGGAACTCCGTAGAACGAGATACAACCACTTCAGTTTTGTTTCCGTTTTCATCTTCTGATGTAATGGTTCTTACCTCATCCATTTCTACGATACCATCTCTTCTCGCTGTGATGGAAGGATTTACAGAGACATTCCCTGCAGTACCCCCTTGGTGGAAGGTTCTCAGTGTCAGCTGTGTACCTGGTTCCCCGATAGACTGCGCTGCGATAACTCCCACAGCTTCACCCATGTGAATCATCTTACCAGTTGCCAAGTTTCTACCATAACATCTCGCACAGATACCTTTTTTAGCCTCACAGCTTAGTGGAGAACGAACTTCTACCGTCTCGATTCCAGCATCTTCTATTTTCTTCGCTAAAGCTTCGCTGATAATCTGGTCTGCTGCTACGATAAGTTCATCCGTTTCTGGATCATATACATCATGAAGAGAAACTCTACCCAAAATTCTTTCAGAAAGTTTTTCTACGATTTCGTCATTTTTCTTCAATGGAGAAACTTCTACTCCTCTCAGTGTACCACAGTCATCTTCTGTAATAATCACATCCTGAGCCACATCCACCAATCTTCTTGTCAAATATCCTGCATCGGCAGTCTTAAGCGCCGTATCCGCAAGACCTTTTCTAGCCCCGTGGGTAGAGATGAAGTATTCTAGGATAGAAAGACCTTCTTTAAAGTTGGCTACAATCGGGTTTTCGATGATTTCCGCTCCTGTAGAACCAGCTTTTTGAGGTTTTGCCATCAAACCACGCATACCAGAGAGCTGACGAATCTGTTCTTTAGATCCCCTCGCTCCAGAGTCTAGCATCATATAAACAGAGTTAAATCCACCTTGGTCGGTTTTCATTCTGCTCATAATCATCTCTGTAAGACCTGCATTGGTATTTGTCCAAACATCGATAACTTGGTTATAACGCTCTGTATCCGTGATAAGCCCCATGTTATAGTTGTCCTTGATGCCATCCACAGTTTCCACCGCCTGAGCGATCATTTGTTTTTTCTCCTCTGGAACTACGATATCCGCCAAGCTAAATGAAAGTCCTCCTTTGAAGGCGTTCATATAACCAAGGTTTTTCATATCGTCCAAGAATTTCACCGTAGTAGGGAAATCTGTCTCCGCAAGGATAGTACCGATGACATCTCTCAGCGATTTTTTAGTCAATAATGTATCTATATATCCTACTTCTTTCGGTACAATTTGGTTAAACAAAATTCTACCTACTGTAGTTGGGATAAGTTTCGTTACAAGTTCTCCGTTTTCTTTCAAAGTCAAACGGCATTTTACTTTCGCATTCAGTGATGCTTTTCCTTCTGCATAGGCTATTTCTGCCTCTTCTGGAGAGTAGAATACTAGGCCTTCACCTTTCACTTTATAATCATCGGTAGAGTGAGCTTCTTTCGTCATGAAATAAAGCCCCAATACCATGTCCTGAGAAGGGACAGTGATAGGCGAACCATTCGCAGGGTTCAAGATATTCTGAGAACCAAGCATCAATAATTGTGCTTCCAAAATAGCCTCTGGACCTAGTGGCAAGTGAACTGCCATCTGGTCACCGTCGAAATCGGCGTTGAAGGCTGTCGTTACCAATGGGTGAAGCTGGATAGCTTTCCCCTCGATCATCTTAGGCTGGAATGCCTGAATACCAAGTCTGTGAAGCGTAGGCGCACGGTTCAAAAGAACTGGGTGTCCTTTCATCACATTCTCTAAAATATCATATACAACAGGTTCTTTTCTGTCGATAATTCTCTTCGCTGATTTTACCGTTTTTACGATTCCTCTTTCTATCAATTTTCTGATAATGAATGGCTTATAAAGCTCTGCCGCCATATCCTTAGGGATACCGCACTCATGAAGCTGAAGCTCTGGCCCTACGACAATAACCGAACGCGCAGAGTAGTCCACCCTCTTACCTAGCAAGTTCTGACGGAAACGCCCTTGTTTTCCTTTCAATGAATCAGAAAGTGATTTCAGTGGTCTGTTTGATTCAGATTTTACAGCTGAAGATTTTCTTGTATTATCAAACAATGAATCTACCGCCTCCTGAAGCATACGCTTCTCATTTCTCAAGATAACCTCTGGAGCTTTGATTTCCATCAATCTCTTCAAACGGTTATTTCTGATGATTACTCTTCGGTAAAGGTCATTCAGATCCGAAGTAGCGAAACGACCACCATCAAGTGGAACTAGAGGTCTAAGCTCTGGCGGCGTAACAGGAAGCACACGCATCACCATCCACTCTGGGCGGTTAATCATTCTCGTGTTTGCTCCTCTCAATGCTTCCACCACAGAAAGCCTTTTCAGCGCCTCTGTTCTTCTTTGTTTAGAAGTTTCGTTATGAGCCTTGTGTCTCAAATCATAAGAAAGCTCATCAAGGTCTATTCTCTTCAATAAATCTTCGATAGCTTCAGCCCCCATTTTTGCAATGAATTTATTTGGGTCTGAATCATCAAGATACTGGTTTTCAGCAGGAATAGAGTCTAATACATCTAGGTATTCTTCCTCTGTAAGGAATTCCATCTCATCAAAGTCAGAACCATCTGCTTTTTTCGCAATCCCCTGCTGGATAACTACATATCTTTCGTAGTAGATAATCATATCCAGCTTCTTAGAAGGCAATCCAAGAAGATATCCTATTTTGTTTGGAAGGGAACGGAAATACCAGATGTGCGCAATAGGAACCACCAAATTGATGTGTCCTATACGCTCTCTTCGTACTTTTTTCTCGGTAACTTCTACCCCACATCGGTCGCAGACGATACCTTTATATCTTATTCTCTTATACTTACCACAAGCACATTCATAGTCCTTTACAGGTCCGAAGATTTTCTCACAAAACAGACCATCTCTCTCTGGTTTGTGCGTTCTATAGTTGATAGTTTCAGGCTTTAGAACCTCTCCTTTGGATTCTTGGAGAATAGATTCTGGTGATGCTAAACCTATCGTGATTTTGCTAAATCTACTTGTTTTATTTTTATTTGACATTTTTATTTTTTTTAGATTAAAAGAACTTTAAGCCATAATATAATCTGAGTTTCTGTATCTCATTTTGTCTATTATTCTTCAAGTCTTACATCAAGTCCAAGACCTTGTAACTCGTGCAGCAATACATTGAATGATTCTGGGATACCTGGTTCTGGCATCGATTCACCTTTTGCAATTGCTTCATAAGTTTTCGCTCTACCCATGACATCATCAGACTTCACAGTCAAGATTTCTCTCAGGATGTTAGACGCTCCGAACGCCTCAAGAGCCCAAACCTCCATCTCTCCGAAACGCTGACCACCAAACTGTGCTTTACCACCGAGTGGCTGCTGCGTGATAAGAGAGTAAGGACCGATAGAACGAGCGTGCATCTTATCATCTACCATGTGTCCTAGTTTTAGCATGTAGATAACTCCCACAGTAGCTGGCTGAGTAAATCTTTCTCCTGTTCCTCCATCATACAAATATGTATTTCCGTATTTAGGAAGACCTGCTTGGTCTGTGTATTCTGTAATCTGATCTAGACTTGCTCCATCAAAGATAGGTGTCGCAAATTTCAATCCTAATTTCTTACCTGCCCATCCAAGAACTGTCTCGTAAATCTGACCAATGTTCATACGCGAAGGTACCCCTAGTGGGTTTAGTACAATGTCCACTGGTGTTCCATCTTCCAAGAAAGGCATATCTTCCTGACGAACGATTCTAGAAACGATACCCTTGTTACCGTGTCGTCCTGCCATTTTATCCCCTACATTCAGTTTTCTCTTCTTAGCGATATATACTTTAGCTAATTTAATGATTCCTGTAGGAAGCTCATCCCCGATAGAAATAGTGAATTTCTCTCTGTTTTTAACTCCTTGTAAATCATTAAACTTGATTTTATAATTGTTAATCAAGGTATTTACCAATGCATTTTTCTCCTCATCTGCAGTCCAGTCAGCACCGCTCACGGTGTTGTAGTCCTCTATGCTAGACAAGAGTTTCATCGTAAATTTACCTTTCCCGATAATTTCCTCTCCAAGGTCGTTTTTAACTCCTTGTGAAGTCTCTCCACCTACGATAGCATTTAGTTTTTCAAGCAAAGTATTTCTAAGGCTGTCAAACTCTTTTTGGAATTTGTTTTCTACCTCTTCTAATTTTAGTTTTTCTTCACTTCTTTTCTTTCTATCTTTAATGTTTCTAGAGAATAGTTTTTTATCAACTACTACCCCTCTCAATGAAGAGTCAGCTTTCAGTGAAGCATCTTTCACATCACCAGCCTTATCACCGAAGATAGCTCTCAATAGTTTTTCTTCTGGTGTAGGGTCAGACTCTCCTTTTGGAGTAATTTTCCCGATAAGAATGTCGCCAGGTTTTACCTCCGCTCCGATTCTAATCATACCATTTTCATCAAGGTCTTTGGTAGCTTCTTCTGATACATTCGGGATATCTGCTGTAAGCTCTTCCATACCAAGTTTAGTGTCACGAACTTCCAAAGAATATTCATCTATATGGATAGAAGTAAACCAGTCCTCACGAACTACTTTTTCATTGATTACGATAGCATCCTCAAAGTTATATCCTTTCCACGGCATGAACGCTACCACTAGGTTTCTACCCAATGCCAATTCACCGTTTTCAGTAGCATACCCTTCACAAAGAACTTGACCTTTTTCTACCTTATCACCTTCTCTCACGATAGGTTTTAGAGTGATAGTCGTAGATTGGTTGGTTTTTCTAAATTTGGTCAAATAGTAAGTTTTAGTCGCAGATTCGAAAGAAACCAAATCTTCATTCTCTGTTCTTTCGTATTTGATAACGATTTTATCTGCATCCACATATTCTACTTCTCCTTTTCCTTCAGCATTTATCAATACTCTAGAGTCTTTTGCTACTTGTCTTTCCAGTCCAGTTCCTACAATAGGAGCTTCTGGTCTTAGTAGCGGTACCGCCTGACGCATCATGTTTGATCCCATCAATGCACGGTTCGCGTCATCATGCTCCAAGAACGGAATTAGAGATGCAGAAATACCAGAAATCTGGTTCGGTGCAATGTCTATCAAATTAACCTGCTCTGGCTCTACCACTGGGTAATCTCCATCCAAACGAGCGATAACTCTCTCTGTCAAGATAGTTCCATCTTCTTTAATGTCGATATTAGCCTGTGCGATGATTTTTGATTCCTCATCTTCTGCATTCAAGTATATAGGAGCAGATTTGTAGTCTACTTTTCCATTTTCTACTTTTCTATAAGGCGTTTCTATGAAACCTAAATTATTGATTTTAGCATAACATCCCAAAGAAGAAATCAAACCAATGTTTGGCCCTTCTGGCGTTTCGATTGGACAAATTCTTCCGTAGTGCGTATGGTGGACATCTCGCACCTCGAAACCTGCTCTTTCTCTAGAAAGACCACCAGGCCCTAGTGCAGAAAGTCTTCGCTTGTGAGTCACCTCAGAAAGCGGGTTCGTCTGGTCCATAAACTGAGACAACTGGTTGGTTCCGAAGAATGAATTAACCACAGAAGTCAATGTCTTAGCATTAACCAAATCCAATGGTGTAAATATCTCATTATCACGAACATTCATTCTTTCTTTAATCGTTCTAGCGATTCTAGAAAGTCCCACTCCGAACTGACCAGCCAACTGCTCTCCAACAGTTTTAATTCTTCTGTTAGAAAGGTGGTCGATATCATCCACCTCAGCTTTAGAGTTAGCCAGTTCTATCAAGTGACGAACGATAGCGATAATATCTTCTTTCGTAAGAACCTCTGTCTCAACAGGGATATTTAAGTTTAATTTTTTATTTAATCTATATCTACCTACCTCTCCCAAAGAATATCTCTGCTCTGAGAAGAACAAGTTTTCAATGATTTTTCTAGCTGTTTCTTCATCTGGCGGATCAGCATTTCTCAACTGACGATAGATGTACTCCACAGCCTCTTTTTCAGAGTTTGTAGGGTCTTTTTGTAATGTATTTTGGATGATAGAGAACTCGCTGCTGTTTTCGTTGTGCAACAAGATAGTTTTTACTCCAGAATCAAGAATCAAATCCAAATGTTCTTTTTCTAGAATAGTCTCTCTATCAAGGATAATTTCGTTTCTTTCGATAGAAACTACCTCTCCTGTATCTTCATCTACAAAGTCTTCGAACCAAGTATTTAGAACTCTGGCAGCCAAAGTTCTTCCTTCTACTTTTTTCAGGTTAGCTTTGTTCACTTTTACTTCTTCTGCCAAGTCAAAAATCTGAAGAATATCCTTATCAGATTCATAACCAATAGCTCTTAATAAAGTAGTGAAAGGTAATTTTTTCTTACGGTCAATATATGCATACATCACATTATTGATATCCGTAGTAAATTCCATCCAAGACCCTTTAAATGGAATAATTCTTGAATAGTAAAGTTTAGTTCCGTTAGCATGATAAGTCTGCCCAAAGAACACCCCTGGCGAACGGTGAAGCTGGGTTACAACAACCCTTTCTGCTCCATTGATAATGAACGACCCAGAAGGCGTCATATACGGAACTGGCCCTAGATACACATCTTGGATAACAGTTTCGAAATCCTCGTGTTCTGGATCTGTACAATATAATTTTAGCCTTGCTTTTAGTGGAACGCTATATGTAAGCCCTCTCTCGATACATTCATCGATAGAATAACGAGGAGAATCTATCATATAATCTAAAAATTCCAAAACAAATTGGTTTCTAGAATCTGTAATTGGGAAATTTTCCTGAAAAGTCTTGTATAGACCTTCTTTTTTTCTGTCCTCAGGCAATGTATCCAGCTGGAAAAACTCTTTGAATGATTCCACCTGAATATCCAAGAAATCAGGAACTTCCACTCCTCTTGCAGAAGCGAAATTAATCCTTTGATTTCCCTGAGTGTCTTTCATCGTTTTTGATTTGCTCATAAAAAACTCTAAGAATGTTAGTAAAATATTTTGTTCACAGAAAAATATCAGAAAAGAACCAAATCAAGAAATGATGACAATGAAAGATTTTGTATCCACGCTATCAGAAACCTCCTTCCCATCACCATCCTAAAAATCAGCCTTTTCTAACTGCAACACTGGTATATCTTTTCACAGCGTAGTGCAAAATATTTTTCCCATCCCGCCATTTATCAGTTATACACATACACAAAATACGAAATCCCCTATACAACAATGTATAAGAGTTGTTCAATGTCTATGCATGTCTATAAATTTTCCAATAGCGTAAAATGGTCTGCAAATATAATTTATTTTTGGGAAATATTTAGTAAAAAATTAAAGTTAATTTTAGTTAAATTTATAACTTATTGATAATCAGTATTTATTACACTTAAAATAAAATCATAGATTTATGAGAAAATTCACATAGAAAAAAGATATTTTTTAAACAAAAAAATTGTACTTTTGCACTTTAAAAATTTTCAGGAAAATGAATGTTACGAGAACTAACCACGATGATGTAAGTGCTTTACTTACAATTACACTGAATAAATCAGATTACAAGGAAAAAGTAGATGATGCACTAAACTCTTATGCTAAAAGAGCAACTATACCTGGCTTCAGAAAAGGGAAAGCGCCTATGAGCCTTATCAAAAAACAATATGAAGAAGCTGTTACATTAGAAGAAATCAACAGAAAGATTTCTGAGTCTTTGGACAAATATGTTGCTGATAACAACATAAGACTTCTAGGACAGCCTATTCCACAGGATACACAGGCATTAGATTTTAATGCTGAGGAGGTTTCTGTAAGTTTTGAAATCGGTTTCGAACCAGAATTCGAAATCGACTTATCTAAATACGCTGCTGAATACTATGAAGTAGAAGCTACTGACAAAGAAGTAATGAAGAGCGTAGGAAATATGCAAAAAAGGTTTGCAGAAAAAGTTGTGAAAGAAAAAGCAACGAAAAACTCTCACATTAACTTTGAAGTTACTGAAATCGTGGAAGGTGATGCAAAACCTGTGCACAAGCCTAAATATCTTTCTGCAACAGAAGAAAACACTGCTATTTTCCCTATTCTAAAAGGACTAAAAGTAGGTGAAACTAAAGAAATCTCAGCAGAAGAATTAAAAGCAAACGAAAACGAACTTGCAAGAGAGCTAGGTTTCCATGATATAGAAATCACACACTTAGGAAATGAAAAATTCCAAGTAAAAGTTCAGGAAATCTTTGAATTAAAAGATGCTGAGCTTAACCAAGAATTATTCGATAAAGTTTACGGAAAAGACGAAATCAAATCTGAAGAAGAACTAAAAGCAAGAGTAAAATCTGAATTGGATGATTTCTTCAAACAAAATTCTGAAGCTGTATTCGTAAGCAAAGTTTTAGAACAAATCTACAAAGAAGATTTCCTAAAAATCCCAGAAGCATTCCTAGTAAAATGGGTAATGTATTCTAATCCAGAAATCACTGAAGAAGACAGAGCTAAACAAATCATAGCAAACGAAAAATCTGCTCTAATCGCTCAGATGGTAGAAAACAAACTAAGAGTTTCTAACAATATCCA
>CAUQKV010000033.1:0-15772 GCA_963518845.1 uncultured Flavobacteriaceae bacterium | reverse complement strand
CTTCTTCTTTTTCAAAAATAATTGTTCTGATCATATTGCTTTTAGTTTTTACTCATCTTCGCCAAATCGCATCATTAGCAAATTGACTCATCGGCTCATTGTCTCATTATCCTTAATGAAATAGCTCTTATCTTCTGTGGGACTGTAGTAGAGTCGGAGCTTTTCACCTTCTTCTAAAAGAAAGGTAATCTCACTATTTCCGGCTACTTCTTCGGCAAAAATAGCGCTAATGTGTTTGCCTTTGAGTTGCCAAACCTCCGTAAGGTCATCAAAGCGATAGTCATCATCGTCCTCATCTACTTCATACTCATTCCAACACTCACAAAAAGCAATACCCACATCTAAAAAGAAATGAAAAATAGGTTGTTCTTCTGCTTTCAGATAGACGATTAAAACACCTCCATCATCAGGATTTACACATACCTTGAGTTGCTCTATGGGCAAACCATTGAGTATGGTAAGGTTGAAATGGGTATCTTGGTACATTCTTCCAGTCATAAAGTTTATTTTTAGAGTAGCAGAAAGGCTTAAAAAGTCGCACTCATTGGCTCATTTGTTAATCAACAAATTTACTAATTTCCCTCTTCGCTTCTGCCCGTTTTTTCTTATAGCTCTCTTCTACATAATTGCTTTTGAAATCACTGCCTTTGAAAGTGCGTACAGGGTTACCACGCTGCACTTGGGTGTGATTGTTCCAATGGCTCTGTGCTTGCTCGGCAAATTGCTGAAGCTCTATTTCAGCGAGTTTTTCTTTGAGGCGGGCAAGGGCAAGTTTCTTATTGTCCAGTTGCGAACGCGAATCCTGTGCAAATACACTGATACCCGTAGGCAGGTGGGTAGCGCGCACTGCTGAATTTACCTTGTTCACATTCTGTCCGCCATTGCCTTGCGAGCGAGTGGTTTGGAACTGTACATCGCGCTCCGAGAAAGACTGGCGTTGCAATTGGTCGAGCTCGAAAACGCCTATATACCAATTGCTGCGCTGGTGAAACTTGCGAAAAGTGCTCTTACCTACCCAACACACCGTGCCGAGCCAAGTTTTCAAAAACGGCGCTAACTCCTTGCCTTTGAGTTGCAGGGTAACGGATTTGACCGTGAGATTGGCATCGCCTTCCTCTCGGCTGAGAATGGTATAGCTGATGCCTGCTTGAGTAGCTTCTTGCAGGAAAGTCTTGAGTACTTTCGCCACTACCCACTGGCATTCTAAGGGACCGCGTCCTGCGGTGATTTGTATGATTTTTTCCATTTTTATGTTTTCTTTTTAATAAAATTTACTGTCTAATAACATTTCTGCTATTTCCAAAGCAGAAGAATTGCTTCTAAATTCTGTAATCTCCTTTAGAGGAGGGCGTTTATACTTTGCTTTAATTTCCCATTTTTTCTGATAACGATTCCATGTATAACCATTACAAAACACCTTTTTTTGAATAATTCCCCAGTTTTTATAATCATTCAAAACCTTATCCAGTTCAGCCAATTCATGCTCTATTTCAAGGTTTATTGGACGGTAATGCGTAATGATATTGGGTCTGACTCTCAATATAAAACGCCAAGGCTCAGCAAATTCATAATAAATTTCAAAACGCTTACAAACAGAATTATAACGCTCCACTTTCATAAAATATTTACATTCTTCTGCTACCAGTTTGCCCTTTTCTATCGCATCCACCCACTCCCATTGTCTAAATGATAATAATTCCTGTTTTCTAGGAAGATAGATGCGCTTACCTCTGCGTTTTTTCTTCTTTTGGAATTTGCGGTTATCAGCGTATTGATAAGTATTGATTTTAGCCAAAAGATTCTCAAAAAAAGCTCCTAATTTACTGCGTTTTACATCATCACGAACCACAAAAAAGCGTACATAGCCCTTTTGATATGGTTTTTCAAGTGGTACAAGCGGCATGGTTCGTTTCTGCTTTTCTAGTTCAGCATGGCGATCACAGCATTGGCGAAGATATTGCTCGTAATCGGTTTTAGCAACGCGCTTGCGAGTGCGACTACTGCGCAGGCGTACTTCTTCAATATATGGATTGGTTTTTCCCATTCAATTAATATTTTAAATTTAATGTTCAATTGTTAATGACTAAACATTGATAACTAATTAATTTACTTGGGATTTTTGTAGAAAGTAAAGGATAAACAAAAATCCCAAAGCTATCGCTTCGGGATTTTTGTTGTATGATAGAGAGTAATGCTACATCAAGCTAATATGCCACGAAGCGTTACCTTGTATAAAGGTAATTCTATGATAATATGTAACTTGATATATTTCATTTCTTCTATATTTTATTTTAAGGTTAAACAATTTTTTAATTAGACAAGAAAAAAGTGGTGATAAATAATTAACAATTTTGCTAATTAAAATTCTCTGGTACTATCTGCATAGCCTGTTTCACTTTTAAAAACGCGTACAGTTCCTACAGGAGAGTAACTATCTTCATATTTGTTGATAACCGCTTGTTGGAAATTACTTATTGATAATTCTCCTATATCATTCACAAAAATTTCTCCTGAGATGGTAGTCAAATCCATCTGTTTATTTATGAAGAAAATCGTAAACTTATTTCCTTCTCCTGAGATAACAGCATCCACGCCTCTTGCTCCATAGCCCCTATTAAAGTTTTGATAATTCATTTTTAACTTAGCGCCATTCTGTTGATAGAATTTATAGTAAAATCCATCATGAATTTTATTTATTAAAGGATCTTGAGCTCCAAGAGTAGAATGTCTGAGTTGTAACATCCCTCCTGTTCTAAAAAATCCTTCTACTCTAGGAGGATTGGTACCTCCATGGATAGTTGCTCCACCAGCAGCCATTTTCTGGATAAGGTCTAAGGGGACTACTCTAGTAACCTCATTAGAGAAATTATTATTTGTAATTCCACCTCCCAAATCATCTACCCCAGAATCATTTGATCTAGAACAAGATACTGCTGTAAATAAGACACATACTGCTGTGCAAAATGCATAAACTATTCTTCTCATTTTTGTAACATATTGTGCAAATATATGATTTTTTTAACTATCTACAAAATTTTTAATAGATTTTTGGATTCCACTTTTCTGGATATTTTGGTGTAAAATCCTTGTAATAGTCCTGAATCTCGTCCATTATGCTTTCAAAAGAGCGACTTTCCAAGTCTTCCACGCTGATTTTTCTCCCGATGTGAATTTTTTTAGTTTTAAAATCTGCTGCCCCAAAAACTATCGGAACCCTCGCACCCAGAGCCATATGGTAAAATCCAAGTTTCCATTTTTCCACTCGGGAACGCGTTCCTTCTGGGCAAATCACCAAACTAAAATCCTCCTTTTTAAACAATTCAGTGACAAATTGTACAAGATTATTCCTTTGGGAACGATTAATCCCTATCCCACCTAACGCCTTGACAATGAAGCCGTACCAAGCCTTAGTGTGAGTGTCTTTTATGATGACCCTCAGCGGTTTATTATATTTCCAATAAACTAAATTCCCTAAAAGATATTCAATGTTGTCCGTATGCGGCGCCACGATAAGCACACAGCGGTTCAGATTCTCCAAATCCCCTTCCAGCACTACCTTCCAGCCTAGAAGCTTCAGTAGTAATGATCCTATTATTTTTCTCATGATTAAAAGTTAAAGGAGCAAATCTACATTATTTTTTTCAAAAAGCATTATGCACACTTTATATTTTGATGTTAAAAAATAATGTTCTGCAACTCTGCAAAACATTATTTAAAAATACTTTGTAATTTAGTTTAGTTAATATTTTCTACCTGTTGATATGGTGTCTGATTCCACCTGTGGCTCTGGCTGATATCCCCTTTCTTCTCTATAAAATCCGTGCTCATCTCCGTGGATATCCACTTTGCCATCGCTTAAATCCTTGATTTCCATCGTTTCAGGAATAACCAGTTCATAGTCCACATCATAATCCCGAAATCTTTGGTCATAGGAATAACTTATATAGTTCGGCAGCAATACCGCATTACCAGAAACTTCCACAGGAACACTCAGACCGATAGGGATATTATAGCCATCGGCTTTTTTTCTAATCATGATATACGGCTGTTTTACATCATTTCTTCTTGTAATATAGACATCTGGCTCATCTTCTTTATAGATTTTTTTCTTATCCGAAAAAATATCATCTCCATAGGCTCTAAAGTTCTGCGGAATCTCTACCCGCTTCAAATCAAGGGTAAGGATATTCGACTGGGTATTGATAGAAATTCGTTCTTCTTGAACATTGCTACCGCTGTAAATCAGTTCTTTCTTTTGTATTGAAAGACCAAAATAAATACCTAAAACTAATAACCAAATGGTAAGAAATCCTACTAAAAAACTCCAATATTTTACTTTTGTTTTAGGTGAAAACAATATGATACTCAATTCTGTAAAAACAACTATAGGAATTAAAATTGCGAAGATTACAATTGCCATGAAGACATACTTTGTCTCCTTATTTAGGTCAAAAAAGAAATTAAATTCTTCCAAATCCCAATATATTCTCAAAAACTGAAAATCCCAAACTCCTAAAAACACTAATATAAAACTAACCAAGACAATCAAAGTCTTAACAGCGAGAATAACCATTATCCAGCCTAAAATTACTCGGACAACATTCCAGATACCAGCTCCTGTTTTGGCTATTTCTGATTTATTTTCATTGTAAAAAGAACTTACCCTCTGCCCTGCTTCTTTAAGGCTGTCAAAATTGATGGGTCTTCCCTGCATTTTCAAAAAATCTGATGCCGTTTCCGCCTCTGGAACTACTACCCACAGAATGACATAAGCTACCACAGAAACAAAGCCTACAGAGAAAATAAATACCAAAATCCAAATAATCCTCATCAGCGAAATGTCCATCCCGAAATACTGAGCCAGCCCCGCGCAGACACCCGCTATTTTGCCTCTTTTCATATCTCGGAAAAGTTCTTTTTTTGTCTTTTCTTGGGAAGTTTCCTGCCCTGCATTTTCTTCACTCTGCCCTTCTATGGCTTCTGGAGTTCCTATCTGGGCAATGACTTTTTCCACATCATCACTATTCACCACTTCTCTTTTATCAAGATTTTCTCTGAAAATTTCTGCAATCCTGATTTCTATATCATACATCACTTCATCGGCTTCATCTTTTTCCAAAGAATTCCGAAGCGCTTGTAAGTATTTGTTTAGTTTCTCGTAGGCCTGTTCTTCTATGATGAAGGAAAACCCTGCTAATGAGATAGATACTGTCTTGTTCATGTTATTGATTTTTTGTGATTTGAGTTACTGATTCTATTAATTGGTTCCATGTTTTGTCTAACTCCGCTATGAAAAGCTCCCCTTTCTCTGTGAGTTTATAATACTTTCTGGGCGGCCCTCCTGTGGATTCTTCCCAGCGGTAAGAGAGGATTTCTGCATTTTTCAGCCTTGTCAGTAGTGGATAGAGCGTTCCTTCTACTACTTCCATATCGGCTTTTTTCAGCTCTTCCATCAAATCCAAAACATACATCTCTCTTCTCTTGATGAGGCTCAGAATACAAAATTCCAGTATTCCTTTTCTCATCTGCGCTTTCGTGTTTTCGATATTCATTCTTTGTTTTTTTATATAGTTAATGATTGGTGTTCATCTTATTTTATACCACAAATATACGAATAATAAGGTATTATGCAATACAAAGTAGTTAAATTTTAAAATAAAATAAATTAAACCACTGATTATCAGTGTTAAAAATATTTCCTTAAATTTGTTTTTAAATTATATGATTATGAAAAATTCTATTTTCATCTTATCTGCGATGTTTATTTTAGGAGCATGCAGCAGTGATTCAGCTCAAAAAGCAACAGAAAAAATAAAAAATGCATACAGCGAAGGTCTCCGCAAAACCTTTATAGAAGAAGGCGTGAAATCTTGTATCGAAAATTCTGGATTAAAAGAAAGTGAGGCGAGAGAATATTGCGAATGTGCGATGAACAAGCTTAATGAGAGCCTCAGCAATGATGAAATCATTGATATATCTATGGATAATCCTCCCAAGGATTTGGATGAACGCGTAGATAAAGCGATTGACCGCTGTATTGGAGAATAACTTTCTCAATTGAGTATAAAAAACAGAGACAAAAATGTGTATTTTGTCTCTGTTTTATATTAAGAAATAAACATTTATAAAATCTCACCTCATAAAAACAAGTTTATTCTCTGTGGAGAGTTCATCATTTAGGAGATATCCTTCTTCGCCAAAGGCTTTCAGCTCTTCCAAGGAACGAACATTATTTTCTGCACAGAAGCGCACCACCAGCCCTCTGGCGTGTTTCGTATAAACCACTATGGTTTTGAGCTTCCCTGACTTCATTTCATAAAAGTCAAAATCAACCACTTGGGCATGAAGTTTTTTACGATTTACTACTTTAAAATATTCATTACTTGCCAAATTGAGCAGAAGTTCGCCTTCATTTAGCTCAGAATTAAGTTGTTCCGTAATCTTATCCGACCAAAATTCATATAAATTTTTATACTTATCAAACTGAAATTTTCGCCCCATTTCCAGTCGATACAGCATAATGCGGTCAGAAGGTTTCAACAGTCCATACAAGCCTGAAAGCATCCTGTAATGCTCCTGCAGATAATCAATCGCCTTTTTATCCAAACTCAGCGCATCCAACCCACGATAAACCTCGCCTGTAAAAGCCAACATGGCTGGTGCAGACTCATTTTCGGATGGATTTTTTTTCCAGTTTTGGTTTCTTTCCCAGTTTTCATCGGCTAATTTTGGAGAAAGCTCCATAAGTTCCGCCAAGAAATGGGGCGTTTTTTCCTTTAAATAAGACTGAATAAAAACCGAATCCTCTATAAACTGAGGCTCTGTAGGCTCTATAAATTCCGAAGAAACCCCAACTTTCATCAGTTTAGCTGGAGAAGTAAGTATTTTCATATTGATTTTTTCGTTAGATTTTTTCAAAACGGAAATTCTCTCCAAGATAAGCCTGTCTTACCTGCGGGTCATTCGCCAAATCTTCTGGAATGCCCTCTTTCAAGATTTTTCCTTCGAACATGATGTATGTTTTATTAGTAATAGCAAGGGTCTGCTGGACATTGTGATCGGTAATAAGCACCCCTATGTCTTTCTTTACAAGGGAACGGATGATTTTCTGAATATCCTCCACCGCGATAGGGTCTACCCCCGCAAAAGGCTCATCCAAAAGGATAAAATCTGGATCTGTTGCCAGACATCGGGCGATTTCCGTTCTTCTTCTCTCTCCACCAGAGAGCAGGTCTCCCCTATTTCTGCGCACATGCTGCAAGGAAAACTCATCCAAAAGCTCTTCCAGCCTATTTTTTTGCTCACTTGCTGATTTATTGGTCAATTGTAAAACCGATAAAATATTATCCTCTACTGACAATTTTCTAAATATAGAAGCCTCCTGTGCTAGATACCCCACGCCTTTCTGCGCCCTTTTATACATCGCATCCTGCGTGATGTCCTTTCCATCCAGAGTTATCTCGCCAGAAGTAGGTTTTACCAGCCCTACTATCATGTAGAAAGTGGTAGTTTTCCCAGCTCCATTCGGACCGAGAAGCCCTACTATTTCGCCTTTTTTCACTTCCAAACTTACCCCTTTTACTACTTTTTTAGGGCCATATTCTTTTATCAAATTGTCTCCTCGTAAAATCATAAAACAAAAGTAATATTTTTAATTTAATACATCTTCTTTTTGGAATGGTTTTTGTAAATTTATAGTTGAAATTTATTTTTAATTATTTTTTGTTTTTAGTATTTTTTGATTATTTTTGTATAAATAAAAAATTGATTTTGGGAGTATGAGGAAACTTTTATTTTTGTTTTTTTTCAGTATTATAGGTTTTGGGCAGATGGAGGCTCAGAGTTTTCAAACAGGAAAATCATCACAAACGGCGAATGATAAGGAACTTATTGCTTATCCGAACCCTGCGAAGGATTTTTTATACCTAAAAACTTCTGACCCTAATGTAAAAATAAAATCTGCTACATTTTATTCCATTTTAGGAAATGTAGTCGCAGATGTCCAAATTAATGCTAACTACTCAGAAATAAGAGTAGACAGGCTGAAACAAGGGAAATACCTAATGAGATATGTGCTGAGTAACAACACGCAGAAAATCATTCAAGTAATTAAACAATAAAAGGCTGTATTATCAAAACAGCCTTTTATTGTTTTACTCATTTTTATTAGATTTCTTTTAATAACATTTCTATATCCAAGAATCCATTATACATCATAAGGTTGCCATTTTCTGCTCTTGGCCATTGTTCTTTTGGCCTGTCCCAATAGAGTTCTACTCCATTCCCATCAGGATCTGTAAGGTATATCGCCTCAGAAACCCCATGATCTGTTCCTCCAATAATTGGATAATCATTATCCTTCAATCTTTTGACAATCAATGCTAAATCTCTCCTTGTAGGGTAAAGAAATGCTACATGATACAGCCCCACGGTGTTTGGACTCGCTTTTGGTGCATCTTTAGAATACCAAGTGTTCAATGCTATATGATGGTGATATCCCCCTGCGGATAAAAACACAGCATCTTCTCCAAAATACTGAGTTACTTCCAATCCCAATAAATCTCGATAAAAACTCAACGCCTTATCTAAATTAGATACTTTTAAATGAACATGCCCTATCTTTGTCTGTTCTGGTGCTTTATAATTTTCCATTATCTTAATTTTTAATGGAACAAAGATAAAACCTCTTATATAGGGTTTGCATTGACCTATGATAATTAAAAAAACACCCAAAATGGATGTTTTTTTTCAGTATTTATATCAATTTGCTTAAACTTTTTGCTGTTTCTCTCTGCTGAAAATTATCCAATCTTTTTTTAATCTGCATAATGATAATAGGAGTCAGGACAGCTACCCCCAATCCTATCAATGTTTTTTTCATGGAAGGTCTTACCCTTTTCAAGAGTGCATTGGTAAGCAGTTTAGCAGAACCTGCCTCCAAAGAGGGAAGCAAAAATTTATTCGCCAAAAAATAAGCATTTTGAACTAAACCAGAATCCATCATTCCGCCTAAATATTTCTCTGTAACTCCATTAGTAATCACCCCTAAGGTTTTTCTTGGGTTTTCAAAACTCAACACTGATTCTATTTCTTTAATTTCTGTTTTGAGTTCTTCTTTTTGATTTTTTAAATCTTGAAAATTCTTTATTTTTCCCATCTTATTCTTCATTGTAAATAATGTTCACCAAACGCTCTTTCATATTTTCTATGATATTTTTCTTCTGAGAAAAAACCACCAACAAACCTACCAAAAATATGCTCGCCATGATAAGCATCCCATAAGCATAATTTCCCAGCAAACTACCAATCACAAGTCCCAGCCCCAGACAGAAAAACGCAAAAAAACAAATTCCCAAAGTGACCATCAGCAGGATATATACCGCCATACTAAGCACCTTGACAGAAGTTTCTGTCGTTTCTAGTTTTAAAAGACTGATTCTTTTTTCTATATAATTTTTAAACAAGCCTATCATCTTCCTTTCTCTTTTGAAAACTAAAAGGGGACTTTTATAAATCCCCTCTTTTAAATCATCTTACTATTAAATTTCTGTGTCTTTTGGAGACTAACTATTTTTTTTATAGTTTTCATAGCTTTCTTTCACATCAGCTACTACTTTCTCTGCTCCTTGTTTTACTTTTCCAGAAATGTTCTCATAGCGCTCTAGAGCCTCATCTCTAAGGTGTTCATAATGATCCAAAGCTTCATCTCTCAAATCTTCAGCTTTTCTTCTTAATTTTCTTCTAGTTTCTACTCCTTTTTCTGGAGCAAATAATACACCTAGTAATGAACCTATTGCAGCACCTGCTAATATACCTAGCACAATACCTGAATTTCTTTCTCTTGACATTTTAGTAAATTTTTTAAATGTTAATATTTATCTCTGAATAGCCCTTTGCTATTACTTAGGTAAAGATACAATAAATATACCAAACAAACAATTTTTTCTATTAATTATTTCTTAATGTATGATAAAATCAAATCTATAGTTTCTTCTTTATTTAGGTTTGTATTATCTATAAGTATCGCATCCTCAGCCTGTTTCAGTGGAGAAGTCTCTCTTTCGCTGTCTATTCGGTCTCTTTCTATCAGATTTTGTTTGACTTTCTCTATAGTAGTCTCTATACCAAGGCTTTGCAGTTCCAAAAATCTTCTCCTTGCGCGTTCATCTGCACTTGCAGTAAGGAAAAATTTATAGTCTGCATTAGGCAGAACCACCGTTCCTATATCCCTGCCATCCATAATCACGCCTTGTTTTTCTGCAATATCCCTTTGTAAAACTACCAAACGCTCCCTCACTTCGGGCTGTTTTGCTATAAAACTAACATTATCAGAGACTTCCGTGGTACGGATTTCCTTACTTACATTTTCTCCATTTAGATAAATTTCTAATTTTCCGCTATTTTCTCTAAATTCTAATGAAATTTCATTCAGATTCTGAAGCAGTTTAGACAAATCTATCTCTTGTTTTTCGTCTTTGAAATTTCTCAGCCCAAAAAGCGTAATCGCCCTATACATGGCACCTGTATCGATATGGATAAGTCCTAGAGTATCTGCTACTACTTTAGAAATAGAACTTTTTCCTGTGGATGAAAATCCATCAATGGCTATAACCAAACCTTTCTTATTCATAAAGCCAAAATTAAATTTTATTATCTCATAATCCAAAATATTCTATTATTTTCTTTCTGATTTGTTTATATTTGCATGAATTTTTGGATGCTTTAAAGACTAAAACTTTATCAACCATAAAAATTAAAACATTATAAGACAATGAAATACAAACGAATTCTACTAAAATTAAGCGGAGAAGCCCTTATGGGAGACAAACAATACGGTATTGATACTGAGAAGCTTAATGAATATTCCCAAGAAATCAAAAAAGTAGTGGACAAAGGTTGCGAAGTTGCCATAGTAATCGGTGGCGGAAACATCTTCCGAGGAGTCTCTGGAGCAGCTAAGGGAATGGATAGAGTTCAGGGCGACTACATGGGAATGCTCGCTACGATAATCAATGGAATGGCTCTACAAGGCGCTTTGGAGGACATCGGTCTGAAAACCAGACTTCAGACAGCCATAGAAATGGACAAAATAGCAGAACCTTTCATCAAGAGAAGAGCTGTAAGACACTTGGAAAAAGGAAGAGTGGTCATCTTCGGAGCGGGAACAGGAAACCCTTATTTCACTACGGATACAGCTGCTACACTTAGAGCCATAGAAATAGGCGCTGATGTAATCCTGAAAGGAACTCGTGTAGATGGCATCTACGACAGCGACCCAGAGAAAAACGACAATGCTATGAAATTCAATAGCTTATCATTCAATGAAGTGATTGAGAAAAACCTTAAAGTAATGGATATGACGGCTTTTACTCTAAGTCAAGAGAACAATCTCCCTATCATTGTCTTTGATATGAATAAAGAAAACAATCTCCTGAAAATAGTAGAAGGAGAAGATATAGGAACTATCGTAAACTAAATGTGTAATTTATCAAATTTTCAATATACAATGGAAGAATTAGAACTTATCATAGCATCTGCTAAACAAGAAATGGATGCAGCGATAAAACATTTGGATCACGCTTTCCAAAAAATCAGAGCTGGTAGAGCTTCTACAGCTATGGTACAAGATGTAATGGTGGAATATTACGGAGCGATGACACCGCTTTCACAGGTTGCCAATGTCTCTATCCCTGATGCCATGACCATCTCTATCCAGCCTTGGGACAAAAACGCCATAGGAGCAATAGAAAAAGCGATTATCGTTTCTAACCTTGGTTTTGCGCCTTCTAATAACGGTGAAAATATCATTCTAAATGTACCGCCGCTAACGGAAGAAAGAAGAAAAGAATTAGCAAAACAAGCCAAAGCAGAAGCTGAACAGACAAAAGTAACCATCCGTAACGCAAGACAAGAAGCGATGAAAGACCTTAAAAAATTAGAAGGAGTTTCAGAGGATGTTATCAAAGATACGGAAAGTAAAATTCAGGAATTGACTGATAAATATGTCAAAAGTTCTGATGAACACTTGAAAGTAAAAGAAGCAGACATTATGAAAATATAATGTAAAATCGGTCTTTTGGGAGACCGATTTTTATTTTATAACAACAGTAGATTGATATCATTAAATTTAAGCCCAAATTTATCACAAACCAGCTGTTTGGTATGGCGGCCTTTGTACATATAAAATCCTTGTCTGCAGTCGTTTCCTAATTTTAATACATTTTCTAAACCGCCTTCTTCATTGATTTTCAGAAGATAACTCAAAAAGAAATTACTAATGGCTTTGCTGGTGGTTCTTGGAATTTTAGAAGTCAAATTCGGTAATCCAGAATGCAAGATTCCGTGCTTCTCCACATAAGGCTTCTCAAAATCAGTAACTTCCGTAGTTTCCACACATTTCCCTGTATCTATGGTTAAATCTACGATGACGCTTCCCTGTTTCATCAGCGTTACCATTTTTTCTGTCACGATAGGCGGCATATTTATTCTCGGAATGGCTCCTATCAGTACATCGGCTCTTCGGAGGCTTTTGGTCAGTTCCTTTGGGTCTATCATCGAAGTGGATATTCGGCTGCCTATGGAATTTTGGATATTTCTAAGTTTGGATAGAGAATTATCAAAAACCCTCACTGTGGCACCCAGCCCTATCGCTGCTCTTACTGCATATTCTCCCACGATATCCGCTCCCAAAACCACCACTTCCACAGGGCGCACTCCTGTAATTCCACCCAGCATAAGCCCTTTCGAAACGGCAAGCATCTCCGATGCGCAAAGCACTGACATTCCGCCAGCTATCTCGCCTATCAGCTTTACCAGCATCTGCTCTTTATTTTCATCCTCTATGAACTCGTAGGCTATGGCATTGATTTTCTTTTCAGAAAGTTTTTTGAAATACTCTTTTTCTCTAAGGTTAATCTGTAACGCACTGATTATATAAGAATTAGGCTTTAATAATTCTATTTCCTCCAAAGAAGGCGCACTTACTTTCAGTACCAAATCCTGCTCAAAAGCCTTAGCTTTATCCACGATAAAAGCTCCTGCCTCAGAATACTCCAAATCATTGAAAAACGCCTTTTTACCCGCTTCAGACTCTATCATGAGTTTATACCCACATTGCGTCAAAACCTGCACAGCATCAGGAGTTATCGGCACTCTATTTTCATTCAGAGAGGACTCTTTCGGAACGCCTATGGTCATGATTCCGCCTTTCTTTATCACTTCCAGCCTTTCCTCTTGCGGCACCAGTTCTTTCTCGGTAAAAGGAGTAAAAACACTACTATTCATGGGATATTTTTAAAATTATTTATTGCTGTCAATCATTTTTTGATGAAAAGGAAATTTTCCTTGTGCTTCCTGTATTTTCTATTTTCATCTCGTGGTATGGGATGTCGTAGAGTTCCTCTTCATAAATCTCTGGCCACTCTATAATGGACAAAAATCCGTTGTCTATATACTCCTCTATCCCAATGTCTTGGATTTCTTCCACACTTTTCATTCTATAAAGGTCAAAATGAAACACCTTTCCTTTTGGTGTATTATATTCATTCACAATGGAATAAGTGGGAGAATCCACACCATCTGTGCCTCCCATTTCCTCCAGCAGATATTTAGTAAAAGTGGTTTTCCCAGCACCTAAATTGCCTTTTAACAGCAAAATATTGTGCTTCAAATGTGGAAGAATGCTTTTCATAACTTCTTTCCAGCCATCCAAATTATCAATCTCAAAATCCATTACACAAAACTTATTTTCAAAGATAAATATTTTTATATCAAGAATCGAATAAAATTTAGGCTAGATTTTAAATTTATCTTCATAAATAACAGCTACTATCTGTTATGAAAATATCCTACTCAAATGACATATCAGATAATACATATTGGGTTTTACGAATTACTCTACCTTTAATAGGAGAGAATTGTGTCTGATAAAAAATTATTGTATCTCCTTTTATTTCTCCCTGCCCTCTTTTATAAAAACCACTATCACCACATAAAAAATATTCTACCTTGATTTTATTGTCTTCTACTCGCCAATAGCCAATATTAGGAGCGTTTTCCCATCTTTTATTAAAGGTATCGCTTGGCTTTATCGTGAAACCATCTTGAGAGGTAAAGAAGATTAATCTCCCATCCGAGTAAAACTTAAGAGCAAAAGAAGTAATCGACTTTCCCAAATAAGTCTTATCAAATACAAGCAGATTGGTCTCTTTAAATGGCGTTTTGAGCAGTTTAAAATTTGAACGCTTTGGTCTGCACATTCCGTTTTCCCATGTTCCTTTATGCATAAAAAAACAAGAATTACACAATAACGCCCCAACAAATAATAATACTAATTTTTTCATACTTACATTCACTTTTGAATTACAAATAAATTTGCCTTTCTCTAAAGTATCGATTTAATAGTATTCAGAGAAACTTCAACAACACTTTTACAATAGTTACGGCATATTTACTCAAATGACATATCAGATAAAACATAATATGTCTCACGAACAACCTTTCCCTTAATAGGAGAAAATAATGTCTGATAAAAAACTATGCTATCGCCTTTTATTTCCCCCTGCTCTCTTTTATAAAAACCACTATCACCACATAAAAAATATTCTATCTTTATTTTATTGTCTTCTACTCGCCAGTAACCAATGTTAGGAGCGTTTTCCCAGTTTTTATCAAAGGTATCGCTTGGTTTTATCGTAAAACCATCTCGAGAGGTAAAGAAAATCAGTCTTCCATCCGAGTAAAATTTAAGAGCAAAAGATGTAATCGACTTTCCCAAATAAGTCTTACCAAATACAAGTTTATTTGTTTCTTTAAATGGAGTTTTGAGCAGTTTAAAATTTGAACGCTTCGGTCTGCACATTCCATTTCCCCATGTTCCTTTATGCATAAAAAAACAAGAATTACACAACAACACCCCAACAAATAATAATGCTAATTTTTTCATACTTTAATTCACTTTGGATTATATACAAATTTCCCTTCTCCTAAACACCTATCTAAAGCCTTTCATTTTTTGAAATTAATTGAAAAATAGAAATTTTATTTATACTTTTCATCTAATCTATTCTCTAACATTGTATAAAATTCGTATACCGCCTCTCCTGTTTCCTCTTTTCTTGCTAATCTTTTAGCTGTTATATAAAGTGACCATATACTGTTAAGTAAACCCTTTCCAAAACCTTTTATTACCATATGTCCTTTATCCATATGATATTTACTACGAGAAAAATATTGTTCCCATTTTAAACCTTCATGGTTCTTTATAAATACTTCTCCAAAATAAATCCCAATATCTACAGCCAACGAGCGGGTCTTTATTGTAATGTCCCAGTCTTGTATTTCTATATAATCTGGAACAGCAGCTCTCTTTTCTTTGTATTCTTCCTCTGAAAGTTTCTCTGTTTCTACATTCTCCTCAAACCACTTTCCAAGCATTTTCAGAGATTCTGGGCTGTAGTCTGCTTCCCAGTTTTCATAGCCTTTTGTAGTTTTTACTGCTTTTATCAGCTCTTGCAGTCTGCTTTCTTTATTTTCCTCAAACCATTTAGCGTATAGCTTAAGTTCTTCCTTGGTCTTAGATTGAAAATCATAATCAATTGGCAAATTGTTTATTACTTGGTACATAAAATTATTTGCTATATTTTATTATTTGGTAAATTTAAATGATTTCCATTACCCAAATTTAATAAATTCCTATCAAACAAAAACCTCTTTTTATAATCAAGCAATTCAATGAAGATTCAAAAACCCAAAACCATTAAAAACGCAAAAA
>CAUQKV010000032.1:0-17227 GCA_963518845.1 uncultured Flavobacteriaceae bacterium | reverse complement strand
CTTCGGCGGGAATGAGTTATAATGTTTTTGCAGGAGGAACTATCAGCCAAAACGCAGTGATGAACTACACCCTGACTGCTGCAAACATCACCGAAATAGCAGAGGGAGAAAGAGAGGCAAGGGCGCAGGAAATTATCGAGAATTCTCAGAATAAAGAGACTTCTGTAGAGAAAAATAACGAGTGGCATACAGAGCAGGATTTCAAGAACAACAGCGGAGAAAAAACTAAATTATTCTAAAAATGGCTGGAGGAAAAATAATAAGAATAACTGGAGGAGTAGACCGTACAATTACCGAAAACTTCACTGGATATTACGAAAATCTTACGATGACAGCAGGCGGTGAAAATATTTTTACCGCAGGAAATACTATCTTAGGAACTCCCAAAGAACCTGAAAGAAAAACAGGGTATTTTATAAAGGGGTGGTGGAGTTCAGACAGTGAAGGTAAAGAGAAAATAAAAGAAGCTCTTATAGGAGAGACTGTCTATTTCCATTTAGAAACACGAGATATCCCAAATGGAAAACCTGTTTTTATGTCTCTTTTTGATGATGATGTAAAACGATCCGAAGAAGAGATAGATTCTAATAAGGGTTCAGACAGAATAGAACTGTATCCCATAGGTATTTCTGAAAGAAGTAATGAAACGGAAAGTAAGTATGAATTTGTAAAAAATAATAAAATTGTAAAGAAAATTTACTTGAATGATTATTTTTCAAAACTTATTTCAGAGGAAAAGGATAAATGTATAGAACTTTTTTTTGCTTGTAGTTACAATAATCAACATATAGAACTGCCGCTCTCCTTTAAAGATTATTTGAAAGTGAGAGAAGCTGCCCCATTAATTGTTTTTGTGAATGGATATTGGAATATAAGTTGGATACAGAAAGATTTATTTGGATTTTCTGATGGGAAATCTTTACAGGATTATTGGGAAATAGAATTTAGAAATAGAGCTATTGACTATTTTAGTAAAGACTCTAAAGTGTATTTTATAAATGGGGCAGATATAGCTTTGAGCAGTGGGCAGAATCGCTTTAATAATGGTGAAAATTTTGCAAAAGAAAGATTAAAAAATACTGAATCTAAATTTTATAAGGAAATTTTTAGAATAAAAAGACGAATTATGATAATTTCGCACAGTATGGGAGCTGCCTTTTCTGAAGGAGTATTGAGTACTCTAAAAAAACAAAAAATATTCGTAGAGAAAATTATACATTTTTCTCCAGCAGATGTTTCTGATTTTTCAGTAACATTTCCAGATAGAACATATCAAATAGATATAAGTATAGATCCTGTATTAATATTCAAAAATGTCAATGATAGAGATTATATTAAAAATATAAGGTATGCCGCTCTAATACAAAACCCAGATCACGACCAATATGGACATGCTAATACAAAGACAGAAGGATATGTCTGGAATTGGTTTGAAGATTTAGAAAGTTTGGAATTAAATTTTAGCCATGAAGATACTGAATATAAAATTATAGAATCTGATTTAGGTCAACATACAACTATTCCAATAAAAAAAGTTTTTTATAATTCAATCAACTTAAAATATAATACACAATTTATTAATATTTTTAAGGATGGAAAGGTATATTCTTATTATTCAGATAATATATATTATAAAATTATACACTAATGAAAAAAATATTGCTTTTTTTGGGAATTTGTTTAGTTGGATATTATGTTTTTTTATTTATAGCAATCTCTTGGATTAATTATTTTTCTAATCCTCAATATATTGAGATAGAAAATGAAAAAACAGAATTGAAAAAAATAAAAGATAAATATAATATAACTGAAATAGAAAGCTTTCCTATAAAGAAAGCTGAAGAGAAGAAACCATCCATAACCTATAAAATATATGCGTATGATACAAGATATTGTGCGCCAGACAAAATTAAATTAGAGAAGGAAGCAAAGGCAATATTTAGTGAAATATCTTTTATGAAATTACCTTCCAATGTCAATAGATATGAAATTGTCTTTTGTTGTAACCTTTACAATCCCAATGGAGTTTCATTTGAATATTATAAATAGAAAATATCAGACCGATGAAAAAAAAGCAAAGAAGGAATTTCATAAACAAAACTTTGTGAATATACAAAACAAAAAGAGAATGTAAAGTGAAAAAAGTTTTAATTTCAGCGATTGTTAGTATAATTTCTTTTATAATATTTGTAATTATATTTTATAATGTTTTTATTCATTTTTCCCCTCCTGTTACAGAAGATGGGCGTAGATATATGCCAATATCACAAATATTAAAATCTGTTTTGGTTAGTCTTATTTTTTCTATTATCAGTTTTATATTCTGCACCAAGAAACTAAAAACAAAGAGACAACAATGAAAGTTCTTAAAAAAACATAAACCTGAAAAACCACTAAAATACGATAATGCAAGTTTATTTATACGGAATTATATTATACTTCATTTTTTTGCTATATATCTGTTTCATTATCAAGAAAAAAAGAAATATACTATTATGGTTGTTATTGGGCCTTGTGGTTATTAATTTATGTTTTCCTTTGGTTCTTAAAATTTTATATAACTCATATAAGGGTATTTTATTAGTTTATTCTATTTTTATTTCTGATATATTAATATTAATAACATTACTGATTGTTTATTTTTATAAGTTTCTAATAAATAGAAGATAGTAGTTAAAGTATCCTAATCATAGATAAGTCTGGTAATGAAATACTTCTGGACACCAAGGGAAGCAACATCACTATAACAGCTCCAGAGACAATGACTCTCAATGCGAAAAACCTAAACATCAATGTTTCTCAAAATATGACTACGAATGTGGGTATGAACGCTTCTGAGAATATAAGCATGAACAAAACCACAAGCATCGGGCTGGTAAACCTGCTGAATGTAGGTGCTGACTTTATGACCAATGTGGTGGGGAAACTATCATACTTCATTAAAGGAGATATGGAAACATATGGAGAAAAAGACAGAAAAATAACGAGTTTAAAGGGCATAGAAACAATAAGTGAAGGACAAGGAATACCATTCAGAAAAGGAAATGAGAAATAACAGTGGTGAAAAATCTAAATTGTTTTAGAAATGAGTATAGAATATTTTGTAGAGGGGGATATAAGAGAGCATTTTAATGGAGATATCAAGGTTTACACAAAGGGAAACATTGTGTACAGCAGCCAAAAGAGTGTTCAGGTGTCAAGTGAAACAGGCATCACTTATGGCACCCCCGATAAGATTAACGAAAATGACAGCCCAGCTAACGAAATAGATGTTGTCCTAAATCTCTTTTTTGATGGGACACAGAATAATAAAAACAATACCCAACTAGGTGAAAAAAGCTCATTATCTAATGGAGATGATGACAGCTATACCAATGATTATTCTAATGTAGCCAAAGGATATGATGCTGTAGACCCTAATGCTGATAGACAAGTTAAAGTTTATATAGAAGGAATAGGTACGGTAGACGGTAAGCGGGACAGCCTCTCGTGGCTTGGTATCATTCCTAATAATATAGGCTCTCCTATGGGGGAAGGTGATAGAGGTATAAAAGCAAAAGTAACCAGAGGCTGTATAAAAGCTGCTCAAGTATTATCTAAAAAATATAAAGGCAAAGAAATATCTGTATTAAAAATTAATGTTTTTGGCTTCAGCAGAGGAGCGGCAGCAGCAAGACATTTTATGCATATTTGTAGTAAACCGGCACTAGTAATGACAGTTGACCGCTATAATATGAGGGTTCTTCCTCCTGAAGACTATGAACGCCCTGAAAACGAAGCAAAAACTGAAACATTTTTCCTTTTAGACAAACATGAAAAAGATTTTACGGATCGGTATGGCTATTTTGGAGCATGTCTATTAAAAAGTGGAGTAAAAGTAAAGGAAATACGATTTAATTTTGCTGGGTTGTATGACACTGTAGCTTCTTATGGACTAAACCACAGGGGAAATTGGTTTGTTAAAAATGACTCCGAGCAATTACACTTAGACGCAGTGAAAAATTGTAGAGCGGTGGTCCAATTCGCTACCCAAGAGGAGTTTAGAGAGAATTTTAGCTTGACAAATGTTAAAAAATCAGGTATCACAGGTATAGACCTTATCCTCCCTGGTGTGCATTCAGATATTGGAGGAGGATACAAGAATAATGTTAGGGAAAATGTTCTCATCTATAAAGGAACAAAGGAAAATTGTGAGAAATATAAAAAAATCCTCATAGAAGAAGGGTGGTATAAAGATGATAAGAAAGAAATAGAAATCAAGAAAATAACAGTGAATGAAGATGGATATCCTATCAGAACATATTATCTTATCGGAAGAAGAGTATTGTCCAATCATTACAGCAGAATACCTTTACTAAAAATGATAGAATATTCTGAGCAGTTTGATGTCATTTATCAAACTTCAATGATAGAACGATTTCAGATTACAGACCCTTTTATAGAGGTTATTAATACGAGCCTTTCTCGTTATCTTCATATTTGTCATAGTCTAAGAAACAGCTATATATACCATATTAATAAAGGAGAGGCTGTTAAGGAAGAAGATTATTTAACAGGATTATGGGCTGTGCCTTACACTAGTTTTATTGATACAGAGCATTTGAAAGAGTTAAGGAATAAATACTTACATTGGTCAGCCAATGGTTATAAAACAGGAATGGGGGCAAGAGTAGACAAGCCTTTGCCATATACAGAGCGGACAAGAACCAATTTAGATGGATAGAAAAATGAGAAACAATGTATTATTAATCAGTTTATTATGTATAATGCAGCTTATCAGCTGCCAAAAGAAAAAACCAATGCCTATGTATTATGTAGAAATCTGCCACCCGAGTAATGAATATCAGGTAACCCCTATCCGTGATAGTATCATCACTTTAGAAGGCAGAAGAGCCTCTCTACCCTACGGCAGTACCTCTGGAAGATGGGGAGACTCTGGAGCAATGTTTACCGAACAGTACGGCACTCCTATAGGAGCAGATATAGTGTATTATGCTACTTATGAAGATAAGTTCTATCATCTGAAAGCAGAATTTCCTGTAGAGAAGCTGAAAGATCTAGTAAGCAGAGCCTATGCAATAAGCTATGTAAGGAGTCATAAAGAACCGCTAAAACCATATATTGTAACAGATGAGAGAATGGTGTTCTCCGCATATGAAAACCCCTATAGCAGTATGACTCATCTCGTTTTTGGATTTGCTCCTAAAGGTATGGTGGTGGTCTGGATAGGATATGACGGCGGTGCTAGGATAGAAATAGGAAAATTCCAAGCGGAGGAAGTAGAAGATGAGGAAAAATATGAAGAAGAGCGTTTTGAGTATTGGAATATGAGTAGAGAAAAAATGAGAAACAAACTATATCTTCCCAATGCTTCTCCTGAGGAATGGGAAAACTACCGCAATAAATATGAATGGCGTCCTGTATTTAGTTCAGATAATGATAGTTTTTTTATTTTAGAATATGGAAGTCATTACTATAATGGGGAACGGGAATATTTATTACAGCCCTATATTCTGAAAGCGGAATACATTAAACGCGCAATACCAAATGAAATAGATTTGTTTTGGAGAGTGGGAGGCGCGCAGTATGAAGGTCGTGTATTTTTCAAATGGGATAAAATGGACAAGATACTCAAAGAGAAAGGCAAAACTAAAAACGATATCCGCTTTCATATTAACAAAGATAATAAGATAGAAGTTTTTCTTAATGATGAGCCATTGGAGGTGGAGAGCATAAGGGTGTATGGGGATAGTAATATAAAATTTCAGATATAATCTTTGTATAAAATAATTCTGCATTAATGTGTGTTCAATGATTCGGAGGGAAGCATTTTAATAGAAGACCCCAGCGGAAACACCTATCATATGGACGGACAGGGGAATATCAAAGTCTCTGCACCGAAAAATATCAGCTTTACAGCAGGACAGAATATCAACATCAGTGCTGGGCAGAATATTACCACAACTGCTGGAATGAACATCAGTGCTTCAGCGGGAATGAATTACACCCAGATAGTTGGCGTGAATTTCGTAAGCACAGTGGCTGGAAATGTAAATCATTTTATCAGTGGAACTCTGACTGAACTTATCGAAGGAGATGTCCATAATGAAGTAATGAAGGGCAAAACAACTGTGAATAATGATGGCGGAATAGAATATTTTTCCGAAACAATCATCAGCAGAAGTGCAGAAAAAGAAATCCAAAATAACAGTGGTGAAAAATCTAAATTGTTTTAAAAATGAGCAGAACAAGAATTGTAAAAGGTAAAATAACCGAACGCGTAAAAGGCGATATTTCTATTTACTCTGCGAGTAATATAATAGAAACTTCAATGCAGAGCATCGTAGAAATAGGAAAAGAAAAAGGAATTAGTTTCGGGCAGCCTAAGCCTTTCCCTAAAAATGAGAGAATAGAAGGAGGGGCTGTTCTATATTTTGAGCCACTGGTTGAATATTTAGGAGAATTTGGTTATGATGCCTTTCCCAATACTACCTTTCTACAAAATAAACTGAAAGATTCTTTGGTAGGTGGTAGAACTTCTTCGATGGAGGAATATATAAATACTGAAAGAGCTTTTGAAGAATTAAAGAAAGAATATCAAGCAATACCTATAGAATGGAGTTCCTATACCAATGAAAATGAAGGGGAAAATGAATTTCATAAATTATATTATGTACCGTATGTAACTCTTTTTTCAAAAGAATTTGTAAAAAAGATGACACATTTACCTGAGAATCTTAAACCGAGATATCAAATGAAATTAAGACTATTTTCTTTGGTGGAGAAGTTTAAGAAAGAGGCAGATGAATCTTGGGAACAGATTTATGGATTTAGATTAGAATATAATAAAGAACTTTTTGAATTATCTAATGATTATATCGGAAGATTAAGTAATTATGGAAAAAATATCATTCCCGTAATGTTAACAGTTACTTGTTTAAAAGATTTTTCTGAACCTCAAGAAATTCGTGCATATACAATTCCTTTTGGTCCTGATAGATCTCTTCCTCCTGCCTACCCTAAAAAATTAGCTGGAAAAATCATTATATTACCTAATGATAAAAAGCATAGAAAGCATGTAAATATTGCTCTGGTAAGGGTAACATTAGATATAAAAAATAAAAAGCATGAAGGGAATTTTTTTGAAACAGAAAAAGTCAAATTGGCACAAGTTTTAGGGCAGGCATTGATAGTTCCTAATATTATAGAAAGGTATAATGAAAAAGATAACTTTATTTTGGATTTATCTGATGTAAAAGAGTTTCAGGAAAATGGCTCTTACATAAAAGATGGTTTTATAAATCCAAAACTATTTCAGGACAAAAAAATATCAGTAGAACTTTATAATAGATTTATAAATGAGAGAGTAGAAAAAATATTTAATAATGAGCCTTTTTTAGGAGTATTTAGTATGGGAAAAACCCTTTATGATATGACAGAAAAAGGAATTTCTGAAATCGGGGAGAAAAGTGCCATGATTTTCCCTAATAGAGGGCGTATAGATACAATTATTACTCATGAAGTATTACACTGTATGGGACTTGTACATACTTTTAAGAGTACAGATGATGAAAATATGAAGAAGGAAAATCCAGAATATTACAAAAATGCTCACTATCTATATAGAATGGGGGCAACTAATAATATTATGGATTATTACTATCGTATTACCTTCAGAAAACCAACAGAGAAACAGATAAGTGATAATAATTATCATTTATGGTATTGGCAATGGAAATTAATAAATGATAAAATAAAATGAAAACAATAATCTATATTATAATCTATTGTATTTTAATACAATGTGTTACTAAAAACAGATATATTGATGTTGATGAAAAATTTCAACAATCAGTATATGGGCCTGGAAAGGAATTTTACACAAAAGACAGTACCTATGTATTGCAGCAAAACATGAAAAACTACTACATGGAAACTATCATAAAGAAAAACAGCCCATACACAATCTATAGGAAATATGAAATACAAACCAAGAAATATATAGGTGGAGGAAAAGACTTTTATGGATGTAGTATAGGTATGTGGAGGGAATATGATACTAAAGGAAATATCGTTAAGAAGATTAATTACGATGAACATTTTCCATTCTCTATAAAAAAATTAGCTAAGAAAATGGCAAAAGAATATAATATAGATATTATGAATCCATACTATGTAAGGTTTTTATCAAGAGGTGTGGATAATAATGGAATGGCCAGCTATACATTAGGATTGTATTGCACTGCTGAAGATAGTGAAGAGGATTTTACCCTCATTATAGATGGAAAAACAGGAGAAATAAAGTCCCGTACTAAATGTAAAGAAGTAGACCATGTTGGAAAGGATTATTATTAAAATAGGAAGATTAAAAAAATATTGTTAGAAAATTCGGAGGGAAGCATTTTAATAGAAGACCCCAGAAACACCTATCATATGGACGGACAGGGGAATATCAAAGTCTCTGCACCAAAAAACATCAGCTTTACAGCAGGACAGAATATCAACATCAGTGCTGGTCAGAACATTACTACAACCGCTGGAATGAACATCAGCGCTTCAGCAGGAATGAGTTATAATGTTTTTGCAGGCGGAGCCATCAGCCAAAACGCCGTGATGAACTACACCCTGACTGCTGCAAACATCACCGAAATAGCAGAGGGAGAAAGAAATTCAACGGCAAATAACATAAAGGAAGTGGCTAATGGTATAGATAAACAATCCACAGATGAAGATATTAAAATACAAGGAAAGGGTCAGGTGATTACCAATAGTGGAGAAAAAAGTATAAACTATTAATTATGGGAACGATCACAAGAATCATAGGAGGAAAATCCAAATGGTTTTCAAAAAATCAGATGGAAATTATAGCTACAGAAAAAGATGTTATGCTGTCCTCACAAAAAAGAATTATTTTGGATGGTAAAGAACAGGGAATATCAATGGGGCAGTATAATTATACTGAGAAGTTAGATTTTCCCTCAGGATGGTGGAGCTATGACTATAAAGGAGAAAAAATTATAAAAGAAAACAAAACAAACTTAGACAAAGTAGTATATTTCCAGCTAAATGTAGATGATGATATTCCTGATAATACAGAGATAATATTTCACCTCTATAATAGGGAAAAACTTTTTATGATAGATGTACTTAATCCTGATAGTAATGATTTTAATGAAAAAGAAGTTATAAAAAAAGGAACTGTAAGAAAAGTAGGCGAGAAAAAAAGAATAACAATAGAGCTATTCCTTGATATTTTATGGAAGAAGAAAATGATAGAAAAGGATATGGGGTATTTAGACTTGCACTGGCGATGGGAATATAAAAATGAAGACTGGATTTGTGCAAATGAATTACATCTAAAAGTATTCTCATCGAGAAGAAATCTATTCCTAAAACCTGCCCATTCGGGGTATAATTTTCCTGAAATCAGGACTTCAGATGGAGATATTATAGTATTTTCTGCTGGAGTTGGTTTTGAAGGAAAAAACTCACCCAAAATAGAAAGAGTATTGGGTGAAATCCAAGATGTTGTAAAGGATGAAGCATTGGACAAGCTTGGCAAGTATAGCGACAAACTAAGACATACCATCGCTGTTAGACAGCTGAGAAAAGGCAAATTGGTAAGTAACTCAGGAAAAATAATGTTTAGCAAAAGAATCTATACCCAGCCTATTTATGACAACAAAGGAGAGATGTATACAGTAACCAAGGCTGCTAATTTTGGATACAGAAAGCAGGGGCAGGTGGTAACGACCAAAGGCATAAGCCAGCTGGATTACTTTAAAGATGTGGGCGCCCTGAATAAGGTAGCCAAAGCCTCTAAAGAACTCCTGAAAGTCTTTGACTTTGTAGATTTGTTTCAATATATGTCTGGCGAAAGACCTGAGACCATCCCAATTCCTTTTCTGCCTTTGGATTTTATTGTAAAGGTAATTACTCCATATATGAGCGACCAGATTACCGAAATGATAGATGATGTCATAAACGAAATGGTAGAAGCCGCTAAGGATAAAGGGCTAGAAACCGTAGAACAAATAAAATTCACACGAGGTGGTTCAATGAAAGGTTATGATACTACAGAGATAGATCAGGAATCCCTGAATAAACTTTTTAGAAATGAAATAGAAACTCTGAATGATTTAGTTGCTCTGAATAGGAATCCCAATCCAAAACAATATGTAATATTACACTATCGTGAGAAAAATGATGAGTTGGATGAACTTCATGACATAATAGACAGTATATTTATAAAATAAATTAAAATGAAAAAAACAGCGTTAATATTAGCTTTAGCAGGGGTATTGTCCTGCCAGTCCTCAGAAGAAGTGATAGAACTCCGCCAAAAGGTAGAGACAGATAAAAAAGTAAGCATATCCAAAAGAAGTTTAGGACAAGAAAGTATATACAAAGACAGTGCTAATATCATCTATCCTGTAGAGTTTGAAATAAAGCATGTGTCCCCTAAAGTTAGGGATGTAAGATTATATTATAGAATAGATGATGTATTCTTAAAAAGAATACAAGATTATATGGTCTATAATGGTGATACAGATAGTATTATTTATGCGATAGAAGACCTGCAATATAATGAATTTCCTAAAAGTATTGTTCTAAAGCAATATAATTTTAGAAAAATATCCGCGGTAGAAGCGGAAACTTTATTGAAAAAATATGGTCAAAAGAGTTTATCTACTATAAAAGACTATGAGGAAGTGGATTTGACATCATATAAAGAATTTAAGAAAGACCATCCAGAGATGATAGCAAAACTAAGAAAAATACCAGATTCTATTATTCTAAGTGTAGCAGTAAAAGGCAGTGAACCACAACTAATCAGAAAAAAAATAGAGTGGTAGAAAATGAAAAAAACAGCATTAGTATTAGCTTTAGCAGGGGTTCTATCCTGCCAGTCCTCAGAAGAAGCGATAGAACTCCGCCAAAAGGAAGAAACAGACAAAAAAGTAAGAATATCCAAAATAAGCATAGGACAAGACAGTATAAATAAGGACAGTGCTAATATCATCTATCCTGTAGAGTTTGAGATTAAGAGTATATCTTCTCGATTTAGAGGTATGTGGTTATATTATAGGGTAGATGATAGAATGTTAAACATAATACAAGATTATATGATCAATGATGGTGATACGGATAGTATTATTTATGGGATAGAAGACCCGCGATATAATGAAGTTCCTAAAAGTATTGTTCTAAGGCAGCGCAATTTTAGAAAAATATCCGTGGTAGAGGCAGAAACTTTACTGAAAAAATATGGTCAAAAGAGTTTATCTACTATAAAAGACTATGAGGAAGTGGATTTGACATCATATAAAGAATTTAAGAAAGACCATCCAGAGATGATAGAAAAACTAAGAAAAATACCAGATTCTATCATTATAGGTGCAGCGGTAAAAGGCGGTGAACGACAACTAATCAGAAAAAAAATAGAGTGGTAGTAAGATACTGCCCCTCTGGGACTGGGCAGAGTAAGGGTGCAGATGATGTGGCAGGAGATTATATATTAATTTCTGATTACGAAAGATATTAATATAGATTTCTCTTTTAATGTTGTGCATTTTCCCAATCATGATAATATATTTATCTTAAAATAATTTTAGAAATGTTCATTGGTTTCATTATTCTGTTTTCTACACTATTTTTTAATCTGTTATCTGTATTATTAAATAGATTTTCAATACTAGGTAAATATCTGAAAATGATATTGTTACTGAGTAATGTGTTTTCTTTTATTTTTATAGGATTTATTATTGTCTATTGTGTAACTCCATCTAATTTTAATCATCCTAATATGTACAAAAATATATTTTCTATTTTATTTATGTATATTTTGATGTTATTAAATACAATAGTATTTAGGATGATTTACAAAACAGGATACATTATAATTGCTATCAATATAGTTATTATTATTTTTACATTGTATTATTTTATATCGCAATCACAATATAATTATACTGAAAGTATGTTAAAATATGATATAGTACCAGCTCCTATAAGTAATATCATAACTAATATTGTATTATCAGTATCCTTGATATTATTTTTAATCAGAAGATGAAAGTATTCTAATTACAGATAAGTCTGGTAATGAAATACTTTTGGATACTAAAGGAAGCAACATTACCATAACAGCACCTGAGACAATGACCCTCAATGCGAAAAACCTGAACATTAATGTTTCTCAAAATATGACTACGAATGTGGGAAATAATATGATCACAAATGTTACAAATGATACAACAATATCAATAGGTGGAAATCACCGAATAGACATAGAAAAAGATCATCAATTTAGTTCTAAAAACTATGCTCAGAAAGTAGAAGGAGATAAAATTATTGATATCTTTGGGAAATTGGATGAAACCACTTCAGAAACATTGCACAATGCTAAAGATGGTAATGTGACCATAAAGAGTGCTGGTATCTCCAAATTATTAGGAGAGATAGATGCTAAAGTGAATAAATCGTAAATTTTATCCCATGAAAAAACTAATTTTATTACTCACTATTTTATTATTATCAAATTGTAGTTTTATGGATGAAAAATATGAATGGGGAGCGGGTATTTCCACAGAAATAGGGTTTCCTGTGCGTATATACGCAGGAAGAGTAGGTGATGTAAGTATAATGGCGAGTTTTACAGCCTCTTTTGATAGCCCTGATGATGGCTGGGGAGTAGGCACCCAAGAAGGAAGCATGATGAAACAACTCCCCAAGGACATAGACATTGTCTGGTATTCATATGTAGAAGACTGTTTCTATAGAGTAAAAGCAGATTTGGACTATCCTAAGCTGCTAAAACTTTTTAAAGAAGGGTATAAAGACAGAGCCCGTAATTTAGAAGCTTTCCCTAAAGGGTATGGAGAGGAGACCTTTAGAACATTTGTGGTAGGGCTTGCCCCTGGCGGTGTAGTGGTAGTATGGGTAGAAGGCCCGATGCGGCAGATAGAAATAGGCCGTTTCCAAGCAGAGAAAATAAACCTAAAACAGCCAGAAGGCTTGGATGGCCATGAAAGATTGATTTTTTCAAAAGAAGAACACCAAAGAGTATTAAATGATAGTATCGCTCGCCCTCCACATATCCGTGAAAAGCCTACTCCTTTCGGGCTGTGGGATGATTACAGAGATATTAAATACCCTTGGTATCCTACTTTTGAGTTTTATAAGGGCGCAAAAATAGGGGATGTTTTTATAGAATATTTTAACCGAGAAAAGTGGGATACTTTTTATGATGAAATGACACTGGAAACTCCCGCTCGTAAAAACTATTCCAGCAGTGAAATTACGATAATTCCAGATATTTTCTATCAAAAAGGAGAAAACATCTCTGATAAAAAATATCCACTGCCAAGAGCACTAAGATTTATATACAAAGCTAATAATGGTATAAAGTATTGGGGAACATATGATTTTGACTGGGAAGAAAACAAAAAGGTTTTTGGAGAGTTTTTTAAGATGTATCCCAACACAAAAAGAGCAAGACTGAATATCAGAGTAAATAGAGATAACAGCTTGTTTACCATTCGTTTAGAAAACGAAAAAGGAGATGGAATATTTTTCCCTTTTCATAGGGAGAGATTAGATTTAGATGACACTTATGATGACTATCCTACACTCGATTAATGATAAAAAAATATTACAATGGGGCAGACTTATGTATATAACAGCGGTTCATTTGACAAAGAAAATTCAAAAGAAATTTTCTTGGAAGCAGGATTGTTCTTTGATGGAACAAACAACAATCATAGAAATGTAGAAATTAGGAAAAAGGTACAGAAGATAGAAGAATACGAAGACCAGAGTAAACCGGAAAATAAAGCAACAGAAAAAGATATTTATTCTAGGTCTAAATTGTTTGATGACAGCTACGAGAATGATTTCAGCAATGTAGCAAGATTATGGAGAGGAGTAGACCAAAAAAAATATGGCATTTATATAGAAGGTATTGGTACAGAGAATAAAAAAGGAGACGATTTTCACGGGATGGCTTGGGGAAAGGGAGAAACAGGTATCCGTGCTAAAGTAAGAAAAGGCTGTAAAAAATTAGCTGAAAAAATATTAAATATAATAGGCAATGAAAGCACTAAAAAAATCAAATCTATCACTGTAACTCTTGATGTTTTTGGTTTTAGCCGCGGGGCTGCTGCTGCCCGTAATTTCGTATATGAAATAGGCAACAACAAAAGAGAAGCAGATATAAAAATACTTGCTGAAACCGGTTATACAAAAGGCTATATGAAAACTGTTCATCGTGATAAAGATGGAGAAAAAGTAGATTCAGCTTATTTAGATAATGGAAAAATGCCTAAATTAGGATATTTAGGGTATTATTTACTTCAAAAGAAATTAACCAAGGAAGATTTAAATAAAATCCGTATAAAAATTCGTTTCGTAGGCGTCTATGACACTGTGGCTTCTTTTGGCTCTGAACATAGTGATGATATAGTAGAACTACAGCTTAATAATTTAGGAAAGCCTGCTAAAGTAGTTCATTTCACTGCTATGGATGAGCATCGTAAAAATTTTGCTCTTTCAAAAATACCAGAAGGAGCAAATTTCATTGAAAAAAACTTTCCTGGAGTGCATTCGGATATAGGAGGAGGCTATACGACTGATAAAAAGGAGGAAATCATCGTAGAGAAAAATTATTCATCTTATGAAGAGTGTAAAAGAGAGAAAGATAAACTATGTGGGGAGTATTGGTATGATAAGGAGCACTTAAGTATACATTACCATTCATTAGGCTCTCTTTCACTTGATCATCCTCAAGATGGAGGAGCATATTACTATCTTGAAGGAAGGCGTAAAATAAAGAAAGAATACAGCTATATTCCTCTGCATTTTATGGAAGATTTATTTAGAGGAACGCTTTCTACTAAACAGAATAATATTATTCTTAAAAAGAGTACCACAAGTTATTCGATATCTAAAGACTATTCGCTTATAAAGGCAAAAAAATATTTAGCAGGTTATGTATTAGGTGATGCCCCAGAATGGAAATTTATACCCGATAAAAAAGGACAGAAATTTGTACCTGATAGAAAAGGACAACTGAAAAAGAGAATTCTGTATGTTATTCCTACAGAAAAAGAACAGATATTACTAAGAAAATTAAGACTAGAATACCTTCACCGTTCTGCAAAATCAAATCTTAGTGATAGTATCGCTCATGGTCCTGCTCCAAATAGGAAAAGACCAATAATACCACCTCGATAGAAAAGAATGAATACTCTTGCTACATATTATTTAGAAAATATTTTTCAAAGAAAATATTCTGTTAATAAAATATCTAGAACGATACAGACTTTCTGCTATGGCAAGAAGGATGATAATTTTTTGTATCAAGTATTGGTTTGGGATTTAGATTTTTCGGATAAAGAAAACTCGATGAATGTCCTATTAAAAAAAATAGCATTGGTTTTTGATGAATTAGAATTAGAAATTACTCCAAAGAATACCATAGAAAAGGTGATTAATCTTTCTTTTATCAGAAAAAGATGGATAGAAGTAAGAAATGAGATTTTATTAAAAAATCAGGGAGATGAGTTAGTCAATTACTGCAATAGTATTTCTAAAACATTAGAAAATGAAAATGCATTAATTAGTTTTTTACAAGAAAAAAGGATGCTGGGAATGATTTTTAATGGATATACCGAGTCTAATTCAAACTTTACATTTACTGATTTAGGACTTTTAGATGGTACATTAGAAGAAAAAACAGATAATGAGAATATAAAATACACACTTTTATGTTTAGTTTCAGAAAAGATAAAAGGTCATTCGCCAAAAAATTAATGAATGACATACAAAACCGAGAAAAAGAAGAAAGCGAAATCATCACTATTGGGAAAATTACGCCTGAAAGACAGCAAAAGCGTGAGGTGGAAAATACTCTTGCAGAAAACCGAGAAATGATGCAGGAAAAACGCGAAGAGCAGAAAAAAGAAGAGCAAAAAACAGAATCTCAGCTTTTTATTATTAACCAAGCAAAAATAAAAATGAATAGCCACATAGGAACATTCAAGGTGCTGAATGATGTTCCTACTATTCAAGACAAAACTGTGGGAACGACAGTTGAAAAAAGTCCTGCTAACTTCTCGTTTTTAGATGGTTTTCAGGTGCTTTCAGTGACTGGTGACTGGCAGGATACAGGTACGGCAAAGTATCAGGATAATAATGCTTTAATCAAAAAATCAACCTTGATGGTAACGGGCAAAATGCCTCCGCCAAGCGCTCCCATTGAAACAGGGAAAATAGAATTTATAGATTCTGGGCAAATTAATGTAATAGAAAAAATCAACACCAGTGGAATACCTGTCCCTGAGAATGAAAATCCAGATTTTGATATTAAAATTTCTCTTTGCAAAGATGGCTATTCCACTGTGGTACCTATGGGAATTTTAGATTTTGAAAACAACTATGAAAATGCCTTTTTCGCATTTGAATATACTTTGTCATCAAATGATATAGACCAATTAACTCTTGAAATCATAGATGAAAATGATAAATTTATATATAGAGAAAATTATGTACCAGAAGTCATAATTTCTGCCAGCAAAAAGGAAAATGTAAGAACTAGTCTAGAAAAAGGGCTAAAAGAATTTCTAAAAAGAGAGGGAAAACCATCAAGAATATGGGAATGGATGGAAGTGTACAGAGATTTTAATATTTCTAAAAATGATTATACCAAACCAGGACATTATATTTTGTTTTGGAATGGTTTTGATGGTGAAGGGATATATGACAGCTCTATTTTTGATAAAAAAACTTTCCGAGCAAGGCTGACAGGCACAAAAGGCGAAAAGAAAAAAACGGCAGAAGTCTCATTTAGAACAGAATATGCGGAAGTAAACTGGGTAGATGTGCGGATAGACCAAAATAACAAACGCATAGACACCACCCTTAGGGTAGACCTAAAAGACGGCGGAGCAGAAGGGCTAAGCTGCGGCAGTAAAACAGTAAGAAAGAGTGACTATGAAGAAGCCGCACAAAGAATGGGAGTGCAAAATCCTATAGAAGAAGATTTTACACTTACTTTTTGTGATTGGCATAAAATCCCCCAAGAAGCAATTGAAAAAAACAAGAAAGAGCCTATAAAAGAGAGAACCAGAAGTTTTGAAGATTTAGAAAGGCTGGCTTTGGAGGGGATAAGCTATCACTGGGGGAGAAATAGAAATCATGCTGTAGCAAAAAATGTGGAAATAAATAG
>CAUQKV010000031.1:0-17257 GCA_963518845.1 uncultured Flavobacteriaceae bacterium | reverse complement strand
CACCAGCCACACCCGAGAAGAAGGATGACGGAGGCATCAGCAATGACTGGTGGTAATCCACTGACTGACGAGGAGCTACTCCTCGATAGCGAAGCCTGGGAAGGCGACGAAGATCTCTTCCTCCCCGATGGCACCGCCGAGGTCGAGCGCCTCGATGCCGCTGCCGTCTCCTATCTCCAGCATGCCGATAGCTCACCGCTCTATGAGCACTTCCGTGTCGTAGCTGACAAGGGGCAGGCGCCTATGCGCATCGACAAGTATCTGGCTACACGCATGACGGGTAGCAGTCGTAGTCGCATCCAGCAGGCGCTTGACGGAGGGTATGTCTTCGTCGGCGACAAGCCCGTCAAGAGCAACTACCGCATCAAGCCCCTCGACGTCGTCACCCTCCAGCTACGCCGTCCCAAGCATGAGCTCGAGATCATCCCCGAGCCCATACCGCTGGATGTCGTCTACGAAGATGAGGTGCTAATGGTGGTCAACAAGCCTGCGGGGCTCGTCGTCCATCCAGGGCACGGTAACTATACCGGCACGCTGGTCAATGCGCTCGCATACTACCTGCAGGATGATCCCCTCTATGATCCCGCCGACCCCAACGTCGGTCTCGTCCATCGCATCGACAAGGACACGAGCGGCCTGCTCGTCATCGCCAAGCGTCCCGAAGCGAAGGCGCATCTGGCACGTCAGTTCTTCAACAAGACGACCCGTCGCACCTACCGCGCCCTCGTCTGGGGAAGACTGAAGGAAGCCGAAGGCACGATCATCGGCAACATCGGCCGTGATGAGCGTGACCGCCTGCAGATGGCAGTCTATCCAGAAGGCTCACCCAAGGGCAAGCACGCCGTCACGCACTACACCCTCCTCGAAGAGCTGGCCTACGTCAGCTGGGTCGAATGCCGACTCGAGACGGGGCGCACACACCAGATCCGCGCCCACATGCGCCACATCGGTCACCCGCTCTTCGCTGATGCGCGCTATGGTGGCGACAAGATCCTTTGGGGCAACCAGTTCTCACGCTACAAGCAGTTCGTCCAAAACTGTCTCACGCTCTGCCCCCGTCAGGCACTCCACGCTAAGACGCTGGGCTTCGTTCACCCCGTGACGGGCGAAGAGATGCTCTTCGATAGTGAGCTTCCCAGCGACCTCCAGCAACTCTTAGAGCGCTGGCGCACCTACGCTGCGCAGGTCGACAACGAATAAGAAATAGGAGAAGATCTCCCCGACATAAGTCCCATACTGATAGGGCGGTACGCATACGTGATGCGTGCCGCCCTATGCTATTTCAGGAGGAGTGAAGAAGCGATCTCGTGAGCGGGGTGATACCGACCTATATTGAGAGTGCTAAGGCATCACACGCCCAGCTCCCCGATATGCCTCTCCGCAGCGATACGCAAGCCCTTCGCCTTATCGCGAGTATTCCTCTTACCCAGCGGAGGGGAAAGCATCATTTTCGTGAAGAAAAAAGCGCCATCCCGTAGTGGTTTTTCCGCATCTATGCACGTAGTCTTAAAGACCAGGCACGTAAATCCAAAGATCCACGTACGTAGATATTAGAGCCACGTACGTAGCTCAAAGTGGACGTAGGCGCGTCAACTATAAAATCATAATACCTCCAAAGAGTATTTAATTCTTTGGAGGTATTTTCTGCAAAAAAGCACTATAGCTCTGTAATCATAGGTATAACTATAGACTTGTGCCAGTGGTATTTTACTAATTTGCTGTTATTTCGTAGCTTCTTTCACTTCTTTTTCGAGGTCTTCTATGCGGTTCTTTAAATCATCTGATAACTTTTGAGCAGAACCTTTTAACTTTTTCAGATTGAACGAAAGTATTACAGATGAAATACCTGTGAAGATAAATGCTAAACCTGTGAATACTACTAATGAGATACCTGTAAAGATAGGATTAGCAATCAAAATGAACGAGAGGATAATACTCAATACGCTCACTATGGCTAAGTTCCCCCAATTCAGTACGCCTGCTTCTTTTTCTTCGAAGGCAAAACCAAGTAGCTGAAACGAACGGAATAGCAACGTAAAACCTACTACCAATGGTAATATAAACATTGATAGGGCAGGATACATAAGTAAAAAGATACCCATTATCAATGAAATGAGTCCGCTTACCAAATACCAACCCCAACCATTGAGATTTTTAGTATTCTGTAGAGCAAAGAAGGATTCAGTTATCCCCGATACTAAGAACGAAAGACTAAAGAGTATTGAAAGGGTAAGATAAGAATCTTGTGGTGATATAATTACCCCTATACCACAAAGAATGAACAAAATCCCTAATATAAGGGGAATGTACCAGTGTTTTACTGATCTTCTGATGGATTTGAAAAAATGCAACATAACTTTATCATTTAAAAATTAATGACGCAAAAATAAGGATATTTTATTGATTAGCAAAATATTTATAAATAATTTAATAGAGGATTAGCAAGATACACTTATTTACCTATTTTTGTTGTATATGCTTAGTGTTTTTTGTGAAAATGTAGACCTATTGGATAGCTATATAAAGTGGCAGATTGCTTAGATAAAGTATTATCTAAAATTCACAAGGAGATTTAGACAAAAGAAGTGAACTTGAATTCAAAAAGCAAATGCAACATCTACTTGTATATCTACTTTATGAATCCAATGATTTATTTTATAAAACTCGATACTATTTTAGAAACCTTTGTAACGACTATTTGGTATAGGATAAATTGCTTTTTTGCATATCAAACATATTCGTTGTGATAGAGTCCTTTGTGAGAATTTTGGTCAGGCAAATTCGGGCTATTTTGTGGATGCCTCTGCACTCACACGGAGGTTTAGAAACCTCCATGATGTAGTGCGGTAGCGACCGCAAAATTAGATTTTTTTTTGCCAATTGGGAAAATATTTGTACCTTTGCATCGTGAGTTAATCACAGGAATAAACGCAAAGCAATGAATTAAATTCCGTAACTAAATCATTACCTATTAGGTTTTTTACAAAATAGAATTGATTGTAAGTAAGGAAGTTAGGAAAATAGTTTATTCTTTGTACCCAGAAGTTACTGAGAAAATAGGTGTAATCAAATAAAATAAGAACTATTACTAAATCATTACCTAATCTTCTTGTAATTCCTGTATCTTCTTTATTTAAAATAGATTATAAAAGTAGTTTCAATTTTTGCAGAAAAATCATACTTATTCCTTCGGTAAAATAGAATTTCCTTTTATATCCAAAACAAAGCGCTGACCGCTTTTGTCCGTTGCTAAGAAATATATAGTTGCTTTGTTTCGGTCTGTTTCATCATATTTTTTTATTTTTTCTGATGAAGTGTAGATTATATCGTATATTTTATACTTCTCCTGCGGTTTTATCAGCCATTCTTGTGTCATCAAATCTACCACACCTGATTTTTTAATCTCATTTGAATAAAAACCATCTTTTTGAAGACTATATCCTAAAACTCCACTATATACTTCTTGTAGTAATTCTCCATAAAGTTTCTTTTTCCCCGATATAGTCACCAAACCTCTTTTTCCCTCAAAATCTTCTACATAGAAAACATTCTCTCCTGTCTCTCTATCTTTATAATAAATATCTAATATTTCTTTAAAATGAAAACCTTCCTTCTCCTCTCCTTTTTGGTTAATAAGTACATTAGTTTTATCTTTTTTAATAATTATGATATAATATTCTCCTTTATACAATATTGGGTTTGATATATATTCATAATCCTTATTATAGGCTGTCATTCTTCCTTGTTCATCTACTTGAAAACCAAGTTCATCTGTTTTTTTAACATCAAACCATTCTGGAATAGAACAAGCTATTACAAGTGGCAAAATATCATAATTTGTATTAATCATCATTCCATAGTTCCACTTCCCTATATTTATATCAGCCATAAATTTAGGATTAAAAGTGCTTGGTATTCTCATCACAAAATCTGTGAGGATTTTTCTGGATTTCACATCCATCAGCGCCCATTTTTTGCCGTCTTTGGAGTATGGAACTAGGTCTGTAGGCTTGTAGTTTTTTATTTTATCTACAATCTGTTCTTTTATTATCTTTTCTATATTTTGTGCAAAGCCCCATACACCTATGAAGAGCATCACAGCTAATAAAATCCTTTTCATTTTCTTTTTTATTTTGTGTGCAATTTACGGATTTTTTGTAGTTTCTCTGCCAATTTTAAAGCATAAAAAAACACCTTTTAGAAAGGTGTTTTTTTGGTTAATTTTTCGGTAAAATAGGATTTCCATTGATATCCAAAACGAAGCGCTGACCGCTTTGGTCGGTTGCTAAGAAATATACAATGGCTTTGTTTCTGTCTGTTTCATCATATTTTTTTAATTTTTCTGATGAAGTATAGATTATATCGTATATCTTATACTTTTCCTGCGGTTTTATCAGCCATTCTTGTGTAACCAAATCTACCACGCCTGATTTTTTAATTTCGTGAGAATAATCATTATCTTTCTGAACAACATACCCTAAAACAATATCGTTTTTAGTAAAATTATTCATTAGTTCACCATAAAGTTTTTTCTTTCCTAATATGGTTATTAAACCCTTTTTACCATCAAAATTCTCCACATTAAAAACATCTTCTCCGCTTTCTTTATCTTTATAACCAATATTTGATATTTCTTTGAAATGAAATCCTTTCTGTTCCTCTCCTTTTTCGTTAATGAGTGTCCAGCTGTTATCCTTTTTAGAAACTATGGCATAATATACACCTTTATGTGATACTATATCTAGTATGTATTTATATTTAGGATTACTAGCAGTTTTTTTTCCTGTTTCATCCATTTGAAAAGCAGGTTTATTTATTTTTTCATATTTCCTATACCCTATTTCTGGTGGCAAAGTTTCTCTTCTTGACTCTAGCTCCACCGTATAATCTGAAGTGACACTCCCTATTATAAACTTTTTAACATACATACTGATAGATAATTTTGGTTTAAAAGTACTTGCCCAATTCAACACATAATCTGTAAGTACTTTTCTAGATTTCACATCCATCAGTGCCCAATCCTCACCATCTTTGGAGTATGGAACTAGGTCTGTAGGTTTGTAACCTTTTATTTTATCTACAATATACTTTTGTACTATCTCTTCTTCGCTCTGTGCAAATCCCAATACACTTATAAAGAGCATCATGGCTAATAAAATTCTTTTCATTTCTTATTCTTTTATTTTCATGCGCAATTTACGGAATTTTGCTGTTTCTCTGTTAATTTTAAAACATAAAAAAACACCTTTTTGAAAAGGTGCTTTTTAGTTAATTTTTCGGTAAAATAGGATTTCCTTTTATATCTAAAACAAAGTGCTGACTACTTTGGTCGGTTGCTAAGAAATATACAGTGGCTTTGTTCCTATTTGTTACATCATATTCCTCATCCTCCATCATTATTTCTGATGAAGTATAAAGTATACTGTAAATTTTATACTTTTCCTGCGGTTTTATCAGCCATTCTTGTGTGGATGTATCTACTATACCCGATTTTTTTATTTTTCTAATATCATCATTATCTTTCTGAAGACTATACCCAAAAGCACTTTGATGCCCCTGATCAAAAACATAAGACCTCGGTTCATTCATTAGCTTACCATAGAGTTTTCTCTTCCCTGATATAGTTATAAAGCCCTTTTTACCATCGAAACCTTCTACATAAAAAATTTTTTCGTTTGGATTTTTATCTTTACAAAGATAGGAGTCTTTTATAACTCTAAAATGAAACCCTTTGAGTTCTTCTCCTCTTTCATTAATAAGAACATCACTGTTATCTTTTTTAGTAGCTATAGCATAATACTCTTCCTTGTAGAGTATTGGTTTTAATATATATTTATATTTTGTCTCATCAACTTCTATCTTCCTCTTTTCCTTTACTTGAAAAGGTGAGTTATCAGCATCAACAGTCTGGACTGCTGCGACAGGATAAATCAACCCTACTTCTGATTCTAATCTATAATCTGAATAAATTATCTCACTTTCTTCACCAGATTCTCCATATAATTTAACATAGATATCAGGATTAAAAGTACTAGGTTCATTTAACACAAAATCTGTCAGGATTTTTCTAGATTTCACATCCATCAGCGCCCATTTCTTACCATCTTTGGAGTATGGAACTAGGTCGGTAAGTTTGTAGTTTTTTATTTTATCTACAATCTGTTCTTTTATCATTCCCTTTATTTTTTCCTCACTATTCTGTGCAAAGCCTAACACACCTATGGAAAGCATCACGGCTAATAAAATTCTTTTCATTTTCTTTTTTATTTTGTGTGCAATTTACGGAATTTTTAATTTGATTTTAAGAAACTTCTTTGTTTTATAATAAACAAGGGACTTTTGAAATTTCAAAAGTCCCTAAGCAATAGTTTCACTATTTTTATTTATTGGATTTCCGAGAGTTATCCTCTTTTGTAATGTAGATACCATCACCCAAGGTCGTTTGTATAAACTCATAACCACAATAGGCACAGTGAGTTACACCATCTCGTTTGGCTCGTCCTGCCCCGCAGTTTGGGCAGTCTTGCGTATCAATCTCAGCAGTTTCTTTCGGCTGAAAAATATCATCTCCATATTTTTTCTGAGCCTGAGACCTTTGTCTCATTCGTTCCAGAAAAGACATTGCTTTTCCAGAAGATTTATTTTCGTCCTCCATTGGTTTATTATTTTAACGCTTGATTATCAAAGATTTGATAATATTTCTGCTTTCTTTTCCTTGTATTCGGTTTCATCTATAAGCCCACTCTCAAAAAGCGTTTTTAATTTTTGAAGTTTGGCCGTGGCATCATCTTGAACCGAATTTTGTGGCTGGTTTTGCTGTGTCTGCTGCTGCATCGCGCTTATCATAGCCCCCATCGCCATGCCCTCCTGTATTCCTGAACTTATATTACTACGGTCATTCCCTATCGCGATCGCTGTATTAAATTTCTGGAAACGCTCCATATCGCCTATCATATTCATATTAGTCACCTTGTCATAGAACTCCGTAACCTCCTCTGGGAGAGTCGCAGAACTCACCATAAACTGGGTAACTTCCACCCCAAAATCAGCAAAATAAGGCTCTATAAGAGGACGGATTTTTTCGCTCAAAGCAGTCATATTTCCAGCCAAATCAAGAACCGAAAGCCCTGCATTAGAAAGCACCTCACCGAACTTCGGCGCAATGAAATCCCTCAACTGATTTTCAAGCTCAAAGACCGTAAGCATAGGATAAGTTCCTGCATATTCCTTGAAAAACTTCGCTACATCGGTGATGCGCACATTATACGAACCAAAAGCCCTTACCCGAACCTGCCCAAACTGCGGATCTCTCATCAGAACAGGCGCCGGCGTCCCCCATTTCAGGTTTACAAACTGCTTGGTAGAAAAATAGTATACATCAGCCTTGAATGGACTTTCAAAACCATACTTCCAGCCTTTAAGCTTAGATAGAATCGGAATATTTTTAGTAGATAATTCATGCGTTCCTGCTGGGAAAACATCCGCTGCCACACCTTCGTTCAGGAAGAGTGCTGTCTGGCTCTCGCGCACGATGAGTTTTGCTCCGTTTTTTATTTCTTTATCTTGGTCTGGAACTTTCCACATTAGTAAATTTGGGTCTGGTTCCACCCATTCTATAATCTCTAAAAACGGAAGTTTTGAATTTGTATCTGCCATAACTTTATTTTTGTAGTGTAAAATTATGACATTATGATACTCCTGCCAAAAAAAGAGCGTCTACAAAGTGTCTACTTACTTTGTAATATTTTGATTTTCAATACTTAAACAATATTTTGTAAAAAATCTTCCAAGTCTTTTTCCTTATCCAAATTCAGTTTTTGTTTGATTCTGTATTTGGTCATTCGGATACTTTTTGGCTCTACATTAAAGATCGTTGCGAGTTCTTTGGTAGACAATTTCAAATGAATATACGCACAATATCTAAGGTCAAGAGGCGTAAGCTTGTTATCCGACAAGGCATTCAGCTTACTGAAAAACTCTGGGTGGATTTCCTGAAACTCCTTCACAGACTGATCCAGCGCTTCCTCCATTCGCTTCTCTTGTTTTAGTATGGTGTCTATATTTACATCGGTTTCCTTGGCTTTTATACTCTCTCTGATTTCATCCAAAAGCTGATTTTTCCGCTCTATTTGGAGGGCATTTGCCAAGGCTTCCTTGTGCATTTGGTCATTTTTTAACCGAAGTAATTCCTGCTGTTCTTTTAGGCGGGCTTGCTCTTCTTGTTCCAATAGAATACGGAGTTTAGACTCTCTTTCCACTCTTATTTTTTGAATAGAGAGCAGACGGCGCTGTTTTTCTTTATGTAAAGCCTGAGCCTGAGCTTCCTGCTTTTCTTTTTGGAGGCGAAGTTCTTTTTCCGCCTGTAGTTTCATCCTATTAGCATAGTTTCTACGCACCAAAATCAGCAGAAATACAGCCATAATAGCCAAACTGATGTAGAGATAATTTTGGATTCTCCTATTTTTTTCTCTCTCTTTTACTACTTCTATTTCGGATTTTATACGCTTGTTTTCGTATTGGGCTTCCAGCTTGTGGGTTTGTTCCTGCTGGTTTTGGTCGTATATTTTATCGTTATATTGTTCTTTTTGTTTTTTGAAAAATAATGCCTTTTCAAAGTTATTATTATTTTGATACAACTGAGAAAGCGCCTCCGAGATAGAAGCCAAAGTATGGTAATCTAGCGAGGACTGCTTCTCCATATCAGAATAGGCATCCACCAATAGTTTTTCAGCCTTGTTAAAATCCCCCTGACGAATGGCTAGCTGCGCCAAAAGCCCGTCTGCATTGGCTTTCACTGACGAACTTGCATCTCGGTTCAGGGAAGTCTGCTTGGCTATTTCTGTATATTTTCTTATGCTGTCTGCGCTTCCTTTGGTCTGATAGTAGTAGTCTGCAATGTTGATATTGGTAATGGCATAAGTCTCTGGACTCACAAAATTAGGATGCTTATGATAGACCTCTGCTGATTTTTTGAGGTAAATCAATATACTATCCATATACTCAGGCTTCGGATTTTCTTTATACAGAAGCCCCATAGATGTAGACATAGCCGAATAGGCATTGGACAACAAGTTGTAGTTTTTAGCTTTTTTAGCCGATTTTACAGCATCTATGGCGTATTTATAAGCCTGAGCCGTGTGGTCAAGACTCGCGTGAGCCCCATAAAGAATGTAGTATATACGAGGTTTTAGCAGGTCTAAATTATGTTTCTGCGCCAAATCCAATGATTTCTGAGAAAACTCTACTGCCAAATCCCTTACTTCCAGATAGTTATAATAATACGCTTTGGTGTAATATCCATAGGCAAGGGCTTCAGGGTGGTTGATGCTCTGCGCCTCTGCCATGGCTTTTTCTGTATAAATCTTCGCTGAATCCGAATTAGAAACCGAAAACTGATACTTCACCATTTCCGAATAGACTTTGGGAAGTTCCTTTGCAGATTTTTGCCGAGCCAGTTTTTCAGCTGTTTTTATGGATTGGTATGCTTTATCAAACTGATGCCTTCCCCGCTGCATTTCGGCATTGGTAATAATCTGGTCTATTTTTGAACCTTGACCAAACACTAAAACCGAAAAAACACTAAAAATAAATGTGATTTTTTTAACTATAAATTTCATCTCCTCCTTCATTGTTTTTATTTTATCCAAAGAACCAATACGCCATGATGGTAGATGTCGTAATCCCCACTAAATCAGATAATAACATAGAAGAAATCGTATATCGTGTGTTTTTCACACCCACAGCCCCGAAATAAACTGCGATGACATAGAATGTAGTATCCGAACTCCCCTGCAAAATCGCTGACAACCGAGCTGGGAAACTATCCACCCCGAAAGTAGTCATCGTGTCTATCATCATTCCCCTTGCTCCTGAACCGCTTAGAGGTTTTATCAGTGCCGTAGGAAGCCCATCTACAAAACGAGTGTCCATACTTAGGCTTTCTACTATCCATTTCATTCCATTGATAATCAAATCAAAAACTCCACTCGTCCTTAAAAGAGAAATAGCCACAAGCATTCCCACCAAATAAGGGATAATTTTCACGCAGGTATTAAAACCTTCCTTTGCTCCATCAATAAAAGCATCGAAAATATTAATCTTTTTATAAACTCCTCCCAATACGATGAGCAGGAAAATCAACAAAATCAGTCCATTAGAAATCAGCTTACTCACGCCATCCAGCTCTTCTTTATTAAGTTTTACCAAGAAGAAAACCATCGCTCCTACAATGGCAGAAATCCCACCAATATACGCCAATAACACGGGCTGGAACAGATTGATTTTCTGCCTAATAGATACTATGATCATCGCTGCCATCGTTGCACAAAAAGTAGCAATCATCGTAGGCAAAAAGATATCGGTAGGCGTGGCAGAATTGAGAGAAGACCTCGTCGCTATGATACTTACAGGAATCAGCGTAAGTCCGCTGGCATGAAGACAAAGGAACATAATCTGGGCATTGGTCGCCTTTTCTTTATCTGAATTTAGGCTTTGCAGGCTGTCCATAGCTTTTAGTCCAAATGGCGTGGCTGCATTATCCAATCCCAAGAGATTAGCGCTGAAATTCAGCATCATCAACCCAAAAGAAGGATGCCCCTTGGGAACTTCTGGAAAAAGTTTAGAGAAAAACGGCTGGATGATTCGGCTCAAAAGATTGATTCCGCCCGCTCTCTCGGCAATGCTCATAAAGCCCATAAACAAAGTCATAATCCCTATAAGCCCCAAGCTAATCTCCACCGCTGTCTGCGCCGTGCCTATCACCCCGCTCGCCTCCTGAACTCTGTATATTCTTACTTTGTCAGTATCTTGATTTTGATAATGGATTTTATCTTTTATGACTAATTTTTCTTGTTTTAGTTTTTCGGAAATTTCAAGCGGAACATCAGCCAATGGCTTGGTCGCGATAGCCACCGTATCGCCTCCTTTGCCCACTACCATATCATTATAAATGGCTTTATAATTGTCCGAAAAAAGATATTTGAAACTTGCCACCGCAATAGCGATGATGATAAACATACTCCAGATTCTACTCAATACCATATTCTTGATTTTGTGGCTGTAAATATAGAGATTTTAAAAAAAATTTGTTTTTATTTTTAACCTTTTATGATTTTTATCATCTAAAAGAATATTAACACTAAAAAGTTTTTTATGTCACATATTGAAATAACAAGGATTTTTGGGAAGAAAACCATCGGTTTGACCTTCTTTTTGGGAGCGGCAGTAATGATGAACGCCCAAGAAAAACAAAGCATTAAAGGAAAAATCACTGACCAAAATGGTGCAGTCGTACCTTATGCTTCCATAGAATTTAATAATAAAACTAATGCTGCACTGAGTGATGCCTCAATGTCCGATGACAGCGGTAGTTTTGCTCTAAATTTAGCGAATGGGACTTATCAAGTCGTAATCGATGCAGTTAATTTCAAAAAAAAAACCTACGAAATAGAAATCCAAGGTGCTGCTAATCTTGGGAACATCATCCTAGAACCAGAAACCAGTAAAACCGCAAACAATTCAAAATCAAGCAGTAGCGAAAAACAAATCGCCGAAGTAGTCATCACAGCGAAAAGTTCTGCGCCTTATAAAGTGGAACTTGACAAAAAAACCTACAATGTAGGGCAGGATATCTCCTCAAAAGGAGGAACTCTGTATGATGTTCTGAACAATGTCCCTTCGGTGAGTGTGGAGACTGACGGCTCCGTGTCTATGAGAGGAAATTCTAATGTGAAATTCCTTATCAATGGGAAGTCTTCTTCTGTGCTGGGAATTACCGATGATATCAGTGCTGCGTTGAAAAGTATCCCTGCCGACCAAATTGACAGAATAGAAATCATTTCTAACCCTTCTTCAAAATTCGAAGCTGAGGGAACTGCAGGTATTCTCAATATCATTCTTAAAAAAACTTCTTCATTGGGCTTTAATGGGTCAGTGAACGGAAGCCTTGGCTACAATCCAGCTACAAGACTGAATACCAATCTTTCTTGGAACTACGGAAAATGGACTTGGTTCGTGAATGGCGGCGGCGGATATATGAAAAATAAATCCAACAGTTATTCTGATATTTTCTATAAAAATACAGGAGAAAACCTCACTACCAGCAGCGAAAACAAGCCTGAAATGAAAAACTACAATTTCAACACAGGTTTCACTTACAGCATTTCAGATAAAACTTCGGTAAATGCTTCATTCTCTGCTAATAGAATGCTGATGGATGGTTTCAGCCTTCAGCAGAATACCTCTTCTCTCACAGGAAGCACATACAGAAAAAATGATGGACTGGATGAAAATAACAGCATACAGGTAGATGCTGGAATAGAGCATAAATTCAATAACAAAGGGCATATGCTAGAGCTGAGCGGTAGCTTCCAAAATACAAGCAACAACTCAGAAAGTAATATTTTTGATAATAGAAACACCTCTCATACCCTTTACCAATACCTAAATGTGGCTGATTTTTCTAGAAAAACTTGGATAGGGAAACTAGACTACGAGCTTCCTATTGGTGAAAACTCCAAAATAGAGGCTGGAGCTAGATATGACTATAATAATAATGATATCAATAACTCTTACCAAGGGCTTTCAGGAGGAAGTTTCATCACATTTGATGATGTTACTGGGAAAAATAACTACACAGAACAGCTTTTGGCGTTCTATGCTCAGTTCAAGAGTAAAATCGGAAAATTCGGGTATCAGCTTGGTGTAAGAAATGAAAATATCAATATTGATATTGAAGCGAATAACAACCTTACTGGACTTTCTACAAAAAGCAAAAAATACAATGAGTTTTTCCCTTCTGTATTCTTAAGCTATGATATCACGGAAAAGAGCCAGTTCTCACTAAATTATTCGAGAAGAATCAAAAGACCTAAGTCTTGGGAAATCATTCCTGTGATGAGAATCAGTGGCGACCCAAATAGATTTATGGGAAATTCTGACCTCAATCCATCTTTTGTTAATTCATTTGAGTTCAGTTACAATTATTCCAGAGCTAAATGGAATATCAACCCTACTCTCTATTACCAAAGAACCACTGATGAAATCAGTTCCATCACGGAGGAGCAGACCTATATCCATCCTATCACAGGACAGCCGACAGAGTACATCCTTTCCAGACCTTTCAATTTAGGAACGGAGGATAGATATGGGCTAGACCTTAGCTACAGCGTAAGTCCTACAAGTTGGTTTAGAGTGTATGGTAATGTCAATCTTTACCGATACAAGAGTGAGATGACTTATAACAACTCTACGATTGTAAATGAAGGAAACAACCTAAAAGCAAAACTTACCTCAGCTTTTAAAATCAATAAAACCACGAATTTACAACTCCAAGGAGATTTCCGTGGCGGACATAGAGATTATAATACAGAGAAAAAGAATACCTATACTCTAAACATCGGTATCAGCAAGAATATCTGGAATAATACAGGAACTATCAGTTTCAGCGTTCAAGATGTTTTCAACTCCAGAAAGAAGAGAACTTACACAGACTCAGATACTTTCACGAGATATAATGAAATGCAGATGATGCCGAGACAGTTCTTGCTTTCGTTCTCTTACAGATTCAAAAGTGGAAATGTAACAGAAAGCAAAACAAAAAGAAAACCAGAGATGCAAGATCAAAACAATGACGATATGAATGAAGCTGGGTACAACTAGACATCTTTTTATCAATTATAGTTTTTACCACATCGGTACTTCGGTACTGGTGTGGTTTTTATTTATATTTAAATTTTAAAAACAAAAAAAAAGAGACTGATAAACAGCCTCTCTCATTTCTAATTCTGTAATTTCTCCCCAAAACTAAGGTCTCCCGCATCGCCCAGCCCTGGCGTAATGTAGCCCTTGGAAGTCAGCTCCTCATCTATCGCCCCTATCCAGATCTGCGCTTCTGGATAAGCCGTTCTGATTGCCTCTGCACCTTGTCTGCTGGCAATAGCCGCCACAATGTGTATCTGCGAAGGCTTTCCATGAGTAAGCAGGTCTTTCAGGGCTTCTATCAGACTGGCACCTGTTGCCAGCATAGGATCTGCCACGATGAGCGGTCTTCCCTCTATATTAGGGCAAGTAAGGTAATCTTGTTTGATGGAAAAATAGTCGTTCATATCGTGTTTTCTATACGCTGCCACAAAACCGCAGTCTGCTTTATCAAAATAGTTCAAAACTCCTTGAAACAGTGGAACTCCCGCTCTCAAAATCGTAGTAATCACAGGCTGAACAGCGATTTCTTTCACTTTGATTTTATCCAAAGGCGTAGTAATTTCCATCTCTTTGTAATCCAATTTTTTACTAATTTCAAAGGCTGCGATTTCGCCTATTCTTTCCATATTTCTACGGAATTTCATTCTATCGGTCTGAACTTCCACATTTCTCAGTTCATTTATCCAAGAATTAACCAGCGAAACCTCGTTAGAAAGTATATGCATCATAATTGTTTAATTTTTTCTATATTATTAAAAATATCCCCCTCCTTATAACAAAAGGAAGAGGACGAAAACTATTTTTGTCTGAAATAAACCTCAATAGGCACTCCAGTAAAATCAAAATTCTTACGCAATTGGTTTTCTATAAACCTTTTATAAGGTTCTTTCACATACTGTGGCAAGTTACAGAAAAACGCAAACTGCGGCGTCACCGTAGGCAGCTGTGTGCAGTATTTTATTTTGATGTATTTCCCTTTCAGAGCTGGCGGCGGCGTGTTTTCTATGATAGGAAGCATGATTTCGTTCAGCTTACTTGTCTTAATTCGTTTTTTACGATTTTCATAGACTTCCACAGCGGTTTCCACAGCTTTCAGGATTCTTTGTTTTGTCAATGCCGAGATGAACAAAATAGGCACATCGCTAAACAAAGCTATTTTCTCACGAATTTGGTTTTCAAACTGCTTCATGGTATTGGTTTCTTTTTCCACCAAATCCCATTTATTAACCAAAATTACGATTCCTTTTCGGTTTTTCTGTGCTATCCCAAAGATGTTCATATCTTGGCTTTCCCAGCCTTTGGTAGCATCTATCATCAGGATAACCACATCAGAATTTTCTATCGCTCTGATGGAACGCATCACAGAATAAAACTCCAAATCCTCACTTACTTTGGATTTTTTACGCATTCCTGCCGTATCCACCAAAATAAACTCATGCCCGAATTTATTATAAATAGTTTCTATACTGTCTCGTGTAGTTCCTGCGATATCCGTCACGATATTTCTTTCATCGCCCAGTAGAGCGTTGGTCAGTGTAGATTTACCTACATTAGGTCGCCCAGCGATGGTGATTCTCGGAAGCCCTTCAAATACATCTACATATTCCGTAGTAGGAAAATCCCTAACGATATCATCCAGCAGCTCTCCCGTTCCGCTTCCTGTAGCAGAAGAAAGCGTATAATATTTTTCTATTCCAAGTTGATAAAATTCCGTAGCAGGAAGAAGCTCCTTTGATGAATCTACTTTATTTACAACCACATACAGCGGTTTGTTTGCTTTTCTAAGGAGCTGATAAATTTCTTGGTCGGTATCGGTAAGCCCCTCTTCTACATTGACCATGAAAACGATAGAAGTCGCCTCATCCACTGCCAACTGCACTTGTTTTCTGATTTCTTCCTCGAAGATATCATCACTTCCCACATCATATCCTCCCGTATCTATCACGGTAAATTCCACGCCGTTCCAGTCGCTTTTTCCGTAATGGCGGTCTCTGGTAACCCCCGCAGTGCTGTCTACGATGGCTTCCCTGCGTTCCAAAAGACGATTAAACAAAGTGGATTTCCCTACATTAGGTCGCCCTACTATGGCTAAAATATTTGACATAAATTCTTTTTAATTTTCTATTCTGCAAAGATACCATATTTATATTAATCCTTAAAATAACTGTAACACCAAATACAGCCTTCTTTAAATACCTCCAGCAGATTGGCTTTCACGGATTCTTTCTGTTCTTTCTCTTTGTCAGTGAGTTTTTTCTTTTCTCTATAGCTGTCGTAGCGTTTCAGTTCCTCAAATCTTTTCAAAATCGTTGAATAGAATTCGTCATCTTTATCCAAATCAATTCCACTGACAAAGAATTCTAACTCGTTTTTTATAGATTCATCTTTATAATATGATTTTATAAAAAACCAATCAAAACTATACAACATATAGTCATATTCCATACTATATTTTTTGTATTTTCCTTTTTCTTCTGATGCCCTCTCTTTAGCCAAAGTAATGGCTTTATCATATTCTTTTAGGTAGCAATAAGCTTGTATGGCTTCTTTAGAAACCCTCCTATATCCTGCAGGTTTCTTTTCATAGTAGAATATAAACTCCTTATAATGAGCTCCTTCATGCAAAAAGTGCATTTTGAGTATCACAAAAGGTTCTAAATCCCCATATTTGGATATCATTTCATCTATTCTTTTCAGATAATCAGCGTATTCTTCTTTGCTGTGTTTGTTTCTCTCTGAGTAATCAGCATAAAGTTGCTTGAAACTCTCCATCCAAGGCTTGGGCTTATGGTTGTGGGCATTTTTAGGAGTGTCATACATCAGGTCAATAGCCGAGAGCCGTTTATAGCTTTCAGGTGTAACTCCCCAACGCAGATACTTTTTGGCTATTTTAAGTAATAAGTAGTATTTATTAAACTCTTTCCTGCTGAGGCTTTGGTAGTCATAAGAGCGTTTGTTCAGTATATAAGGTTTGAACAGTACCAAAGAATCTATTTTTTCTACATAACCAGCGCCATTTTCAATTAAAATTTTTTCAAAATCAACGCGATAAGTTTTATTCTTATAGGTAATAACAAGCCCTTGAGTATTTGAAAAATGATTGGAAGGAGGTATAACTATCATTTTTTTCACATTTCTTCCTACACAAAAATCTTCCTCAGCAATGATATTCGCCACTCTGTTCAGTTTTAAAAGCTTTACTTTTAATTGTTCAACATCAACAGGTCGTTTGTGTTCATCATATACATTCAGCACACGCAATCCGCCGCCTCCCCCAGGCTGTCCCCAGAGTCGCACAGATACTAACAGAAAAATTACAATTATGATTCTCATTTTTTACTAAAGATTATAGGGACTCATTTCTTTCTTTTCCACTTTGCAGAGATACTCATTGATAATCATATTTCTAAAGGCTTTTATGATAATACAACATTTATGTTTGTATTAATCCTTAAAACAATCCTCAAAATCACACCGAATACAGCCTTCTTTAAATACCTCCAGCAGATTGGCTTCCATGCATTTTTTCTGTTCTTTCTCTTTGTCAGTGAGTTTT
>CAUQKV010000030.1:0-17550 GCA_963518845.1 uncultured Flavobacteriaceae bacterium | reverse complement strand
CCTACCAAATCATACGCATAACGGTTGTTCTGGATAAGGAAACTTCCCCCGCCTCCTGCTGGAGCAAGACTTTCGGCCTTGAGCTGTTCAAGGCGTCTCATCACAGGGTCGTAGTGGTAGCGGGTCTCGGTATCGTTTCCGTAGAGACGGTATACTTTCTGCTCAAACTCATCATAGCCCTGCTGTTTCAGGTAGGTGTAGGCATGTTCCTCACTTGGTGCTGTGCCTTCGGGAGCTTTATAGCCTTTCAGGCTCGTTAAGTTCCCTGCAATATTATACCCAAAGTCCAGTCTTTCCCCATCAGGATAAACCAGCTTTTGGATACGGTTCCAGCTGTCGTATTCATACTGGGTTACATAGGTCTGCACTTCTACAGGCTTTATCCGCAGACTTCGGATTTCCTTAGTCACCTCGCCCATATCTCCGTAGAAGTATTCAGTTCCTCCACTCGCATCTTCTACCAGCCAGAGTCTTCCTCTTCTTCCTGCCTGCTCACTTTGTGCTCCATAGTGGTAGCGGACACTGTTTTCAGGGTATTTCGGGTATTTTATCTCCTGCAGACGGTTATAGTCATAGTGGTAGGTGATGTAGCCATCAGGCATTTCTCCGCGTATCTGGCTGGTTTGTCTCTTGATGAGATTTCCTGCCTTGTCATAGACTAAAATAGTCGTTCCTGCATCAGGATGTACTAATTTGGTTCTTCTTCCTAAGAGGTCATACTCGCTCAGGGTTTGGTGTCCCTGTGCATCAGTTACCTTGGTAAGCTCTCCTATGGCACTGTATTCAAAATGGGTCTCTGTGCCGTCAGGCTGCACTTGGGTCAGCACTCTTCCCTGCGCATCGGTATAGGTATGGCTTTGCCTATTGAGGGCATCTGTCTGTGTGGTGTGCAGGGTATTTTCCCCCTTGTGGTGGGTGATTTTATAAGCCGTTTTCACGCTGGAACCATCAGGCAGAATTTGCTCTACTGGTCGGTCTTTCTCATCATAGAGGGTTTTGGTCGGCGGGATGCTGCTGCTTGGTGCGGGTACCAGCTGGTTCTGCACCGATGCAGTGAATGGATAATAGGTCTCTACTACCCTGCCTAAGGCATCATAGATCTGTTTTCCAGAGATGATGTGTTTTTCTTCATCAGCAAGTCCTCTTCCCCTGAAGATACTTGCGGTCTTTTTCACCTGCACCGCTCTTCCCAGCCCGTCAGCATAGGTATAGGTTTCTATATCTCGGTTATGCTCAGGGTCGTAGTTTCTGGTCAGTGCATAAGGCAGCTGTCCAGCAGGACGAGACTGATTAAGGTTCGGATATTCATAGCGGATGGTGTAGGGTTTTCCAGCTTTGGCTTCTTTAGGCCCTAAGATACTGATGGTTCTTCCCTTAGCATCCAGCGTATAGAGCATACTCTCCCCGTTTCGGTCAGTAGTTTTTACTGGTGCTCCAAAGCGGTAGTCATACTCCATGGTATTTTCATACCCAAAATGATCTTTAATCTTGGTAATATGGCTATGAGTTTCAGGGTTGTACTGATAGCTGAGCTGTGAGCGTTGTCCTTTCTCATTCTCTGCACCAGTTACCTGTACCAGGTTGCCATATTCATCATAAGAAAGCTGTGTCTCTGTATAGATTCCTACTCCAGAGAACTGGCGTATTTTGATGACTTCTGCAGTCTGCGGGTGGATGTCTGCTTCCCGTTTTCTTACCTCTCCATTAGCATCTTTTACGATAATACTTTGGGCAATACCTCCGAAGTAAGGGGCTGTACTTTCATAATAGCGGATATCAGCTTCTATCTTATCAGAAGGTTTTCCTGCTCCATGGTCTATGTACTTGACGATATTTCCTACTCTGTCATAGTGTTTCTCCGTTTTCTTTTCTAGGTAGTCGCTCTGCTCATATACTCGTTCTCTCTCTTCTTTTGGTGCGATGAATACAGATTTTGTATCCATCTGCGGAAGAGAAAGTTGGTTTGACGGGATTACCGCCCCGCTTTGTGCATCTGCGATGTGGTAAGTTACACTGCTTTCGCTGAGTTTCGCTCCGTTTTTATCAAAGGTTGTACTTTTCTTAAGCTGAGATTTTCTAAAAAAGTCTTCATTATAATATTCCTGAACGCTGGTTCTCAGCACTGTACCATCTTGTGGATTGATCTGCATCTGCTTTACCTCGCCATAACCATAGAAACTGCGCTCTCTTCGGTCATAGTAAGGTTTGTTGTATTCAAATCTTGAGATAGCGTAATCTTCTCCATCACCAGTATAGCCATCAAATACCTTTACTTCTTTGAGTACCCACTGGCTGTTAGGGTTTTCATAAGTTGGCATTTTACGCTCATAATCTATTTCAAACCAGCTTCCTGTTGCTGTTTCTACCCTCTTCAGCATATTGGTTCTGCGGATATTAGAATAGGCTACTCTCAGGTCATTTTCATCTTCAGAGAGTACATAATCTAAGTTGCCATCACCATCTACATCAAGGAAAGTAGCCTCTACACGGTTAGTATTGGTTCCATAGGAGCCTCCTCCTTTAAAACTGAGACGGATAAATAGTATAGGTGGCGGGTCAATAGAAATATTCACACCCCCTCCATGACTTATGGAGACATTTCTTCCTACAGGTCTTCCAGCTGTTCTAGGAATGAAAAGAGGAGTGGTATCCCATCGGTTTCCAAGGTTAGGATAAACAAGAGTTCCATGGTCTTGGTAGATTACTTTATCTGCCAGTCCATCACCAGTCATATCCAGCAGCTGGGTTTTCATATCAGTGATAGATTTTCCGTAGCTGTATCCTCCAGTAAAGGATCCTGATTGTCTTGAAAAACCAAGACTTGGACCTCCACTGGTATCTGTACTTTCTCCTTTATTGAGTTCTCCAAAATTCCAAGGTTCTGGACTCCAGAAGCCATATCCCGTATTGTAGGAAACATAACTACTCGTTACTCTGTCTGCCAGCCCGTCTCCATTAATATCGGTATAGGTATGCTCTGCATGGTCTTCTCCAGAAGAGATGCCTCCGCTGAGCCCCAGCGTTGCTTTTGCCTTATCAGCATCTTGTGCTCCTTGGGTAGCAGTATTTTGCTGTTGTTGGGTAGATTTCTCTGTATTTTTAGATGCGGACGATTTAGCTAAAGGATGGGCATAGGTTCCATTGATAGAGCCTCCTTGGTTAGAGGTTTTAGAATGAGTGAAGTCTCCTATTTCTGCAGCTTGAGCTGAGATGCCTCCTCTCGGGGTGGTATACTGCACAAAGCCTCCACGAACAAAATCTGGGAAACGGTCACCATTAAAATCCGCCATGGTCTCTTTGATGTAGGTATCTCCAGAACCTCTGGAACCACCAATTCCTACACTTCCCCCTCCGAAATTTGCTCCTATAGAGAAGACCTCACTACGCCCTTCATTAACCATATTTAAGGCTCTACCACTACCTCCTGAAAGCACAGGAAGTGAAGTGTCTAAATACTGAATAATATCATTTTCCCCTAATCTGGAAGGAGAAAATTCCTCTCTGCTGATATAAATATCATCTTCCAATCCTGTAAATCTTGAAATAGGAGTATTCCCTTTTGTTCTAATGAAATAATGATTAGAAGCCTCCATTTCTGGACGGGCAATACTTCCATCATGCTGACTAGGATCTACATTAGGAGGGTTAGAGCTGTCATAATTTCCATAGTTCTCTACCAGCAGACTTTGGTCTATGGTACTGGAAGCTTTAGTTCCATTAAGCACAAAACTTCCCCATCCTCTGAAGGCTTTACCAAATTTTACTTCACTATGAGGTTCCTCAAAAGGAATATAAACCCCATAATCTCTGTGTTGCTGAATGGAGGTAGCAATATGATGACGATGAGTAGGAGTATATCGAGGGTCTGTCTTCGCCAGTCTTATAGAATCCTTAATTTGAGCCTTAATTTCAAAATGATGGTCATCAAGGAATTCTTTCATTTTTTTATTGGAAACATTAGCTTCTAGAAAAACTTCTTTTCCTAATACCACAGAATCAGATACTATATCAGAAGGTTTTGGATTCAGGCTCAGTATCCCATTCACCACCTTGTAGCGTTTACGCGCTACTACTTTTCCTTCCTGCTTTGCTGTTAGAAGGATATCTCCACTGGTTGGTGGGGTTCCTGGAGCAGGAGTAGGTGTTGGTGAAGTAGGAGGAGTAGCAGAATATAGATGAATCCTTAGCTTTCCTTTTTGTGAAGGCATCATATAGCGTGGAGTATAGAAGTTATCAAGCTTCTCATAAATTTTAAAGTCAGCATTAATAGGATGGCTTACCCTTCTCCCCTCGCCATCTATATATTCTATACTAGGTCTAAAGTCTATATTTCTCCAGTTAATTTCTGTTTCACTTTCTATTTCTACTTTCAGGGCTTCAGCCTGCTGGAAACTGCCCAGCGGGATTAAAGACAAATCATAGGTCGCAGCAGTTTCACTGAAATACTGCTCATGAACAAGAGTTTTACTGCCATGAGTAAGGTCTATCTTATAAAATTTTAATTTAATACCATCTGTAGTAGCCCCTTTTACAAAGTTACCTCTTAATGTAGGACGAGTATCGCTTGGAAAAGCATACATCTGCTCAGAAGAAAAGAGAATATCCTCTATGGTATATTTCTTTAAATCAAGGCTGTTCTCATCCTGTGCTGCAACAAGAGAAGTATAAGTAATCTCTGGTTTCCAAAAAGTTTTATCATAGTTTCCATCTTCCTTAGAGCTTACTCTGAAGTAAAGCACATCTCCTTTCTGTACATTGAGTTCTTCAGTTTTGGATTTCAAGGTATAATCATCAGCAGTAATATCTTCCTGCCAAACAAGATTTCCTTTATGCTGAAAATAAAGTTTTACCCCATCTGCTTTTGGAGTGCCATCATTTTTTGTATACTCAGCTCTTTTAGGAGATAAATCTTCTATCAATTTGTAGGTATGGGAAATGGAAATTCTTCCTGCCACTGGAGCTTTCCAGGTTCTTACCACATCATGAAGCGGATTGTTTCTTTCCAATTCCTCTCGGGTAATTCCCGTGGTTCCTGAGATACTAAGGGTTCCTGTGTTGAGAATAGGAGAAGGTGTACCTGTACTACTTGGTGAGAATGTTGGTATTCCATTTACCAGACGGTTATAGTATATCGTTCCTCTATTGGCAAAATCTACCAGCCCATCTCCATTGAAGTCCATGAAATAACTCTCAGTGATATTCTTAGATACCTGTTTGTTATAACCGATAGGAAAACCTGCTTTGTTATTAAGGTTAATCATTAAATCTACCCCGTAATTATAAGAGTTAGATTTTGTTCTTCCTAAACTAGAGAGATTAATAGGAATTTTGGGACCAAAACCTTCTGTTCCTAAAGCGGTAAGGTTTTTTCTATAGTAAACGCTGTTACCATCAATATAAATTTTATCAGGAAGGTTATCTCCATCTATATCCTGAAAGAGAACTTTAGAATGAGTGCTTCCCCAGTTGCTTCCTCCACCGCCTCCTAAGGTACTGTTATTAAATCTGCCTATTCCTGTAATTCCTACTCCCACTCGGAAGTTTACCCCTCCACTCTCGGAGTTGGAAGTTCCCACCAGTGTAGGTTTACCAGAAAAACCATCTATTCCTAGAATAGTATAGGCAATGTTATCAGATGGAACCTGCCAAGTTTTAAAAGCTCCAAAAGGAATATAATTGCTATTACTGTCATGGACATCATCATAATAATCCATTTTGTTAGTATAGAAAAGCTGTCCTTCGGCATCATAACTGCGGATTTCTTTCAGTAATGTTTTTTTGAAGGCACCCTCTCTGTAGACCAGCTCATAAGAGCGAACCATTTGTCCAGAGTACTTTATTTCTATTTTTCGAAGAAGCCTGTCGTGCTGTTGTTTAAAACCAAGCCTTGCAGAAATTTGAACATCATTTCTTAGGTTTTCTCCTAAGTCTTTGTCTGTAATAAAATGTACAGAGTAAGCCCCTTTGGTGTTGTTTTTTCCAGTATAATAAATACTTTTAGGGTAGAGAACCCCTCCATCTTTTACATATTCATAGTGGATACTGTTTCCTTTCAGGTCTTTCTGAGAGGAAATCGCCCAGTGCCCTATATTACCCTGAGGATCTGCAAGCACAGAAGAAGCTGCTATACTGTTTTCATCTCCCCCATAGTAAAAAGTAACCCCACTTTTAGATTTTACCATCCAATGATAATTATTAGGATGGTTTCCTTTTCTAATGATTTGGTTAAAGCCCCCTTCCCTTCTTGGGTAAAAACGCTTGTTTGTAGTTCTGTTTTCCCACTCATTTCTGTGGGTATTAGGTAGAAGTTCTTCTCCTGATAAAATATAAGATTCTGTCTCATATTGAGCATCATAACGAGGTGCTCCCCAGCGGGTATCAATACTTAGGGAAGGAAGGGTTAAATTCCATCCTGTTCCTAGCCAGCTTTGGCCGCCATCACTGCTGTATTGTATACTCAGTCCTGGCTGCATACCTGCCCTTCCAGCCGGAAGGTCTATAGAAAAAGAGGTTGAAGCCGAGCCGTCAGGACTTGCTGAAGGTGGAGAAACTGACTGTACTCCAACAAAAGGGCTTGCAGCTTTGAGTCCACTGATGCTGGTAGGAGTAAAACCTGAAGTATCGGGACTTTCAGGAAGTTTGATAATTCCCGCAATAAAATCTGAGGATTCCTTAGTTTTCCCGCTGACACTCTCTGCTAAATGAGATTTTACTTCTGATTGTGGAAGTTTCTGCCATAGCTTTTTAGCTCTGTCATAGAAGAAAATGGAAATGTCTTTTTCAGTATATCCTTCTGGGATTTTAGTTTTGTCATAAGCAATTTCAATAGAAATTTCCTTTTCAAATAAAATTCCCCCAGGCCGCATACGATAACCCTCCGCATTTTTTGTTAGATTAATTATGTTGCTTCCTAGAGCAGGAAGATTTCTTTTATTTAGGGCAGAAACAGATACTCTTAGTGCCTTAGAGACACTTCCTTCTGGAAATTCAGCCCAAAATCCCTTCTGACTGATGACCGCTGCAGAGGAAGGAGTAACAAGCTTACTTGATAAATCTGGATGTTCTTCTGTAGTATCAGGTTTATTTTTGTTTTCTATTTCTTTAGTGCTGAAAAAGTCTAAATGCCTTGAAACATAGGTTACAGCTCCTAAGCTGGCACTTATCCCTAAAAATAAAAATATATTATAGAAGTATTTTTTTCTCATGTTGATACAATTAATGAACAATAAGTTTTAAGCTGTTTTCTCCCAATAGTGTTTTAATATGGATGATATATACCCCTGAAACGCCAATATTTCCATGATATTCATACTGAGATAGATTATAAAAATTCTGTGACTGCATGAGCCTTCCCTCCATAGTATAAATACTGACCTGTCCGCTGGTAGTTTTAGGGAACGCTGCCTGAAGCGTGAATTTTCCTCCTGGAGCAGGATTAGGATAGAGCAGAATCTGGGAGTCCGCAATTTCATTTTCTACATAAGTCTTGAATTTAGAAACAGATTTGCAGCCATGTTCGTTTTTGATTCTAAGCTCATAGTCACCTGCCTGGCTGAGGAGATAATTTTTGTTTTCTGAAACTAGACGACCGTTCTGATACCACTGATAGGCATAGCTCCCTTTAGGCAAGCTTTCTTCTGGAGACAGCAGCAGTGGTTTTTTAGCGATGATATATTCTGAATTGAGATTTGGTAGCGGAGCATCTCCGTCAGAGAGATAAAAGCTATCCTTGTAAGTCCTTCCATAAGCATCAGAAATATTATATAAATACTTTCCTGAAGAAAGGCGCAGAGCCTTTTGATTAAGTTCTGAAGAACTTAAGTTCATACTTTGCTGATAGGAAGGAGTTTCTTCTCTATGAAGGGTTACATGATAAGGAGCCTGTCCACCCACAATATTAAATCTCACTTTTCCAGAGAGACTTTCCCTGCATTTGGAGGCTTCTATATCTAGATGAGAAAACATCTCTGGTGCCATCCAGATACTATAAGCAGTCTGTCCATTGGCAGAATCTTCCCAATTATTAAAAATAAATGGCTTTTGAGAGGAAACTTTTCCTAATCTATGATACTTTGTTGAAGTAGGATGAAATAATCGCTCCTTAGAAGAATCTGTGACCAGCCAATAGTAATCATTTTTCTCACTAGACTTTGCTTCTTCATCACTTGAAAGAGGAGGCAGGACTCTAGGGTCAGCCCTCCAATGCAGTTCCACATCAGGATGTTTATGGTAATCCATTAACCAAACTCTGGAGAGTCCTCTAGGCTGACCTTCTTTTTGTTTTTTTAGTTCTAATTCTTTACCATTATCACTCCAGAAAACAAAATAACCATCTGGAATTTCCTTGTCATTTTTTGCAGTGAGCCCTACCGTAATCATCTGCTCATCATTAGAATTTCTACTGGCCATCTGGGAGATTTCTCCCTCTTTATCTTTTCCTACAGCAGTAATATTTTGATTAAATTCCTTATGTTCAGTATAATCCCATATTTTCTCTCCTCTACTGTTATAGTAATTTTTATATTCTGTCTGGCTGAGAGAAACACCATATTTAATGGATAAATAAGATGCTACCTGCTGCATTTCCATAGGGGAAAGCACTCGGTCATAAAGTAATATTTCTCCAATATATCCAGAAAATTCTTCAAGTGGCAGATGAGCTATTTTACCTGCTAAATGAAGTTCGTACTGAGAAGATTTATTTGGGGTATTATTTTCCTTGGACTCTAGATTTTTATAATGCTGGTAATAATGAATTTTTACCTTGTCTCTATTTCCCTGCGGATAGCTGCTGTACAGAGTTTTTTCCATATCAGCAAAACGACGGTTGGTAGCTACTAGTTTATACTGAGCAGCAGATGTATTTAAAAGAGACCATAAAGGGTATTCTCCCTCGTTTTTTTCTCCTTTATAAACTACAAAAAGTGAGTAATGTTCTGCTGCAGATTTTTCTAAAGGCAGAGAAATTGTTTTTCCTTCTTTGATGTAAAAAACAGGATTTCCATTGATGCTAAGCCCTTCTGCTTTATCAAAATGAATTTCCTGTCCTTTTATTTTTTCTTTTACCTGTGTTTTTCCTTTTTCCTTTTCGGTTTTTATCCAGTAGAGCGGAGTGGGAACTCCTGAAGGATATTTTTCTTGTGCATAAACCTTATAAAAGGAAAGTAAAACTCCTAGTGAAAAATAAAGTTTCCTCATATTTTTCGTATATTTTAAAAGTTATTGTATCCGTCAAAAGTAAAGCGGTAACCGATATTGAGAAAAAAAGCATTGACCATGTTATTCTGCTCTCGGTAGCGGTGTCCATTCTGCTGAGTTTCCAAAGCGTCTGACAATCCCAAATGATAACGGATGCCTATATTCAGTTTATTATCAAACTCATAACCGATACCCATACCTAAATGGAAATAGTCTTTACCTTCCAATGACTGTTTTAAAACATTCTGTACCACAGCATCGGGCTCAAAATAAACACCCGACTTTCTGGACATCTCTGCTCCGTTGGAACGGTATTCCAAAACATCTTTATCTAAATTAAAGTTAAAATAAGGACCTGCTCCTGCATAAAAACCTTCTGTAAAGTAAAACTTTACCATAAACCCTGCATTGAGGCTATGATAAGGAAATTTAAGGGTATAGTTTAATCCGTTAGTGTCGGTATATTCAAGTTGTCCAGGCTGGTAGGAATAGTAGAGTTCAGGTTGAAAACTGATTCTCACTTCAGGATAGTACCAGTTTAAGAAAGCACCTGCTCCATAGCCAAATTTATAGGGTTCTTTTATGGTATAACCTGCATACATATTATCAGGGATAAGTACCTTTTCAATGTTGGTGATTTTAGAATACATTCCTCCTGCAAATACACCATAAGTAATTCTTCTTTCTGAACGCTGTCCATATGCTGCTGAAGCAGAAATCAGCAACAACAAAAATCCTATTTTCTTCATTTCTTTTTACCAATTATGAAAACTATATCCTACGGAGAGACTTAGATAAGAGTTACGATTAGTGTTTTCCAAAAATTGAAAAGAAGTCACTCTATTTCCTATCATATCTCCCACACCAAGATAATATCTTAAATCAAAATGGAAATTATCCTCAAGTTCATATCCTAAGGAAAAGCTCAAATTAAAATCATCCTTCCCCACAATTCCTTCTCTATAGAACTGGCGAAAATTGGTATCATAGAGACCATTACGCTCATTGGAGTTATAACTTATTGCATGTGGAGTAAGATTTTTAGAATAGAAAGCTCCTATGCCTATATTTAACCCTAAGAAAGGATATACCTTATAAATTCCGCCAAGCATCAAATATGAATACCTCAGTCCCAATTTGTAACTACTACCTGTGGTTTCATTGTTGTAATTTACTTCTGCTCCTGAATAACGAAATAATAGCTCCGGCTGAATAGCAACTCTGGAAGCAGGAAGTTTATAATTTAAAAAAAGACCGCCTTCAACTCCAAAAACGCCCTTACTTGTGATATCAAACAATTGTCGATTGTTTTCCCTACCAATAAGCATCTCTGGAAGATTGGTAACACGGGAATGCAGAGCACCAAGTTTCAGACCATAGGTTAAATTATCTAAATACTGACCTTTGGATAGTCCAGAAATTAGCAGTAGCATTAAACCCAGTTTCTTCATCTTCTATTTATCTATTTAACAAAATTTTAACATTCGCAAATGTATAGGCTTTAATATTTCTGTGCAATATGATTTTTGTCATGGTTAGTATTTGTGTTCAGAAATACAAAGAATAATCAGAATTTAGAATATATATCATTTAAGGGATATTATAATTTAAAATCTATATATCAAGTATTTAACTTATTTATCTCAAATAATTTATTTTTTAATTAAAATAATTGAAATAAATAACTAATTTATTTGTTATGTTTGGAAAAATTTTTATTTTTGGCAAAACAAGTAATAAATAACTAATATGTCTGATAATATATTTGGATTAGATGTTTTATTAAAACAAGAAGAGACGGGATTAGTGCGCTATAGTAGCCGTATGTATGAAAAGGATTGGGATAGATTGATTAATCTTAGAAGATACAAAGTAGTAGAACTAGGAGATCGTTCTTATAACAACACATCTGCGATAGAAGAAGCAGTAGAAATTTTGCAGTCAAAATACGATATTCCTCGTGGCGAAACTCCCACAAAATTGGTTAGTGGTCGTCGAGGAAGAGAGGTAAAATATAAGAGTAAAGATACTTCCATCATGCTGAGTAAAGAAACTGTTGATTACATTAAAGATTTTTTGGCATATAAAGCATATATTCAAGGAGATATAGGTTATACGCGAATGAAATTTTTTGAAGAAGTAATGAATGTTTTAGAGGAAAAATATAATCTTTCAAAATGAGTTTAGCATATCACAGATATGAAGCTGCTGTGAAGTTATCCAATGGCAGGGTAGTCATATATCATAACATTAATACAGGGCTAAAAAAATTTCATCGATTTTTATGCGAAAAGTTTGAAAATCCTGATAGGTGGGTTTCATACTCTGTGAGGCGAAAGGATAATAAAGAAATTATTGGAAAATATAAAAACTCTGTTATAGGAAAGGAACAATGGGCGGTCACCATTTTTACAGCCACTATGGATAATGAAAAGAGAACAGGTGTTTTTATTCCAATAATATATGAAAGAAATGGCAACGAGATTACAAGAAATATGTTTGTTGCTAATAAGACAATTATCAAAAGAAACTCCCTTCTTATTACAATTCCAGAATGGCTTTTTGATAAGATATTGGCTGAATCCGAAAAAGAATTACTGACTTATTACCAGAAAGAAAAACAAAAATCTTTCATTTTGGAAATAACATTGAGTGAGAAGATGTTCTTTTTGAAAGAGAAAGTGATAACAGAGAGCATACCAGGAACAGAACCTGAACAAGATTACCCATAAAAAAACCGCACAAATCAAATAGATTGGCGGTTTAATTAAGATTTCGTAGAAATCATTTTTGCAATACAAATATATAAAATTTCCATGGAAAAAAGAGAGATTTTAAAAACAAAAATAGAAGAAATTAATTATGATATTATCCAAGAATTTAAGGATAATCCAAATATTCGTACAATCCTTTATACAGAGAGACTTTATAGTTTCATGAGAAAAAAGGATTTGACTCTCTTGCCTACCAAAATAATTAATGTAATTCTTAGTGCGGTCAAAGATGAGCAGCAAAAGTATATCAAAGAAGCGTCTTTACCTGGAATTATTGTAGAAACTCCTGTTAGACAAATGAGTTTTGAAGATATTTTTCAAGACTGGGCAGAAAACACAAGAGCTAGGTTTACAGTGAATTTTAAATCGATAAAGCTTGATAAAGACATAAAAAACAAAGAGCTTTTTGAAGCATTTATCTATTTATCAAACCTTAACTGGCAAATCATCAATGATGTAGAAACTGGAGATGTGGAGCTGGTACCTTTTATAGAAGCGGTAAAATGGAATAAAAATAAACAATATATTCAGTTCAATATGCATAAAAAAACAATGGAAAGCTTATTGGACATGAGTAAATTTCTAAAATTAGAAAATGATTTTGTAATGAATTTGAAAAGTGCAAAAACATTATCTTTCATTTTCTGGCTATCTAAATTCATCCCGTACAATGGAACAACAATAAGTATTCAAAAATTTGTAGAAGAAATGAATCTTACTAGTAGTTATCCTTCTAAAATTGATGAATATCTAAAAAGAATTCGTGCAGAGATTAATAGTGGAAATTATGCCTATGGATTCAATTATTCATTTGAAAACAAAAATATAAAATTTCAATTATATTATAAAAAAGAGGCTATAGGGAAAATTGAAGAAATAGAAGATTTAGAAGCTTTGAAGCGGCAAAGAGCCTTATATCACATTTATAGCGTAAGAGAACTATCTCCTGAAAACAAGAAAAAAATAGAAAATATTTATAAAGCATTAGGATATGAAAAAACCTCAAGCCTTCTGAAGAGAAAAATAAGCAAGGATTTAAAAAATGATGTATACATAGAGGCTGTGATGAATATACTAAAAGGTGTAGAATGAAACTCTGGGTTTGTAAGAAGAAAAAAACTTCAAAAAATAATGAAAAAATATAGGCAAAATAAAGTGATAATCAAAACAAAGAACTTCTTACATTATCCAATTTAAATAAAAAACATATCAAATTATAAATAATAAAGATAGAAAAAAACACCTTCTTACATTATCCAAGCTAATTAGTAAAAACAATAATAATAAATGTGAATAAATAATAACAATTAAGGCTCAGTAAATTGATATACAGATATATACATTTCAAATGAAACTTAAAATATAATTTCATAAATCGGGGTTTGTAAGAAATAAGTAGGGGTTTGTAAGAAGTTAAATCGGGGTTTGTAAGAAATAAGTAGGGGTTTGTAAGAAGTTAAATCGGGGTTTGTAAGAAATAAGTAGGGGTTTGTAAGAAAAAAATACTCATAAAACATTGATTTTCCTTTGATTATGAGAATCATATAAATATAATAAAAAAGAATAAATAAATATTATATAATAAAAGAATAAATATGTCTTGTTAATAAATATAATTAAATAAGTCCAAAAATGATTTTATTAGGAGTATGAAATCAGTTATATAACTTTATTAATTAATTTATTTTATATTTTTTTTACATATTTCAATAAAAATAAAAACTGCAATTGTAGATTTAACTAAGGCGCCACTGTCCTGTGACCTTACTTTGTGAGAAAAAAAGTGATTCTTTAGCAATTAAGTAACTGATATACAATAAACTAATTTTTTTATCATGAGAAAGAGGGCTGTTTTTTCTCATTTTTTAGTGTATTTATTACACCAATAAGATGTTATTAAGCATTTATTGCTTTGAAAAAATGCAGTTTTTGAAGAATTTTCTCATTAAGTATTTATAAAATAAAAATAGTACAGATGATTTTATGTTTATTTTCGAAATGTCCATTTTTCCTATAATAATATTCTAAATGAATATTTTTCTAGATAGCAAATACATTTTAATAATAAGATAAATAAGATAAATTAAATAATTATTGACTATAACTTATTTATTTTATATTTTTGTGGTAAATATTAAGTAAGAATGAAAACAAAAGTTATTTCTATCATTACAGAAAAAGGAGGAGTTGGAAAAACAACAACAACGATACATCTTGGAGCAGCTCTAGCAGAGAAAAAGAAAAAAGTTCTTTTGATTGATTTTGATGCACAAAGAAATTTATCCATTGGATACAAAATTCCAAAAGACTATTCATACACGATTAAAAACCTTTTGGAAAAAACGGGTGAGTTTAGAATGGTTCAGAAGGGCGAAAATCTTTTCATTTTGGCTGGAGATAGAAATATTGAAAAATCAAAAAGAGATAGAAATATTTTAAGAGAAATGCTTAATATTTTAGGAGAAAAATTAGCCTTTGATTATATTATTATTGATTGTCCACCCCGCCCTTTGACTGGAGATTTGGGACTTGGAGAGATGGCTTTAGCTTCATCAGATTATGTGCTTTCTCCTATTGAGGCAGAAGAGTATTCCATTGAAGGGATCAAGGAATTGTTGCCGAGTTTAGTAAATATCAAAAATAAATACAATACAAAACTAGAGTTTTTAGGCTTTTTCTTTAATAAAGTTCTTACTAACACAAGAAATTTTAGAGAATATAGAGAGCTAGCATTGGAGCAAGCAAAAGGATATTTTTTTAATACTTTTATCAGACAAGATGTAAATGTAGAAAACGCTAAAAAAGAAGGAAAAACAATATTCCAAGTAGCTCCCAATTGTCGTGCAAGTGAGGACTATAAGAATCTAATAGAAGAAATAATAAACAAGATAATTAAGTTAAATACTTGATATATAGATTTTAAATTATAATACCTATATGGTATATACATATTTTAAATTTGTTATAATTCTTTGTATTTCTGAGCACAAACACAAAACATGATAAAAGTCATATTGTGTAGGAATATTAAAGCCTATACATTTGTCTTGTTAAAAAATGTTAAAAACTAATTTTTTGTACTATGGTAAAAAACTCTATTCTTGGAGCCCTATTTATGGGGGTTTCTTTTTTAAATGCACAAATTTTTGTTCCTTCTGGAAAATTATATCCTACCACCAGCAATAATGGAAATGTAGGTGTTGGTATTGATAACCCTACCCACAAACTTACAGTTCAAGGAAGCCTTTATTCAACAGCCTATACCCTTCAAGCTGATTCTCCACAACTTATCCTTCAGCGTAATACTACATATGGAGGGTATCTTCAAGGAATACAAACTAGACTCTTAAATAATCAAAACAACTGGTTTTTCGGAAACATGGGAGAAATCAAATGGATTGTTTCCAAAGGAGATTATACTGGAGTTTTATTTGAAATCAGTCAAGTAGGAAATGCTTATCTAAAAGGAAAGTTTGAGGCAAGAGAAATAAAGGTTACCAAAACTCCAACTGCAGATTTTGTTTTTGCTGATGATTATGTGCTTCCTAAACTGGAAGATGTAGAAAAACACATCAAAGAGAAAAGACACCTTCCTGAGATTGCCTCTGCTGCTGAAATGGAAAAAGAAGGAGTAAACATTGGTGAATTTCAAATAAAATTACTTCAAAAAATAGAAGAACTTACTCTTTATTCTATACAACAGGAGAAGAGAATCAATCAGCTAGAAGAAAAACTCTCTAAGGCTAAAAAATAAAACTTCCTTTATCCATGAAAAGAATACTACTTTCTCTCTGCTTTTGTCTTACAGGAGTCGTTTATGCTCAGACAGAAGTGGTTTTTCGCTATGATGAAGCTGGAAACCAAATATACAGAGGTCCTTTTTCCTCCTCAGAAGATAAGACCAAGACTAATTCTAAAGAAGAGCCTGAGAATACCCCACAACTTTCATTAATATCTGCTGAGGATGCCGCCTTTTGGAAAGAGGTAAAAATGGCTCCTGTTCCAGTGAAAGATATATTGACCATTATTGTAAGTGAAGAAATACGAAAAAACCTTCAAGAAATTTCTGTATATAATATGCTGGGAAATATGCTCTATATCAAGAAAAAGGCTTCAGATTCCCACCGTACAGAAATCAGCATGGGACATTATATAGAAGGAGCTTATGTAGTTAAGTTTCACCTAAAGGGAGGAAAAATCTATTCACAAACCATACTAAAGCATTATTAGACCTTTAATTTGACTTACAAGAAGGCAATATACCTTTGGTCTTGTATTGCTAAAAAGTATAAAAATAAGTATTTAAAGTAAAAAACTAAAAACATATGAAAAAACTCTACGCTGTTGTTTCTTTATGTTCATTCTTTTGGGGATACTCCCAAATCAATCTCAATAGTACAGAGACTAAATCACGAACAGTAACCGACCCTGTGTCGATTACCTTATCTCAAGGGTTTAGAGCAGCCTCTTCAGAGGTAGAATTTACTGCAAGGATTCAAGATTCTAATCCTAGTAATCCGCCTTCTTCTGGAGGGGGAGGAGCTTCTCCTGTGAATCCTTCCACTCCAAGTGGAACTTTGGGGAGTAATCTTTTCCATGATACCCAAGGAAATATCGAGGTAAACGGAGCAGGACAACTTCAGTTTACCCTTCCTATTGCTCTGCCGCCAGGGGTGAAAAGCGTAGCGCCTCAGGTCAATCTAGTTTATACCAGTGGAGCAGGAAATGGAATTGCTGGTTATGGATGGAATCTCTCTGGAATTACTTCAATTGCAAGAGTAGGAAAAAACATTGATAAAGATGGGAAAACAGAGGGGATAAATTTCTTTAATGATTATTTTAGTTTTAATGGGCAGAGGCTTATTCTTAAATCAGGAGAATACGGCAAGGATGGGTCTGAATATGTCACTGAGAAATTCTCTAATGTAAAAATAAAAGCAAAAGGAAATTTTCTTCCTATTGAGCCTTTTGCTATGGGCCCTATTTCTTGGGAGGTTACTTTTGAAGATGGTTCACAGGCGTGGTATGGTATAACTACTATGGCAGAATATGGCATTACCAAATGGAAAGATGCTCAAGGGAATTACATTACCTATAATTATACTCCATGGACATGGGAAAAAGGAATGTCTTTGATTTCAAGCATAGAATGGGGAGGAAATGAAACATTAGGAACATCTCATTTTAATAAAATAACCTTTAATTATATAGAAAGAGATTTAAAGGAAGTTTCTCATGAAAAAAATCAAAATACATTTTTGCAGGATAACATATTGAGTTCTATTCAAGTAGATACTAATGGAAAACAATTTAAAAAATATATAATAGATTATACCTCTAATGGAACCAAATACCAGTTCGTTAAAAATATTACAGAGTATAACTCTGAAAACCAGCCTGCCAATCCTGTGACTTTTGAGTATGAGATTAGTAAGTCTGAAGCAAATATATTTAGACAAAACTCTAGATTTGATGATATTTATGGTGAAGATGTTATTTCTGGTGATTTTGATGGAGATGGGAAACTAGACTTTATTAGGGGAGGAACTTTAATGCTTGCTAGGCTAGATGGATCAGG
>CAUQKV010000029.1:0-17944 GCA_963518845.1 uncultured Flavobacteriaceae bacterium | reverse complement strand
TCTGTATGGTGCTAATACTTTAATAAAGCATCAATGCGGTTATGCTTTCAGTAGTACCGATGATGAACTCTTCCCCGATTGGAAAGCCCATTGGCTCGTAATCGCCGATAAAGATGCCGACCCTTATATACTCGACCTTTCCAAAAGTGACGGCAACGATACGCCTATCTACAAAGCTCCCCACGGAGCAGGTCAGTGGAAATGGCATAAAGTATCAAGTAGTTTCTTAGAATTTTTGGAAAAACTGTAAAAATTGGGTAATTTTCCAACAAAAAAGATAATAAGAGAATATTAGTAGATAAAATAAGAAAATATCAATAATAATTTAATAATAAATAAATTTCATTAACAATGCTTAGAATCAATAACTTACATGCCCGTATAGAAGACGGAGCCGAAATTTTGAAAGGAATCAATTTAGAGATAAAACCTGGTGAGGTTCATGCCATTATGGGACCCAACGGAGCTGGTAAATCCACGCTTTCTTCCGTAATTGCAGGAAGAGAAGACTATGAGGTTACGGAGGGAGAAATCCTTTTCGAAGGTGAAGACATCGGCGAAGATGCACCAGAGGAAAGAGCTCAGAAAGGTATTTTCATGTCGTTCCAGTATCCTGTGGAAATCCCAGGTGTATCGGTAACCAACTTCATCAAAGCGGCAATCAACGAAACTAGAAAAGCCAACGGATTAGAAGAAATGCCAGCAAAAGAAATGATGGCGCTCATCCGCGAAAAATCAGAGCTTTTGGGAATTAAAAAAGATTTCCTTTCTCGTTCGCTGAACGAAGGCTTCTCTGGTGGAGAGAAAAAAAGAAACGAAATCTTCCAAATGCTGATGCTGAACCCTAAACTGGCTATCTTGGATGAAACAGACTCTGGACTTGACATCGATGCTTTGAGAATCGTTTCCGAAGGTGTGAACCATTTCAAAAACCAAGGAAATGCAGTGCTTCTAATCACGCACTACCAAAGACTGCTAAACTACATTCAGCCTGATTTCGTGCATGTTTTGGCGGATGGGAAAATCATAAAAACTGGAGGCAAGGAACTAGCTTTGGAATTAGAAGAAAAAGGATACGACTGGCTGGTAAAATAATTGAGATTAAAACTCAAATTTCAAACTCCAAAATTTCAAATCAAATACAAAATTTATGTTATTTAATCAAATAGAACAACTAAAATCCACACTTTCCAGCGAGAGAGCCGAGGCACTCAGCCAGTTTTTGGCGACAGGTTTTCCCACTAAAAAAGATGAGGAATACAAATATACCGACCTGTCCGAAGCAGTGAACAAGCAATATTCTCTGGCGCCGAAGCAGGAATTTCACATTACGAAAGAGCAGCTAGACCAGCTGCATCTGGGAGAAGAGCACTTTGATTTCATTGTCTTTGTCAATGGAAAATTCCAAAAGGCTCTATCCAAAATCTCCGTAGAAAATGCAGAATTTTTGACTTTAAATAATGCTTTTTCGTCTAATAAAGATTTGGTCGAAAAATATTTTAACCAAATAAAACCTAAAAACACAGCATTCACAGCCCTAAACGATGCTTTGTACAGCGATGGGTTTTTCCTTTTTGTCCCTAAAAACACAGTGATAGAAAAGCCTATTCACCTTTTCTACATCTCTGAAAATCAGGATGAAAATGTACTCTACACAACGAGAAATCTCCTCATCGTAGAAGAAGGCGCAAAAGTGGAAGTGATAGAGAGCCATCATAACTTTGATGAAACCTATACTTTTACCAACTCGGTTACGGAAATTTTCGTGGGCAAAAACGCAAAGGCCGACTGGCACAAACTCCAAAACGACAGCCAGACTACTTATCTGGTAGACAGCACTTTCGCAAAACAAGAGCGAGACAGCCTAGCGACAGTGAATACTTTCGCTTTTGGAGGTAAATTAGTTCGAAACAATCTCGATTTCATTCACACAGGAGAAAATATCAATTCCTTCATGAATGGTATTACCATCATCGGAAATGAACAACTGGTAGACCACCACACGGCTGTGCATCACAACGAGCCAAACTGTGAGTCTTACCAAAACTACAAAGGTGTTTTCAAGGACAAAGCGCATGGCGTGTTCAACGGAAAAGTATTCGTAAATAAAATCGCACAAAAAACCAACGCCTACCAGCAGAATAACAACATCCTGCTGAGCGAGGGAGCAACCATAGACACCAAGCCGCAACTGGAAATCTTTGCAGATGATGTGAAATGTTCACACGGATGTACCGTAGGACAGCTCAATGATGAGGCGCTGTTCTACCTAAGAGCCAGAGGAATTTCCAAGAAAGAGGCGCAGGCACTACTGCTGTATGCTTTCGCGAATGATGCTATGGAAAACATAGACATAGAGCCTCTAAAACTAAAAGTTGCAAAGCTTTTGGCTGAGAAACTGGAGGTTAATATAGATTTATAATTTATTCATTTTGTTTTTAATGCAATGGGAGAATTTCTTTAGGAGTTCTCCCATTTTTTTATTGCTCTGTAACTTTTTCATAAAATATTCTTATTTATTCTTTTTATAAATTTTTATGTTTTTCTTAATGGATAAATAAGATTTACACAAAAGAAAACTATCTTTGCATTTAGTCTTCAGTTTTAAATAAATACTTCAATGAAAACCCTTGATGATTACCTTGAAAAACACTATATCCATCGTAGTAACTGGCTTCGTGCCGCAGTATTAGGTGCTAATGACGGCATACTATCCACAGCGAGCCTTGCCATAGGAGTAGCCGCAGCGACTTCCACACCAGAGTCTGTGATTTTAGCAACAGCGGCAGGAATTATCGCAGGAGCTTTGTCCATGGCGGCAGGAGAATATGTTTCGGTAAGTTCGCAGACGGATATAGAACACGCAGACATCGAGAGGGAAAGACAAGAACTGAAAGACACTCCTGAAGAAGAACTACAGATGCTTGCACATATCTACGAACTGCGAGGGCTAAAATCAGAAACTGCGATGCAGGTAGCAAAAGAACTAACCGAGCATGATGCTTTAGCGGCGCATGTACGAGATGAACTGGGCATCACCGAAATCAGTCAGGCTAAACCTTTTCAGGCGGCTCTGGCATCTGGCGGCGCGTTTCTCTTTGGCGGTATATTGCCTCTGTTGGTGGTCTTCATTGCTCCGTTTCATCATTTAGAGTATTATCTCTACGGCTCTGCTATTCTTTTCCTTACGCTCTTGGGCGGAATTGCCGCTAAAATAGGAGGCTCTAACCCACTGAAAGCCATTCTCCGTATTACTTTCTGGGGAACTATCGCTATGGGAGTGAGTGATTTGGCGGGAAGTTTCTTCGGGGTTAGGATTTAAATTTGATTTTTAATAATTATTCTGTTTTTCTCTCGTGAGGTGGAAACTCAAACTGAAGTTGAATATATTTTGGCTGGTTTTGTTTTTCCCAAACATTCAGGTTGGACACAGAAAGACCTAATAATCTCACCGAATTTTTTAGGTTTTCTTGAAACAAAAGCTCCTCGCCGATACGGAAAAGCATATTTTGGTCTGAAACAAATTTTGCTAAAGTTTTGCTCCGTGTCTGCGTAGTAAAATCGCTGTATTTTATCTTCAAAGTAATGGTTCTCCCTGAGAGATTTCGTTTTTTGAGCCTTTGTTCCAGCTCTTTGGAAAGTGTTTCCAAAGGTGTCAGCAGGTATGTCTGGTGCTGTTCATCATGCTCAAAAGTCCGCTCCACTCCTATGGATTTAGCAATTCGGACAGGATTTACAGGACTTCTATGGATTCCTCTCGCAATTTCATAATAATAAAGCCCGCTGTTCCCAAAATGATTTTGCAGAAACGGCAGCGATTTTTCCCTCAAATCTTTTCCTGTAAAAATGCCGAGAGCATACATCTTTTCGGCAGTTACTTTGCCTATTCCATAGAATTTTCTAATGTCAAGACTGTCCAAAAATGGAATGATTTTATTGGGTTTTATAGTGGTCTGTCCATTGGGTTTCTTATAATCGCTGGCTATTTTGGCGATGAATTTATTGACAGACACACCTGCCGAGGCAGTCAATCCTGTTTTTTCAAAGATTTTTTTCCGAATTTCCTTGGCAATGTTCGTAGCAGAGGAATTATTTTTCTTGTTAAAAGTCACATCCAGATACGCCTCATCGAGGGAAAGCGGTTCTACCAAATCGGTGTATTCATAGAATATTTCGCGGATTTGCAAAGAAATTTCCTTATACCGCTCAAAACGAGGCGAAACAAAGATAAGGTCTGGGCAGAGTTTCCTTGCCTTCGCGCCGCTCATCGCACTACGAACGCCGAATTTCCTCGCTTCGTAGCTTGCTGCCGCTACCACGCCTCTATTCCCTCCACCGCCCACAGCGATAGGTTTTCCTCTAAGTTCTGGACAATCCAGCTGCTCTACGGAAGCAAAGAAAGCATCCATATCGATGTGGATTATCTTATTTTCAGAGGTGTCCATTTTTTAGAGGAAATTCTATTTATTCCGTGTAAAGATAGTTTTTTTCCTCAATATTTTACTGCAAAAAATCGTTATGAATTTTACTCAGCTCTCATTAGAAAGTATGATATTTTTCAGATATTTAGGTGGAGATATTTTATTATCTTTGTGGAAACAAAAAAAAGAAGAAAGATGGCAGCACAGAAAAGAATTTTATTAGAAGACTGGCAAGAAATAAAACCTTATAACAAAACCGCTAAATCCGACCTTTATTTTTTAGGAATAAGCAATGAAATTAACGATAAAATCTACGAAAAAGAGTTTCATCTTCCTTTGCAGAATTTCATAAGAGAAGAAGGGATTTCTTTGTTTTGTATGTTTCTGACTTCTTATTTAGAAGACATCATTTCTGGGTCTGAAGTATGGAATTCTTTCATCAAAAAACATAAAGAACTTTACGGAAAACCGCTGCCATTCTACGAAACTGACAAAAACTATGTAGAAGGCGAGGTTAATATCCAAGATGTGAAATTTTTGGTTTGGTATTTCATCAATACCGTGAACAAGAATATCCTGCTCAATCCTCACGATCCTTTTATACAAAGCATTTCTGAAGGACTGGTGGGTATCTTGGAAACAGAATACGAATACGCTCCAGAAAACGATTTACTGAGAGAAACTTACCAAATAGAGCCTACCCAAGACTACTACGAAGTGAGAAGACTGCTCAATAATATCCTTACCAAAACTTATCTATTCTTCCCAGATACAGGCTTCGCTCTACTGAGACAAGAGGCGGAAATCATGGAAGCAGGACGAAGAGTAGAAGCTACTCTGGATGACAACCGAGACAGATTCATCCATGAGGCATGCACCTCTCTCCTTGCACTTTCTGCGAAGGAATGGGCTATTCTGATTTTGGGTAAAAAACATCCCGTAGCGAAAGATTTAGAAAAAATGTCTCCGAGAGTTCAGGGAAGTTTCCTTTTCCTTGGCGAAGACGAAAAACACCTTAAAATAAAACACATCGCTACCGATAAGAAATTCAAACTTCTGAAATCTTCTTTCCCTAAACACAAAGATTTAAAGGAAAAAAGCATCATCTTCATGGGCATCGTAGAATGGCATAAAGAATGGTGGTTCTCAGGAGTTTCCATCATGAGCGACTACAATGAGGAGTTCATAGAAAAAGAAAAACAAAACATCCACTCTAAAGAATCCCTTAGCTTCATGGAAGATCAAGCTCTTATCCGTGAAAATCTAAAAGAACACCACGAAGCATTCCTTATCTATAACAAGGGTGTTCCTATCGTATTCCTTAAAAAAGATGAGGTGGATGACTTTATGAACGGATATTTTGATTTCTTCACAGAAACCGCTGGTCTATCCGCAGAGGAAAAAGAAAAAGCCGTGAAAAAATACAAACCAAAAGCAACCAAAGAAGAGGAAAAACCAGACACTGTGATGGTAGTTTTCCATAATATCAATTCTGGTTTTGAGGTTTATTCTAATATAGAAAACGCATTTTGTATTAAACAAAATAAATTCTTGAATAAAGACAGAATCGACCAAGATTTCTACCAAATCTTCTTGGCGAATTTCTACTCCAAAGAAATTCTGGACTACAGCATAGAAGTGAGCGAGAAAAAGATTTCTTTCTTCAAGAAAAACAACTATTCAAAAGAAGAACTAGACTTTTTCACTCGTTTCTTTAAACAAGGAAATTACCACACTAAGGCGAGATTAACCGTTATAAAAAATGCCTAATGTTTAGACTATTGTTCTTGTTTTCGGGCGTTTTTGCCATTGGGCAGAATATTAAAAGCATCCAGCTATTTAATCCACAGACCAATGACGAAACGCCTGTCATAAGGTTCGGAGAGAAGCTTGTCCTTCGTTTTGACGACTTGGACAACGGCAGCCAGATTTATCGTTACACGATAAAACATCTTGATAGAAACTGGAAAGATGACGGCTTGTTTTTCACGGAATTTGCGACTGGAAAACTGAGCGGATTGATTGATAATTTTAAATATTCTTTCAACACCCACCAAGCCTACACACACTACTCTCTGACCTTTCCTAACAAGGACATTCAGCCTAAAATATCGGGAAATTTTGAACTTATAGTTTATAAAGATTCGCCGAAAAAACCACTTTTCACAAAGAGATTTTCGGTGGCAGAAAATGGAGCTGGAATTGGTCTGAATGTAAGCCGATACACCGCAGCGAAAACTCCAAACCTCAACCAAAGAGTAGAAGTCAAAGCTACCCTTACCGACCCAGAAACCAGCCGAAATATCAATTCTATCAGCCTAAATATTATCCAAAATAATAATTTTAATGATGGAATTTTTAACCTAAAACCTTCCTCTGTCCTCTTCGGAAACCAGCTGATGTTTCAGCAGTTAAGTCTTGTTTTTCAAGGAAATAATGAGTTTTCTTACTTTGATAATAAAACGATAAACGCCTCCTCCGACATGGTAGCAGGAACGGAAAACATCGATGGTGTGAACTACACCTACCTCTTCCCTACTTGGACTTCGCCGCTGAGCTACCAGTATCAGCCAGATGTCAATGGTGCTTTCTATTTCCGTAGCAATAACATGGGACAAGAAAGAAATGCCGACTACGAGGGCGATTACTCTTGGGTGGTATTTTCTTTGGACAGCCATCCTTTGGAAGGGAAAGACATCTATGTTTTAGGACAATTTAATGATTATCAGGCTAATGAAGAGAGCCAAATGCACTACGACCCAAAAAGCCAAAAATATTTTGCTAAAATATTCCTAAAACAGGGATTCTACAACTATATCCTTGCAACAAAAGACCGAAATGGAAAACTGAATTTTGGTGAAATCAATGGAAATTTCTGGCAGACACAAAACCAATATCAAGCTTTTCTGTATTACACTCCTTTTGGAAAAAATTACGATGGGCTTATTGGTTATGGAGAAATCAGATAGAACGGTTTATTCCCAAAATTGGAAATAATATTTTTTCCAGCTTTTCAGGACATCATCCGTTTTGTTCTGTGTTTTTTCTTTCAGGTTTTTTTCATTACTAAATAAAGAAACTCCCAGCCCAAAACGCTCCAGCGGATAGCCCATAGCATTCAAAACCGTAACGCCCTCATCCAGAGATGAGGTGTTTCTCTCCGAAATTCTTGGTGAAATTTTATTCGGAAAATGTATCATGAATAAATTTCGGCGAAGGTCAGGATGGCGTTCCAGCGTTTCGGAAGCCATATTTCTCATCGTGAGATGGTCCGAAGAAATCACTATCATGGTGTTTTTTTCTGTATCCAGTTTTTTAATTTCATTGATAAATTCCGAAATCAAATAATCACTCACATGAAGGGCATTCAGAGTAACATTCTGCCCATTTTTATATTTTTTCTTCTTAAAATCTGGTGGAACAAAACCTCTCGGACTATGAGTGTTTATCGTAGAAATCATAATGCTAAACGGCTGATTTTTAGACTTTAATTCCTTGTATTTTTCTTTAGCAAATTCAAGGGTTTTGTCATCATTCAGCCCCCAGCGAGAGAGATTTCTCGGTGTTTTATACTTTTCATCAATATTTTCAAGTGAAAACATTTGAAAACCATGACTTTCCAAAAATTTATCATTCCCTGCAAAGGCTTTGGGAGAGCCCTGTATGAAAATATTTTTGTAGCCGTCCTCGGCAAGTATATTCCCTACGCCCTTTATTTTAGGGAGAAAACTCGGAAGCTGGTCAAGGTCGTTATTCTCTCTCCCCACCGCATATAGAGGCACTCCGCACTGAGAACTGGCTATTCCTGCGATAGTCCAGCCTGTTCCCCAGACCTGATGAACATTAGAAAAGGAAAGCGATTCTTTCTCCAGCTGAGCCAAATTAGGCGCAAGGTCAGGGAAAATATCCTGATTAAGATATATCCGCTCAAAAGCTTCTGCATAAATCCAAACCAAATTATACTTAGTTTCGTTTTTTACGGGCTGTTTCGGAGGCTGATAATTGTCTTTAAACAAAAACTTCGGGTCTTCATCTACCACCTTATAAGTTTGGTAAATATCATAGTTTAAAGGATTAAACACCAATAAAACCAGCATCAAAAACACTGGAATTTTAGCGTTGATGGTTTTCTGTTTTGTTTCTTTTTTAATAAAATTTTTAAAGCAAAAAAACGCTGAAAAAACGAATAAAGCCACCAATAAAGAGATGTCTATGATAAGTTTATAAAAATCCCCTATTCCCGCTCCTTTAATGCCTGTTTTCAGGTGAAATGGAATACTTTCATTAAAGCCTGTTCCTGTCAGATTAAACGAAAGATAATACAATATGCTCTGAACTCCTGCAATGAGCCAAAAATAAAAAGCAGGTTTCCCTCTATTTATCAGTAGAAGAAAACACACCAAAGAAAATAGTATATAGCTGATATTGAGCTTAGTATGAGTGATGATTCTCAGTGTAGTCTCATTCTCTATGATGGACGAAATCTGCAAATACAAAAAACACGCATAAAAAACCGATAAAATACTATAAATCAGTTTTTTATATCTGATTTTCTTTTGAAAAACTGCTACTGAAATGCTGAACATTATCAAGAGAAAATGCAGGGAATAAATCAGAAAAGTAGGCGTATCCTGTCCCAATTTATTTCAAGTGTTTAAAAAATTCCCACATCACAATTCCACCACAAACACTCACATTTAGAGAGTGTTTAGTCCCCAGCTGAGGTATCTCCAAGAAGTCATCACAGAGCGGAAGAACCTCATCACTGATGCCCTCCACTTCGTTACCAAGAACCAATGCATATTTTGGGCTCTTCACAAAGTCAAATTCTGTAATCATTTGGCTTCCAGTAGTTTGTTCCACTCCTACCACTCTATATCCTTCTGATTTCAAGCTTTGTAGAGCCTCCGTAACAGACTCAAAATAAGCCCAATCCACGCTTTCCGTAGCTCCTAGCGCAGCCTTATGGATTTCTCTATGCGGCGGCTGTGGAGTGATTCCACAGAGTAAGATTTTTTCTACCAAAAAAGCATCTGCTGTACGAAATACCGCTCCTACATTATGCATACTGCGCACATTATCAAGGACTATAACTAGAGGAGTTTTAGAACTTTGTTTAAATGTTTCTACATCTATTCTCCCCAGCTCTTCTAATTTAAGTTTCTGAACCAAAATAATTATTTTTTAGGATTCACTGAAAATACGAATTACATTCTTCTCTATATTCTGAGCTATCAGCTCCATAGGAAGGTCGTTTTCATCATTATTAAACGGCTCTTCTATCTCCTCTGCCAGCACCTCCATACTCATCAGCACATAGAATACGAAAACAGTAAGAAATACCATAAGATACCCTATACTCATAGAATAGGCGATAGGAAGAGTAATCACATAAATAACGATAAATTTCTTTGTAAAAGATGAATAAGAATAAGGAATCGGCGTGTTTTTGATTCTTTCGCAGCCGCCACAGACTTCCAAAAATCCTCTGGCATGATAGTCCAGCATCAGCATCTGCTCTCCCGATATTTTACCCTCTTTATATAATTTCTGAATTCTCTCCTGTATCCTCCAAATCAGCGCATTAGGCGGATGTGGAAGCTGTTCTACTTCCGTATGATGCTGATCTTGTGCCAGTTCCATTTTAGTAGATTTTTTGGACAAGTGCCTGCTAAGTAAGTGAGGAAAAAAACAAAGATATTTCTGAAAAAAGTCTCTATTTTCGGTGTCTGCTGTGTCCAGCATGGTATGGAGTTTAATGGCAAAATTTCGGGAGTCATTTACCATTCTTCCCAGAAGTTTTCGCCCTTCCCACCATCGGTCATAGGCGGTATTAGTCCTGAAAACCAAAAGCATCGACAAGACAAAACCCAGCAGCGTGTGGATGAGAGAAATATTTTTAATCGAAGAATCCTTGTCTATTTTAAAATATTCTATCTCCAAAAAAGCCACTATTGCCGCATATACAGCCATAGCAATCATCCCTGACCTCAAGGTTTTTAGTGAGTCTGATTTATGTATACTCAGCAGTATGGATATCCAGTGCTTATTATCATATACCCGCATATAATATCTTTTTTAGCCCTAAAAGTTTAAATTCGCACAAAAATAATACTTTTTTAACAAAATTTTATTGAAATCTTCTTTAATTTTGTTCCCTTAAACCTAATTTCACTTTATGGCAAAAACGACACAAAAAGAAACTCCGCTGATGGCTCAGTACAACAGCATCAAAGCTAAATATCCAGATGCTGTCCTACTCTTTCGTGTGGGGGATTTTTACGAAACCTTTGGGCAGGATGCTGTGCGAACTTCCCAGATTTTGGGCATCGTTCTCACAAAGAGAAATAACGGCGGTTCCCATACCGAGCTGGCTGGTTTTCCTCACCACTCCCTGAATTCCTACCTTCCCAAACTGGTTCGTGCTGGACTGCGTGTCGCAATCTGTGACCAGCTGGAAGACCCAAAGATGACCAAAGGCATCGTAAAAAGAGGCGTTACAGAGCTTGTTACGCCAGGAGTTACTTTTAATGAGCAGATTCTGACCACCAAAGAGAATAATTTTCTACTGTCTATCCATCGTGAAAAAGAAAAATACGGCATGGCTCTAGTGGACATTTCCACAGGAGAATTCCTTGTTTCGGAAGGAAATTCGGATAAGCTGATGCACATCATCCATACCTTCAGCCCTAGTGAAATTATCTATCAGCGAAAAACCGAACTTCCAAACAGAATAAAAGACAAAAATACTTTCGCGCTGGAGGACTGGGCATATCAGTATCCTTTTGCTTATGAGAAACTTACCAATCATTTCAAAACAAAATCACTGAAAGGCTACGGAATAGAGGAATTTCCATTAGCCATCACTGCTGCTGGTGCTATTTTCGCCTATTTAGTAGAGGACACCCATCATACTCTCATTCAGCACATTACCAAAATACAAAACATTCCGCAGGATGATTATTTAATGATGGATGGCTTTACGCTTAGAAATTTGGAAATCATTCATTCCAACCACCATGAGGGCAAAAGCCTTCTGGACATCATAGACCGCACGACCACGCCTATGGGAGGGCGTCTGCTGAGAAGAAGAATGATTCTTCCACTGAAATCCGTAAACGAAATCAACCGAAGACTCTCTCTGATAGAGTTTTTTAACAAAGAAGAAAATCTAAAATACAATATCCATGACCTTCTAAAATCTATTTCCGACCTAGACCGACTGCTCGGAAAACTTGCCGCAGAGAGAATTTCGCCGAAAGAACTCGGGAACTTCCGAAATAGTTTGATAAGCATTGAAAAAATAAAGGAACTGTTGCTGCCTTATCCAGATGCTTTGGCTTGGGTTTCGCCTCTGCACAGCCATAAAGAACTCATTGATTATCTCCAAAGCCATCTAAACGAGGAGCTTCCTGTAAGTATAAACAAAGGAAATGTAATCAAAGAAGGCGTTTCCGAAGAACTGGACAAACTGAGAAACCTCCTCTACAGCGGAAAATCCTATTTGGATGAAATGTGCCAGCGCGAGAGCGAGAGAACAGGAATTTCAAGTTTAAAAATAGATTTTAATAATGTTTTTGGGTATTATATAGAAGTCCGAAACACGCATAAAGACAAAGTTCCTGAAAACTGGATAAGAAAACAGACGCTGGTCAATGCAGAGCGGTACATCACAGAGGAACTGAAAGAATACGAATCACAGATACTAGGAGCTGAGGAAAAAATCGCCCAGCTGGAACATTTGCTCTACAAAAAAATAGAAGAGCAGGTTCTCGTGCATATGGACACCATTCAAAACAACTCCAAAACCATTGCAGAAATAGACTGTGCGGTAGGACTTTCGGAACTTGCGATAGCAGAAAACTACACCAAACCAATTATAAATGAAGATTTCGCAATAAACATCCAAGAAGGAAGGCATCCCGTGATAGAAAAATCCCTACCTCTGGGCGAAAAATACATTCCAAATGATATTTTCCTTGACCGAGAATCGCAGCAGATTATGATGGTCACAGGTCCCAACATGTCTGGTAAATCAGCAGTTCTGAGACAAACAGCCATCATCTGTCTTTTGGCGCAGATAGGAAGCTTTATCCCTGCAAAACACGCCGAAATAGGAGTTCTAGACAGGATATTTACCCGTGTGGGAGCATCGGATAACATTTCGGCAGGAGAATCCACTTTCATGGTGGAAATGAATGAATCTGCCAACATTCTGAACAACATCACAGAGCGAAGCCTCATTCTACTGGATGAAATCGGGCGCGGAACTTCCACTTATGACGGGATTTCCATCGCTTGGGCTATTGCAGAATACCTCCACCAGCACCCTACACAGCCTAAAACGCTGTTTGCGACTCACTATCACGAACTAAATGAAATGCAGAATAGTTTCAGCCGAATTAAGAACTATCATATCGCCATACAAGAGAACAAAAATAATGTAATTTTCCTAAGAAAACTAGTCGCAGGAGGCAGCGAACACAGCTTTGGTATCTATGTAGCCAAACTGGCTGGAATGCCTACGAAAGTGGTCAATAGAGCAAAAGAAATTCTAAAAACACTGGAAAACAGCCGAAGCCAAGACCAAAACATGGAAAGCATAAAACGAGTGACCGAGGAAAATCTTCAGCTTTCTTTCTTTCAGCTGGATGACCCTGCTTTAGAGAGCATAAGAGAAGAACTTACCCAAATAGACATCAATACTCTGACACCGATAGAAGCCCTAATGAAACTCAATAAAATCAAAAGCATGATTGGGAAATAAAATCCCAACTTTAGTTTTTTTGTATTTTTACAGAAGATTTTTTAAATAAAAACAAAATATAACTATGAGCGACCACTTACAGCATGAATGCGGCATTGCGATGCTTCGTCTGTTAAAACCTTTAGAATACTATAAAGAAAAATACGGAACGCCTTTTTATGGTATCAATAAAATGTACCTAATGCTGGAAAAACAGCATAACCGAGGGCAGGATGGCGCTGGACTGGCGAGCGTAAAATTTGATATGCAGCCTGGCGAGAGATACATCAGCCGTATCCGTTCTAATGCCAGCCAGCCGATACAGGATATTTTCAATCAAATCAATACCAGAATCAGCGAAATTCTAAAAGAAAATCCAAAAATAAAAGATGACACAGAAGCCCAGAAACACCTGCTTCCATACATTGGGAATGTATTTTTAGGGCATGTTCGCTATGGGACTTTTGGGAAAAACAGCATAGAAAATGTTCATCCTTTTCTTCGACAAAACAACTGGATTTACCGCAACCTCATCGTGGCTGGAAATTTTAACATGACCAATTCTAAAGAGCTTTTCCAAAAACTGGTAGAACTCGGCCAACACCCGAAAGAGCAGACTGACACGGTGACCATCATGGAGAGAATAGGGCATTTCCTAGACACCGAAGTTGAAAATCTATACCAAAAACTAAAAGCTGAAGGCTACTCCAAAAAAGATGCTGCAGCAGAAATCCCAAACCAGCTGGATGTAGCAAAAATCCTCAAAAAATCTGCATACATATGGGATGGCGGCTATGCTATGTCAGGAATCATAGGACATGGCGATGCCTTTGTAATCAGAGACCCTGCGGGTATTCGTCCAGCGTATTATTACAAAGATGATGAAATCGTAGTTGTAGCCTCCGAAAGGCCAGTTATACAGACTGCATTTAATCTTGATTTTGAGCAAATTACAGAGCTAAACCCAGGTTCTGCCATCATCATCAAGAAAAACGGAAATGTTTCCATAGAAGAAATTCTCCCTGCCCTGCCCTACAAGGCATGTTCTTTTGAGAGAATTTATTTCTCACGAGGCAGCGACAAGGAAATTTATCAGGAAAGAAAAAAACTGGGAGCGCTTCTCTTCCCAAAAATTCTAAATTCCGTAGATGAAGACCTGAAAAACACGGTTTTTGCTTACATTCCGAACACTGCGGAAACCTCTTTTTATGGACTAGTAGAAGAGGCTGACGCCCATCTGAATGAATACAAGAAAAACCAAATCCTAAAATTAGGAAACAATATTTCAGAGGAAAAATTGGAGGAAATATTGTCCCTTCACCCTACAACCGAAAAAGTAGCCATCAAGGATGCTAAACTCCGTACTTTCATCACGGAAGACAGCAGCCGAAATGATTTGGTAGCCCATGTTTATGACATCACATACGGCTCTGTCCGAAAAAACATTGACAATCTGGTCATTATAGACGACAGCATCGTAAGAGGAACTACACTGAGAAACAGTATTTTACGAATTCTAAATCGTTTGAATCCGAAGAAAATAATCGTTCTTTCCTCTGCTCCACAAATCCGCTATCCTGACTGCTATGGTATAGACATGGCTCGTTTGGAGGATTTGGTGGCTTTCGAGGCGGCTTTAGAACTGCACAAAGAAAGAGGTTCTGACCATATTATCAAAGAAGTTTATGAAAAATGTAAATCTCAAGTGGATTTAGAAGATTCCCAAGTCATTAACTATGTCAAAGAAATCTATGCACCATTTTCTGAGGAAGAAATTTCAGCGAAAATAACTGAACTTTTAGTTCCTGAGGAAATGAACTGCCCTGTGGAAATCATCTTCCAAAGCGTAGAAAACCTGCACAAAGCCTGCCCGAAAAACCTCGGCGACTGGTATTTCACTGGAGACTATCCTACCGCTGGCGGAAACAGAGTGGTGAATAGAGCCTACATCAATTTCTTTGAAGGTAATAAAGAAAGAGCATACTAACGCATTTTGGATTTATCTACTCCCATAGAATATCTAAAAGGCATCGGCCCTGAACGCTCCAAACTGATTAAAAATGTTTTGGGAATTTCTACCGTGGAGGATTTTCTCTATTTCTTCCCTCTGCGGTATTTGGATAAAAGTAAAGTCTACCGAGTAGCAGATTTAAAGGAAGAAAATGTAGAAATCCAGCTGAAAGGAAGGATTTATGATTTAAAAGAAATCACCTACGGAAAAGGACAAAAAAGACTTTCCGCGAAGTTCCGCGATGAGACAGGCGCATTAGATTTGGTTTGGTTTCAATACACCCAATGGCTGAAAGACCAAATTCCGCTCAATAAAGAGCTCTACATCTTCGGAAGGGTCAGCCTCTTCGGACAGCAGTTTTCTATGGCACATCCAGAGATAGAACTGGAAGAAAAACGAGAGAAAGAACTCAGACTTCGCCCTATCTATCCGAGCAGTGAGAAAATCACAAAACGAGGGCTCAATCAAAAATTTTTCCAAGGCATCCAAGCGCATATTCTTGGGCATGTCACAGGACTTGTGCAGGAAAATCTGCCACAAAGCCTCCTCCAGTCGCTCAGACTCATGGGAAGACAAGAAGCCTTTGTCAATATTCATTTTCCCAAAGATACTTCGGCATTTGAACAGGCGGACAGACGACTGAAATTCGAGGAAGCATTCTTCTTCCAGCTCGGCTATGCCTTGAAAAAACAATACAATAAGACATCGGCAGTAGGAAATCCCTTCCCTTTGGTGGGCGATTTTTTTAATGATTTTTATCAAAACAGAATGCCTTTTGAGCTGACCAATGCCCAAAAAAGAGTTTTAAAAGAAATCCGAAACGACATGAGGCTCCCTATACAGATGAACCGCCTTCTGCAGGGAGATGTAGGCTCAGGGAAAACCATGGTAGCGCTGCTTTCGATGCTGATAGCGATAGACAACGGCTTCCAAAGCTGTATGATGGCTCCTACGGAAATCTTGGCGCAGCAGCATTTCAACAGCCTTTCCGAGGCGCTTTTCGGAACGGGCGTAAACATCAGACTTCTAACAGGTTCTACCAAAGCCGCTGAACGAAAAATCATTCATTCGGAACTAGAAAACGGAACGCTTCATATTTTAGTAGGCACCCATGCCGTGCTGGAAGACAAGGTTAAATTCAAAAACCTCGGTCTTGCCATCATTGATGAACAGCACCGTTTCGGAGTGGAACAAAGGGCAAAACTTTGGATGAAAAACAAAATTCCGCCGCATATTCTCATCATGACCGCTACACCTATTCCAAGAACGCTGGCGATGAGTTTTTATTCGGATCTAGATGTTTCCGTGATAGATGAACTCCCGATGGGAAGAAAGCCCATCATCACAGCGCATCGGCGAGAAAAGGACAGAAACTCGGTATTTCGTTTTGCCAAAGATGAAATCGACAAGGGCAGACAGGTTTATTTCGTTTATCCTTTGATTGAGGAAAGTGAGGCTTTGGATTACGAAAACTTGATAGGCGGTTTTGAGCGGGTTTCCGAGGCGTTTCCTTACCCAGACTATGCCGTTACCATGCTTCACGGAAAGATGAAACCGCAGGAAAAAGATGAGGCGATGCAGTATTTCGCTTCAGGGAAGGCGAATATCATGGTTGCTACTACAGTGATAGAAGTCGGCGTGAATGTTCCCAATGCCTCCGTGATGATTATAGAGAGTGCCGAGCGTTTCGGGCTTTCACAGCTCCATCAGCTAAGAGGAAGAGTGGGAAGAGGCGCCGAGCAGAGCTACTGCATCCTGATGACCTCGGACAAAATGTCTTCCGACAGCCGAACCCGAATAAAAACCATGTGCGAGACCAACGACGGCTTTAAGATTTCCGAAGTGGATATGAAACTCCGTGGGCCAGGCGATATCCTCGGCACCCAGCAAAGTGGTGTGGTGGATTTCAAACGGCTGGATTTAGCCCAAGATGGGCACATCATCAAGGCGGCAAAAGATACCGTAGAGGCGCTCCTTCGTGCTGACCCTTCGCTCCAGATGGAACAGCACCAAGCCCTGAAAAACTACTACATAAAACAATACAAAGGCAAAAACAAATGGGGAAGAATTAGTTAATGGATTAAAAAAATTAGATTTAAAAATGAAAAAAAACATCAAACTTATGGCACCGCAGTGGATAGAATACCCTGCCCTTTCTGAGTTTTCTATGGGCTGGCGTATGGGCGCTGGCGAAGATTATAAATGCGATTTTTGGAATTGGTATGAAACACTCTCACTTAAAGAGCAGCGAGAGTACCAAACGCTTTTCCCTTATCCTTGCTTCTGGCATTATAACAACTGGGAAGTGAATGATTTGGAAATAGAAGACAGGCTGGATGATGAAGAAGACTATTATTATGAGGGTGTTCCGCTTTGGCAACCCAAAGGCGCTTATAAGTACTCCAAAAAAACTTTTATCAATTCACCAAAGAAACTCAAATTCGTCTTCTTTTGGAAACCCAATGCTAATGCCGTAGATGAGTCTTGTTTGGGACAGTGGCAGCCTTCGCCTTTTTATGTAGATGGCGATAAATATTCTTGTGCTGAGCAGTATATGATGGCTGAAAAAGCGCGTTTGTTTGGTGATGAAGAGGTGGAGGAAGAAATAATGAACACCTCCGACCCTAAACTGATGAAAGCCTTGGGAAGAAAAGTGCGCAACTTTGACCCTCAGGTGTGGGACAAAGCCAAATACAGCATCGTACTGAATGGGAATTACTACAAATTCACTCAGAATAAGGAAATGATGGACTTTTTGCTCTCTAC
>CAUQKV010000028.1:0-19688 GCA_963518845.1 uncultured Flavobacteriaceae bacterium | reverse complement strand
TTTTTATTTTATAAAATTTCTGAAAGTTTTTTCGTGAGATTTCTTCTGGAATACTCCTGGACACTTTGCTGGTTGGTTTCCAAATTCCCAGTTTTCCACTGCTGATAAATTTCTAAAATATAGTTTTTAATTTCTTCATTATCAACATATCCAAAATGCCTACCTGAGCCTGTTTCTTTCAAAATATCGGCTACATCGCTTTCTTTTGGACCAAAGGAAACTATCTTTTTCCCAACTGCCAGATATTCAAACAATTTCCCAGGAATGATTCCCTTGGAAGAATCTCGGTCAAAATTTGTAATCAGCAGAATATCCGAATTACTCATTTCTTCAACAGCCCTATTATGAGAAAGATAGCCGCATAGATTTACATTTTTCCCAAGAGCAGAGGATTCTATCCGTTGTAAAATTTTATCATCAATCCTGCCCACAAATTTTAGCTCAAAATCTTTTGAAAAATCTGCATTTTCCTCAACCAAAGTATTCAAGATTTCCCAAAGGTTTTCAGGGTTTCTAAGCTGCTCCAAAACTCCGATATAGCTCAAAGTAAATTTCTGCGTTTTGGTATTTTCTGCAATCATCTCATTTTCATCAAATCCGTTGGTTATGCAGACTGCATTTGCGCCTTTTTTTCTGAAATTCTCAGCATCTGTGGGACTTGTAGCAAGGGTAATATCTGCATTTTTAAAGACTTTTTCTTCTAAAGTTCGGTGCTTTTTGTCCGCCCATTTTGTCAGTTTCAGATGCTTGTAATACGAAATTTCCGTCCATGGATCTCTGAAATCTGCAATCCATTTCAGATTTGGGAAATATTTTTTTAGTTCCAAACCTATCAAATGAAGGCTGTGAGGCGGCCCAGTGGTCACCAAAGCATCAAAATGATTTTCCTTTAAATACTTTTTCAGATATTCTACGGAAGGTTTTACCCAAAAAACTCGGGCATCAGGAATGAAAAAATTACCTCTGATGAAAATAGACAACTTGGACATAAAAGACTGATTTTCACCAATATCAAACTGTCCTGACTTAAATTTCTTATTCTTCTTACTGAATATTTCGGCAAGCTGGTAAGGCTCCCAAATTTTAGTTTTAATTGTCTCCAAATCAGGAGATAAATCCTTAGTCAAACTTTCATCCAAAAGCGGATAAGATGGATTTTCTGGAATGAAAACCGTGGGTTTCCAGCCAAATTCCGGCAGGTATTTTGTGAATTTCAGCCATCGCTGAACTCCTGGCCCGCCCGCAGGAGGCCAATAATATGTGATGATAAGGATTTTTTTTCTTACCATTTAGTTTTCAGTATTTTTAACAGCAGTTTTTCTTCTAAATTTTAAAAATCCACCCACACTCAGCAGCAGGAATATTCCAAATGCGCTCATAGAAATCATCTTCCCTTTCTCGATAACTTCTGGCTCAAATACCATTCTAACTTCATGATTTCCAGCAGGAACAAATACTGCTCTCAGCAAGTAATTTGCTTTGATATAAGGGACTTCCTTACCATCGAGAAGTATTTTCCAGCCTTTCGGGTAATAAATCTCTGAAAACACTGCCAGCTGAGGAGTTTTTGACTGAGTTTTAAATTCCAACTGATTAGGCTGATAATTTTTCAGTTCGATCACCGCCGTGCTGTCGCTGTGCAAGTTTTTTCCCTCAAAATATTTTTGGTCTTCCACTGAAACAACAGCCATTTTCTTATTATCAATTTCGCCCACCGCTTTTATTTCCTCATTTGGAGTTTTAACAAACTGAATATCAGATACAAACCAAGCATTTCCATTTGCATTAGGATTAATTTCAGCTCTTGGCTCTTGTAGAGAACCAAGCAGGATGTATTTGGTATTCAGCATATTAAGAATATTCAGTGTTTTCTTATTATCTGTTTCAGAGAAATATTGGTTAATCAAATCATCATACCTGCGCAGTTTTACAGCATGATAACCACCAACAGAAGACTTGAAATAGGAAGTCGTAGTCTCGTTGAAAGGACTTGTAATAGAATTGAAAATTCTATAATGCCCTTTGTCTTTCTCTGTCAAAATAGAAAGCGTTTTATTCATTTCTGCTTGAGCGAGCAGCCTCTGCACTTCGGTATTATCTCCTGCTTTTTCTATCAGATAATCAGACACTTCGGTAACGAAAGGCTCTTGGACAAATTCTTTATCTACGAAATTATCATTGTTCAAATATCGCTTATTCACCGACCATAAATCAAAGAAACTAACCGCTCCGATGATGATAAGGGCTATATTTTGAGTTAATTTTTGTTTCATCGTTAAAAACAAAACGCCCAGCACAGCTCCCACATAAAAAATGGCTTTTATGCTGTCTTCCCTAAACATTCCGTATCTTTCATCTATCAGATAATCAAGTAGATAAGGCGGAAGGTATCTTTTCTCCGTTTCGGTATAAAATCCAAGTAAAGATTTCCCAAAAACCAGCATTAAAAGTAAGAACGCCAGCACTCCCCCTCCTGCATACATCAATACTTTTTGCTTGTATTCAGTTGTCAGATTTTTATTGTTAAAAAACGAATAAAGCCCTACAATAGCGATAAGCGGGAATAAAAGCTCCACAACCACCAAAATAGAAGACGGCGCACGGAATTTATTATACAATGGAACAAAATCAATAAATAAATCACTAACAATCAAGAAGTTACTCCCCCACGCAAGCATAATCGTAAGCACAGAAGCCCCTAAAATCCAATACCTATATTTTTTAGGAGCGAAGAAAAACCCTAAGAAAGCAAGGAAACAGACTACAGCTCCTTGGTAGGCAGGCCCCGCTGTACCAGGCTGTTCGCCCCAGTAAGTAGGACTAGAAAAGCCTTTCACGATGTTATCTACTTCCTCTTGTGAAGTAGCATTTTCCTGCACCAAATCCTGAATATTCTGCATTATTCTATCAGAACCTTTTTCTTGGGAAGAACCTCCGTAAATCCTTGGAATAAAGAGATTTAGAGTTTCTAATTTTCCGTAGCTCCACATCAGCATAGCATCCCTATTCATACCGTCTTTGGAAGCGTGATTTTGTTTTTCATCTTCTAAAATCTGTTTCCCTCTCACGGTTTCCTCCGCATATTCTCTATTTGTCAAGAGTCTTTGTGAGTTCATACCTATTCCCAAAAGAAAAGCCAAAGCCAAAACTCCAGAAGAAATCCCAAAATGCTTCCAATCGCTCTTTTTGAGCAAAACTCTTATCAATTCCGAAAGGAATAAAAATCCTATCCCTATGAAAAGATAATAAGTCATCTGAAAGTGGTTCGCAGCTATCTGTAAGCCCATGAACAGAGCAGTTATAGCAAATCCCAAAAGATATTTTTTCCTGATATAAACCAATAAAATCCCAGCCAAAAGCGGCGCAAAATAGGCTATTGTATGCACTTTCCCATTATGCCCAGCACTTATAATGATATAAAAATAAGTGGACAGCCCAAAAAATGTAGCGCCTAAAAGAGCATATTTCCAGTTTCTAACGGCTGTCATCCCAAGCAGGAAAAAACCAGCAAAAAGCAAGAACAAATAATTAGCAGGCTTCGGCAGGAAATTCAGAGCATTATCGACATGTTTTATAACATCTCCACGAAACTGCGCTCCCGTCTGATAAGTAGGCATCCCACCAAACATGGCATCACTCCAGTAGGTTTCCTCGCCATTCTTTGCACGATAGTCTAAAAGCTCCTTTGCACCGCCTTTATACTGAACTATATCATGCTGTATAATCTCTTTTCCTTGGAAAACAGGATTAGTATAAATCAAGGCGATAGCAATGAACAAAATAAGGCTTCCTGCTATATAAAAAATATTTTTATTCTCTTTAAACATAGTTTTAAAACTTAAAAAATCTGCCCAAAAATACTATTTTAATATGGATTTTTATAAAACATTATACAAAAAAGAAAAATTTTGCTGTTTTTAAAAACGAAAAAAGCATAAGATAACTCATTTATCCTATGCTTTCTCATCATTTTTTTAGATTAAAGCTAATCTTTCACTTCTTCGTAATCTACCGTTTCTGCATCCCATTTTATATCTTTTTTAAATTCCTTTTTAGATGCAGAACTGCTGTTATTCCTTTGATTTTGATATTCTCTCTGCTGTGCATTTGCGGCTTTATAAAACTTAAAAAACACAGACCTTCTGATAAACTGCAAAATCAGATAACATATAAAACAAAATAAAATAAATGCTATCAGTTTTCCCATAACAATTTAGTTTATTGTAATTGTACTGTCAGAGGTTTGAGTGACGGATTCTGTCTGTTTTCCATCTGTCATGCTCTGTTTGTTGGTTGTTTTGATATTAAGGCTAGATTTTTTAATCCATCCTGTATTTTGGTCTATCGTGATATTCCCTTGCTGAGTTCCTTCTATACTTATAGTAGCAGTAACTCCCTGCTGAGTCTGTTTTTCAGATTTTAGAGGAATTCCTCCTTTTATAGAAATCTCTGCGATACCATTTTCTACCTTTGCGAGAGTGTAAGTGACAGAAGATTTCACCTTTCCATCTGGAGTAATGTTGTCCGTTTCTGTCCAGCTCTCTCCTATTTTCACTCCTTTTTTAGGTAAAATATTGATTCCTTTGGAGAATTCTTCTTTTATCAATTTTTCATTAAAACCTTGTTTAAACTGCTCAATAAAAGCCTTTTTAGCTTTTGCATCTTTGATTAGAGGCGAAACAGCTTTTTCGATTTTTGCATAAAGGTCATTGATTCCAGAAATAGAAATCACTTCTCCATTTTCTTTCATTTTAACGGTAAACTTGCTTCCTGCCAATACTTTATTGATATTCCAGATGTTTTTCAGTTGCTCTTCCTTCGGTGCTGCAGCTTTGGTGTCTATCACTACTGTTTTCCCATCAGCTGTGGAAGTCATTTTCTTTCCTACAATATTCAAAGTCAGCTCATAAACACCATTTTCAAAGTTTTCCACCACTACATTTCTCTCATCTACTACTTCCTGTGTTCCACTCATGGATTTTCCTGTGTGGTCTTTGATGGTTTGGATTTCTTTCTGCGTTGATGAAAACGGATAAGTCTTCCCTTTCTCCAAAACAAATTTCTGTTTATAAACTCCCGCACTATCAGAAATTGCCATTACTACTGACTCCGTTTTTTCCTCTTCTGTGGTTGTTTTTTCTGTGTTTTCAGTAGTTGCATTTGTTTTTTTATCGGTATTTTCAGTTGATTTTTTATCCTGACTACACGCTACAAGGGTCATTCCTATGATTCCTATTGCTAAAATTCTCTTTATCATTTTATAATTATTATTTTAAAGTTTAGTTTAATCTTTGTCTTACCGCTTCATAAAGCACCGCTCCACAAGCCACGGATACATTGAGCGACTGAGTTTTTCCCTGCATTGGGAGTTTTATTTTCTCATCAGAGTGATGGAGAACTTCCTTAGAAATTCCTGTTTCCTCGTTACCCATCACAATCGCACATGGCTCACGAAAATCAACCTCATAGAGCAATTTCTGTGCCTTTTCCGTAGAGGCATAAACCAATATTCCCGACTGCTGGAGGTAGTCCATCGTATGAGCAAGGTTTTTCTCTTTACATATTTTAATGTTATAAAGCGCCCCTGCCGAAGTCTTCATCGCATCAGAATTGATAGGCGCCGCCCCTTTATCTGGGATAATTACAGCATCCACGCCCACGCATTCAGCGGTTCTGCATATCGCCCCAAAGTTTCGCACATCGGTCAGCCTATCCAAAATCAATAAAAACGGAACTTTTCCCTCTTCAAAAAGCTGTGGGACAACATCTTCCACCTTATAAAAAGCAACATCCGAGATGAAAGCCACCACGCCCTGATGATTTTTTCGGGTAAAGCGGTTTAGTTTCTCCACTGGGACATAATTTGCCCTGATTCCGTGCTTTGAGAGTAGTTTTTTCAGTTCTGCAATGATATCACCCTGCAGTCCATTTTGGATAAAAATTTTATCAATGGTTTTTCCTGCCTCTATGGCCTCTATCACTGGTCGCAGACCGAATATAAAGTCGTCTTTTTTATCTTGATTTCTATCTGTCATTTTCTTTATCCTAATAAAATTTTTCTTTGAGCCATAACATGTCCGAGATGAATCCCTTCATGTATATTATTATAAATAATGGCATTTTCAATATTTTTCAACTCTAATCCAAAACTCGTGGAATAAGTTTTATACTGAGTAAAATATCCTTCATCATAACCAGAAGCCAACAGCTTGGAAGTTTCTTTTAATATAAAAGCCAAATTCTCTACATCTTCCTCCTCTTCATCAAAACACGGAAAAGTTCCCTTTTTATAGAGTTCTACCCATTTTTGGTCTACTCTAAAATCATTCCCTGTAAGGTAATAATGTAAAAGCTGCTGCGTGGCAACACAATGGGCTATATTCCAAAAAATATGATTATTAAATCCATCTGGAACCACAAAAATAGCATCAAAAGGCGTTTCCAAAAGAAAAGTAGGTATATGAAACTTTAATATTGAATGCCCAAAACACAATAGATGATAAACCTGCTACACCACCCGTACTAATGTCGTTTGGAAGTAAAAATATGGTCCAACCAATGCTGTAGAGATACACCCGATAGCAATCATGATGTAATCTAAAGTTTCTCGATAAAGTACCCTTTTTGAAATTGTTATAACCATTTATTAAGTCTATTTATTTTTTGCAAAAGTACTTATTTAAATTGAATAAAGCGATTTTAAAGCACAAAAAATGCCCCCATAAAGCATAAATTACAATATGAAGGCATTCGCTTTTGATTTTGATTTTATATATTATATTGTTTTTTGTATTGGCATATTCTTTTTGTGGCGTTAAAAGAATATACTTATTTTACCTTTAAAGCTCGTGTGGCATTTAAAACGGCAAATACCATAACACCTACATCGGCAAAAACTGCCATTCCCATTGTTACTATACCAATGGTGGAAAGTGCAAGTACTGCAACCTTAACACCAATAGCAAATATTGCATTTTGGCGTGCAATGCCTATTGTTCGACGAGAAATACCGATGGCTTTGACAATTTTGGAAGGTTTGTCGTCCATTAAAACTACATCTGCAGCTTCTATGGCTGCATCACTTCCAAGTGCTCCCATGGCTATGCCAATATCTGCTCGAGCTAATACTGGAGCATCATTTATTCCATCGCCAACAAAAGCAAGCGTGTTGTTTGCCGATTTTTCGTTAAGCAGGCGTTCAACATGTTCAACTTTATCAGCAGGCATTAGTTCACTATAATGCTCATCTATACCTAATTGCTCAGATACAAAGTTTGCAACCTCTTTGTGGTCACCTGTTAACATTACAGTTTTTTCTATTCCCACTTTCTTTAATGATGTAATAGCGTGTGCAGAATCAGTTTTTATTTGGTCGGATATGATGATGTGCCCAGCATATACTCCGTCTATCCCAACATATATTATGGTACCTTTGAAGTGATTACATTTGTCGCAATTTGCTATTTCTGCTCCAATTGATTTCATCATTTTTTCATTTCCTACACATATGTTTTTGCCGTTGATTTCGGCAGAAATACCTTGACCGGCAATCTCTTTTATGTTTTCAACTTTACAATCACAAGAGTTGTCTTTGTAGGCATTACATAATGCAGTAGCAATGGGGTGAGTAGAATATTGCTCTACATGGGCTGCAAGATGCAAGAGTTCCTGTTCTGAAATATTATTTGGATGAATGAATTCCACCTCAAAAACACCACGGGTTAGTGTACCTGTTTTGTCGAATACAATTGTTTTGGTGCGTGCTAATGCTTCCATATAGTTGCCTCCTTTTATAAGAATACCAACGTGTCCAGCACCACCAATACCACAGAAGAACGATAAAGGGATGGAAATCACTAAAGCACATGGACAACTTACAATAAGAAATGTAAGTGCACGATAAAGCCAAGTAAATAAAGCATCAGTATAGCTTGCAGCAAAAAATGGCGGAATAAACGCTAAAAAGAGGGCAGAAATAACTACTATAGGTGTGTAAATTCGTGCAAATCGACGAATGAAAGATTCGCTTTTTGATTTGCTTTTGCTTGCTTCTTCTACTAAATTTAAAATTTTGGATGCAGTAGAATTGCTGAAAGTTTTATTCACTTTCACCTTCAATACTCCTGATATATTTACGCAACCAGATATGACAGAATCCCCAAATGCTACATCCTTGGGAACACTTTCTCCTGTTAGTGCTACCGTATTTAAACTTGAACTACCTTCAATTACTTCTCCGTCAAGCGGAATTTTTTCGCCTGGTTTGATAACAACTACTTCTCCAACAGCAATAGTAGAAGGATTTACCACGATTGATTCGCCATTTCTTAAAATGTTAGCTGTGTCTGGATGTATATCCATTAGATCTGAAATGGAGTCACGAGTTTTATCTTTAGCATAATGTTCAAACAATTCGCCAATTTGGAAGAATAACATTACGAAGACACCTTCTAAGAATTGAGGCTCGCCATTGGGTAAAAAGCCCACGACGAAAGCTCCTATTGTGGCAACAGCCATAAGAAAATTCTCATCAAAAGGGTCGCCCTCCATAATTCCTTCTACAGCTTCGTGTAATACATCGTAGCTGATAAGTAAATATGGAATAAGATAAATGATGAGTATTTGCCATATCGGTAGATTACAGTTACGCTCTGTTAACCATGCTACTAGTAACAGCACAGAGGTTAGACCGATTCTTATTAGTTTCTTTTTCATTGTTTTTTAGATTTGTTACTAATTTCGATGCAAAAGTAAATAAAAGAGAATGCAACCAAGTTGAAAAGTTGCTGTCGCATTTAAATAAAAAACTTCATAAAAAAGGATAAACACCAATAAGTTACCTTGAAAAGCCTGAAAAATAGGTGAAAGCAGAAAATAAATAAACTTTTATTTGTCTGTTCAGCAATTAATACTTAAATAAAGAACCTTTCGCAGTTTTTCCCTTATCTGCTGATGCGCCACAAAGTGATAATCCATCTTCTTTTTTTTTGTTTAAAAATCCAAAAATAATCTATTTAATTGGATTAAACAAAATTGATTTGGCTAGATTCGTTTTTTAACAAACTTTAATACTTATTTTTTGATTATTAAACATTTTTGTTAGAAATTTACCCACTCATTTTAACAATTATGTCAGAATTACATCAAGCCGAAGAAATAAAAATATTAACGGAGAAAATACAGGTTCAGAACCATTATTTTTCCCTCTTGAAGGAAGAAATCAATAAAGCCATCATCGGACAGGAATACATGGTGGAGCGCCTTCTCATCGGGCTTCTCGGAAATGGACACATCCTGCTGGAAGGAGTTCCAGGGCTGGCAAAAACCTTGGCTATCAAGACCCTTTCCGAGGCTGTAAGTGGAGAATTTTCCAGAATACAATTTACTCCCGATTTGCTCCCTGCGGATGTCATCGGGACGATGATTTATAATGTTAAAGAAAATGATTTTTTGGTCAAAAAAGGGCCTATTTTCGCTAATTTCGTTTTAGCGGATGAAATCAACCGTGCGCCTTCCAAAGTGCAGTCTGCCCTCTTGGAAGCCATGCAGGAAAAACAAGTAACCATAGGCGATGAGACCATGCCGCTGCCAAAACCTTTCTTGGTTTTAGCAACTCAAAACCCGATAGACCAAGAAGGAACTTACCTCCTGCCAGAAGCGCAGAGCGACCGTTTTATGCTGAAATGCAAGATAGACTATCCTTCTTTTGAAGATGAGCGAAAGGTAATGCGCATGGTAGCTACAGCCCACCAGCCGAAGATAAAACCAGTAATTTCGCTGGAAAACATCTCAGAAGCAAAGGAACTCATCAACCAGATTTACCTTGATGAAAAAATAGAAAAATATATTCTTGATATGGTTTTTGCGACCCGTTATCCTGAGCAATACGGACTTGCGGAGTTGAAAGATTACATCAGTTTTGGTGTTTCACCGAGGGCTTCTATCAACTTGGCTATCGCCTCTCGTGCTGTGGCATTCCTTAAAAACAGGGCTTTCGTGATTCCAGAAGATGTAAAAAGCATCGCAAAAGATATTCTCCGTCATCGTATAGGGCTTACCTTCGAGGCTGAAGCCGAAAACATCAGCCCTGAAAATATTATAGATAAAATTTTGAGCAAAATACAAGCTCCTTAATGGAAAATGCTCCGCTATCATGACATACAAGTCGTGCTGCAGGAAGTCCCTGGGCAAATCAGCCTTTGTTTCAGTATCACAGGCTGTCCTCTGCGGTGCGAAGGCTGTCACTCGCCATTTTTATGGAAAAACGGAAGCGGAGAAATATTAACAGATGAGCTGTTTTCTGATTTTTTAAACAAATATAAAAGTATGATTTCCTGCGTTCTCTTTATGGGAGGCGAATGGGAGGAAGAAGATTTGATAAACAAACTAAAAACAGCCGAAGAAAACGGACTAAACACCTGTCTTTACACAGGAATGGAAGATGTTTCTGATCAGATTAAAAACCATCTCACTTGGCTGAAAATAGGGCCTTGGATAGCAGAATTGGGCGGATTGGACAGCCCTAAAACCAATCAAAAATTTATAGAGGTAAAAACTAATAAACTACTAAACCATTATTTTGTAAAACATTAAAAATTAACACCATGATTCGTCTAACACCTTCACAAATCAATGAAAAAATTGATTTTATCCAAAATTACATCAAAGCAGGTAACGCCGCATCAGCTTCTTCTGTAGATGCAAACGCAAATGTAACCTCCAAAAACATCGCAACCATGGAGGCTGAAATCAACAAGGATATCAATATCCAAATAAACCGCGAACTGGTGCGCAGAAAAATCGCAAGTCTTTTTGATGAAGAGACTGCAAATGAGTATGTTCGCCAGATAGAAAACCACGAAATCTATGTCCATGATGAAACCTCTCTGAAACCCTACTGCGTGTCTATCAGCATGTATCCTTTCCTGCTTGACGGACTTCTGAAAATAGGCGGAGAAAGTAGAGCGCCAAAGCATTTGGAGAGCTTCTGCGGTGAGTTCGTAAATTTAGTTTTTGCGGTAAGTTCGCAGTTTGCAGGAGCTTTGGCAACGGTAGAGTTTTTGCTTTATTTTGACCACTTTGCAGCGAAAGATTTTGGCGAAAATTATTTAGAAACCAATACGAAAACCATAGAAAACCACTTACAGCATGTGGTCTATGCAATCAATCAGCCAGCGGCAGCGCGCGGATATCAGTCCGTATTCTGGAACATTTCGCTTTATGACAAGCCTTATTTTGACAGCATGTTTGGCGAGTTTGTCTTTCCTGATATGACCCGTCCTGACTGGGTGCGATTTTCTCGTTTCCAAAAATTCTTCATGAAGTGGTTTAATGCCGAAAGAACCAAAGCCATTTTGACTTTCCCTGTGGTTACCGCAGCTATGCTCACAGATGGAACTAAGCCTGTGGATGGTGATTTTGCGGAAATGTGCGCCGAAGAACTCAGCGAGGGAAATTCTTTCTTTATTTATCAGTCTGAGAGCGCGGACAGCCTAGCTTCTTGCTGCCGACTGCGCAACGAAATCAGCGATAATACCTTCAGCTATTCACTCGGTGCTGGCGGCGTGGCGACAGGCTCTATCAATGTTATCACACTGAATATCAATAGACTAATTCAGTTAAAAAAAGACATTGCTAAAGAAATTCAAAAAATCCATAAATATCAGGTTGCTTTCCGAAAATTAGTAGAAGAATACAAGGCTGCAGGACTTCTGCCTGTGTATGATGCTGGTTTTATCTCTTTGGATAAACAATTTTTGACCATCGGAATCAATGGAATGGTGGAAGCTGCTGAATATCTGGGCATAGAGGCAAGCAACAATACGGATTACAAAAATTTCGTAAGTCATTATCTTAAAATCATTTACGAAGAAAATAAAAAAGCTAAACAGCTCTACGGTTATATGTTCAACACGGAGTTTGTTCCAGCAGAAAACCTAGGTGTGAAAAATGCTATTTGGGACAAAAAAGATGGACTGTTCTCTCCTCGTGAGTGCTACAACTCATACTTCTACCCTGTTGAAAATGAGAAGATTAATGTTTTAGATAAAATTATTCTTCACGGAAAAGAAATCATCCAATATCTGGATGGCGGCTCGGCTCTTCATCTCAATTTAGAAGAAACTCCAAACAAAGAAGGTTTCCTCAAGTTACTGAATGCCACAGCATTAGCAGGGTGTAATTATTTTTGTTTTAATATTCGTATCACTATCTGTAACGACTGTGACCACATAGACAAACGAACTCTGTACGAGTGTAGCAGCTGCCATTCTAAGGATATAGACCACGCTACTAGAGTGATAGGCTATCTAAAACGAGTATCTTGTTTCAGCAATGCACGCCAGAAGGAACATCAGCTAAGACATTATCATCTTTCAAAATAATGAGCAGACTGGACATCAAAGATATTATAAAAAAAGTAAAACAAATAGAAATCCGTTCCCGCAGGGAGACTGATGCCTCCCTCATGGGTGCATATCACTCTGCATTCAAGGGACAGGGAATGACTTTTGCCGAGATAAGACCCTACCAATTTGGTGATGAAATCCGCAGAATAGACTGGAACAAAACAGCTCGTTTCCAACAGCCTTTTGTGAAAGTGATGGAAGAAGAGCGGGAACTTACCATAATGCTTTTAGTGGATATATCGGCATCTATGGACTATGGAACGAAAATTTCACTAAAAAAGGAATTCGTTGCCGAAATCTGCGCAAGTATAGGTTTTTCAGCGCTGAAAAACAATGACAAAGTAGGGCTCATTCTCTTTGCGGATAAAGTCTATAAAGTCGTCCCACCACAAAAAGGGAAAAAGCACCTTTTGGCTATGATATCTGATATCATTTCGTCTGATTACATCGCCTCTGAAACCCATCTGGACAAGGCTTTGGAATATATGATGAATGTTTTCAAAAAGAAATCTTTTATTTTCGTTCTATCGGATTTTAATGATGATTTTCAAGAAAAGATACTGAAAACAGCTTCTAAAAAACACCAAATTTTAGGGCTGAAAATCTCTGATGAAAAAGACAGTGAAATCCCTGATATCGGCTATGCTCTACTCTCCGACAGCGAGACAGGAAAGCAAATTTGGGCAAATACATCTGACCGCAGATTGCAGGAAAATTTTAGAGAAAACCGAATAAAAAAAGAACAAAAAACAAAAGAAATTTTCGAGAGTGCTTCGGCTGGATTCATCAGCCTAAAAACAGGCGATGAGTATGTGAAAGAACTAAGAAAATATTTCAAAAAATAACAGAAAAATCAATAATAGAAGGCATTTTAACTATTTTAGTTGCCATAAATAAAAGATGAAAAAATATTTTTTACTTTTCTTTTTCGGAACCACATTTGGATTTGCACAGCAGCTTTCCACGAGTTTGGATAAACAAAAAATAGAACTCGGTGAAACAGCTGTTTTCAAAGTTAAAATAGAAAATTTAAATCAAAAAAATGTAATTTCTGCTCCGAAAAATGGGCTTCTGCCGTTTAGTTTTGAGGAAACGAAAGACAGCATTTCTGAAAATCCAAACAGCTACGAACGAATTATAGAATTTACGATTTACGAGGAAGGGAAACACAGCATTCCTGCTTTGGAATTTAAAATCGGTGAGGAAATCCACCGCACCACGCCTTATGAAATAGAGGTTACTAATCCCACCCAGCAGGGCGAGGAAATCAACGATATCATGCCAAATGAAGAGGTAAAACTCTCTCTTTCAGACTATTGGGAAATGTATAAAAACTATTTCTTTAGCGGACTTGTTATTTTAGGGATTTTAGGATTTGTCTTTTTATTTATTTTTAATAGAAAAGTAAAAAATCTGCGCGTAGAAAATCCAGCTTTGAAAACCCTGAAAAAATTAGAACAACTAAAAAATAAAAACCTGATAGAAAAGAACGAATACCGACTTTTCTATGTAGAACTGATAGAAATCTGCAGAGGCTATCTTGCTGATAATAAACAAATTCCTGCTGACATTCTGCTCACAGAAGATTTGATAGATTTAATGAAAAGTAAACATTATATTTCGGATGAAGAAATAGAAGTCTTTGAAAAAGTGCTGACTCGTGGAGATTTAGTAAAATTCGCGAAAACCATTCCTGAAAAAAACACGATGGAAAGTGATTTTGACTCAATAAAAAACATTATATATTCTACTCATTTTAACCCTAAAACAAATATAGACAATGTTTAATTTTGAGTTTCATAGTCCGTGGTTTTTGGCTTTGTTTTTATTATTTATTCCCTTAATTATCAAGGATTTAAAGAAAACAAAACAAAAAGGAATCCTCATACCATCTACCCAAAATATACAAACGGGCAATGGCTATTTTTGGGTAAATAAAATACTCACTTTATCTAAATATTTTATCCTCTCTGCCCTGATTATCGCGCTGGCAAGACCTCGCACCTACACCATTAAAAACAACTATGAACAGGGCATTGACATCGTTCTGGCAGTGGATATTTCGCTCAGTATGCTGGCAAGGGATTTTAGCCCAGACCGATTGACTGTACTAAAAAAACTTTCCCAAGATTTCGTTTCACAAAGGGAAAATGACAGACTTGGGCTGGTCATCTACGCCGCTGAAGCCTTTATGAAAGTACCGCTGACCACCGACCACGAGGTGATTTCTACCGAAATAGAAGAAATGCAGCCTGGCGATGTAGCCCATGGAACTGCGATAGGCGAAGGGCTGGCTGTAGCCACCAAACACCTGATAAAAAGCAAAGCCAAAAGCAAAGTAATCATCCTGATGACTGATGGAATGAACACCACAAGAAACGCAATGCCTGCCGAAGTTGCCAGCGATTTGGCTAGAAATAATGGGATAAAAGTATATACCATCGGCATCGGAACAGATGGATACGCAGAATCTCCCGCAGTTGATGGTTTTGGAGATGTATATTTCGTTCCTCAAAAAGTGGAAATAGATGAACATTTGCTCAATTCTATTGCGGAAAATACAGGCGGAAAATACTTTCGTGCCGATTCCAGCGAGAGTTTAGAATATATCTATAAGGAAATCAACCAGTTAGAGAAGACAAAAATCAAAGGAAAGAAAAACTATGAATACACAGAGTTTTTCAGAGTTTTTCTGTGGATTGGGCTGGGATTTCTTTGTCTAGATGCAGTTTTGAGATGGAAGTTTTTTAAAAGTATTCAATAATATTTTTATTGTTTTTCAAAAAAATATTGTCCCTGCTCCAGCCTTGCATAAATATGTTGAAGCCCGTTGCTTAGGATAATTTGAGGGGCTGAAATTATGGTATTATATCTCGCTGCCTGCTCGAAAACGCTCTCGGTAAGGGCTATATGAGGGGCTTTGCATTCTAATAATATCTCTGGTTCGGTTTTTCCCGTTACAAGTAAATCTATCCTTTTAGTGGTGCCATTTAGTTCTATTTTTCGTTCCATGATGAGCGAAGAGAGACTTTTGCCCTTTATAAAATGAAAATAATGCACCCAGTGCTGCCGCACCCACTCCTCTGGGGTAAGAACTAAATAAGTCCTGCGAACCAAATCATAAATAAAAAATGTATCTTTGTCCTGCTTTATTTTAAAATCAAAATCCTGCTCAAAATTGAGCTTTGGTAATTGCATATTATGAAAGATTTAGAAATTATTTCCAAAAATATTAAAAATAAAGAATTTTCTCCTATTTATTTTTTCCACGGAGAAGAGCCTTACTACATAGACCTTGCCGTAAAACTCCTTGAAAACGGCATTCTTACGGAGGAAGAAAAGGCTTTCAACCAGATGATAATCTATGGAAAAGATTCTTCTTATGCAGAAATACTTTCCTTGGCAGACCAATATCCTATGATGGGTGATTATCAGGTAATTATCGTAAAAGAAGCCCAAGATTTAAAGCTAAATGAAGAAGAGCAGGATATTTTTTTGAGATATATAGAAAATCCCGTTCCTTCCACGATACTTATTTTCGCTCACAAGCAAAAGAAAATAGACTCTCGTAAGAGATTCGCAAAGGCATTAGAACACGCGAAAATGCTCCACTACAGCGAGCCTGTGAAAGACTACAACCTTTCAAAATGGATTCAGCAGGAGTGTGCTTCCCTTGACATCAAAACTGCTCCGAATATTCCTTTACTTTTGGCTGAATATTTAGGAAATGATTTATCCAGAATAGCCAATGAGCTGCAAAAACTAAAACTCATCTTAAAAGAAAACGAAATTTTAGATGAAAAACTTATCGAAAAACATATAGGAATCAGCAAGGAATACAATGTTTTTGAGCTGCAGAAGGCTCTCGGGACTAAAAATAGTTCGGCAGCGTTCAAAATCGTTTATTATATGGGCAAAAACCCTAAAACCAATCCGCTGATGCTCATCATAAGCAATTTGTACAGCTTTTTTTCCAACATTGTTTTATACCACACTTTGGCGGGACAGTCTCCGCAGGTGATAGCTTCTGAACTAAAGATAAACCCTTACTTTGTAAAGGATTATGCTGAAGCAGCGCGGTTTTATCCACTGAAACATGCGACCAGAGCCATCTCCATTCTCAGGGAATTTGACCTGAAAGGAAAAGGGCTCGGCACCAACCAAACCGAAGAAAACGAACTGCTGAAAGAAATGGTCTATAAGCTTTTGAACATTGATAAAATCAACATTTGATTTATTTTTTCAAAAGTTGTAAAAAATCTCCGAAGCGTTTCTTATATTTATCCTTTAATTCTAAAAAATATCATTATGAGACTTCTAAAAAATATTTTTCTAGTATTGTTTTTTGTAGGATTTTCGGTTCATTTGTCCTCACAACCGAGAACAGCTGATAAGATTTTTTCATCAGAAAGTAAGATTTTGGTCATTTCTGGACATCCTAATTTAGAAAAATCCAAGGCTAATAAAGCTATTTTGAAAGAATTAGAAAAACACTTCGGAAAACAAATCGGCATCCGCCGTCTGGATAAGCTCTATCCCAACTACCAAATCAATGTAAAAGCGGAACAAGAAGCCATAAAAAATGCGGATTTCATCATCCTGCAGTTTCCTTTGTATTGGTACGGAACACCAGCAATTCTCAAGAAATGGATAGATGATGTGCTGTATGACTATTTTAAAGGCAATAGGCTTTCGGGAAAATTCAAAGATAAGGCAATAATCGCTTCCGTGACCATAGGCGGCTCAAAAGAACGATATTCACCACCGAACAAAACGGTGGAAACCTACCTTATTCCTTTACAAGAAACCTTTGAAGTCATCGGTGCTGGGTGGGCTTCTCCAGTGTATTCGTTTGATGCTGTTCCTTCCAACAAAAACCTGTCAGAGACCACATTTCAGCATTTCGTAAAACTTATTGATTTAATAAATGAGCACAAAAGCGTGGCTGACCAAGGGTGCTGGTAAAGGGGTTTTCATCTTAAAATCATTGATATGTATCAAGAACTTTTGACCATAAAAGAAGGCGAGCGAACGCTGTCCAGTAATACTACTCGGATTAGTAACGACTGGGAACTACCGCCTTCCTATATTGAATTTACAAGAGAAGTGGGTTTTGGGCGGCTCTTGGAACTTTTCCTTAGTTATATTCCTATGGGAGCAAACAGCCCTTTTTGTGATGCTTTGGAGCATCGTAATGCTTATTGGAAGAAGATTTTTCAGGAATATGTAGACTTAGCCATATTTGACGAAGATGAAGAAATGGAGTTACTTACCAATGCTGAGCCCTTTATGGTAAGTGAAAACGGTGAGGTTGTATTTTGGGATATCAGAAAATCTCAAAACGGAGAATATCCTATTTATCTCGTGGATTTTCCTGTGGGAATATATTTCGCAGGGAATAATTTTCAGGAATTCATCACCAATCTAACCAGCGAAACCACTTACAAATCAATATTAAAATTCCATACTGAGCCGCTACTGCCGACTTTTGAGCCTTTATCTTTAATAGAATAAACCATTTTATTCAAGCAAAAACTATGATTGTAGAATATAAACCTGTATAAAAAAGGTTAGAATGAAAATCAAAAAGATGATATATTTATTTTTATTGTCAGTTATTATTTTCTTAACAATCAGTCTTCTCTGGTTGTTTAGAAACCCGTCTTACGAAAAAATAGATAAAACATTCGTACAAGCAACAGATTCTGCAATTAAAAAAGAAATTCCTGCTCTTAATCTGAATTTTTTGGTAGACAAAGTAGCTTATTCCGAACCTGTTTATTTTCCTAACGGAGTGGAAACAGTTGATTTTACAGAACACTTAGAAGCTATAAATTTAGAAATTCCCGATTGGGACAAAGAAGGATTATACGAGGTAAAAGCTTCTACCAAAGCAGGTGTCTTAGATCCCGCATTCTTAGTATACAAATGGGATTCGGACACTTCCAATACACTCATTTTTCATCACGGAGCATCGGAATATCCTTTTTACGGGATTTTTTCTAAGATTTTCAAAAAAGAGATACTCAATGATTTGGGTATAAACCTAATCGTAGTCCGAACTCCTTTTCACAAGCAAAAAGGGGCTTTGAAACAGGGCACAGCGAACCTATCGACCTTTATGGCAACGATGGCAACAAGTGTGAAATTAACCGAAAAGCTGATTCACACTTTACGACAAAAAGGAGTACAGACTATTGAAATTGGCGGATTCAGCTTGGGGGCTGTGATAACAAACAGGCATCGAGTGGCATATAATTCGGCAGATTTCTATGTGCCGATAGTAGGAACAGTGGCACACGAAAAGTTTTTTATTTTCCCAAAGAAAAAGGCTACTGAAAGCGAAATCGAGCGAAACAAAATCATTACACATCACCTAAATTTCTCAGCCCAATGGCAAGAAAATCAATCCCCCAATGTATTTCCAGTGATGGCACGATATGATTTGTTTTTACCACTTCACCAGCACGCTTCCGCTTATGGAAATCTGGAAGTGGAAATTTGGAACACGGGACATTTATCCACTGCTGTTTTCTCTGATGCAATGCGGCATATTTTGTTAAAACACTTGAAGAAATAAGTATAAATTCTAAAAATGAACTATTAGATGCTTTTGTGTGAGATTATATAAAGGCGTATAAGTATGAGCAACTCATATCCCTTTATTCACTATCTTTGTTCCAAACAAGTAAATTACCCTCATGGCAATATCAACAAAACTCAAAAAGCGATGGGATATCTATCCCACTTTACAAGAGGTGCTCACAGCAACTCAAAACCTTAGTGTATCTCCCTTTGGACTTACCGAAGAGGGCTTGCAGGACTTTCGCGGGATTAAGCTCATAGGCGAAAGAGCGCAAGTTCCTTTGCGAAATGGATATAAGTGGGAAAACATATCCAAACCTCTCCATACCTCCCTATCCTATGCCGATTTTTCAGGCTCGGTGTGGCAGTATTTTGCCATTGAAGAAACAGTCGATTTTACTCCTGTGATTGACCATGTTATTTTTGATGAAAGCATATTTGAATTGAGTGCCTATGCTATTTGCGGAAATGGAGCCACCTTCTTATCGTGCAGTTTTGCTGGCTGCAAATACAAATGGGGAGAGTTTATAGGGGCTACGCTAAAAGACTGTCGTTTTACCCAAATCAAAAAGAATGTCCGCTTAAAGTTCAATAGTTGTAAATTGTTAGAGGACTGCCTCTTTAGCGGAGAAATCCACAAGGCGCTTTTTTGGTATTCCAATCTGAAAAACTGTACCTTTGAAGGGCTGTTATACG
>CAUQKV010000027.1:0-19761 GCA_963518845.1 uncultured Flavobacteriaceae bacterium | reverse complement strand
AATTCTCAGAAGCGATAAGCTCTATACCATTCGTTTGTCTTTGTCTTTCTTTTTCAATTAGTTCAAAAATAATATCTTGCATTGGAATAATTTTTTGTCAAATTTAATTAAAATTTATTTCAAATCATCATATTTTATGGCATTTAAGTCTAATCTTAAATATTTTCCCGTGTTGTCCACTGTTTTAGGGTTCTTTGTTCCCATAAGTTCTAAAACTTTAGAATAAACTGTTGTAATAGAAGTTGACTCCTCTATTTTTTGTCCTTTTTTATCCGTTTTTATAGATGGAGAAAACCACACAAAATAAGGCACTTGCACAGCTTCTCTATAATCACCATGTTTATAAATTTCGTTTTCTTTAATCTGTCCATGGTCAGAAAAATAGACTAAAGCAGAATTTTTATTCTTAAGCAGCTCAAAAATTTGTCCAATAATTTTATCTGTATACCTTATAGAATTATCATAACATTCATCTATTCCTCCCTCCCATACAGCTTCTTTAGGAGGGTATTTGTCACATGCATAAGGGTGGCTTCCATTGATATGGAGGACTATCAGTTTTTTAGGAGAAGTATCTTTTAAAGCTTCTTTTAAATATGGAATTACAGCTTCATCATATCCATTGAGGAATTTTTTATTTTTAGAATAAGTAGCAATGGCTGTAATTCCATGAGCTCCTCCTTGTGTACTGTACCAAAAAGTATTATAACCTGAGTGGTTAGCAGCATTTACAATATTATCACCAAGTTTTTTTAATTCTTTCTGATAATTATTAATATCAATATTACTTAAAACTATAGGAACAGACATATTAGTAATAGCTGCTGGAGAATATGCATTCTGATAAAGCAACATATTGTCTCTCTCAGCAGCTTCATTAGGTGTAGTTTCTCTCTGATAGCCATATAGAGACATATTTTGCTTCCTTACAGATTCACCTACAAGAACTACAATATTTTCTATAGGCTGTTCACCTGTGTTTATTAAATTATAGTTAACTTTTGTATTTATTATTCCATCTATATCTTTTTTCAATACTTGTGCCGCGATAAAATCTGAATAATGGTATATTGCATTTTTTACCATCAAACCTCCACCTTTATTACTTATATATTTATGTTTAATAAAAAATAAAATTGGGAAAATAAGCCATAAGAAAGAAAAAATAATCAAGATTTTATTTTTTGTGAAATTTTTGTCTATGATCTTACTTCCTCCAATAAAGATAAGTAACAAAATAATGTAGAAGATGATTGTCACAATAATTGGTAAAATCAATGTTTTGACCATACTGAGACTTTCAGAAACATTTGTTTCTAAAATACTGAGCGTCATCCCAACATTGAAGCCTTGTTTATAAATAAAAAAACAAGAAGCAGAAAGCATGAAATTAAGGCTCAATAAAAGTAATAATAAATAAGCTATGCTTCTTAAAAATTTGTTTTTTCTTAAAAATACAATACAAAAGCACAAAATAGATAAAAACATCAGAGAATACTCTATAATATTCCTTATTGTATCTATCATTGCTACTTTGCTCCTTTCAAAATCTAACAAATATGGGAAAGATGAAAGAAATCCTACCACATATAAGAACCAACCAATTATAATGTAAATAAGTACACTTTTCTTTGAAAACATATTTCTAAAAAATTTCTTTTCTTATAATATTCTGTGAACGCTCTGGTCCTACGGAAACCAAATAAACATTGATACCCAGATACTGCTCTATAAATTCTATGTATTTTTTTGCATTTTCTGGAAGTTCTTCATAATATCTCACTTTTGTGATGTCTTCCTCCCAGCCTTTTAGTTCTTCGTAAATAGGCTCATAATGATAGAGTTTGGTAGTAGAAGAAGTGAAATAATCTATGTTTTTCCCATCTTCTGTGCGGTATTTTGTAGCGATTTTCAGAGTATCTATTCCTGTAAGAACATCTAGTTTAGTGATTACCAGATTGTTAATCCCGTTAATCATACAAGCATGTTTCAGCGAAACCAAATCCAGCCAGCCTGTTCTTCTCGGTCTGCCCGTTGTCGCCCCAAATTCATGCCCTATTTGTCTTATTTTTTCTCCTAAATCATCATTTAGTTCCGTAGGAAAAGGCCCATTCCCTACCCTTGTGGTGTAGGCTTTGGCAACTCCTATAAGGTTTTGCAGAGCTGTAGGAGGAACTCCCGCACCACTACAAACGCCGCCTGTAGAAGGCGATGAAGAAGTCACATAAGGATAAGTACCAAAGTCAATATCCAGCATCAGCGCCTGCGCCCCTTCGAAAAGGATATTTTTGCCGTTTTTTATAGCTTCATTGATTTCTATTTCAGTGTCGATGATTCGGTCTTTTAGTCTTTGACCAATGGCTAAAAATTCATTGTAAATTTCATCAAAACTAAGCGTAGGTTTTCCAAAATATTTCTCAAATAAAGCATTCTTTATTTTAAGATTTTTCTCTATTTTTTCCCTTAAAACCTCAGGATTCAGAAGGTCTATCATTCTGATGCCCACTCGTGCGATTTTGTCTTCGTAGCAAGGACCGATACCTTTTTTAGTCGTACCTATCTGCGTTCCACCCTGCTCTTCCTCTCTATAAGTATCCAGAAGGATATGGTAAGGCATGATAACATGCGCTCTTCGGCTGATAAATATATGGTCGGTTCTTCCGCCTTTTTCCTCTAATTTTTCCACCTCTGAGATAAAGGCTTTCGGGTCTACCACCACACCATTTGCGATGATGCATTTCCCTTTGCATTGGAGAACACCAGACGGCAGCAGGTGAAGAACAAATTTTTCATCTCCCACATACACCGTGTGTCCAGCATTATTCCCACCTTGGTAGCGGACTACATAATCAGACTTTGCCGAAAGAACATCCGTAATCTTTCCTTTTCCTTCATCTCCGTACTGAAGACCAACAACTACATAAGTTGACATAATTATTTGTTTTTATTGTAATGTGACAAATTTAATTTATAATTTTTTCTAAAACAAATATTCTTTTCATTTAATGCAGTAAAGTTGATTTATAAAAATTTAATCTTGTTTTTTAATCAAAACAAATAATAAAATTCTTATTTTTGCATTTTGGAAAAATATGAGCAGTATTACAATTCATGACAAACATTTCGTTCCTTATCTCTCCAATGAGGAATTGCAGAAAGTGATAAAAGACCTTGCAGAAAAGGTTTACGAAGACTACAAGGATGAAGTTCCTGTGTTTATCGGAGTACTGAACGGCGTTTTTATGTTTTTTTCAGACTTTATGAAATATTACCCAGGGAGATGTGAAGTAGCCTTTTTACAGGTAAGTTCTTACAATGGCGGACTTCAGTCTACGGGAATAGTTTATAAAAAAATGGATTTAACCAAAGATGTAGAGGGCAGACACATTATCTTGATGGAGGACATCGTAGATACAGGAAATACGATAGAAAGTCTTATCGAATATTTCAAAAATACACACCGCCCAAAATCTTTGAAAGTAGCTTCTCTGCTGCTAAAACCAGAAGTTTTCAATAAAAATTTCACGATTGATTATGTAGCAAAAGAAATTCCTAATAAATTCGTGCTCGGCTACGGATTAGACTATGATGAACTTGGAAGAAACCTTCCTGACCTCTATCAGCTCGAAGAAGGAAGAATCAACCACTAAAAAATAAAAACTCTTCATAAAAATGATAAATATCGTACTCTTTGGGCCTCCAGGAAGTGGTAAAGGCACTCAGGCTCAGAATTTAATCCAGAAATTCAACTTGAAACAAATCTCCACAGGAGACCTTTTCAGACATAATATCAAGAATGAAACTGAACTTGGTAAGTTAGCCAAATCCTACATGGACAAAGGAGAGCTTGTTCCAGACCAAGTTACCATCGATATGCTTACGGATGAGCTTAAAAAACCAACTGATGCTCAAGGCTTTATCTTCGATGGATTTCCAAGAACTGCATTCCAGACCGAAGCCTTGGAAGGAATCGTAAAAGATGTACTGAACGACCAGATTGACATTTGTCTTTCCCTCGTTGTAGAAGATGAAATCTTGGTAAAAAGGCTTTTGGAACGCGGTAAAACCAGCGGTAGAAGTGATGATGCTGATGAAAACATCATCCGAAACCGAATAAAAGAATACTACACTAAAACTGCCGAAGTTGCTGAACTTTATAAAAAACAAGGCAAATATGTAGAAGTGAACGGCGTAGGAGAAATCGCAGAAATCGCAGAAAAACTCTACGCAGAAGTAGAAAAAATCAAATAAACTAAAAAAAGGCTTTCAACAAAAATTGGAAGCCTTTTTTATATTGCCTATTTTCAGAAGTTTATCAATTTAATTTTTATCTTTGCAATTGGTTTGAAAAATTTTCAAACCTAAAAACATTTCAAAAAAATATCTATGTCAAATTTTGTAGATTATGTTAAAATCCACTGCCAATCAGGGCATGGTGGTGCAGGTTCGGCACATCTTAGAAGAGAAAAATATATAGCAAAAGGCGGCCCTGATGGCGGCGATGGAGGGCGTGGCGGACATGTCATCATGAAAGGAAATGCGCAGGAATGGACACTTCTTCCGCTTCGGTATACCCGCCACATAAAGGCTGAAAACGGACAACCAGGGGGCAAAAACCAGCTCACTGGGCGTTTCGGCGAGGATGTCTATATAGAGGTGCCTGTGGGAACGGTTGCACGAAATGAAAACGGAGAAATATTAGGAGAAATATTAGAACATGGACAAGAAATCATCCTGATGAAAGGCGGAAAAGGAGGTCTTGGGAATGAGCATTTTAAATCTGCTACCAATCAGACTCCTCGCTATGCACAGCCTGGGCTTCCTGGGGAAGAGGGTTATATCATTTTTGAGCTGAAAGTCCTTGCAGATGTAGGTTTAGTGGGCTTTCCTAACGCTGGTAAATCCACGCTTTTATCCGTGGTTTCGGCAGCAAAACCAAAAATTGCAGATTATGCCTTCACTACACTGACACCCAATTTGGGAATCGTAGAATACAGAAATTACAAATCCTTTGTAATGGCGGATATCCCAGGGATTATAGAAGGTGCAGCAGAAGGAAGAGGTCTGGGACACAGGTTTTTGAGACATATTGAGCGAAATTCCATTCTTTTATTCCTTATCCCAGCAGATTCCAAAAATCATTATGAAGAGTTTAAAATTTTGGAAAACGAATTAAAAGAATACAATCCAGAACTTTTAGATAAAGATTTCATCGTATCTGTTTCAAAATCAGACCTTTTGGATGATGAATTAAAGGCCGAAATTTCAGCAGAATTTCCAGAAAAATACAAACCTTTGTTCTTCTCGGGAGTGACGCAGGAGGGGCTTATGGAGCTTAAAGATGTGATTTGGAAACACTTACATGGGTAAAATTATGCAGGAAGAAATCCAAACTTACACCGCAAAAGATTTCGCATCAGACCAAGAGGTAAAATGGTGCCCTGGCTGCGGCGATTATTCTATTTTAAAGCAGGTACAGAGCATTCTCCCAGAAATCGGCATCAAGAGGGAAAATATGGTTTTCGTGTCAGGAATCGGCTGTTCATCGCGGTTTCCTTACTACATGAACACCTACGGCATTCATAGCATCCATGGGCGTGCGCCTGCGGTGGCTACGGGCATCAAACTGGCTAATCCTGAGCTGAATGTATGGATAATCACAGGAGACGGCGATGGGCTGAGCATCGGTGGAAATCACTTTATACACCTGATGAGGAGGAATTTAGATGTGAATATCCTTCTTTTCAATAATGAAATCTATGGGCTGACCAAAGGACAATTTTCACCAACTTCCCAGCTTGGTCTAAAAACTAAATCTTCGCCTTTTGGAGTGATAGACCAGCCTTTTAATCCGCTGAGTCTGGCTTTGGGGAGTGGAGCTACATTTGTTTCACGAACGCTGGACAGAGAGCCGAAAAGCCTTCGAGAGGTGCTTCTGGAAGCACAGAAACACAAAGGAACTTCTTTTGTGGAAATTTACCAAAACTGCGTGATTTTCAACGATGGAGTTTTTGATGAATTTACCAATAAAGCCACCAAAGAAGAGGCAAATCTCTATCTGGAAAACGGAAAACCTTTGAAATTCGGAAAAGATTTATCCAAAGGAATTATTTTAGAAAATTTTGAACCAAAAATCATTGATATTACGGAAGATACCGATGAATCAAAACTTTGGATACATGATGAAACTTCTATCCTGAAAGCCCAGATTTTGGCAAGGTTTAATTTTGATGAAGAATTTTCTGATTTTCCGCGCCCTTTTGGTGTTTTTTATAAAAAAAATAGAGCATCTTACGAAGAAACTTTTACCAATCAGGTAGAAAAAAACAAGCCAGATATGCAGCAAATTCTGAATGGAAATATCACATGGACAGTTTAATTTATATCAAAAAATGGAACGAGTAGCATTTATCATCAATCCTTTCTCCGCGAAAAAAGAATACAAACCTTTCGTAAATGATTTAGAAAAAAGAGTAGAAAAGCCATTTTATCTCATTTCTAAATCGATAGAGGACACTTTTTCTTTTATGGAAAATAATATGGACAAGGTGGATATTTTCGTGGCTGTGGGTGGCGATGGGACGATATCTACGGTAGCTCAGAAGCTCATAAACACGGATAAAATCCTAGGAATATTCCCAGCAGGTTCTGGAAATGGTTTTGCGAATGAGAACCATTTTTCTAAAAATATAGACACCCTACTTTCTAAAATTAAAAATAGAAAACACAGAGAAATAGATACTTTTACTATCAATAACAAGCTGTCTATCAATCTTTCTGGAGCGGGATTTGATGGTGAGGTCGCGAAGAATTTTGAGAAAACCAGCCGTGGTTTCGCGAATTATATCAAGACTTCTATCAGCACATTTTTTAAGTTTAAACCTATCAATATCAGTTTTGAGGAGAAATATAAATCCTACAATGGTGAATATCTGATGATGAACCTTGCGAATACTAGACAGTTCGGGAATAATGCCTATATTGCTCCACAGGCGCTGGTTACGGATGGTTTGGTAGATGTAGTTTTGGTTAAAAAATTCCCTGTTTGGTATGCTGCTCCATTTGCATTGAAAATGTTTGTAAAAACCTTAAAACAAGATAAATATTTGACTTATTTCACTTGTTCAGAACTAGAATTTTCGCTGGATACAGACACTTGGCATATAGATGGCGAATACAAACAGATTTCCTCTCCTGTGAAAGTAAAAGTCCTTCCTAAAAGTCTGAAAATTTTAATTTAATTTTTAACTTTATCCTTTTTTCATAATCAAACCAAATATATTATTGCATTATGAATAAACTTCTTTACTCGGCACTATTTGCCCTGACAGTGATGTCCTGTGAGACACAAAAAACCGTTACAAATTCTCAAAACCAAACAACTTCGGCTTGGGATACTTCTTATGGAGGAGCGGACAAAAGCTATGATACCGAACTTTTAAGATTGAGAGAAATCATGGCTCCAAAATTCCAAACCTTACAATTTCATGATGAAATCACAGGGCGTACGATGACTTACAATCTCTTTGTTCCTAAAAACTATGATTCCAAAAAATCTTATCCTTTGGTTCTTTTCATGGCAGATGCCAGCACCACAGGAAAAGGAGCGATGTCTCCGCTAAAACAAGGCTATGGCGGATTTATATGGGCAATGGATGAAACTCAAAGAGACAATCCTTGTTTTGTATTGGTTCCTGCTTTTGATGGACCTGAAAATGTGACTAATGACCAATGGCAAGTTACAGAAGAAGCGGATGTTGCTATGAGATTACTCCAAAAAATAACCAAAGAATACAGCATTGACAAAAATCGTCTCTATACGACAGGTCAGTCTATGGGAGGAATGATTTCTTTTCACTTCAATATAAAATATCCTGATGTTTTTGCAGCATCTTTATTCGTTGGTAGCCAATGGGATGCTAATATTTTAGCACCTTTAGCAAAAAAGAAATTCTTTTACATAATCTCTGCTGCTGACCCAAAAGCTTCTGTGGGAATGAATGCTCTCAGTGAAGTTTTAAATAAAGAAGGAGCAAAATTTGGAGAAGTAGAATTTTCTGCACAACTTCCTATAAAAGAACAAAATGCTAAAGTAAATGCCCTTATAAAAGAAGGTTATGATATCAATTTTGTAAGATTTACTCCAAAAACTGTAGTTCCTGAATCTGCCCAATCATGGAGAGGAGGAGAACATATGTATTCCTTTGATTACGCCTATAAACTCAAAAGTGTAAGAGATTGGCTCTTCAAACAAAGAAAAAATTAAGATACAAAAAAGCGTTCAATAAAATGAACGCTTTTTTGTATCTTAATTTTATAACTAAATTTCTGTATGTAGATCAAACTCTTCAAGGTAGTCATTCACTCGTTTTAAGAACAATCCTCCAAGCGAGCCGTCCACTACTCTATGGTCGTAGGAATGAGACATGAACATTTTTTGTCGTATTGCTATCACATCACCTTGTGGAGTTTCTAAAACTGCTGGTTTTTTGACAATCGCGCCTATGGCTAATATCGCAACCTGCGGCTGTGGAATGATAGGCGTTCCCATAAGATTCCCAAATGTTCCTATATTAGAAATAGTATAAGTAGCACCCTGAATATCCTGCGGGCTAAGTTTTTTATTTCTTGCTTTATCCACCAAAGCATTGATAGCCTTCGCTAAGCCACTTAGACTAAGCTGGTCAGCGTTCTTAATAACAGGAACGATAAGGTTACCATCTGGCAATGCTGTTGCTATTCCTATATTTATATTCTTTCTTTTGATGATTTTGTCTCCATCTACAGAGATGTTTATCATTGGGAAATCCTGAATTGCCTTTACTACTGCTCTCACGAAGATAGGCATGTAGGTAAGCTTCTCTCCTTCTCTCTTCTCAAATGAAGACTTATTTTTAGCTCTCCATTTTACGATGTTTGTAACATCTGTTTCTATAAACGAGCTTACATGCGGAGAAATCTGTTTGCTGAGCAGCATATTTTCAGCGATGATTTTTCTCATTCTATCCATTTGGATAATTTCATCACCTTCATTAGCTGTTACAGCTGGAGCTGAAGCCTGAACTGGTTTCGGAGCTGATGATACATTAGATTCTATTGCTTTTGGCTGTTGTGCAGGTTTCACATTTCCTCTATTGCTGACAAATTCTAAAATATCTTCTTTCGTGATTCTGCCTTCCAGTCCTCTTCCTTGGATGCTTTTCAGCTCTTCTTCTGTTATATTTTCTTCTTGGATAATAGACCTTACCAGCGGCGAAAGATTCATTCCCTCTATGCTCACCGGCATAGTAACAGGCACGATTTTAAATGGCTCCTCCAAAAGGTCTACCACTTTATCTTCTACTATTTCTTCTTTGTTTTCCTCTTCTTTTTTATCAGATTCTGGTTGAGCATCTGCTGTCTCCTCTCCTTGTATTTCTAATATTGCAATAGGTTCTCCCACTTTTGCAACTTGGTCTTTTTCTACTAAAATCTTAACAATTTTTCCAGAAACAGGTGTGGGAACATCAGAATCCACTTTATCCGTAGCGATTTCTACTACACTATCATCCTCAGCTACAAAATCTCCTTCTTTAAAAAGCCATTCTATAACGGTTGCCTCCATCACACCTTCTCCCATGGAAGGTAATAACAATTTATATTCTGCCATAACTCTTTATTACAAACCACAAAGATAACATTTCTTATTGAATTTTTCTAATATCGTTTCTTAAAATTTGATTTTAAATCAATAAATGAGATATTTCATATTTCTAATTTTTAGTTAATCTAATGGGATTATCTAACTTTGTAAATCTTAAAAAAAGTAAATTTCATGAACAAGATATTACAATTTTTCAACCTTGACCAAAAAATCAATTGGAGAATAGAAATTTTAGCGGGGCTTACGGTGGCTATGACCATGATTCCAGAGTCTCTTTCTTTCGCTATTTTAGCAGGATTTCCGCCTCTTTCTGGGCTTTATGCGGCATTCATCGCTGGATTGGTAGCGGCGATGTTTGGCGGCAGACCTGGGCTTATTTCGGGCGGTGCTGGGGCTACTGTGGTCACGCTCATTGGACTTATAAAACTTCATGGTTTAGACTACGCCTTTGCTGCTGTGGCGATGGCTGGGGTTATTCAGCTGATTGTGGGAATTTTTAAATGGGCTAAATACATCCGCCTCGTTCCAAGTTCGGTGATGTATGGATTTGTAAATGGTCTGGCTGTGATTATTTTTTCGGCTCAGCTGGAACAATTCAAAACTGCTGCACCTGATGGACAAATGGAATGGCTCACAGGAACACCGATGATGATAATGGCTGGGCTGGTGGCTCTTACCGTATTGATTACTTGGCTTTTCCCTAAAATATCAAAAGCAGTTCCTTCATCATTGATGGCGATTATTGTAGTATTTACGATTGTTTTAGTTTTCGGAATTGAGACCAAAACCGTGGGCGACATCTCTCCTATCAGCGGTTCTCTTCCGCCATTTCATATTCCAAATGTTCCTCTGACTTGGGAAACTTTCATGATTATTCTTCCTGCTGGGGCTATAGTCGCTGCTGTGGGGCTTACAGAGGGGCTTTTGACTCTAAATCTCGTTGATGAAATCACGGAAACCAAAGGTAACGGCTCTCGAGAAAGCCTTGCACAAGGGGCTTCTAACATTCTGAACGGCTTTTTCTCAGGGATGGGTGGCTGTCCTATGATTGCACAGACACTAGTAAATCTCAATGCTGGTTCTAGAAGCAGAGTTTCTGGGGTTATCGCGGCTTTGGCTATTCTTATGATTGTCCTCATTGCGGCTCCTATTATCGAGAGAATTCCTATGGCTGCACTCACAGGAGTGATGATGGTAGTTGCATTTTTAACCTTCAAGTGGTCTAGTTTTCAAATTTTAAATAAAATGCCAAAAACTGATGTTTTCATCATCATTTTAGTAACTGCCATTACCATCATCACGCATAATTTAGCAGTGGCAGTTCTGACAGGAATCATCATCTCTGGACTGAATTTCACTTGGCAAAAAGCCAATGAACTCAGCGTAAATACTGAAACTAGTGGATCTGAGAAAATTTATTATCTAAACTCTGACTTGTTCTTTGGAGCGGTGGCTTCCTTTGAAGGTATTTTTGATATAAAAAACGACCCAAAAACAGTGGTTATTGACTTTAAAAACAGCAAAATAAAGGATATGAGTGCACTAGAATCTTTAGCCAAAATGACCAATAAATACGCTAGTCTGGATAAGGTTTTATACCTGAAAAATTTAAACGAAAAGTCTAAACAAAGAGTAGAAAAAGCCAAACCCGTTATTGAATTAAATTTATTGGGCTAAAATTGGTTTCAAATTTTATCTTTTTGCTTACCTTTGTAAAAATTTGTGAAATGAAAAAGTTAGCTAAATATGCATTGTTCGCCCTTGTAGTAGTGTCTGCCACGGCTTGTTTCAATGAGAAAAAAGTATACAATAGAAGCACTGTGTCTGAAAAACATGGTAAAATGCTCCTTGGAAGACAGACCAGAGACCAGCTGAAACAAGAGCCTTTCAATGCGTGGTATGAGGAGGAATACAAGAACTATGAATACGACCCACAGACCATCAAAGAACTTCAAAAGAAGAACTTGACAAGTCATAATATCATCGTGTTTTTTGGGACTTGGTGTGGAGACTCACATAGAGAAGTTCCTAGATTGCTGAAAATTTTGGATGCGGTGAAATACCCTGAACAAAGGCTGACACTAGTAGCCGTAAACAAAAAAAAAGAAACTCCTGATGGAGAGGATGTTCCATATAACATTAAGAGAGTGCCTACTATAATCATCCAAGACAAATACGGCAAGGAAGTGGGAAGAATCATAGAATCTCCAAACAGCGGTTCTTTGGAAAATGATTTATTAGAAATCCTAAACAAAAATAAATAAGCATTGAAAAATTCTTATAAAAATATTTTCGTTTTTCTATTTGGGGCTTTATTCACCTATTTATTGGTCTTTTTCTTCCAAAAAAACACAGAAAAAGAAGCTGAAGTTATCAATAAGGACTACTATATCCTGAGCAACCAGATAGAGAAAATGAATAAAATGATAGTCTTAGAGCAGAACTTTTCTAGTTTTCAAACTCATAAAAGTTCTGCCTTTGAACTTGGCGGTATGGAATTTCTTTCCAAAGAAATGGTGCTCTACACTACGGCAAAAGCACAGGTGACTTATGATTTAAAGAAACTAAAAATGGAAGTAGATTCCACGAATAAAAAACTAATCATAAAGGAAATCCCTGAAGCTGAAATCAAAATTTATCCTGATGTGAAAATTCATTTTATGGATGATTATGCTGTGAATAGGTTTTCTAAAGCAGACCTAAACAACATCATGGAATCTGCAAAGAAAAATATGACTAACAGCATCAATCAGAATAAGCTAAAAGAGGAAGGAAGACAACAGCTAATTTCCAACCTGCAGGATATTTTTGTATTGGCTAAATCCCTAAACTACACCATAGAGGACGAAACCAAAACTTTACCCAGCGTTTTATAATTTTTAATTATTTCCTCTTTTTAACTTGCTTTTTCTTGATATATTTCTTTGTCTGAGCTACTGCTATGGCTGCATTGCTCTCACAAAATACGGATAAAGCCTCCTTTTTTACTAAAGTGTATTTGAACTCGCCTTTTCTCAGTGCTTGTTTGAAATTTTGTACATCATCGGCTTTTACAGGTTTTCCATCAAGTATAAATAATATTCTGCATTTTGGAGGCGTAAAACAAACTATAATGTCTTTTTCTCGGTGAGACAGCTTTACATTAACTTCTTGTTTAGGTGTTTTTTCTATAACTGGATAGCAGTGATGACCTTCCTCAAAGAAGACAACATCCCACTGCCCTACTACCAGTTTATAAAAACCGTTTTTATCTGTCAAAGTTTGAGACTGGCTGTCAGAAGATACCTTCACATTAGGAAACGGCATGCCGTTCTCATCTGTAACCCTGCCCGTGATGGTAATTTGTCCAAACAAAGGAAAACAAATCATAAAACTAATAAATAAAAGTATTTTCTTCATCATAATATGGTTTTTGGTATTTTTTATAGTTTAAATTTCAAAAGATATTCTTTGGTTTCGGTGGAAATTCTCCTGCTTTCTCTTGCTTTTTGAATGGTTTTGTTCTGTACAAAAGGCGGCAAGGTCTTGGCTTCTATCAGTGGCATAGTCGCTTCATACTGCTTCGCAAGAGCCGTTGCGAAATACCAAGCAAGCATCATATTCACATAGTATTCCTCGGATTTCACCTCAGAAACCAGCTGGAGCATCTCTTTTTGGAAATACTCATCCAGATAATTGGAAAGCAGCAGCCCGACGGCATATCTTATCGTGTAGGTTTTATCGCTTTTTATCCATTTTTGGATGTATTCATAGACTTCCTTGGGATGTTTTTGGAAGATTTTGGGAGAGAATGTATCACAGACCGCCCAATTATCCACGAATGGAAGAAAAGCCTCTGTACGCTCCACAGCGCTTTGGAAATCTTTTATTTGCTCAATAAGAAAGCCATGCAGGAGATTTTCTTCATAATGATCGTGTGGCAGGGCGCTGAGAAATTCCTCCACAGCGGACTTATTTTTATAAAATTCTTTAGCAAATTTTCGTAAAATAGGAACACGAATGCCGATGATTTTTTCTTTGTCCACATTGGGAATGAGTTTCGCGGTGAAATCTCTGTATTCCTTGTCCTGTAAGGCAAAAAGTTCTTTTATTAAAGGATTCTCAATAACCATTTGATAATTTTTCTATATTTAATTAATTATTCTCTTCTAATATCTTTATTATTTTTAGCATAACTTAGCCTTACATTACCGAGGTGGTCGGTATAGTTGTAGACATATCTTTGTTTTACAAAGTCATAATAGCCTTCTGCTGGTTACTTTTTATGATATTTACCATCATATTTGATGAAAATTATTAAATTGTCATATTGATTTCTCATGATAATTGTATCTTCGACATAATAAATAACTTTTTCTGTCCATCTTTCGTATTTTCCTCCTAAATTCTTCATATAAAAAGTAATTACATTATTCTTTATCTTTCATTGGTTTTCTTTATTATCTAAATCGGTTCTCTTTACTAATTCCCCTGTTTTTAAATAATGAGTATATTCATATTTGGTTCCATTCGTAAAGTATTCCTCTACAGAATACGGATTATATCTTCTATCTTTAAATAACTCTGACACATACCATTTTGTCCCATTTTCTGATGATATTATTTTTATTATCTTATCTTCTTCACTCTTACAAGATAGCAATATAAAACTAATTACGAGCATTTTCAATATCTTCATAAGTCTGATATTTTTGCTTATTTCCTTTGGTAAAACCGTGTTTTATAGTTTTTCCGCCACAGTAGAAACACCTGCCCACACATCTGGAACACGAGGAATGAAACTCAGTCATATACATCATTATTTTTGTGCAAAATATAGATAGGCTATTGCCCATCTATATTATGGTTTTTATATTATTATGTTAGTTCTGTTTATCAGATAGTTATATATTATTTATAATTAAAAACAACACATCTGGAACATTACCAGGTTCGGTATCCTCTCGTTTACGGTTTTCTAATTATTTTATAGTTTTATTGTAAATTTTTAATAATCAAAACAACACATCTGGAACATTACCATTAATATTTCTTTTTTATGGCTTGTACAGCTTAATATTGATAAAATTACAGCTGTAAATAGTATTTTATACATAGTTAGTTTTTATTTGATTTTTTTTTATAAAATCAATTGAATATATATTTTGAGAAAATAGGATTTATAGTTGTTTCATATTTTTTATCTACAATGACAATTTTAGGGAATTCAATGGTTATCAAGTGGCATAAATTCGTATCTCTACAATTTTTTTGAATTTTTATAAAATCTCCTCTTTTAGTAAAAATTATTTTATTATTAGGCTTAGTTTTAGGTCTAAAAAATATAGATATATTGATGAATTTTTCATCAGAGATAACCTGAGCCAAATTGATTTTAAGCTTTTCATTTTGGATTTTTATATCGATGTTTAGGCATCTATTATCTACTTTGAATAAGTTAGGTTCAACTTGCTCACTTTCTTCTGTACGACAAAAGACTTGAATATTGCTATCCTGAGGGATATTGTTGTTTATTTGATTGATATATAAATATTTATAATCTATTTGTGCATAACAAATAAAAGAGTATAATAGAACTATAGAAGCAATAATTTGTTTAGTCATAAATATTAGGTTTAATTATGTTCAGGGTCTGAAGATGATCTTTGAGGTATATTAAGAATCTCTCTTACAGTATTTTCTTCTTCAATAACATTTTTTTGATTTCTTCCCTCATAAATAGTATGAGCAATTTCATGAATCAGTGTTGCTTCAGCACTTTTAGGTGTAGTCATAACTTTCTTATTTTGAAATATCACTTCGTGAGCTTTTCCGCACTTAGTGCCATCTGGGCAACTTTGGGCACCAGTTACAAGGTTTCCATTTGTATCTTGATATATATATATGTTTCATTATACAGAGGAATATCTGTAAGATTTTGAGGGTCCATTAGAATAGTAGCATTTACTATCTTATGATTTTCATTTGTTTTTTGTATTGTATATTGGGAGACTTTTCCATCTTCAATATTTAAAGAGTACTGATTTTGTGATGGTAAAGGTAGAATATTAATCTTGATAGCCAAAGCTGATTTCTACTAATTTTTTATTTATAAAGATATATTTACTTTCGTAGATATCATCCTCTCTATTGAAAGTATAAATTATAGTATCTTTTATTATTTTTCGTTTTAAGTTTAAATCTTTATATCTACTAAGAAAATCTTGCTCTTTCATATATAAAAAAGCTCCTTTATTTGTTTGAAAAAAAATATCTGGAAGAATAATTAATTTAGTTTGATATTCTTTAGGAACTTCTTCTAATATAAAAAAGTAATTATATTCATTCTTTGCTCCACCATATGCTCTTCTTATTTCTAAATATTGAGTTTTGTTTTTATTAGATAGTATTACGCACTCTCCCTTATCATAATCTTCAATTATATATGAGCTAATATCACCTAATTGATTTAAAATACTATTACTATCCGCTAAAGTAATTCCGTTAACGGAACTGTCAATAGATATTGAGTCATTGGAAGTATAATGATTAAAATGAGCTTGTTTATCTACTTTATTACAAGATAAGATAAATAATGTAAATATAATTATAATTATATTATTGTCCGATAGATTTATTTGCTTTACCATGGTTGCCATAATTGGGATTATTAGGAATTTGAAAATTGAACTTCATAGTTTTACCATCCTTTATATAGTTATTAAAGAAATCTCCTTGATAATTACCCCTATTAAAAGTAATATTAAAAATACTCTTCTTTTCATAATTATATCTATTTTTAACTTTATTGGAGTCTGTATTTTATCATATATAGATTGTGTTACATGATCTCTCTTAATTTCATTATTTTGTATATTTATTTATCCAAATCAGAAAAACTGACTTTCTTCTCAAAAAATCTATATCCCAAAATGGCCATAGTAACGCCTATTACCAATCCCACAGCCACATCCGTAGGGAAATGCACCGCCAGATACATCCTGCTGAATGCATAAGGCACCGCCCAAAGATAAACCCAAAACGCCCATCGCAAAACACTTCTCAACACCAAATAAAGAAAAGTGCAGATAGCAAAACTATTGCTGGTATGCCCTGAAAAAAAGCTGTATCCTTTTTCCGTAGTGATGATTCTGAGATAAGGTATCAGCTCCTCATTATGCAAAGGACGAAGCCGCTGCACTAGTTCCTTTGTCCCTGTAGTGATCAGAGCAGTAATTAAAAAGGTCAGCGAGAAACAAATCAAAATCCATTTCACCTCTCTTTTAGAAAAATATCTAAATACCAAAAAAAGAATCAACACATAAAACGGAATCCAGTTCCATGCATCCGTAATGGTCAGCCAAAAACTATCCCACTCCGTGCTGCCTGTCTGATTGATGAAAATCAACAACTGATGGTCTAAATCTATAATACGCTCTATCATTTTATTAAAAAAGGAGGCTATTTACCGCCTCCTTGTAGATTTTTATTTATGAATTAACTTTCCCAGTCAATAGTAACAATTTCCCCATCTAAACTAAAATTCACAGCAAGGATTTGATCGCTTTCCTCTGGGCGTATCATATAATCAACCATCACATCTACACCATCTTCCTCATCAGTAGAATACCAAAGTCCAATAGTTTCTATTTGCATCTCCGCAACGAAATCATCTACATTTTCAGGGATATTCTCTAATTCTTCTGCATGAAAATCCAAGTATTCAGAATCCTCCTCTAAATAGGCTTTTAGGGCTTTACGGGCTTTCTCATCCATTGCATCGAAGTCTTTTAGAAATTTTTCAAATGAATTCAGTCTTTCTACGGACAAATTATCCTCTCCACAGAACCAAAATTCTACTTGAACAGATGTATTTTTATAAGGAATTTCTTTTTCCCACAATACATCATAACCATTTAACTCTTCCGTATTTAATTCTCCAAAATACGCATGCTTTAAGTGTTTCATAAATTATTTGTTTAAAATTATTTCTTCTATTTAGCAAATATAAATAAATTTCTATTATTTACTTTGTAAAACTTCTACTCTATAAATTAACTTTCCCAGTCAATAGCAAGGATTTCCCCATTTAGGTCATACTTCACGGCAAGGATTTCATCGCTTTCCTCTGGGCGTATCATATAGTTGACAATTACCTCGCCTATTGATCTTTCACAAATGGTATACCACAGTTCAATAGTTTCTACCTTCATTTCTGCAACGAAATCATCTACATTTTCAGGGATATTTTCTAATTCCTCTACATGAACATTTAGATACTCAGAATCCTCCTCCAAATAAGCTTTTAGGGCTTTGCGAGATTTTTCATCTATTGCATCAAAATTTTTTAGAAATTTTTCAAATAAATTCAGCTTTTCTGAAGACAAATCATCTTTTTCATAGAACCAAAAATACACAATTACAGACTCATTTTTGTAAGGAATTTTTCCTTGCCATAATACATCATAATCATCCAGCCCTTCTGTATTTAATTCTCCAAAATACGCATGCTTTAAGTGTTTCATATTAAATTTATTTTCTTTTTGTTTAGCAAATATAAATAAATTCCTATTTCCTGCTCATATCCCTCTTCTATCCTTTACCCTTCCCAATCAACAGCAAGGATTTTCCCTTCTAAACTGCACTTCACAGCAAGGACTTGATAGCTTTCCTCTGGGTGTATCGTATAGTCTATTATCACTTCACCTGTGGAGGCTTCATCAATGGAATACCACAGCCCAACGGATTTTATCTGCATCCCTGCAATGAAATCAGGAATATTCTCCAATTTTTCTACATAAAAACTAAAATACTTAAAATTTTCCTCTATATAAACTTTCAGGGCTTTACGGGCTTTTTCTTCTATTGTATCAAATTCTTTTAGGAATTTTTCAAATAAATCCAGCCTTTCTATGGATAAATCATCTTTTCCACAGAACCAAAAACCTACACTTACAGTTCCATTTTTGTAAGGAATATTTTCTTCCCACAATATATCATAATCATCCAGCCCTTCCGTATTTAATTTCCCAAAATATGGATGCTCTAAGTGTTTCATACTAAACTAATAAATGTAAATAATTTGCTGCCACTTGCTTATTTTACACTCACTCTACCAGAGCCATTGATTTTCTGCTTTATTTTCTTTGGATTTTCTTTGGATTTCCTTTGATAGTAACATCACCAGAACCCGCTATGGAAATATCCACATCTTTGGTCACATAGGCAGAAACATCGCCCGAACCATTGATATTGATAATGGCTTTTTCGGCTTTTAGGTTTGGAACTTCTACATCACCACTACCATTGATATTGATAGATAAATTATCCGTTTTTCCACCTACTTGAATATCACCCGAACCATCTATTTTTAGAGCAAGAGAAGAAGCATCCACCTGCAAACGCACATCACCGCTGCCATATACATCAACTTCTAAAGCCTTTGTTTCCAGATTTTTTTCGGTGTAAATATCCGCAGAACCTTTGATGACCACTTGTTTCAAACGAGAATCCACAGGAACATAAATGATGATAGGCTCTTTTAGTTTGTATCTGTTCTTTCCTGTGTCTATTCTCAGCAGTCCATCAGACACCTCTGTCTGTATGAGCGGAAGGATGTTGTCAGGAGCTTTTATTTTAATCTTTCCAACCTCTCCATCCGTAAAAATAACATCATAGTTACCCAAAACCTCTATTCTGTCATACGCAGAAAGTTGTTTTTCTTGGGAAATGATATTGCTGCTCCCCACAACTACTTGACCTTTACTGCAATTTATCAACAGTAAAGCCAAGAATACTAAAGTGATTACTCTTTTCATGATGTTATTATTTAAAATTATTGTTTAAAACTAATAAACCAAAAGGTTTTCCATCTTTCCGAAGAGGTTCGGGTCTCGTTTATTTTTTAGACAAATGGTAGTAAGCCAGCATTTTGTAGTATAATTTCGCTGCCAAGAATGCCGTAGGTTTTGGATTAGCAGAATCCATCAGTTCCACGATATCAAATGCCACTACATTACATTTTTCAAAAACTTTCTTTAATAATTTTAAAGTAGGATACCAAGCCAATCCCCCTGGTTCTGGTGTTCCCGTAGATGGCGCAATAGATGGATCAAAAGCATCCAAATCTATCGTAATAT
>CAUQKV010000026.1:0-20293 GCA_963518845.1 uncultured Flavobacteriaceae bacterium | reverse complement strand
TATCCCTATTTATAAGGAATACATCACCGAACGCGAACGCAAATATGGTGGCGCTGAGTACACCAGTCACATCTTTCCTCCTGACTACGATCCTTCTAAAGATACCATTATCGAAGTGCAAATCACTGGTAAGAAAGCCTCTATTTTTACCGATAGGGTCTATGCCGGAATGAATTACAAGCGCGAGTACAAATACAAACTTGTAGAGGATCGCTGGCTATTAGATACTATCAAAGAACAGTATTTGCTTGAAAACAGAGACCCTGAAAAATGGAAGAGTGTGATTATATAAAAAAATCTACAATAAAAGAAACTTTTATAAAGTATGCTTATACCCTAATATGAAAATGAAACATAAAACAATCATATTTGCCCTTTTAGGTGTATTGATAGCTGTTTTTATACTTGTAAGATACGGCTTGTTCATAGTATATTGGTTTACAACTCCTAATGCATTGGAACGAACCGAAGCCGAAAAACAGCTTATCAAACATTTAAAAGGAGTTTTTAAAACCAATGAAATAACCATCTCGCCCGAATATGATATAGAAAAAGATACTACCTATACAGTATATATACAGGATATCCCTTGTGCAGATACTTTATCTTCTAAAGAAAAAGCTATCTACATAAAAAACAAATTGGATAGTATTGCATTAAAACCAAGATTTAAGCACTATATCATTCATTTAGGGTATGAATGTAATACTTATAATGAATACGAATACACAAGAAATTACAGAAAATGAAAGAAAGTATTAAAATAAGCCTCTTATCCGTGATTGTTGGTAGCCTTCAAATGATTCTATTCCTACCAAATGGATATTCTTGTATCGATGGAAAAAGCGATATCATTACAGGGATTTTTCATTTTATGCCTATCCAATTTTGCCTTGTATTTTTATATAGCATTATTTTTAAGCCTATTGAAAAACCTATTGCTAAGTATATTTTGCTTCTTATTGTTTTGGCATTTTGGTTATATGCTAATAAAGTGGAATTTTCTCATCGATATGCTTGCTGGTCAACCTATTCAGAGGAGGAAATCAACATAAATGTTTTATATAAATCCATCATTCCTTGTGTTATTTGTGTTTTTTCTTTTTATATGGGAATATACTATTTAGGAAAAAGAAAAAAATCACAAAACTCTAATGCGAAAAATGGCTCTACAATGAGATTATAGACAAAAATATAGACACTATGGATAACATTTTATAAGTCCTTCTGTCATCGGTCTCCTATGTTTTTTCGGATTTTTGACATCGACGACTTTTACACGAAAAAACACTCAAATTTTCACCATTTTATTGGGTTTATTGAATGTTTTTATCTAAATTTACAATCTATATCAATCGCGCCGTTTAAGGAATTGAAACAAAGTACGGCTATGTGTTCAATAATCCGCTAATGTACAACCACCCAAGTGGGGAGTTTGTATTCGCAATATTTGCTGCTTTACCTGTATTTTTGGGAACTGTATCTTTTAGAGCATTGTCTGGTGGTATAGGTGCAGAGTTTAGTGGAGGAAACTTCTGGCAGGGTGCTGTAACTGGTGGTATTGTCGCAGGACTGAATCATCAAATGCATAAAATAGGCCAACAAAATGACCTAGTTTTCTCATCTCAAAGAGAATTAGATGAATACATAAATAAAAGGATTGGAAATAAAGCAAGAATAGAAAAAGAACTAAAAACTAAAATATTATTAGCAACAGATTCTAATGTTGAAAAACATGGATATTTTTTAAATGGTCAAGGAGATATGTATAGCACAAGTAATGGACAGATGGTAGGAGGAATAACAGTCCCTACGGGAAATAATTCTTCAGTAATTTATATAGCACCTTCTGCAAAATGGAGAGGAGTAAACTTTCCTACATCAAGTAATGTATTTATTGTCCATGAACTTATACATGCTATGGCTTTTTCTAAGGGATATAGCTATTCTGAACATGCAGCATCTACTTATAGTTATGCCTATTTTAAAGCATATGGAGATTATGTGCGAGCAAATACATATATTGGTAATGTTCGTAAATATGATCCTCAACTCTCATGGAAAAACTTACCATCATTTATTAATACAGGGTTAAAAAGATAAAAATGGAAAGGAATTGGTTTTATTTTGTAATAATATTTTTACTATGTGGTGGTTGTAGTTATCCAAGTCAAGATAACATAAAATCAATAGTTGTAATTGATTTAGGGGAAAAATATTATATTTCAGAGGGGAAAGGAGTTGTTTATAAGTTAAAGGATACAATTTATGGAAATGGAGTTTTAGGAAAAAAAGCCTATGTTAAAGAATTTCCTTTCAAAGTATCTAATAAAATTGTAAATAAAATTAAGCTAGAATATTATCAGAATAATTTTCAATCTTTACCAGATGATTATGCAATGCTTCCTAGTCCAAAAGATAAAGGATTAGAGCATAATCAGAGAAGGACAACAATAATATTTTATTTTACAGATAGAGATAGGAAATATATTACTTTTTGGGATGATGGGCTCGCTAATCCATTGGATAGGATTCCTAATAAAAAAACAAGAATTATTTTTGAGCAAGTATATTTTTATCTAAAAAAAGTAAGAGATAGTACACATGAGAGGACAGAGGTGCCAATGTAGTAACTTTTAAATATCTTTGAAAAATATAAAGAATAAAATATATTATGAGGTTGTAGAAAATAATAAAATAACTACAAAAGGTCTTGTCCGTGAAACTGATCCTAATACAATAAATATTAATATGAAAGGAATAAAAAATCTCTTAAATTATGCATTTACATTAGGTCATGAAATGATACATGTTTTTGATATTGTATATAACACAAAGATTATGATAAATATTTTAGGTTCAGGTTATAGTAATGTTAAAGATTACTATATGGAAATGAGGGCTTATCAATGGGAAATAAACAATGGAAATAACATTGATATTAATAAATATTTAAATGCTTTAGGAGTACAATCTTATGTAAAAAGCATTTAAATAAAAATTTAGATAGATTAATAAAAAATGTTATTAATCCATAGATTATGAAAAGATTTTTAATACTCTTTTTTTTCTTTATTTCTCATATTTTCCTTTCCCAAGACATAAAAATGGATGTTAAAATTATCAATGAGAAAGAAATCGAGTTTTTTGGAGAAAAATTAACAGAATATACCCTACAAATAAAATTATCTAACGAAAGTAATACAAACTATGCCATTCCCATTGACACAACAGGATATATGGTATATTATTCTGGATTTCAGCATGATAATATTGATGGCTTTCAAGAAAAATATTTAAAATTTATGCCCCAAATAATAATTAATGAAGAGTTATTAGAAGGTGAAAGTTCACTGCCACCAAGGTTTGATGATAAATATATCTCCATACTTATTCAGGTACAAAATAAGAAAAGAAAACAATATGAGAGAGGTATTTCAAAATGGCGCCATAAATATAAACTAACTGGAGATAATTTGTTTGTGAATAATAATAATAAACAAATATTTAGCAACATAAAGACAATAAAAGCAGGAGAAACTATTATTTATATAAAAAAGTTCAGTCCTACAAAAATGAATTACAACCCATTAATATATACACATGATTATTACATAATGAAGAATGATATTTCTTACCCTATGTCCTTAGAAATAGGTATAAATTCTTGTATATATAATTTTTTAACTTCAGAACAAAAGGAAAAATTCAAAGACTACAGTTTTTTCAACGGAAAGATAAAATCCAATGAAATTAATATTAAAAAGTAAATCATGAAAAATATTTTAATCTTTATCTTTCTATTCTTTTCCAAAATTTTCTTTTCTCAAGACATAAAAATGGAATTAAGAATTGTTGATGAAAATAAGGTTTTAATTACTGAAGATGTTATAGAAACAGAATATGTTTTTGAAATAAATTTGAGTAATAATAGTGATTATGATTACATAATTCCTATTGATACAGCAAATTATAGATACTATTTTCCAGAAGAAACATGCGCTAATTTTTATAGATTAGAAAATTATCCTGACTTAGGTATAATATTCAAAATAAAAAACGAAAAAAATGAGTATATGGATTCTTTATTATCAGGATTTATACATTTAACAGAAGAAGAACTTTTAGCAGTATCCAAAAAAAGGAAAGAAAAAGAAAGAATCCATAGAGAAAAAATAAAAAATTGGAAGAAAAAATATCATATAAAAGGAGATTATAAAAATATTGATATTAATTGGTATTTATATAATCAATTAAAAGTATTAAAATCAAAGAAGTCCATTACCTATCTTAAAAACTTTAATATAAATGATATTAATATAGGTTTAGATATCAATTCTTCTTCATACTATTATTATCATTTAGATAAAAATGTAGATTATCCTATGTTTTTAGAAATCTGTATAGATGAAAAGATTTATGATCATTTAACCCAAAAGCAAAAAGAGGAATTTAAGAACTACAAATTTTTCAGCGGGAAGATACAGTCTAATGAGATAATGATAAGAAAATAGAAATCCAAAAACTAACTCTTTTTTGAAACTATAAATTCTCCAAAATACTTGTAAAAAATATGATAGGGTTATTTTTAAATAACAGATTATCAACAAACAATAAACAAAACATCCATTTCAGGCTAAAAAATCTTGTTTTTATAACTTCATTACAATTTATCATGGAATTTGTGTAAAAAAAAAATAGAACAAGAATGTATACTGCCTACATTCTTGCTTTTCATATAGGAATAATAACGAAAAAACCACTATCAGCCGTTACTTCTTATTCTGCTCAGTGTCTCCTGCGTAATCCCAAGGTAAGAAGCCACCATACCGAGCGGCGCCCTTAGTATGATGCTGGGATTTTTCTCCATCAGGTGACTGTATTTTTCTTTTGCGGTCATGTATTGCAGGGAAGCTATCCGCTCCAGCATCTGTGTCATTAGTTTTCCCAGAACGAATCTGCTGAACTCAGAATACTCCTTAGAGACATTCAGTGTGGCTTCCAGCTTGTGGTATTCACAGGAAACGATGACACTTTTCTCTATCGCCTGTATGCCGTAGCGCGAGGGTTCGCCGTTGTAGATGGTGTCTATCTGCGCCATAATTTTGCCCTCGGTGTAGAAATTACTCGTGATATCTTTGCCTTTTTCATAATAAAAAGTCCGCGTAAGACCTTCCTCCACGAAATATATCTTTCGGTTAAACTGCCCGCAGCCGCTTATTTCACTGCCTTCTTCGTAAAATTCTCTGATACACTCTTTTTCAAAAAAAGCCTTAATCGTCTCGTTAATCTCCACATGCTGACTGAGATAATCTAATATCATTGCTGAAATTTTGGTGCAATTTACTAAAAAATGCCTTGACTTTTTCAGCCAAGGCATTCAAACAAACAAACTAAACATATAACAACCACTTAACCCTCTTCATTTTGTCTATTTTTTAGGTTTAAAAATTTTCTTCTTCCTCTTCTTTTTCTACTGGCGAAAGCTTTCTTACTTTTAATTTTAAAGCCAAAACACACAGCACAAAATAAACCGCCATCAAAATCAGCAAATGCTGAAGATATGGATAAGTCAGCTCAAAACTTCCCTTTTGGATAAGGATAATCTTAAAGGCTTCCAAAAATGGCGTCAGCGGAATGATATTCGCCAAATATTGTATTGCTGTAGGCATCGCACTGCTTGGCCAAGTAAATCCACCGATGATGAACGCCGGTGAAGCGATAATCATCAGAAACTGCGTCGCCTTCAAGGCATTTGGTAATAGAACACTGAAAAGTGCGCCCAAAAATGTGCAGGTCATGATGAAAACCGTAGCAAGAATCGCAAATCCAAATATATTTTCTAAAATAGGTATCTTAAAATACCAGCCCATCGCCGAAAGTATAAGGATATTTACCACAGAAATTATCCAAATAGGAAGACATTTCATGATGAGCATTACAAAAGCGGATGTTCCTTTATAATTCTCCAAGAAAGATTTTCTACGGAAATCCGAAGCAAAACTCACCGCCATAGCAAGCAGCACCACCTGCTGGAAAACCACGCCCATCATGGCAGGCCACATGAAAATAAGATAGTTGGAAGTGGTGTTAAACATCGTGATGTAGTTCGCCTTGAAGGGTTCGTACTGCATCTTTGCCTGTTCTGCATTGGCACCTCTTTTTTGGAGGGTTTTCATTTCCATTCCTGCGGACAATGTCCCGAGTGTTACCTGAATCGCTTTGGAGGAGAAATTCGCAGTGAGAACATTTCCTGTATTTACATAAACATTTATTTCAGGATATTTTCTCAGCAATATATCTTTCTCAAAGTTTTCAGGGATTTTCACCACTGCGGCAGCTTTTGTTTTGATGACTTCATCTTCCAGTCTTAGCGGCTCTTGGGCATAGTGGAGGACTTTTATCGTTTTATTGTCTCCCAGCATATCCACCACCATGGAAGAAGTAGGCGTATGGTCTTGGTCTATGACTATCACTGGGAGATTGTCCACTTTTCCTTCTTTGTAAGTAAACCCAATGAGCAGTCCGTAAACTATGGGCGCAAGGATAAATACACTTCGCAAAGTATCATTAGCCAAGAATATTTTGAACTCACGCTTTAGTAAGTGAATAAACTTTTTCATTATTTTAGGATTACATTAGAATTTACCAAGATATTTTTTGTCTGCTGAATATCCTGTGGTTTTACTTTTATTTCATAAACAGCTTCCTGCATTTTATAATCAGGGAAAGCAGTCGTCACATCGGCATATTTGGTCAATTGTTTTATTGTCATTATCTTCCCTGAAACAGCAGCTTTGTTATACACTACTTCCATATTTACAGTCTGCCCTTTTTGGTATTTTGCAATCTGTCCTTCTGGAACAGTAAATCTGAAATAAGTGCTCTCTGGCAGATATCCATTGAACAGCGCAAATCCAGCTGTCGCCAGCTCACCTTTGTGAAGTGTTATAGATTCTATTTCCATATCGCTGGTAGCAATCACATATCGCTCCGAATAGGCTACTCTTGCCTCTTGCAATGCTCCTGCTGCCTGCTCAGCCTGTCCAGCCGCCATACCTATTCTCTCGTAACGAGTTCCGTTTTCCACATCTCTCAGCTCCGCGATTACCGCATCATATTGCGCTTTTGCACCTTGATATTTAGCGATAACTTCATCGTATGCCTGTGGCGACATCAGACTGTCTTTGAACATATTAGTAGCTCTGTTGTATGATTTTTGTGCGTATTCATACTGCTCACGAAGTCCTCTTTCTTTGGCTCTTAGCTGGCTTAATTGGTTTGCCGTAGCTCCATTTCTTGCCATCTCAGCTTGTGCAGTCGCTGCATGTGTCGCTCCCTGTGCCTGAGCTATTTTAGCCGAAATCTCCGGCACATCTATCTTCGCGAGTGTATCTCCTGCCTTTACTGTCTGCCCTTCTTCTACATAGATTTCCAAAATTCGCCCTGTGATTTTTGGAGCGAAAGAAATCACTTCTTTTTTCACTTTTCCTTCCACTGCGTTTTCCTGTTTTTCGCTGTTACAAGAAACCAATGCAAATGCAGTCAATAAAAGTGCAGATTTTACAGCATTATTTTTAATTTTTATATCGTTTAGTTTCATTTCTTTGTTGATTTTATTTGGTTGTTAAAATTATTCAGTTTGTTTGTTATTAAAATTTTTCTACATCTAAATTTTGTGTGGATTTCATCAGCTCTACCGCTGCTCTTCTTTGGTTAAACACCGCTGTTTTGTATTCTAATTCAGCCTTTTCCAAATCATTTTCAGCATCTATCAGATCCATAGATTTTTTCACGCCGTAGCGGAATTCTTTTTCCACTTGGTCTAATGCGTTTTTGGCGATTTTACGAGCTTTGTCCTTTAATTCTATCTGAGCCAAAGCAATGTCATAATTGGTCTGATTATTCGCAAGATTCAGCTGCAATTTTCTCTGTGCATCTGCTTTTTTGTTCTCCAAAACCATTTTGTCTATCTTACTTTTTTCAGCTTCTCGTTTTCCTGTATTTCCATCGAAAAGACTCCATTTAAAGCCTATTCCAGCATTAAACATCGGGAAAAGACTAAGCGGTTTGGTATGAATATCCAATTTTTTCACCAAATGAGGAACCACATCATTAGAAGTCTGAATATGGTCGCCATAAAGCCCAAAGTAAGACAACGAAGTAGAAAGCTGCACCTTTGGAATCCACCAAGTTTTCTCGGCTTTTATTTTGTATTCTGCCGCGGCTATTCCGTGGTTTAGGGCTTTTATTTCAGGTCTGTTTTCTATGGATTTGTCCTCCACTAAATAGTTTAAAACCTGTAAATCTGGCTCTATCTCCGCGATGCGCTCCTTGTCCATTCCTGTCAGAATATGCAGCTGAGTGATAAGCAGTTCGCGCTTTCCTTCGTATTCTATCATTTTAGTATCCAATGTGACCTGCGCCAGTTCTATTTTCTTAAAATCATACGGCGTTATCAGCCCGTATCCGAGCGCCTTTTCTGCTGTTTTTCTGTTGATTTCCAGTCTTTTTTTACTTTCATCCAAAACTTTTTTAGACTGATGAACCAATGCGAACTGGTCATAGATTTTAGCAATGGAAGTAATCACTTCATTCTTGCTGCTGGATAAAAGTTCCTGCTGAGAAAGTTTTTTCTCGTTTAAGGCTTTTTTCAGATGTCCTACTTTTCCTCCTGAATAAAGCACTACAGAAGCCTGTAATTTAGATGCTCCCGAAAACCCAGAAATTCCTAAAGTATTATTCTGCGAAGGAACCATCATCCCTGGAAACAGAGGAGGAACCCGCGGAATACCAAACTCTGGCGAAGTGTAATTTATTCGCGTGTCCATATAACCTACTCTTCCTGTTAGCTCCACTTTCGGAAGGAAAGTATCGGTTAGTCTCTTTTGGTCGATATCCACATACTGCAGTTCCAGATTTTGCTGCTGGTACTGTCCATCTCTCTCTAATGCACTATTAATGTTTCAGTTGATCAGAAGAAGACTGCCCAAAACCGAAAGAAGACATAAATAATAATGCATAAAACAACTTATTCTTACTTGTCATATATTTTGTTTGTTTATTTGATGATGCAAATTTCCATGAAATCTGACAAATATCCTTTGACATTTATCAAAAAGTGAAATTTAGAGTAAATAAAAAATCTTTTAAAGTTAATCAATAAAAAAACATCTCCAAAAATTGAAGATGTTTTTTATTTAAAATCTGTGAGCGCGAAAGGATTCGAACCTTTGACCGTCTGCTTAGAAGGCAGATGCTCTATCCAGCTGAGCTACGCACCCATTAATTAGTTTTTAGAAAGAACTAATAAACTTTTGTCGGGGTGGCAGGATTCGAACCTGCGACCTCCTGGTCCCAAACCAGGCGCGATGACCGGGCTACGCTACACCCCGAATATTATACCAGTTGCGGAGGGTATGAGATTCGAACTCATGCGACCCGAAAGTCGACAGTTTAGCAAACTGCTCCGTTAACCACTCCGGCAACCCTCCTTTTATTCTTTAAGAACTCCCTTTCTGTATTTGCTTTGCAAAGGTATAACTTTTTTTTTAACCCACAAATTTTTTTTGAAAAAAATATTCGTATTTTTGAAAAAAAATTAGCTTAATAATTTATATCATGCGTAAAATATTTTATATCAGCTGCTTATGTATTTTGGCTTTTTCTTGTGATTCGCAGAAAAAAATAGCCAATGCAGCCAAATCTTCATTAGACCCAAACAAAACAAACTCTGAAAAGGAAAAAAAAGGCGAAATAGTCCATATAGGAACAGAGGATTTTTATAAAGTGAACATAGCGGACAGCACTAAAAACAATAATACGATAAGCTATGGTTCTATAGTTTCAGCCAAGCCAAAAAAATATAAAATCACTAAAACTTACTTCCCTTCGTTGGGACAAGGCTTCCGCCAGAGATTCATCATCTTGCACTATACGGCTTTGGATAATGAGAAGTCTATAAGAGTTTTGACACAACAGTCGGTAAGTTCCCATTATCTTGTAAGTGATTTAGATGATCATGAAATTTATCAATTAGTAGATGAAAACAAAAGAGCTTATCATGCAGGAATCAGCGCTTGGAAAAACAGCAACAACCTGAATGACAGCTCTATAGGTATAGAAATAGTAAATACAGGCTATGTAGTGGATAGTTTAGGAAATAGACAATTCCAAGCATTTCCTGAACATCAAATAGAAAAAATAGCGGTTTTGGTGAAAGATATTAGCAAAAGATACATGATTCCTCCTACTAATATTTTGGCTCATTCAGACATTGCTCCGACAAGAAAACAAGACCCAGGCCCTCTGTTTCCTTGGAAAAAATTATACGAAGAACACCAAATAGGCATGTGGTATGATGAGGATAAAAAACAAGAATTTTATCCAAATGCATTAGAAGACATTACTACACTATATGAGGATGCTTCTTTTATACGAAAAATACAATCAACCTTTAAGAGTTTTGGGTATGATATCCAAATTACAGGAATGTGGGACAAACAGACCAAAAGCGTCATAGAGGCATTCCAGTATCATTTCAGACCTGAAAACTATGATGGCATTTTAGATGCAAAAACTTGGAGCATTCTGCAGGCTTTGGCTCAGAAATATAAATAAATTCTCTACCTTTGCAAAAAATAAGAAAATGGACAAGAAACATAAAGATAAAGACGAAAAATTCATAGAATATTGGGAAAACAGCATGCAGCTCGGAAGGGTAAAATATTCCTTGATAAATGCTATTTTAATGGGAATAATTATATTTTTAATTTCAAATCTCGGGTATTATTTCTTCACAGGAACCACATTTTTTGAGCTCAGCTTGGATGCTTTTTTATCCTTTGCTATCAGCTATTTCCTTGGTTTTCTTTTTTACTACATCCCTGTTTGGAATGTCAATAGTTTCAAATATAATGTTGTCCTAAATAAAAAGAAGAAAAAATCCAAAAAAAAATAAAAGACTTGAAAATCAAGTCTTTTTTTTATTTCTAAACGGTCTGTAGATACAGTTTTTCCAGTTCATTGGCTGAGATTTCATCGGCATTGATTTCGGAAATCAAATTCCCTCGCTTCATAATGCCTATTCGGTCAGCCACTTCTTTTGCCCTAAAAATATCATGCGTCGCCATGAAAATAGTAGTTCCCTCCGATGCTAATTCTTTCAATATTTCAGAAAATTCATTCGATGCCTTCGGGTCTAGACCAGATGTAGGCTCATCCAGAAGTAATACTTTCGCCTTTTTAGCGATGGCAATGGCGATGCCCACTTTTTGGCGCATTCCTTTAGAATAGCCTCCCAGCCTATTGTGATGAGCATCAGACTGCAGTCCTGCTTTGCTTAGGAAGCCCGTAAGCGCCTCATTATCATAATTAAACCCAGCCAACGAGGAGAAAAACTTAAGATTTTCTACGCCTGTCAAATTAGGATAAAGCAGCACTGTTTCGGGAATATAGGCGATGAATTTCTTGGTCTCATTTGGATGGTCTATCACAGAGATTCCATTGATTTTCGCAACTCCTTCGGTCGGTTTCAAAAAACCTAAAAATATATTGATAGTCGTACTCTTCCCTGCTCCATTCTGCCCCAGAAGAGCAAAAATTTCACCTTTATTCAGTTTTAAATTTAGATTATTTAAAGCTTTATAATCTCCGTATGTTTTAGATAAGTTTTCTGCAATAAGCATAAAATTCTATATTTTTTTAGTCAATTTTATTCCGATAAACACAAGTAATAATGAGTATAAAAAGCCCACAAATAGGGATTTCCAGCTTATGTCCGTTTTCTCTTTTCTCTGTTGGCGGCTGGTATTTAGGTCTTTTTTCCCAAGGTGTATTTTTGGTCAAAGTTTCCTCAAAAATATAAGGATAAAAAAACTCACGCACAGCTTTGTGGTGCTTTCTCACTGAGGCTAAATATCTCATATGCGCTTCTAAATCCGTATTAACCAAGATGTTATACATTCTCTGCACTCCTACCGTAGGAAGAAACATTCCCAAAGTTTCGGCTTTGTGCTGGCGCTCCATCAGTTTTTGTTCCATCTGTTTGGATGTCGGTTCTGCCTCTTTATCAGCCACATACTGCATCGCATAATACCAGCCCGCTACATAGTATTTCTCCTCTGGAATTTTATATTTTTTATACTCGGGATATTCTTGGTAAAATTTATTCATGGTTACCGATTTGGGCTTATCCCACTTCTCGTGATAGGCTTCACGCTGGATGAGTGTAGTTTCCATAGCCTCATGAACAGGAGTGGTAGCCGTAATTATCGTATTTCCCAAAGCTGGAAACATCAGACATAGCACAATCCAAATCCCCACAGATAAAATAGCGTTGTAAGTTGAGTTTTTATCTAACGAATTAATAAGCCAAACCACTGCAAACCAAAAACTTACATAAAAAATAGAAATTCCTAAAATAGCAAAAAACACCGCTCCAAAACCAGCCTTGAAAACCAAAGCCGCCACTATCATCAATATAATGACCAAAGACACCACTATCAGCCACCTTGCGAAGATTTTATAAAAAACAAAACTAAGCGTAGATACTCCAGAAATCTTTATCATACTCCAAACTCCTGTTTCTTTCTCCTCCGAAATCAAGCTGAAACCAAGAGCAATAATCAATAACGGAAAAAGATAAATAAAAACGAATGACAAATCCAAATTACCCACCAAAAGGGACAAAGGATTGGTCAGCTCATTATCATAAATCTGCCCTTCTAATGCCAGAATTTTGGTTTTGATATTGTAGTTTAGAATATCTCTCTGCCCCAGAGAAAACGCCGCCCAGCCGCTCGGTGGATTATAAGTATGAAAAATCATGTAATAAATATCCGTTCCTGCCGTGTTCTCCGCACCTGCAATGTGCAGAATATGCTCTATACTCTCATTTTCCAGATGTTCTATTCTTGAAATATTTTCTTTTTGTTCCTCTATGACTCTATTTCCGTGATAAATTCCGTAAAGCCCAAAGAGAAAAACCACCAAAACCCCAGTTCGGAAGGCGTTATTTCTGAAAATATTTTTAAATTCTATGCTTAAAATCCTCTTCATCGTTACAAAAATTTATTACTATTTTTCTGAATATAATTCGCTGCTAAAAACAATGCAAACAGCATAAAAACAAACGCTGAAATCCCTAAAATCTGCTCTTTCAGAATTTCATAAGTAGAAAAATGCTGGTATTTGAACGGCGGCATTTTTTTCAGAAGTTCATTATTTATCCTCTGTGTCCGCTCTTTTTGGGATTCTTTATAATATTTTATCTCCTCCTGCTGAAGTTTGTTCAGATACTGAGTGCGGTCATATCGGTATTTTTCGGCCTGCCGCAGGAAACTTACAGCATCAGAAAAACTACTTCCGCTGAAGCCCATAGACATATTTCTCATCGCCAAATAAGGATTAGCAAAGCCCAAAAATTCGCTTACTTTGTTTTGGTTTTGATAAATTTTAATCAATTCCTCAAATTTTTCTCCAAAAATTTTCGTGGTTATTTTTTCGCCTTCCGCAAAGACCAATCCACCGTAATTTATCGGCAATTCTTCAATGGAATTGACATTATATTTTTTCAAGATTTCTTCTTTCAGTTCCTTAAAATGCTGGTCATCAGGATTATGGCTATCTCCTTCTTTTTTAATTTGATTATGAATAGAAATATCAAAATCATTTTTATTCGGTGCTTCATAGATATTTGCGCCAAGTGTCTGCGCGGCTTTCGGAAGAATAAAAACCATTGAAAACCAAACAATTAGAAGAACCAACAAAGTAGATTTAGGAGTTTTATTCAAAGCTGAAAAAATCACCACTACAAACGAAAAAATCAAAAAATAAACACTGTAAGAAGCCACCAGCAAGAAAGCTCTCGGTATAAGTCCCTCTGCATCAGCACCTGACATCAGCCCTGTGAAAGCAATTCCCAAAATAAGAATGGGAAGGAAATAAGCCATCGTAACGGCATAAATCCCCAAAGTTTTTCCAAAAATAATGTCTTTGTAAGTCGTATTTTGAACCAAAATCAGTTTCAAAACTCCATTCTGTTTCAGCCCAGAAACTGAACCAAAACCAATGAAAATAATGAATAAAGGTAAAATCAGCTGGAAAATAAGAGCCATACTCAGTTCCCCAAACCTCAGGATTCCGTTGGAAAACGAAGCATCACTCATATTCATCGTATTCTGTCTGTGAGCCTCCAAAAAAACAGAGTTTCCCACATAAGAATTTACCCCAAAATCAAAGGCACTCAAAGGATATTTGTCCCGAAAAACCAAATACCCATAATGCGAAACCCTGTGCGGATGCCTGTCTGGCTGGTTTTCCCACTGCTGAACAACTTCGGACTGGTAATGTTCCTGCTCCTCATTGTGATGATGGACATTTTCCCAACCGATATAAGCCGCCAGAGACAAAACAGCAACAATGATAACAACCAAGTAAATCAGTACTTTCTGCCTATTGATGCTTTTCCATTCTTCCGAGGCGATTAGCTTTACCCTTTTTAAATTCATGAAATTATTTTAAATTCTCAATGAAACTAATATTCATCTCCGCCGAAAGCGCCCCAGCCTTCTCCACAAAGGATTCATAGGAAACAGTATCTCCCTCGCCTGCATTATCCGAAATCGCTCTCAGCATCAGAAATGGAACGCCCATAATGTGGCAGGTCTGGGCAATAGCGCTTGCCTCCATCTCCACAGCCAGCGCCCCTGGGAAGCTTTTTTCTATCCATTCTCGGCGCTGTCTATCGCTGATGAAAGAATCACCGCTGACTACCAAGCCCTTACGAAGCTGGTCGGTATATTTTCCGCAATGTTCCTCGGCAAGGCTCAGCCACTGCTCATCCGCAAAAAAAGCAGGCGGCATTTTTGCCTGTTGTCCTATTTCATAGCCGAAAGCCGTGACATCCACATCATGGTGTCTAACCTCCGTAGCCAAGATAATATCATAAACTCTGGTGTCTTTCAGACCTCCTGCTGTTCCTGTATTGATGATTAATTCTGGTTTAAACTGATTGATTAAAAGTGCTGTAGCCACCGCTGCACTCACCTTTCCTATCCCAGACAAAAGCACCACCACCTGATGGCTGCCGATTCGCCCTTCATGGAAAGTAAATCCAAATAATTCAGTGTCTTTTCTATCTTGTAATTTCTCTCGAAGGAGCTGGACTTCTAGTTCCATCGCTCCGATGATTCCTATTTTCATTGTAAAGTTTAGTAATTAAAAAAATTAAGGGCAAAGATAATTATTTTGAAACACTTGACTGGCTTTTTAGTATACCATTGTACTTTGATAATCTTTAAATTTCAGAACGCCATCTTTCGTTGTAAAAACATATACATATATATGTTCACCTCCTCCTGAAGAATAAACTACTGTATTAAAAGTCATGGTGATTTTATCATCTGCATATGTGACTTCTAAGATATCTTTAAACCCACCATTCCAACTATCATATGAATATTCTGCTTTATCATATCCTTGTTTTAATAATCTATTAACATTTATTCTTACTAAAGTTTCCCTGAAATCGCCCATGAAAATCGCATCAAAATATATCTGAAATTCTTTCTTACCAAATCCTTTTCCTTTATATTCCTCCCATTTTTCATAATCCAAAGTCGCATACCAAAAATTATCATTTTTGATAGGAAAATCAAAATATGCTTTTACTTCATCTGGCTTACCTTTTCGCATTCCTTTTATGAAAGAAGCAAGTTGTTTTCGCAGATTTCTTTTATGATATTTTTCTATTTTTGTTTTTACTGGTTTGTTGGTATTCTGCTGATTTACACAACTTAAAAGAAAAAACAAACTTAGACCCGTCAAGATAGTTTTTATCCTCATAATTATCTTATTTAACAACACAAATATAATCAAAAAACCGATAGCCATTATAAACTATCGGTTTTCAACAAATTAAATTATTTTTATGAAAAAATCTTGTATCTATCTTAGAATGTGTACCTTACGGTAAACATCACATTTCTCGGTGTTCCTGGGAAAAGTCTTGGATAGTTGAACGCTCCTACCCAGTATTCTTTGTTAAATACATTATTAACATTGAATGAAAGCTGCATAGATTTCAACTTATAGTATACCGCTGCATCTACCACAGTGTATGCTGGTAAAACTAAGTCACGCTCTTGCCAAGAGATTTTCTCTCCCACATAGTTAAGCCCTGCACCAGCACCAAAGTTACGGAAAGGTCCTTCTTTAATGTCGTATCTTGTCCAGATGTTTAGTGAATGCTTAGGCGCATTGTCTTTTCTATAAGTGATGTCTTTGTTTGATGCGTTATCAAATCTAGTAAGATTAGCATCTATGTAAGCATATCCTGCGTTAACCATCCAGTTTGGCAAGATTCTACCCATTACTTCTAGCTCTATACCCTGGTTTTTCTCTGTTGCACCTTCATTAGAAAGCTCATCTGCTTGTCCGCTTCCATCAGCATATGTTAATACATTTTTCTGTTTGATGTTGTAGTAAGCAAGGGTTGCATGTAATTTTCCATCGAACCACTCGGATTTTATACCTCCTTCCCACATTCTTGATGTTTTAGGTTTGAATGGCTCTCTAGCGATAGCATTTGTGTTTCCATCTCTTCTAAATGTATCAGACCCTAAATAAGCATCTGTCTGCATTTGGAAACCTTCTACATAAGAAGCATAAAGGTTGATATTATCAGTAAGTTTGTATACCAAACCTGCTCTTGCTAAAAGTTTGTTTTGTTTTACAACTTCTTCTTTATCAGTTTTGTAATAGTTCTTATCTGTATACCACTCCTGACGAAGACCAAAGTTAAAAATCAATCTATTCCACTCTAATTGGTTCATTACATAGATTGCATTTGTATTATAATACATAGGAACAATCGGTGTAACTCTTTTCGCTTCTGGCTGATACATACCAGGGTACATTAACTTGTACTGAGAACCATCTTTAATTCTCAAATCCCAATGCGGAATTCTTGGTGTAACACCATCAGAAAGGTAATCTCTCACAGTATTAGTTCCTCCTGCATTACTAATTTCAAAAGCGATAAAATCATATCCTGCAACAGTTTTATTCTTGATAGACTCACCAATATTCCAGTTTGCATTCAAGTATGCATTGATATTATCTGTCAAGAATTTTTGCTGACGCTGAACATATCTCATCTCTACCCAGTAAGGTTGTCTTGTCCCAGTAGCATCTTTTCCAAACTTGTTGTTTGTTCTTAGCTCTACTAGGTCTTCATTCCAGATATGTTTCATATAAGCAAGGTTAAGACCGATGTACTCATTAAACTGGTGAGTCAAGTTCCCCATCAAGTTGATATCCAATGTCTTGTTGTAGTCATTAACCGCTCCGATAGCATAAGTGATTGGCGTAGAGTTAAGCGCTGGTTTTTCACCTGCATTCGCTCTAAAAATAGGCTGACCTCTATCTAATCTATTGTTGTTATTAGTCAATACCAGCTCTACATTCATTCTCGTTTTGTCATTCGGTATATATGTGAATGTAGGTGCTATCATATACGCCTTTTTGAACTGTAGGTCTCTGAAACTTCCAGAGTTTTCATAACCTAAATTCAAACGGTATAATAAAGATTTATCTTTATTCAAAGGACCTGTAAAGTCTAAAGCTCCCACAATAGTCCCATAGCTACCAACACTTAGGCTAACTTCTTTTCTATTCGTAGTCAAAGGTTTTTTGGTTACCATATTGATACTTCCCCCTGGGTCTGTACTAGAGAAAGTCATACTCGCAGGACCTTTGATTACTTCTACCCTTTCTATATTCATCATTAGAGGCTGAGAGAAGAAGTAAACAGAAGTCGCCATACCATTTACTAATCTATTCTCTCTATATCCTGATGCCTGTGTAACCCCACGGATAGAGTACATGTTATAGAAACTCGTTTGGTTTACCCCGCTCACATTTTTCACTACATCTCCCAGTCTTGTCACCCCTCTATCTGTGATAAGCTCTTTGGTTACGGTAGTTATCGCTTGGGGAACCTCCATATTTTTCAAGGCAATTTTAGATGCCGAGAAAGAATAATCACTATTATAATCTTTTCTTGCCCTTCCTACAATTTCTACAGTTTGTAGTTTTTTTACTTTTCCATTTTCTTCTTCATCTTGAGGCTCGTTAGGGTCTTGTGTATTTTGTGCTACAGTTGGTTCTGTTGGTTCTGTAGACTGCTCAACTACTGGCTTTTCTTCAACCACAGGCTCTGATGTAACCATTTGATAAACAATCACATCCCCTAAATCCAAAACTCCATTATCCTCCACTGTAATTTGGTTTTCCAATGGATTTGCTCCTTCTGCTACGATGCTGATAGTGTAACTTCCTCCTTCTGTAAGTGTTACATTAAAAAATCCCGAAGCATCTGTCATAGAGGTCATTTCCTTGTCCCCCTTTTTTAGTATAATGCTGGCATTAGAAACGGGATTGTCATGCTGAACTACCCTACCTTTCACCGTTTGTGAATATCCCATTAAGGACATTAACAAACTCGATACTAATAATACTTTTTTGTTCATAATTGAATTATAAAATTTAAACTTATGTTATCTTTTTAAAAATTATGGCACAAAAGTAATACTATTTTTTATTTTCTTGTTAATATACAATATGATTTTTATCATCAATTTTTAGGAAAATAACATCTTTAACTTTTGTATCATTAAATCAAAATATCTTTTTTAATCCAAAAAAATAAATTCATCATCTTTATTCCGTATATTTGCACAAAATTCATTTATAAATACTAAATCAAAATGAAAAGAAGAGACTTTCTGAAAACAGGTTCATTAGCTGCTTTAGGCGGAATGCTACTAACTCCCTTCGGAGCAAAAGCAAACACTATAAAGGAAGAATTTCGTGGCAAAAAAGCCAAAAATATCATCTTCATGGTAAGTGATGGGATGAGTGTAGGAACGATGATAATGGCAGACATTTACTTGAAAAGAAAAAATGGTCAAAGTTCCAACTGGGTGGGACTTTACGAAGATAATCTTGTCCAAAGAGCATTGATGGATATGGCCTCTGCGAATGCTATCGTAACAGACTCAGCAGCAGCAAGTTCCTCTTGGGGAGGTGGTGTCCGTGTGAATAACGGAAGCCTGAATGTAAGCCCAAATGGAAAGGAAAACATGCCTATTCTTCAGAAATTCAAAAAGGCTGGAAAAAAAGTAGGCTGTGTAACTACAGTTCCTATCACCCACGCTACACCAGCTGGATTTTGTGTTACCAGCAAGAGAAGAAACGCCATGGACCACATCGCTGAACAATATGCAGAGCTAAACTTTGATGTGATGATGGGAGGTGGCAGCCAATACTTTGACAAAGACAAAAGAAAAGATAAAAAAGATGTTTTTGATTTATTTGTAAAAAAAGGTTACACCATCGCAAAAACAAAATCAGAAATGCTCAACGCTCCTAAAAACAAGCCTATTTTAGGAACTTTTGATGAAGATGCTGTACCATACACAGTAGATCATTTACGCGATGAAAAAGCATCAAAAAACATCCCTAGCCTTGCCGAAATGGCACAAAAGGCAATAGACCAGATGAAAGACCACAAAAATGGTTTTGCGCTACAGATAGAAGGCGGAAAAGTAGACTGGGCAGCACACGGAAACGATATTGCGGCTCTATTATTTGACCAAATCGCTTTTGATGAAGCTGTAAAAGTAGTAATGGACTTTGCTAAAAAAGACAAAAATACATTGGTAGTGATTACCAGCGACCACGGAAATGCCAACCCTGGGCTGATTTATGGAGGTAAAACCAACGATAATTTTGACCACTTACAAAACTTCACTCACTCTAACGACTGGGTTCTACAAGGAATACATGCTTCCAGCAGCACTTCTTTCGTAAAAGACAGAATTGCAGAGGCTTGCGGAGGTTTCGCTATAACTGATGAACAGGCAAAAGAACTTCTTTCTTATTACAACAATCTTAAAAAGGAAGATGGACTATACAACCATAAAAACCTGCCGTTCAGAGCTTTAGCAGAGATGCAGAAAGCATACACTTCTGTCGGCTGGATTAGTATGGACCACTCATCAGATTATACAGAACTTGCCATGTATGGTCCTGGTAGTGAGAACCTTAAATCATTTGTAAGAAATACAGACATGCACAATTTCCTGCTAAACGCAGCACATGTGGAAAATAAGTTTTAATTAAAAATAATTAAACTCTCATAATAAAAGTGAAGACGCCTATGCGCATCTTCACTTTTTATTTTATAAAATTTCTGAAAGTTTTTTCGTGAGATTTCTTCTGGAATACT
>CAUQKV010000025.1:0-21056 GCA_963518845.1 uncultured Flavobacteriaceae bacterium | reverse complement strand
CTGAATCATACCACGCCAACGCAGTTCTTCTACGAAATTTTTCATTTTTAATAAAATTTAAAAATTAGTAATAAATATTCGGAAATTAGTTTTTTCAGCTTTAAAAATAAAAATTCACTCGGATGAAAATCCGAGTTACTCATGTTCTTCTATGATGTGTTTTAAACTCATTTTTTAATCTGAAAACAGCACAAAGGTAAAGAAAATATTTATTTTATTAGAAATATTGTTCAAAAGTTTTTCGGAATCAAGGCAAAATAATGAATATAAATCTTATTTTTGTTGTTTAAAATCAATTTTATGGAAAGAATAGCAAGTTTTACCGTAGATCATTTGAAAATGCAGAGAGGAATTTTCGTTTCTCGTAAAGATCATGTCGGAAATGAAGTGCTTACTTCGTTTGATATCAGAATGAAAAGACCATACAAAGAGCCTGTTTTGGGGATTGCAGAAATACACACGATGGAGCATTTAGCGGCTACATGGCTCAGAAACAGCGACTGGAAAGATAAAGTTATCTACTGGGGGCCAATGGGCTGTATGACAGGGAATTACCTTATTTTGGCTGGCGACTACGAATCAAAGGACATCGTAGAGCTTATGACCAGAATGTTTAAATTCATCAGTGAGTTTGAGGGCGATATCCCTGGTGCGTCTGAGGTAGAGTGCGGAAATGTCTACTGCAACAACCTTCTGATGGCAAGATACGAAGCAAAAAAATACTTGGAAGAGGTGCTTCTTAACCTAAAAGATGAAAATCTAAACTATCCACAGTAATGTATTGTTTCAGAGATAGTTGTAATTTAAAAATGGTATTTTCGTAAAAGAAAATACCATTTTGTTTTTTTAAGGAGAAATAAGCTGTAAATCTATACTTTTCCAATATTTTTTGGGCAGGAGTATGGTTTTAGAGTGGACATCAGTGTAGAAAAAGAGATACATATTATCATCATTGTTCCACAGTGTTACGCTGTTTTCATAGCGGGAATTGGAAATGCTAAAACCTGTTCTTTTGAATTGAAAAAACGGAGTAGATTCTTCTTTGGAATAATGAATGTTGTATATGGCATAGTCGCCATTTCTTTTTGGAAAAATAAAAGGATAGTTTGCTGCAGAAGCGGCAACGCCTACAATTGACTCATTTGGGTCTGTAATGCTGATATTTAGCTTTTCTAAATATTCTTTCAGATTATCAAATTCTTTGAAAATAGTATTCGTAGAGGCGATTTTATTCAGATTGTCATCTAGAAAAAGTGTAGAATTTTTCTCACTGATGATATAGACTCTGTTCCCTTGCTTTGTTGGATAGCTTTCGATTTCCTCTGGAGCGAGGATTTTTTTCTTTATTTCAAAATCTTTTTTAGAAATGAAATCAATCGTTTTTTTACTCGTAAAACCAGTCAGATAATCTCCTTCATCTCTGACTTTGATGTATTTTTTTGGAAGTTTTATTCTGCTGTCCAAATCCAGATTATTCAGAAGAAAGCCATTTCCGCTGGAATGAGCATACATATAATCTTTTTTATCAATGCTAATGAGATAAGTATCAATGAGATAGTCTATTTTTTCCATTTTCCCAGTCTGTTTATTTGTGATTACAGCGCCTTTGTTTCCATTTAGAACGATGAAAGGCGACTCATTATCAATCAAACGAGATACCCATTGGTAGGATGGCGGCAGGGTTTCGTTTCCATCTTTATCCACGATGCCGTATTGGTTATTCCACCCAAATTCATAGTAATTCTGCTGTGCATTTGCGGTCAATGCAAATAGCGAAAGAATAAGAAATAAAAAAGTTTTCATAATGAAGAGAATTTTATAAAGGCAAATTTATTAAATAAATCTGATTTATAAGGTTTATTTTTTTTACTTTTGTCTTTTTATTAAAATAGAAATAATTATGTCATCAGCGCCAAGTTTAGCAAAAGGAACTCGGGATTTTACGGCACAGGAAATTTACAATAGAAGATACATCATCGGTGTTTTGCAGCAGAATTTTGAACTATTTGGTTTTCAGCCTTTGGAGACACCGAGTTTTGAGAATCTTTCTACGCTTACTGGGAAATACGGAGAAGAGGGAGATAGACTGATTTTCAAGATACTTAATTCAGGAAATTTTACTTCTGATGTGGATGAGGAAACTTGGCAGAATAAGGATTTCAAAAAACTAACTCCACAAATTTCTGACAAGGCGCTTCGATATGATTTGACCGTGCCATTTGCGAGATTTGTTGCTATTAATCATGGAAAACTTTCATTCCCGTTTAAGAGGTATCAGATTCAGCCCGTTTGGAGAGCAGACCGCCCGCAGAAAGGGAGATTTAGAGAGTTTTACCAATGTGATGCGGATGTGGTAGGTTCGAAAAGTTTATGGCAGGAAGTGGAGCTGGTGCAGTTGTATCTGAAGAGTTTTGCAGAGCTGGGAATTCCTGTGAAAATCTGCATCAACAACCGAAAAATCCTCTCTGGTCTGGCGGAATATGCGGATATATCGGAGCAGTTGATAGACTTTACGGTTGCTTTGGATAAATTGGATAAAATCGGGAAAGATGGCGTAGTTAAGGAAATGCTGGAAAAGGGAATTTCACAAGAAGCTGTAGAAAAGCTGAACTTCCTATTTGAAGGGCTTTCCACGGAGGATACACTTGCCCTGCTGAAAGAAAAATTTAAAGGAATAGAAGTTGGCGAAAAGGGAATAGAAGAGCTGGAGTTTGTATTGAATAAAGCGCTGAAACTTGGTGTAAATGAGGAAGTTTTGGTTTTTGATATTACCCTTGCCCGCGGTTTGGACTACTACACAGGAGCTATTTTTGAAGTAAAAGCTCAGGGCGTTCAGATGGGGTCTATCGGTGGCGGCGGAAGGTATGACAATCTTACGGAGGTTTTTGGTGTGAAGGGCATTTCGGGGATTGGGATTTCATTCGGGCTGGATAGAATTTACCTTGTTATGGAGGAATTGGGGCTTTTCGCAGAGAATAAAACGCCTAAAATAGAATATCTTTTTGCGAATTATGGCGATGAGGAGACAACCGAGGCGATGAAAGTAATCCAAAAACTAAGAGCCAAAGGAGTTTCAGCAGAGCTATACCCAGAAAATACCAAACTGAAAAAACAATTTACCTACGCCGAAAAGAAAGGAATTCCAGAGATTGTTTTTTACGGAGGAGATGAGATTAAAAAACAGCAGGTTACCGTGAAAAACTTGGACAGCGGAGAGCAGAAAACAATAGGTTTGGAGGAGTTTTTGAGATAAAGAATAAAGTTTAACAAAGATAAAGACAAATAACAAAATAAATAATTATGTCTAATTACATAGAAACAGAACAGGTTTCATTTCAGGATTTTAGAAAGCAAGTTTTAGATGATTATCGTTTGGGAAGAATTTCCCGTGAGGCAAGTTATTTAACGAGAAAAGAGGTTCTTACAGGAAAGGCAAAATTCGGGATTGTAGGAGATGGGAAGGAACTTCCGCAGTTAGCAATGGCAAAGGTTTTCCGTGAGGGAGACTGGCGTTCAGGATATTACCGTGACCAGACTTTTGCAATGGCAGTGGGCGTTTTGAGCGTGGATGCATTTTTTGCTCAGCTCTATGCAGATACTGATGTGGAGCGCGAACCCGCTTCGGCAGGGAGACAGATGCCGTGCCATTTTGCGACTCGTTCTTTGAATGAAGACGGAAGCTGGAAAGATTTGACACAGATTAAAAATATTTCATCCGATATATCGCCTACAGCAGGGCAGATGCCGAGACTTCTTGGGCTGGCTTTGGCATCTAATGTTTATAAAGAAGTAAAATTCCAAGGCTCTGAAAAATTCTCCCACAATGGGCAGGAAGTGGCTTTTGGGACAATTGGAGATGCATCTACGGCAGAAGGGCATTTTTGGGAAACTATCAATGCAGCGTGTGCTTTGCAGGTGCCGATGATTATGTCTATATGGGATGACGGCTACGGAATTTCTGTTCCTACACACAACCAAAGAGCAAAGGAAGATTTATCTGAAATTTTAACTGGTTTCCAAAGAAAAGAAGGCGACAAACAAGGATGCGAGGTTATCCAAGTAAGAGCGTGGGATTATCCAATGCTTTTGGAGGCTTATGCCCGTGCAGAGCAGCTTGCAAGGGAGGAAAGCATACCTGTGATTTTGCATATTATAGAAGTTACACAGCCGCAGGGACACTCTACATCTGGTTCTCATGAGAGGTATAAGGATGAGGAGAGAATGAACTTTGAGACAGAGTTTGATTGTCTTAATAAATTTAGAGAATGGATTTTAAATTATTCCATCCAAATAGATGGCGAAGAGCAGACACTTTCTTCTGTGGAAGAGCTGGATGAGATAGAAAAAGAAGCGAAAGCCTTTGTGAGAGAACAGCAGAAGAAGGCTTGGGCGGAATATAGAGCCTCAATAGACCATATCCAAAACCAAGTTTTACCATTGGTAAAACAGTTTGAAAATCAGCCAGAAGTTGCTGCGTTGTTGGAGAAGTTTTCGGCACTGGTTACAGTAGGCAAAAAGGATATTTTTGCATTGGTGAGAAAGGTGCTTTGGGCTACAAGAGAGCAAAATAGCAGCGAGAGACAAAATCTAGTGCAGGTTTATGAAAGAATTTCAGAGAAAGAGGCTGATAATTATTCATCTCATTTGTATAGTGAATCAGAGAGGAAGGCTGTAAATATTCCAGAAATAAAACCAGTTTTCAGCGAAGATTCTCAGATTTTGGATGGAAGAGTAGTGATCCGTAATAATTTTGACAAGATTTTTGAGAAATATCCAGAAACATTAATCTTTGGTGAAGATACAGGAAGCATTGGTGATGTGAACCAAGGACTAGAAGGGATGCAGGAAAAATACGGCGAAACCAGAATTGCAGATACAGGAATCCGTGAAGCGACTATTTTAGGGCAGGGTGTTGGTCTGGCAATGAGAGGTTTAAGACCGATTGCAGAAATTCAGTATTTGGATTATGTTTTATATTGTCTGCAAGGAATGAGCGATGATTTGGCGACTTTACAATACAGAACCAAAGGCGGTCAAAAAGCACCTGTTATCATGAGAACCCGCGGACACCGTTTGGAAGGGGTATGGCATTCGGGCTCGCCTATGGCAGGGATTCTGAACTTGGTAAGAGGAATGATGGTTTTAGTACCGAGAAACCTTACTCAGGCGGCTGGATTCTATAATACGATGCTGAAATCTGATGACACGGCGCTTATCATAGAGCCACTGAACGGATACCGATTGAAAGAAAAACAACCAGACAACATCGGTGAATTTACCGTGCCTGTCGGAAAGGTGGAAATCACCAGAGCAGGGAAGGACATTACGCTGGTGACCTACGGTTCTACTTGGAAAATCGTAACGGAAGCTGTGGAAGAATTAGCAAAACTGGGTATAGATGCTGAGGTGATAGATGTTCAGTCGCTATTGCCGTTTGACTTGTCAGCGGAAATCAGCGAAAGTGTGAAGAAAACCAATCGCCTCGCTGTAATAGATGAAGATGTAGAGGGTGGAGCTTCGGCGTATATCATGCAGCAGATTTTAGAGAAACAAGGGGCGTTTAGATACTTAGACAGCAAACCGCTGACCATAGCTGCTAAAAGCCACCGACCAGCTTACGCATCGGATGGGGACTATTTCTCTAAGCCGTCTGTGGAAGACATCGTAGAAAAAGTCTATGACCTTTTCCATGAAAGTAACCCAGCGAAATTCCCTAAAATATTATAAATTTAAAACAAAATGAAAACCTCCTTTTTAAAGGAGGTTTTCAAGTAATCATATTAAGGATTCAAATTCTGGAGAGATACAATATCTTTGTAAATCAATATATTGTAGTAATCAAAAGGTTAAAATAGGGATCCTGAAAGTTCAAATCCCTATTGTTTGATGGATATTGGATATAAATAAAAAATAAAGGATAATTTATTCTTTATTTTTATATGATGTGTGTACAAAAACTCTATCTGAAATATGATTTAATTATTTTAAAAATGATGACCAATGATAAAAACTATTTTATTTTTCATTTAGAAATTAGATTATAAAATAAAATCTCTATTTTTTTGTCCGATGAAAATATAAACTTAAAAATGTTGGATTATATGATACAGTGTTCTCATCCAATCTATAATTTGTTTTTTATTCCCTATAATAATAATTGTATTTTAAGGAAAAGAGTTAAAAAATATCAAATCTAAACAAAATCAATTATTAGAAAAGTTTATAAAAAATACTGATAAACATTAGTTTTTTATAAATAATGTTTATCTTTTTCGTTTAGATTTCATGTCTTTATTTCTGAATTTTTGTCAATTTCAGAGAGTATTTATACATTGACTATCGCTTATTTTAAATTTTATAAATGTTTTCTTAAAAGTTCCATTAGGTTGTTTTTAACTTCTACAAAACAATATATTTACCTCGTTTCTTGTGTTATATTATACCTTTAACGAATTGTAATGTATTTTAGGATAAATCTTTCTATTGGTAGAAAAAAATAGCCATGATATATCTTTTATTAGTATTATATGTACTACATTTAAGGTAATTTAATACAGATTACCTTATTATTTTTAGAAATATTTTTTTTACATTTGCAATGTAAAAAGTTGTATCACTTTTTTTGTTTAATTAGAAATGTGTCCTACTTATGGAACAAAACAGAGAAAAAATCACTAAATTTTTAAACCCTATACTCTATATTTTAAATAGTGTGGGTGGTCCTTTGAATAAGTATAATATTTTGAAAATATTATATTTTGCAGATCAATATGGTTTAGTAGAATACAACCAGAAAGTAACGGAGGACTGGTATGAGAAGAATCCTTATGGTCCAGTAGCATATCATGCTTATGATATTATGAAAGCAGTAGAAGGGCGAAATGAGTTATTAGATAAAAAATTTCTATCAGAATATTTACAAAAAACAGGCGAGCATAATTTTGTTGCCCTGCAAAAAGTAGATTTAGATGAATTTACAAAAATACAGATAGAATGTTTAGATAAATCTATCGCAGAAAATAAGAATCTTAGTTTTAATGAACTTCTGAAAAAATCACACGACCAAGCCTATGAAGAGACGGGCAATATGTGGGATGAGATAGATATTTATTCTATTGCCAAAGCAGGCGGGGCTAATGATGAGCAGATTGCTTATCTTCGGGAAAAGGAAGAGTTTAATAATGATGAATGGTTTTAGCGTATGGCACTTCAATCAGGAGATATTATTCATATCTTTTATGGACAGACAAAACCACCAAAAGAGAAATTTATTATTATTTTAGGATATTCGGATCAGAAAATGCAGTATCTGAATGTGCTGATTAATTCTAAAATCAATAAAAATATTTATAAGACAGAATTTCAGCAGCAGATGTGCATAGAAATAAAGCAGGAAGATTATCCTTTTTTCTTAAAAAGAGACAGTTATATTGATTTAAACAGCCCATATGAAACAGATAAGACCAAGATAGAGTGGGCGGTAAAGAATAGACCGGAAGCTTTATTAGGGAAATTAGATCCAGAACTTCTGGAACAGTGTAAGAAGCTTATTCATGTTAATAGAATATTATCTGGTAAAGCTTGTAAACAGTATGGTTTTTTTCCATAAAAACAAAAAAACGGCTTTTTAAGGCAGTTTTTTTATGATAATACACTTTTATATAGCTTAGCATTAACTAAATAGAATAACATTTATAACTTTCATAATGTTTATTTTAGACTATAATAACTAAAAACACTATTCCCGACTAGAAAATATTTTCTACTTTATTCTTATCCATTTATTTAGGATTTAACCCAAATCTCTATTTTTTATTTTAGGAACTGATTTTTAAAAATCGGACAGTAAGCAGTGTAGCAGAAATGGTAAGTCCTATCCCAAAGGCTACCCACATACCATAAGCGCCCATTTTCATGGTTATACAGAGGAAAAATCCTAATGGAAGCGTTACCACCCAGTAGGCGATGAATGTAATGACGCTCGGTATTTTTACATCTTGTAATCCGCGCAGACACGCTAAAGAAACCAGCTGTAATCCATCCGAAAGCTGGAAAAGTGAAGCAAGAACCAGCAGCTGCGAAGCCAGAGCAATCACGGCTGTTTCATCTTCCTTTGTAAAGAATGTAGGCAGGACATTTTTACCAATGGTAAAGGTCAGACAGTTTATAAGCATGAATAGGAAAACTATTTTCATGTTGTTAATCCCGATTTCTCTCACGGCTACGAAATCTTTTTCTCCTCGTTTTTTCCCAATCATAATCGTAGAAGCCACACCAAAACCAGCACAAAGATTAAAAGTAAAAGAAGCCATGCTCATCGTAACTTGGTGGGCAGCGATGTCCGTAGTACTTACCATACCGCAGATAAAGGCTGCTAAAGCAAAGGCTGTCACTTCAAAAAACAACTGCATAGCCGTAGGAAGACCTAATTTCAGCAGAGTTTGGAACATTTCCTTTTTGAAAAGAGAAACCTTGAAACTCAGTTCGTTAATGTATCTTCTTGTGATGGAATTTCTTTTCATCACGATGTACAGGAAAATAACGGAGAAAATCCTTGCAATCAGCGTTGCATAGGCTGCACCAGCTACGCCCATCGGTTCCAGACCGAAAAGTCCTTTCATGAAAACATAGTTCAGAATTACATTGATGAGGTTCGCAGAAACAGTGGCTATCGTTACGCCGATGGTGTAGGACAGCCCTTCGGAAACCTCTCTCAAAGTCTGAAATTTCATTATCGGAATCACACTCAGCGAAATGATAGAAAGGTATAAAATAGCATCAGGAATTATTTCTTCTGGTTGTTTGGCGTAGTGTAATAGTGGCGCTATGGCTAATAGGATGAAAGTCAAAATCGTTCCGATGATGGTATTTATCACTGCTCCGTGGCGAAAAACACTATTGATTCTGTCATGGTCTTTTTGAGCCTGAGCCTCAGAGACTAATGGTGGAATGGCAAATGAAACTCCAACTCCAAAAATAAAAACTGAGATAAAAACAGAGTTTGCTAATGCCGTGGAAGCCAGTGCGTTGGCGCCCAGCATATTTCCCACCATCATATTATCAAACAAATTCACGGAAACCTGTCCCAGCTGTGTAAGCATCACAGGGAGAGCGAGTTTAAAACATTCTCGGGTATATTTAAGATTAAGTGATAAAAGCATAAAATTATTTTCTTACAAAATTGGTTACATCTTCTGCTGTTACAGGGTTTGAACCTAATATAATCAGCCTTTCTACTACATTTCTAAGTTCTCGGATATTTCCTGTCCATGAGAAGTTTTGGAGGGTTTTTATGGCTTTGTCATCAAATTCTTTTACCGAAGTTCCCTGCTCCTCAGAGATGAGCTTTGCGAAATGTTTCACTAAAATAGGAATATCGTCCTTTCTTTCGTCCAGAGAAGGAACATGGATTTCTATCACGGAAAGCCTATGGTAGAGGTCTTCACGGAATTTTCCTACTTCTATTTCTTTTTTCAAATCTTTGTTGGTCGCTGCCAGCACGCGCACATCTACTTTTATTTCCTTGTCGCTTCCCACAGGCGAAACTTTATTTTCCTGCAAAGCACGAAGGACTTTGGCTTGGGCTACGAGGCTCATATCACCGATTTCATCTAGGAAAAGAGTGCCGCCGTTGGCTTGTTCGAATTTCCCTTGTTTGTCCTTGATAGCTCCTGTGAAAGAACCTTTTACATGCCCAAAGAGTTCACTTTCAATGAGTTCCGAAGGAATAGCGGCGCAGTTTACCTCTACGATAGGGTTTTTGCTGCGTTCGCTGAGGGAATGGATGGCGTGTGCTACCAGCTCTTTTCCAGAACCGTTGGAACCTGTGATTAGGACTCTGGCATCAGATGGCGCTACTTTCTCTATCATGCTTTGAATGTTTTTCAGAGCAGGAGATTCGCCAATCATTTGGTATTTTTTGCTGACTTTCTTTTTCAGTTGGGTGTTTTCTTTGATGAGCGAATTTTTAGTATTTTGTAAATCCTTCTTTTCCAAGGCGTTTTTTACACTCGTAATCAGCCTGTTGATATCAATAGGCTTGGAGATGAAATCATACGCTCCGTTTTTCAGGCAGGTTACGGCGGTGTCTATATCCGCATGTCCCGAAATCATTAGAAAAACGCTTTCAGGCTTTATTGAAAGACTTTGGGTGAGGAGTTCGTTCCCTGATAATTTGGGCATTTTGATGTCTGAAATAATCAGGTCAAAGTCATTTTTTTCTATCAATTTATAGGCGTCCAAACCATTTTCAGCGATGGTGATTTCAGAGCCTTGTATCTCATCTGAAAGTATGTTTTCCAATATGTTAGAGATACTTTTTTCGTCTTCTACTATTAAGATTTTTTGCATGAGACAAAGGTAAGAAAATTTTATTTTTTTCTTTTATGGCTTTGATGAAGAATGGAGGAGTGAATTTATATGCACAAATTGTTCTGTAAAAATGCGGAAATATTATATATTTGCTTAAAATATTTTGTAGTGCGCTGGTTTAGGATTATTTTGCTTTTATTAGTCTTGTTGGCATCAGGCTATACGGCTGTGATGTATTATTTTTTTGAGGAGAAAAACTCTTTTGTAGTGGAAAAGGAAATAGAGTTTCCTTTGGATAAAGTTTTCCCGCAGTTTAATGATTTACAGAATCTTACGAGGTGGAATGATTATTTTTTGTCAGATAAAGATTATCGCTTTCGTTATTTTTTGCCATACGAGGGGGAGGGAAGTTCCATGAGTTACAATCACGCGAAGGATAAAAATAAATATGGAGAGGTCTTTATCAGAAAAATCAAAGAAAATAAGAGCATCAGCTATGAATTATACCAAGAACGAAAAGAAGTTCCATATAAAATCAATGTAAATTTTTATCCAAAAGGAGATAAAACCAAGATTGTATGGCAGGTAAATACGCCTAAATATCCTCTGTTGCTTAGGTTTAAGGCGGTAGATTCTGATATAGAAAGTTATATAAATAATAATGTAACTGTAAGTGTCAAAAATCTTACCAATCTTCTTTCAGGAAAAGTGGATAAAGAGGTGATGTTCAATCAGATAAAATATGACAGTATCATGATAGAGGAGCAGGATGAAAGGCTGTTTCTAGGGGTAAATGTGAGCACATCTAATAAAAAAGGAGCTTTGTTTAAAAATATAGTCATCAACCACAATAGGGTTTTCAGCTATGTGACCAAAGACCTCTCAAAGCGGGAAGATGAGTTCGGAGAGCCAGTGCTTTTCACGGAGGCGGGGGAGCTTAAAAACAAAGAAGTTTCGTATTTCTATGGCGTTCCTTTGTCCCAAAAAGTGAATGTTTCGGATAATAATTTTGCTTTTAGAACCATTAAAAAATCAAAATATTACAGCGTTTATTATAAAGGAAGATACGAACAACGAACCAAAGCTATAGCCAAACTTTTGGATAAGATAAGGAAAGACCTTCTTCAAAACGGAAAGCTGGAAGAACTATTTGTAGAGGCTCCGTATAATGAGAATGAGGTGGTGCTGAAATTATCATTCCCAGTTTATTAAAATTAATACTAAAATTTATAAATTTGTAACTCAAAAAAGTAGGAGAATTAAAATGTAATGGACAGGTTTTCATTTTTAAATACAGCGCATATAGAGTTGATAGACAGTATGTATCAACAATATCTTCAGAGTCCTGATAGTATAGAGCCTTCGTGGAAGTCGTTTTTTCAGGGCTTTGATTTTGCATTAGAGAATTATGGAGGATCAGTGCAGGAAGTTCCTCAAATGGTGCAAACGACCATAAATACAGGCGCCGTGCCAGAGGATATCCTCACAGAATTTAAGGTTATCAATCTCATTGAGGCTTATCGTACCAGAGGGCATCTTTTTACCAAGACCAATCCTGTAAGGAAGCGTAGAGAGTATTCGCCGACTCTTGATATTGAGAATTTTGGTCTTACAAGGGCTGATTTAGGTAAGAAATTCGACTGTGCTACACAGGTCGGAATGGCTGCTCCAGCTACTTTGGAAGAAATTATCAAGCGTTTAGAGCAGATATATTGTGACTCTATCGGGGTGGAATATATTCACATCAAAAATGTGGAAGAGAAAAATTTCATCAGAAAATGGATTGCAGAAAATGAAAATCATCCGATTCTTTCCGTGGAGGAAAAACGCCAGATTTTGCATAAACTAAACCAAGCCATAGCTTTTGAACGCTTTCTTCATACCAAATTTGTTGGGCAGAAAAGGTTCTCTCTGGAAGGCGGCGAGTCCCTTATCCCAGCAGTAGACCAGCTTATTAGCTATTCTTCACAGCATGGTGTAGATGAGGTAGTTCTGGGAATGGCTCACCGTGGAAGGCTGAATGTTCTGAGTAATATTTTCCAAAAATCATATAAAGAAATATTTTCCGAATTTGAAGGAAAGGAATTCGATGAAGATGTCTTCTCTGGCGATGTGAAATACCATCTCGGTGCATCTAAAAGAGTGACAACGGCTTCTGGCGAGGAGGTTAGAATCAATCTTGTTCCTAACCCATCTCATTTGGAAACCGTGGGAGCTTTGGTTCAAGGGATTTGTAGAGCGAAAATAGACCAATACAAAGGAGATTACACCAAAGTTTTACCGATTGTCATTCATGGAGATGCTGCCATCGCAGGGCAGGGAATTGTTTATGAAATCGCCCAGATGATGACACTGGACGGCTATAAAACAGGCGGAACGGTGCATATCGTTGTGAATAATCAGGTAGGTTTTACGACGAACTATCTCGATGCTCGTTCTTCTACTTATTGTACTGATATAGCGAAAGTTACAGATTCGCCTGTGATGCATATCAATGCCGATGATGTGGAGGCTGTGGTGCATGCCATTCGTTTTGCGGCGGATTATAGAGCCAAATTCCATAAAGATGTATATATAGATCTTTTAGGTTACCGAAAATATGGACATAACGAAGGGGATGAACCGAGATTTACCCAGCCTAAACTATATGATATAATCGCAAATCATCCTAACCCAAGGAAAATTTATAAACAAAAACTGCTTCAAGAAGGCATCGTTTCGAATGAAATCATCGCAGAAATGGAGCAGGAGTTTAAGCTTCTTTTGGATGAAAATTTTGAGGCAGCGAAGGAAATAGAGCGCAATCAGATGTCTATTTTCATGGAGGAAGATTGGCGTGATTTTTCAAAATCAGCTGTGGGAAAAACCTTGGAAAAGGTGGATACCAGATTTGATTTAGCTGAATTAAAAGAATTGGCACAAAAACTTTTTGAGCTTCCAAGCGATAAAAAATTCATTAATAAAATTATTCGTCTTTTCCAGCAGCGACTGAAAATGGTTCAGGAAACCAACGAACTGGACTGGGCACTAGGAGAGTTGCTGGCGTATGCTTCCCTGCTGAAAGAGGGCTATAATGTCCGTATTTCGGGAGAGGATGTGGAGCGTGGAACTTTTTCTCACCGTCATGCCGTTTTGAAAACGGAAGACACGGAGGAAGAATATATTTATTTAAAAAATGTTTCTGACAGCAGATTTGATATCTATAATTCCCATCTTTCCGAATATGGCGTTCTTGGTTTTGACTATGGCTATGCCCTTGCTTCTCCGAAAACCCTTACGATTTGGGAGGCGCAGTTCGGGGATTTTGCTAATGGGGCGCAGATTATCATAGACCAATATTTGGTAGCAGCAGAGGAAAAATGGAAAATCCAAAACGGACTTGTGATGCTGCTTCCTCATGGAATGGAGGGGCAGGGCGCAGAGCACTCTTCCGCGAGATTGGAAAGATTCCTTACACTTTGTGCTAATGAAAATATTTTTGTGGCAAATTGTACCACGCCGGCCAATTATTTCCATTTGCTAAGAAGACAAATGAAACTGCCGTTCAGAAAACCATTGGTAGTGATGACTCCAAAATCCTTGTTGAGACATCCAAAAGTAGTTTCTGGAATTGAAGAAATGGCAAATGGAGAGTTCCAAACTCTGATAGATGATACTCTGATAGATGCTGAAAAAGTGGAGAGGGTAGCCCTTTGTAGCGGTAAAATCTACTACGAGCTTTTAGCAAAAAGAGAAGAGCTAAATGAGGAAAGAGTGGCGCTAGTAAGATTGGAACAGCTGTATCCTTTGGATAAGGAAACTCTTGCAGGGATAATGAACAGATATGCCCATAATAAAGAAATAGTATGGGTGCAGGAAGAACCAGAAAATATGGGAGCTTGGGCGTATATTCTGAGAAACTTGAGAAATACAGATATTCAGGTAATCGCGCCAGTGTCCAGCGGTACGCCTGCTCCAGGTACGCACAAAGGTTTTGATAAAAACCAAAAACAGGTAATCCAGCGAGTGTTTGATTTGGAAAATTTAATAGGATAAACAATAGAGTTTATTAACATAAAATAAAGACTTAGAGCTATGTCTATATTAGAAATGAAAGTGCCTTCACCAGGCGAATCCATCACAGAAGTAGAAATCTCATCTTGGTTAGTAAAAGATGGCGATTTTGTAGAAAAAGACCAGCCGATAGCAGAGGTAGATTCTGATAAGGCGACACTAGAACTCCCAGCTGAGCAGTCAGGAGTAATTACCCTAAAAGCCGAGGAAGGAGATGTAGTAAAAGTAGGGCAGGTAGTCTGCCTTATAGATATGTCTGCACAAGGGTCAGCCGTGAAGGCAGAAAAACTTGTTTCGGAAATGAAAGTGGAAACACAAACAGCGGCTGCTCCTGCACAAGAGCCTAAAAAAGAGGAATCTTATCCATCTTCTCCATTAGCAAAAGTGATTTTAAAGGAGAACAGCATTGATTCTGATAAAGTTACAGGAACAGGCGTGGGCGGAAAAATCACCAAAGAAGATGCGATAAAAGCCGTTGCAGCAATGGGAAGAACGCAAGGAAACCGCAAACAGACCGTTACGAAACTTTCTGTTTTAAGGAGAAAACTGGCTGCTAGATTGGTTTCTGTAAAGAACGAAACCGCGATGCTTACTACCTTTAATGAGGTGGATATGAGCGAAATTTTCAGACTGAGAAAACTTTATAAAGAAGAATTTTCACAGAAACACGGTGTAGGGCTTGGTTTTATGTCTTTCTTTACAAAGGCGGTTACCAGAGCGTTGAAACTTTATCCTGATGTGAATGCAGCGATAGATGGCGACCAAAAAATCAATTATGATTTTTGTGATATTTCTGTGGCAGTTTCTGGACCAAAGGGACTTATGGTGCCGATTATCAGAGATGCAGAGACTTTATCCTTTAAAGGTATTGAGTTAAAAATAAAAGATTTAGCTACGAAAGTTCGTGATGGGAATATTTCTGTAGATGAGATGACAGGCGGAACTTTTACCATTACTAATGGAGGGACTTTCGGGTCTATGCTTTCTACACCGATTATCAATCCGCCACAAAGTGCGATTTTAGGAATGCATAATATCTTAGAACGCCCTGTGGCTGTCAATGGGCAGGTAGAAATCCGTCCGATGATGTATCTAGCGCTTTCTTATGACCATAGAATAATCGATGGTCGTGAGTCCGTAGGATTCTTGGTGGCTGTGAAAGAAGCTATAGAAAATCCAGTGGAGCTGCTCATGGAAAACAATGAGAAAAAAGCACTTGAGCTATAAATATTCATTAAAAAAAATCAGAAATCCTTTTGAAGATTTCTGATTTTTTTGTTTCTGATTGAGATTTTTTAAGGAAGTAGTTCAGATTCTATGGCAATTTCGCCAGTGAGGATTTTCTGAATAGGGCAGGCGTGGGCTGTTTTGTGTAATATGTTGCGTTGCTCCTCGGTAAGATTTCCTTTTATTTCTATGATCTTTTTGAATTGCGAAACGCCTTCTTTAGTTTCATTATCAAAAAGAACTTTTACAGAAACTTCCTCTACCTCCCATTCTTTGCGGTCTGCAAACATTTTGATGGTTGCAGTGGTGCAAGATGAAAGAGCCGAAGCTAAAAGTTCCAGCGGATTAAATCCTTTTTCCTGTCCGCCTTTAGCTGAGGGTTCATCACCGATAATGTTGTTTTTACCAGCAGAGATGTTCATTAGATATTTCTCTGCACCAATTTTTGTAATTACTTCTGCTTTCATAAATTAAGATTAAGACAGCAAATATAAGGCATATTTTGTCAAAACACCTTAACCTAAATCAAGAAGTTTGGTCAGATAAATATTTATTAGTTATATTTGCATACTATTTTTGTTTAACAATTTAAATTAAATGGACCCCGATAGTTTATTAAAACTTTTATCAGCATTATTTTTTGTAATACTTAATGGCTTTTTCGTGGCGGCAGAGTTTTCGATAGTTAAAGTGCGCCACTCTCAAATTCAAATCAAGGCGGAAGGAGGAAATGCCTCCGCAAAACAAGCCGAAAAAATCATCAAAAACTTAGACGCTTATCTTTCTGCTACACAGCTGGGAATTACGCTTGCCAGTCTAGCACTCGGTTTCATAGGAGAAAGCACGATGCATCATATTTTAGAAGCGGCGTTTTCTAAACTGAATATTGATATTGCACCAGAAACCCTTTCTACGATGGCTTTGGCGGGAAGTTTCCTTGTTGTGACGATGATGCATATCGTCTTCGGAGAATTAGTTCCGAAGTCAATAGCAATTAGAAAATCAGAGGCGACGACTTTATTTGTTGCGTGGCCTTTGTTGTTATTTTACAACATATTCAAACCTTTTATTTGGTTGATGAATGCGATTTCTAATGCATTTTTAAGACTTATCAATATCCACCCTGTGGCTGGTCATGAGATACACTCCACAGAGGAGCTTCAGCTGTTGGTAAAACAGAGTGCTGCAGGAGGCGAGATAGAGGAGGAAAATTATGAAATTATCAAAAATGCTTTTGATTTTACTGACCATACTGCTAAACAGGTGATGGTGCCGAGACAGAATATCATCACCATCGATATTACGGAGGATAATGATGTGATTTTAAGTAAAATAATAGACTGCGGATATTCCAGAATTCCTGTATATGAGAACTCCATAGACAATATCATAGGGATTTTTTACACAAAGGAAATCATGCGTGAATACATCAAAAACAAAGATGTAGATTTAAGAAAATTCTTGCGTGAGGCGTTTTTCGTGGTGGGAAGTAAGAAAATTTCTGATTTGATGAATGTTTTTCAACAGAAAAAACAGCATATTGCGATTGTGATTGATGAATTTGGAGGAACAGAAGGAATCGTAACATTAGAAGATATTTTGGAAGAGCTGGTAGGTGAAATCCAAGATGAGGAAGATGATGAACAAAAATTAGTAGATGAGGTAGCAGAAAATACATTCTGGATACACGCGACACAGCCTTTGGATGAGATAAACGAATACCTGCCTATACCGCTGCCAGAGGACTCTGAATACAATACCTTGGCGGGATATATCATGTATCAGCTTTCGGATATTCCAGAAGAAAATCAAGAATTTAAGCTGTGTAATTATGCTTTCAAAATCTTGAAAATGCAGAATAAAAGTGTGGAAATGGTAGAGCTGAAATACGAACCACAGGATATAGAAGAAACACATGAAGAGACAGAGAAAATATAACATATACTGCGAAAGCTCACAAACAGAGAAACAAACTGATGTTCTTCTTTTGGAGGAAGAAAATACAGAAAATAAGTTGGTTCTTTATAACGATGATATCAATACTTTTGATTTTGTGATAGAGTCTCTTATAGAAGTTTGTAAACACACGCTGGAACAGGCGGAGCAATGCACTATGCTGGTTCATTATAAAGGCAAATGCACTGTGAAAACAGGCGATATGGAAATGCTTATGCCTATGCACCAGAAGCTTTTAGGACGAGGTCTTACCAGTGAAATAATATAAAAAAACTGCTCAAATCTGAGCAGTTTTTTAGTTTTTAGCAATCCATTCTTTGAAGAAAGTTTTTACTTTTTCTAGGCTGTAGCCTTTTCCTTCTTCAAAAATCTCACTGCTCTGCGTGTGGATTTGTTTTCCATTTTTATCTAAAATAATGAAAACAGGATAACCGAATTTCTCGCCAGGGTTACCATATTTTGCAAAAACTTTTTCATTTTTATTCTTTGGAGAAAAATTTAGATGGTAATAAAGAAAATTCTCACCAACTATTTTTTTTAGTTCAGGAGTCGTTTTTACAAAATTATCAAATCTTAAGCACCAGATGCACCAGTTTCCTCCCGCCTGCAAGATGATGTTTTTATTTTCTTTTTTAGCTTGTTTTACTAATTTTTGGATTTCTATTTCTGCATTATCCTCCTCTCTGTATGGTTTTGGAAGAGCCAGTTTTTCCTGCTGTGGGCTTATTTCAGAAGTCTGAGCGTAATATAATGAAGGCATCAAAACACCTAAAAAAGCAAGTTTTATGAATATCTTTTTCATTGTTAAAATTTTTCCAAATGTAATAAAAAAATGGAATTGACAAAATTTGTATCTTCGCACCCAAAATTTATACATTGAATAATTTACTTTTTCATATTGTTTATTTAGCATCAAAACTGCCGCTGGGCGCGTTGTATATTATTTCGGATATTATTTTTTTCGTTAATTATTATATCATCGGTTACCGAAAAAAAATCGTTTATGAAAATTTGAAAAACTCTTTTCCTAACAAAAGCGAAAAGGAAATTAAACAAATTCAAAAGAAATTTTTTCGCAATTTTTCTGATTACATCGTAGAAACGGTGAAGGCGATGACAATCAGTGAAGAAGAACTGGGAAAGCGTGTGAAACACATTAACCAAGAGCTTTTTCATCAAGCCAAAGCCGAAAGAAAAAATGTGATTATCTTGGCAGGGCATGTTTTTGACTGGGAGTGGATTAACGCTTTTGCGAAAATCATTCCGCAGGAAAACTGCCATCCCGTTTATAGAAAGGTAAATAACGATTTTTGGGAGGAGAAAGTGAAACTCATTAGAAATCGTTTTGGAAATAAGGCGCTGAACTCTCGTGAGATTATCAGACATATATTGAGAACGCCTGTTGATGGAAATTCGGCGTATATGTTCGTGGCCGACCAGACGCCGCATTTCTCCGAGGTTTATTACGGATTAAAGTTTTTAAATCAGAGAACTCCTGTTTTCATCGGTTATGACAAGCTTTCACAAAGGCTGGATTTGGCTTTTATCTATTGTGAAATGAAAAAAGTAAAACGAGGCTATTACGAAGTGAGCTATCACCGAATTTACCCTGATGGAGAGCAGTTTAAAGAATATGAAGTGGTGAGGAAATTCCATAAAATGCTGGAAGAAACCATTAATGAGCGCCCAGACAACTGGCTTTGGTCTCACCGAAGATGGAAATATCAGAACGATATCAAAAAATATGAGGAATAAATACTTTTTCTGATGAAACGAATTGCTGTTGTAATCCTAAACTGGAATGGGAAAAGCTGGCTGGAAAAATTTCTGCCTACGGTTCTCAAATATTCTGAATCTGCGCAAATTTATGTCGTAGATAATGCCTCTACGGATGACAGCGTTTCGTTTTTAGAGAATGATTTTCCTTCAGTAAAGATAATTCAGAATACTCAAAATTCAGGATTTGCAGGAGGATACAATGAAGGGCTGAAACAGGTGGAGGAAGAAATCTACTGTCTGCTCAATTCCGATGTAGAAGTTACAGAGGGCTGGCTGAAACCTGTTTTAGATTTATTTCAGCAAAACCTAGAAATAGCGGCTATTCAGCCCAAAATTCTTTCTTACGACAGGAAAAATTATTTTGAATTTGCAGGAGCAGGAGGCGGCTTGATAGATAATTTGGGCTATCCCTACTGCCGAGGGCGTGTTTTTGATGATTTGGAGGAGGATAAAGGGCAGTATGATGACGAAACAGATATTTTCTGGGCGTCGGGCTGTTGTTTTTTTATAAGGAAGAGCGATTTTTGGCTGGCTGGCGGATTTGATGAGCGTTTTTTTGCCCATCAGGAGGAAATAGACCTTTGCTGGCGACTGATAAATTTAGGTAAAAAAATATTTTATACAGGGAAATCCACGATTTATCATGTTGGCGGAGGAACTTTAAACAAACAAAATCCAAGAAAAACTTTTCTAAATATAAGAAATAATCTCTCTATGTTAGTCAAGAATCTTCCTTTTGGGGCCTTGTTCTGGATAATTCCATTACGATTGGCTTTGGATGTGGTGGCTGGCATTTATCTTGCATATAAAGAGGGAATTTCACATCTTTGGGCAGTTTTCAGAGGACATTTAGGATTTTATGCTCAGTTCCCAGAAAGTTTTAGGAGAAGAGCAAAGTTTCAGAAAAAGAATTATTATCAAACCAAATATTTGGTTTTTAGGTATTTTATAAAAAAGTAAAATTTTTAAAATTATTAAATTATGAAATGGACAAACGACAGAAGTGACAATGTGGAAGACCGCAGAGGAAAGGGCGGTGGTAAAGGAATGATGATAGGCGGTGGACTGGGAACGATAGTAATGGTATTGGTAGTGATGTTTTTAGGAGGCGACCCTTCAGCAGTGCTGAATAACAGTGGTGTAATGCAAGGTCAGGCGCAGACAGAGCAAAGAGAGCTGACAGAAGAAGAGCTTAAAACCTATGAATTTGTGAGAATGGTAACGGCTGAGACAGAGGAAACCTGGACAGAGATTTTTGAGGAACATGGTTTGGAATACAGAAAACCGAAAGTGGTAATGTTTGAGCAGGTTACCCAGTCAGGATGTGGGACAGCCCAAGCAGCGATGGGGCCTTTCTATTGTCCAGCTGATGAGACTATATATATGGATATGAGTTTCTTTAACGAACTTCAAAGTAAATATGGAGCTAAAGTAACAGAATTCTCGGTGGCGTATGTTATGGCGCATGAGGTAGGACACCATGTTCAAAATCTTTTGGGAACTTTACAGAAATCTGATAAAATGAGAAGAAGCGGTCGTTTTTCAGAAGCTGAAATTAATAAAAATTCTGTAGCCGTAGAGCTTCAGGCGGATTTTTATGCAGGAGTATGGGCTAGAAGAAGTAATAACAGAGAGAATTTCTTGGATTCCAAAGATATAGATGCTGCCATTAGTGCTGCTGAAGCGGTGGGAGATGACAATATCCAGAAGCGTTCCCAAGGTTATGTAAA
>CAUQKV010000024.1:0-21473 GCA_963518845.1 uncultured Flavobacteriaceae bacterium | reverse complement strand
GAAATGGCAGATGTGGATATCGTAAAAATGATGAATCCGATGAATTTCATTAAAAACACCTCCACCCAAAACTGGAGAATAAGACACGGCGCCAAAGATGCGGATACTTCCCTTGCGATTTCTACAATTCTAGCGACTACTCTTAGAAATCATAAAAAAGCTGTAGATTTTGCTATGCCTTGGGACATAGTACACAGAGGCGACTATGATTTGGAAGAACTTTTCGAATGGATAGATAAAATCTCAACAAAATAAAACTCCTAAAAACGAAAAACCTCGGAATTTCCGAGGTTTTTTTATTTGTTCATAGACATTAGGAATTCTTCGTTGTTCAGAGTTGCTTTCATTTGTTTTTCTACAAATTCCATAGCTTCTACAGGATTCATATCAGAAAGATATTTTCTCAAAATCCACATTCTCTGCTGAGTGGTTTCATCATGCAGCAGGTCGTCCCTTCTCGTGCTGGAAGCCACCAAATCCACTGCAGGGAAAACCCTTTTATTAGCGATTTTTCTATCCAGCAGGAGTTCCATGTTTCCTGTTCCTTTGAATTCTTCAAAAATCACCTCATCCATTTTAGAACCTGTATCTATCAGAGCTGTAGCGATGATAGTCAAAGAACCGCCGCCTTCTATTTTCCTAGCCGCTCCGAAAAATCTTTTTGGTTTGTGTAGCGCATTGGCATCTACTCCACCAGAGAGGATTTTCCCAGAGGCAGGAGTTACCGTGTTATAGGCTCTTGCTAGACGAGTGATAGAATCTAGTAAAATTACCACATCATGTCCGCATTCTACCATTCTTTGGGCTTTTGACAGAACCAAATTGGCTACTTTTACATGTTTTTCTGCCGCTTCATCAAAGGTAGAAGCTATTACTTCTGCATTCACACTTCGCTGCATATCAGTCACTTCCTCTGGTCTTTCGTCTATCAGAAGAATCATCATATAGGCTTCTGGATGATTTGCCGAGATGGAATTAGCAATGTCTTTCAGGAGCATAGTTTTCCCTGTTTTAGGCTGGGCTACTATCATTGCTCTTTGTCCTTTTCCTATTGGAGCGAATAGATCTACTATTCTGGTAGAAAGTGTGGAATTTTTTCCAGTTAAATTAAATTTCTCTTGTGGGAATAGCGGAGTAAGATATTCAAAAGCTACTCTGTCTTTGATGAAATGCAGGTCTCTGCCATTTACTTCTAATGCTTTTTGGAGCGAAAAATATTTTTCTCCTTCTTTTGGAAGTCGGACGATACCTTTCACGGTATCACCAGTTTTTAGACCATAGTTTCTGATTTGATTGGTGGAGACAAATACATCATCTGGGGAAGAAATATAATTGAAATCCGAAGAACGGAGGAATCCATAGTTATCAGGAAGAATCTCTAAAACACCTTCTACGATTACAATATTGTCAAAATTAAATTCCTTTTTAGGAGGATTTTGCTCTTCGTTTTCGGGTTCTTTTTTTTCTGATTGTTTAGAGTTTTCTTTTTGTTTGTTTTTCTTTTTTAGAGGTTTTTCTCCTTCATTGGTTTTCTCTTCCGAAATATTTTCCTCTACTGCCGCAGCTGGAGTATTAGCTTCTTTTTCTTTTGTATTTTTAGGAGATTTTTTGGCTTTTGGAGTAGTTTTTTTCTCCTCTTTGGCAGGTTTTTCGGTTTTTGATTCTGTTTCTTCTTTTTTGTCCGAAATATTTTCTTCTGCTGGTTTTTCTACTCTTTTTCTTTTAGTAGTTTTTTTCTCTGGAGTTTGGTTTTCAGTGGTGTTCTCAGGTTTCTCTTCGGTTGCATTATAGTATTCTTTTGCTACTTTGGGATTTGCAGCTTGAAAGTCAAGAATAGCGAAAACCTTATCATTTTCTGTGCTGTTTCTTGCTACTTTAATGCCTAAATCTTTACAAATTTTAGTCAATTCTGTTGTAGATTTTGACTGTAGGCTTTCAATGTTAAACATATAAATATTTAGTAAATGTAATTAAAATCAATGTAAAATTAAGATGTAAATAGGAACAAATGATAGAAGTCCACTGCTCCTTTAATCGAAAAATATGCTGCAAATCTACACTATTTTTGATAAATACAAAAAAATATTTTATTTTTGCACCATGTTACAAAGAATACAGACCATATTCATTCTCATCGCAGTTCTTGCCACTGGAGGACTTTTTTTGACATCAAAAGATGTTGAAATTCCAGGATTTTTGGGAGGAGTAGGATTTTTGGGTGTGGTGGAATTTATCTGTATTTTCATGTACAAAAATAGAGGAAGACAAATACTGCTGAATAATATCAGCATTGTTATAAACGCTTTGTTGATAGGGTTATTGGTTTATTGGTTACTAAATTTACCTGGAGGAATGGATTTTCCTGAGAAAGGTATTGAGCCAGTATTTCCGCTGATTTCTATTGTGTTTTTATTTATGGCAAATAAAAATATCCGTAGAGATGAAAGGCTTGTAAAATCTGTAGACAGACTCCGATAGCTATACAACGATTTATTTTGAGTGAAAAACCAGTCTTTTGGGCTGGTTTTTTTGTATAAGAAAAAAAATTGTAATTTGGTCAGTTGAAATTTATGTTTAATGAATCCTTATAGAAGAATTTTGGCATTTGCCAACCCTCATAAAAAATATATTTTCGGGAGTTTATTTTTTAATATCCTTTATTCCGTTTTCCAGATAGCATCTGCGGGTACTATACTTCCTGTTTTAGGGATGCTTTTTGGAACTATTAATAACAAAAAACCAGCCGTAGAGCCTGTATATAGCGGGAATATGTCAGATTATTTTTCCTACTTGAAGGACTATGCCTACTATCTGGTAGAGGTGAATGAGAGAGAGCATGGAGCTTTGACCGTTTTGGCGTGGTTATGTGTCATCACGGCGTTTGCATTTTTTGCGAGAAATATTTTTCGTTACATAGGTTCTTTGATGCTTATTTATTATCGTGTAGGTGTTGCTAAAGACCTTCGTACTTCTATGTATCAAAAGATTTTGACACTTCCTGTTTCGTTTTTTACAGAGCAAAGAAAAGGAGATATGATGTCTAGAATGTCTAATGATGTGGGAGATGTGGAAGGAAGTATTCTGGGCAGTTTAGTAGAGCTGGTCAATTCACCTTTTATGCTGATAAGTACGCTGATTACTTTATTTTATCTAAGTCCAGAGCTTACATTTTTCACTTTATTGGTTTTGCCAGTGATGGGAACTCTGATAGCGCTGATAGGAAAAAGCCTAAAAAAACAAGCCCACGAAGCCCAAACCGAAATGGGAAATATTTTTTCTATCGTGGATGAAACCCTGAAATCTGCGAAGGTTATTAAAATTTTTAATGCGGATAAATTACTGAATAATCGTTTCACGACTTCTATCAATAAGTGGCTGAATGCTGCAGTAGGTGTAGGTAAAAAAAGAGAACTTGCCTCTCCGATGAGTGAGTTTTTGGGTTCTATTACCTTCTTGATAATAACATGGTATGGAGGAAAACAAATTATCGAAAACCAAAGTCTTTCGCCTGAGGAGTTTTTGGTATTTTTAGCAATGTTTTTCCAAATCCTGCCTCCAGCTAAAAGTTTAGCCAATTCCATTTCTACCATACAAAAAGGAGGGCCAGCGCTGGAGCGTGTGATAGAGATTCTGGATGCAGATATCAAGATAGATGAAAAACAAAATCCTATTCCTATCCAGACATTAGAAAACAGCATAGAGTTTAAAAATGTAGGATTTTATTATAATGAAGACAGAACCATACTGAAAAACTTTAATTTAACTATTCCAAGAGGCAAAACAGTTGCTTTGGTGGGACAAAGCGGAAGTGGAAAAACCACGATTGCCAATCTTTTAGCTAGATTTTATGATGCCACAGAGGGAGAAATCCTGATAGATGGGAATAATATAAAAGACCTGAAAGTAAGGGATTATAGACAAATGATAGGAATGGTTACTCAGGAGTCTGTATTGTTCAATGACAGCGTTTATAACAATATTCTCATGGGTAAACCAGATGCGGATAGAGAAGAAGTAGAAGCAGCCGCAAAAATCGCCAACGCCCATGATTTCATCACCAATCTTTCTGATGGGTATGATACCAATATAGGCGATGATGGGAATAAACTCTCTGGTGGACAAAAACAAAGAGTTTCCATCGCCCGCGCCGTGCTGAAAAATCCTCCAATTATGATTCTGGATGAGGCAACTTCAGCGCTGGATACCGAGAGCGAGAGATTCGTGCAGGAAGCATTAGAAAAAATGATGGAGAACAGAACCTCACTGGTTATCGCCCACCGTCTTTCTACAATCCAAAAAGCAGACTGGATAGTAGTGATGGAACGAGGAATGATACTAGAACAGGGAACTCACAAAGAGCTTATAGACAAAAACGGAGCTTATAAAAAGCTCGTGGAATTACAAGATTTTGAATAAAAAATATTAACAGAAGAAATAATACAAAATGCAAAACATAAAAAAGCTTTTACTTGTTCTTTTTAGTGTTATCATTACAGGAGTTTATGCTCAGATAAAAGACCCAGTAAAATTTAAACTAGAAGTCAATAAATTAGGCGAAAATGAATACGAAGCCATCCTCATAGGAAAACTAGAAAACGGGTGGCATATTTATTCTAAAGATATTCCTGAGGACAGCGGTATTCCCACAGAGATGAGACTCTTAGGGAAAAATATAGAACCCATAGGAAAGGTAACCGAGGTAGGAAAAAAAATAGATGAGTTTTCGGAGGCATTTGGTGCTAGAATAGTCTATTATTCCAATACAGTGTCTTTTAAACAAAAATTCAAACTAAAAGATGCTAAAAAATCTACCAATGTTTCAGCAGAAATCACTTACCAAACCTGCGATGACAGAGTCTGTCTTGCGCCGAATACCATTGAGCTTCAGCATCAAATAAAGATAGAGGGAAGTGACATAAAGGACGAAGAAATTTTAGATAAGAAAGAAAATTCCGAAACTCCGAAAGATACATCCACAGATGAAACACAGGCTTCGCAGACATTGGCTGAAAACCAAAAGTTAGACACGAAAAACCTAAAAATACAAGGGCTTAATTATAAAAATCCTCTTGTTCAGTGTGGTACAGAGCAGACTGCGAATACAGATGAGAGTTATTGGACTTATCTATTTTTAGGATTTATTGGAGGGATTATTGCTTTGCTTACGCCATGCGTTTTCCCTATGGTGCCTTTGACGGTTTCTTTCTTTACCAAAGGAGCAAAAGACAAAGTGAAGGGCAGAAGAGATGCTGTTCTCTATGGTTTCTTCATTCTGTTGATTTTTACTTTGCTTAGTTTGCCATTTCACCTAATAAGTGGCGTTGCTGGAAATATTTTTAATGAAATATCTACCAGCGTATGGCTTAACTTGGCATTTTTTATCGTGTTTGTTTTCTTTGCGGGAAGCTTTTTTGGATATTATGATATAGCTTTACCGAGTTCCATTGCCAATAAATCTTCAAAGGCGGAAGAGGCAGGAGGAATTGTAGGAATATTCTTCATGGCGCTTACCTTGGTGATTGTTTCATTCTCATGTACAGGGCCTATTCTAGGGTCATTGCTAGGGAGTGCAGTTACAGGTTCGTCTAATGTTCCTATGCTGCTGACTTTTGCTTTGGCAGGTTTTGGTTTTGCTTGGGCGATTGTTTTCGGATTGTTGGCGCTGTTTCCACAGGCATTACAGTCTTTGCCGAAGTCAGGAGGCTGGATGAATACGCTGAAAGTAGTGCTGGGCTTCATAGAACTGGGCTTGGCGCTGAAATTCCTTTCCAAAGCGGATTTGGTGACGAAAACAGCATTTTTAAAGCGAGAATTGTTCATCGCCATCTGGATAGTCCTTACCATTGGTTTAGTATTGTATTTATTTGGATTGATAAGATTCCCTCACGATGATAAAAAACCAAAAATTTCACTTGTGAGAAAATTATTTGGTGCGGCTGGAATAGGCTTTTTGGTGTATTTAGTTCAAGGATTGATACCGAGCGACAGACCGAAACTTTCTATGCTGAGCGGAATTTTGCCGCCGCTCAATGTAAGCTATTTTCATAATGAAAAGGATGGGATTTTGGGAATACACCCTATTCATGACTATTTCGAAGCGGTAGAATTAGCAAAAAAAGAAAATAAACCTATCCTGATAGACTTCACGGGTCACGGCTGCGAAAACTGCCGAAAAATGGAGGAATTCGTTTGGTCACAGCCAGATATTTTACCGATTCTTCAGAACGAGGTGGTTTTGGCTTCTCTTTATATAGATGATAAAGATGAACTTCCACAAGACCAGCAGATGAAAATAGACATGGGAAATGGGCAGATGAAGAAAATAAAAACAATCGGCGACAGATGGAGTATGTTTCAGCAGATAAATTTTGAGAACAATTCCCAGCCGCACTATGTTCTGGTAACTCCTGATAATAAGGTGATTAATACGCCTGTCTCTGGATATATGGACAAAGAAGATTTCAAGAAATTCTTAGAATGCGGGCTGAAACATTACAAAAATCATAAAAAATAATTTGTCTCAAACCTTGCTAAAATAATATTTTTGCAAAAAGAAAAATAGAATAGATATGATAAACATAGCAATAGCATCTGACCACGCAGGTCACGAAATGAAAGATTTTCTAAAAAGAAAACTAAAAGCAGATTATAACATGGTGGATTTTGGGACATTTTTTAAGGAAAGTGTAGATTATCCAGATTTTGCTCATCCAGCCGCTACATCTATCGAAAAGGGAGACTGCGTTTTGGGAATTTTAGTATGTGGAACAGGAAATGGTATGCAGCTAGCAGCCAATAAACATGAAGGTATCCGAGCTGGACTGGCTTGGAACCCAGAAGTTGCAGCTTTGACAAGACAGCACAATGATGCTAATATGGTAGCAATTCCAGCAAGATTCGTGAGCAATGAAGAGGCTTTGGAAATTGCAAAAGCATTCCTTACCACAGAATTTGAAGGAGGCAGACACCAGCTGAGAGTGGATAAAATAAAACCATAGGAAAATAACGATTTTTGTTTTTTGTAATTCAATCCCCCTTCTTATAAAAAAGATGAAGGGGGATTTTTGGTTAAAAAAGCATAAATAATGTTATATTTGAAGAATAAAATTTTTAAGAAAAACATCTATGAAGAAGAAAAATAAATCACAAAAACAACAATACAAATTGGAGAGTATCGGAAGACTCATTCTCCGATTTATGAATAAGAAAAATTCTAAAATATACAATTACAAACAGATAGCAGACGGCATAGACTACAAAAACCCGCGCCAGAGAGAGCTGGTCATCCAGACCCTGCACAAACTGAGAGCCCAAGATAAAATAAAAGAAGTAGAAAAAGGCAAATATATGGTGAACCTGCAGATAAAAGAAACGCTGACAGGGACAATAGATTTTGCGCTTAATGGAAATGCCTATGTAAGCGTGGAGGGACTGGATGAAGATATCTTCATCCATCAGAAAAATGTAAAAGATGCTTTGCAGGGCGATAAGGTCTTGATTATCACTTATAATTTCAAGGGGCGAAAGCTGGAAGGCTCTGTATTGGAGGTCTTGGAGAGAGCCAAAGACTCTTTCGTGGGAACATTTGAGTATGTGAAATATAAGGATTTTGGGTTTGTGATTTGTGATAAAAAGGTCATCAATACCGATATTTTTATTCCTAAATCCAAAATCCATGGAGCTAAAGACGGCGATAAAGTAGTCGTGAAAATGCTTCAATGGGATATCAATTCCAAAAACCCAGAAGGGGAAATCATCAAAGTATTAGGAAAACCAGGCGAACACGAAACGGAAATACATTCTATCCTTGCCGAATATGAACTTCCCTACCATTTCCCTGAGGAAGTAGAGGATTTCGCGAATAAAATCAGCCGAGAAATCACTCCCGAAGAGCTGAAAAAAAGAAGAGACATGCGGGGGACACTTACTTTTACCATAGACCCGAAAGATGCCAAGGATTTTGATGATGCACTATCGCTGAAAAAATTAGATAACGGAAACTGGGAAATAGGCGTACACATTGCCGATGTATCCCACTATGTGCAGCCAGGAACGCTTTTGGATGAGGAGGCATACAGCCGTGCGACTTCCGTTTATCTCGTGGACAGAGTAGTTCCCATGCTCCCAGAGATTCTCAGTAACGACCTCTGCTCGCTGAAACCAGAGGTGGATAGATACGCTTTCTCAGCGGTGTTTGAGATGAATGACAGGGCAGAGATAGTGAAGCAGTGGTTTGGGCGTACAGTCATCCATTCCGACAGAAGGTTCTCCTACGAAGAAGCCCAAGAGCGTATAGAAATAGGAAAAGGAGATTTGGCTGAGGAAATACTGGCATTAGACCACTTGGCGAAGATTCTCAGAAAAGAGAGATTAAAGAAAGGAGCTATCGCCTTTGACCGTAGTGAGGTGAGATTTAACCTTGATGAAAATAATAATCCTATCGGGGTTTATTTTAAAATCAGTAAAGATTCTAACCACCTGATAGAGGAGTTTATGCTGCTGGCAAACAGAAAAGTTTCCGAGTATGTATCTCTTTCCAGAAAGGGCGAACCGACCCATAATACCTTTATTTATCGTATCCACGATGACCCAGACCCAGCCAAACTGGAAGCACTGAGGGATTTCGTGCAGACACTCGGCTACAAAATGAATATTTCCAATTCTCAAAAAATAGCCGAAAGTATGAACAAGCTCCTAAAAGATGTGGCAGGAAAAGGCGAAGAAAACATGGTAGAAACCCTAGCGATGAGGAGTATGAGCAAGGCAGTCTATTCTACCGAGAATATAGGACACTACGGACTGGCATTCCCATATTATTCGCATTTTACTTCGCCTATTCGCCGTTATCCAGACCTTATGGCGCATAGACTGCTCCAGCATTATCTAGATGGTGGAAAATCGCCAAACAGAGAGGAATACGAAGAATACTGCAAACACTGCAGCGATAGGGAAAGACTGGCTGCCAATGCAGAGCGGGATTCTATAAAATACATGCAGGTGAAGTTCATGGAAGACAAAGTAGGGCAGGATTTCACGGGGGTAATCTCGGGTGTGGTAGACTATGGCTTCTGGGTAGAAATCCCTGAAAACGGAGCTGAAGGCATGATAAAACTGAGAGACCTGATGGATGATTCCTACTTCCATGATTCGAAGGCGCATTCTATTGTAGGTGCCAAGTCAGGCAAGACCTACCGCCTTGGCGATGAGATAAAAATACAAGTAGTAAAAGCCAACCTCATCCAGAAACAATTGGATTTTAAAATAGTAGAATAACAGCAATAAAAAAACTCCCTTTTTTAGGGAGTTTCTTGTTATTTATTGTATTCTATTGTGTAATAATGATTGGTATCTTCATATTGTCCTGTGATAGGATTTTTAATTTTATATTCTGCTCTAATAGGATAATTGTTTGTATTTAAAGTATATACTATCTTATCCTCGGATATAGAATTATGATTATAAGGGAATATAGTACTATTTACACTTTCTTCTCTCTTTATATAAGAAAGAGGCGATAAAAGATAATTACCAGAATATTCCCGACTACTTCCAGTATAGTATTCTAGTCCTATTGCAGAAGATGAATAAGCTAATTTATCTATTCCCTTTACATTTTCCATTATACTCTTATGGTTGTTATAAAAGTAGGTATAGGTTCCATTAAGACTAACATTTTCCATTGTCCCTACTTTTTGTGAAACAATAGTATATTTTATAGGCCTCTTCTTTGTATTTAATGTGTAAGTTATAGTAGAAGTAATTGTGGAAGATAGTGTTCCATCTGAGTTATTATATCTTTTAGATATTTTTTGTGCTGTTACAGTAGAACCATTGATGGTGTATGCTGTATAATTTTCTTTAATTTTAACAGTACCCTCGTATTGTTCTTCTTTTTCAGATATAAGATTGTCATTGGAATCATAAATGAATGTATGGTATAATCTTCCATCATTTTCATTTTCATTGATAGAAGTAATTAAATCTCCCGTGTAAGTATAAAATCTCTCACTACCATCATTAAAAGCTTCTTTTACTAATTTATTTCCATTGTAGGTATATGTTGCTTCAATATCTATACTATTATTAGAAGAAGATGTAATCCTCACAGGAAGAATTCCTATTTCATTGGTTGCAGGTGTTTGAGGTGTTGTAGGGTTTGTGCTGTCATTATCCCTACTGCACGAAATAATCAATGCTCCCACGAGAGCTGAAAATAAAAGTTTTTTCATTTTATATTGAATTTAAAATTAGTTGGACAAAGATAAGGATAATCTTTTTATGCTAAAAGAAAAAAACTCCCTTTTTTAGGGAGTTTTTGTGTTATTTGTTGTATTCTATTGTACGATAATAACCGCTTTTTTGAAATTGTCCTGTAGTAGAATTTTTCTCAAGATTTTCCTTTTTGATAGGATAGTTATTGGAGTTTACAGTGTGTTCGTATTTTAATTCATTTACAAATCCTCCAGAAGCAGGAGTGGGAACGCCACCTGAATAGTTCGTATGGGTTACTTCCTCCTTTAGGTAAGAAATAATATCAAAAGGAAGCTCATCATCTAATATAAAATCAGAATAAACTAATTTATCAAAACCTACAATATTTTTCACTATATTATTATAGTTAGCATATTGATAGGTACTGAGCATTTTTGTTTCAAAAGTGAGAACATTTGCAGGAGAATATCTTTTATACTCTGTTTTAGTGGTTAAAGGTCTTTTTTGTGCATCCAAAGTATAATTAATAGTGCTAGTTTTTGTCTCATTTAGCGTTCCGTTTGTAAGATATAATTTATTTATTTTTTGTCCAGTTATATTAGAACCATTCAAATTATATGTGAATTCAATTTCTTCATTTTTAGTAGTATTATCATCATAATAAATTATAAGTTTTTCAGAGATAAGATTACCATTAGAATCATAATTAAACTCATAAAGGTTTCCATCACTTTTAATAGATTTTATTAGGTTTCCATTATAAGTAACATTCCAAATAGTCCCATCATCAATTATTTTTGCCAACTTATTTCCATTATAAGTCATGGTTGCAATCTTCCCATTAGAAGATGTAAATTTAACAGGAAGAATTCCTGTTTCATTGGTTGCAGGTGTCTGAGGCGTTGTAGGATTTGTGTTGTCATTATCCCTGCTGCACGAAATAATCATCGCTCCCACGAGAGCTGAAAATAAAAGTTTTTTCATTTTATATTACATTTAAAATTAGTTGGACAAAGATAAGGATAATCTTTTTATGCTAAAAGAAAAAAACTCCCTAAAAAAGGGAGTTTTTATGTTATTTATTGTATTCTATTGTGAAATAACTATTATCTCTATTTTCAAATTGTCCATTGATGTGGTTTTTAGCTTTATGTTGTATTTTAATAGGATAATTGTTAGCATTTACAGAATATTCTACTTTAACCTCGTTAATATAACTTTCATTATGAGGGCTGCCACCAAAATGATAATAGGTTCTATTGATATCCTCTTTCATATAAGAAACGATATTATGAGGAAAATCCTCATTATTAGAAAGAAAATAAGAATAGGTTAATTTATCAAAACCAACTATGTTTTCTATTAAACTATGATGATTTGCATATTGGTAAGTAGTAGTATTATTATTCGTCTTTTCAATAAGATTTCCTGTTGAGTCTCTCTCTTCAGAAACTTCCACACTTTTTATTGGTCTTTTCTTTGCATCTAATGTGTAAGTGATGGTAGAAGTGGATATAGAAGATAGAGTTCCAGTTATATCATAATAATTTTTAGATATCTTTTGTGCTGTTACAGTAGAACCATTGATGGTGTATGTTGTATTTTCTTCTAAAACTTTAATAGTACCACTATAAGATTCTTCTTTTTCAGAGATAAGGTTTCCATTAGAATCATAATTAAATACATGAGAACTTCCATCAGGATTATTTATAGAAGTAATTAAATCTCCTGTATAAGTGTAAATTACATCTTTGTTGTCATGAGTAACTTTCATGAGCTTATTTCCATTATAACTAAAAGTAATCACTTCATCTGCTTTACCAGTTTGAGAATAGGTAAGTTTGGTTGGAAGAATTACTGTTTGGCTGATTGTAGGTGTCTGAGGTGTTGTAGGATTAGTGTTGTCATTATCCCTGCTGCACGAAATAATCATTGCTCCCACGAGAGCTGAAAATAAAAGTTTTTTCATTTTATATTGAATTTAAAATTAATTGAGCAAATATAAGAATAATATCTTTTACACTAAAAAGAGAAAACTCCCTTTTTTAGGGAGTTTTTTTATTATCTGTTGTATTCTATTGTCTGATAATAATTGGTATTTTCATATTGTCCTGTAGCAAGGTCTTTAGTTTTGCGTTGTATTTTTGTAGGATAGTTGTTAGTGTTTAAAGTATATTCTACCCTAGATTCTCCTGTATGGCTATCATTAAAATGAGGACTGCCAGAATGATACAAAGTAATGTTTATTTCTTTCTTTATATAAGAAATAGGAAGGTGTATGCCACTAACATCTTCACTTCCAATTGCAAAAGATGAATAATTAAGTTTATCCATTCCTTTTATGTTTTCTATTAAACTATGATGATTTGCGTATTGGTAAGTAAAGGTATTATTGTCTTTCTGAGTGATATCTCCTGCCGTGTTTTTTTCTTCAGAAACTTCCACACTTTTTATTGGTCTTTTCTTTGCATCTAATGTGTAAGTGATGGTAGAAGTGGATATAGAAGATAGAGTTCCAGTTATATCATAATAATTTTTAGATATCTTTTGTGCTGTTACAGTAGAACCATTGATGGTGTATGTTGTATTTTCTTCTAAAACTTTAACGGTACCATTATAAGATTCTTCTTTTTCAGAGATAAGGTTTCCATTAGAGTCATAGTTAAACACATAATAACCTTCATTAGCATTATTTATAGAAGTAATTAAATCTCCTGTATAAGTGTAAATTACATCTTTGTTATTCTGGGTAAGTTTTACTAACTTATTTCCATTATAACTAAAAGTAATAACTTCATCTGCTTTACCAGTTTGAGAATAGGTAAGTTTGGTTGGAAGAATTACTGTTTGGCTGATTGCAGGTGTCCGAGGTGTTGCAGGGTTTGAGTTGTCATTATCCCTGCTGCACGAAATAATCATCGCTCCCACGAGAGCTGAAAATAAAATTTTTTTCATTTTATATTGAATTTAAAATTAATTGAGCAAATATAAGAATAATATCTTTTACACTAAAAAGAGAAAACTCCCTTTTTTAGGGAGTTTTTATGTTATTTATTGTATTCTATTGTAATAGAAATACTATTTTTATATTGTCCTGTAGCAGAGTCTTTAGTTTTCAATTGTATTTTCGTAGGATAGTTGTTAGTGTTTAGAGTATATTCTACCTTAGATTCTCCTGTATAGTTATAATTAAAATGAGAACTACCAGAATGATAAAAAGATTTGTTTATTTCTTGCTTTATATAAGAAATAGGAAAGAATATGTTAACACTATCTCCTCCTCCAATTGCAATAGATGAATAAATAAGTTTATCCATTCCTTTTATGTTTTCTGAAAAACTGTGATGATTTGCGTATTGGTAAGTAGTAGTATCATTCGCCTTTTCAATAAGATTTCCTGCTGTATCTTTTTTTTCAGAAACCTCTACTTCTTTTATTGGTCTTTTCTTTGCATCTAATGTGTAAGTGATTGTAGAAGTAGTTGTGGAAGAGTATGTTCCATCTAAAGGATTATAATTTTTAGATATCTTTTGTGCTGTTACAGTAGAACCATTGACAGTGTATGTTATATCATTTTCTGAAATTTTAATAGTACCATTATAAAATTTTGTTTTTTCAGATATAAGGTTTCCATTAGAATCATAATTAAATACATAAGAACTTTCATTAGGATTATTCATAGAAGTAATTAAATCTCCTGTATAAGTGTAAATTACATCTTTGTTGTCATGAGTAGCTTTTATGAGCTTATTTCCATTATAACTAAAAGTAGTTACTTTATCTGCTTCACCAGTTTGAGAAGAGGTAAGTTTGGTTGGAAGAATTACTGTTTCATTGGTTGCAGGTGTCTGAGGCGTTGTAGGGTTTGAGTTGTCATTATCCCTGCTGCACGAAATAATCATCGCTCCCACGAGAGCTGAAAATAAAATTTTTTTCATTTTATATTGAATTTAAAATTAATTGGACAAATATAATGATTTTCATCTAAAAATAAATTCCGTATTTTTGGAGTTTCAATTAAGAATTCGCATCCTATGATAGAGCTTATTTTTTCTGCTGTCGGTTTGGGTTTTATGCTTAGTTTGGTATTCATTGGGCCTGTTTTCTTCCTTTTGGTGGAGACGAGCCTTTCGCGAGGGCCTCGGCATGCATTGGCGCTGGATTTAGGCGTGGTTTTTGCGGATATAGTGTGCATTGTGGCGGCGTATTTCAGCAGTCAGGACATTATCCATATCATAGACCAGTATCCGAGTTTTTATAGGATTTCGGCGCTTATTATCTTTGTTTATGGGATTTATATGATAGTTTCCAAAACCAGAATGCACATCGCAGGCGAGGAAAGACTCATCAACCAAAACTATCTGAAAACTTTTCTCAATGGTTTCCTGCTCAATATTCTGAACATTGGCGTGGTGCTTTTTTGGCTGGTAACGGTGATTTTCATTAGAAAAAACTATCCCGATACGGGCAGATTTTTGCTTTATATCTGTTTGGTTATCGGGACATATCTTTTGATAGACTTGGCAAAAATCTACTTGGCGAAACAATTTCACAATAAACTCAATCAGCAGGTTGCCAATAAAATCCGAAAAGGCGTAGGCTTTATTCTGCTGATTCTGAGCGTGTTTATTTTCCTTCAAAGTTTTAAATCCTTTAACCAACTGGACAAAAGATTAGAAGAAAAAGGCATCAAACGAGAAGAAATAAAGTAAAAAGATATTCAATAAGAGACACTTATGGCGGTCATATTCCCAAAAACCCTTAAAAAAGGCGATAAAATAGCAGTCGTTTCTCCTGCTGGTTCAGTGGAAGAAGGGCAGATTTTATCCACGCTGGAACTTATAAAATCCAAAGGCTATGAGCCTGTTCTCAGTCCTCATTGCTTGGGCAGATTTTCCTTTGGGTACAGCTATTCTGGAACGGAAAAAGAGCGGGTTGCTGACCTGAACTGGGCATTGAATAGTGATGAGGTTTCTGCCATCTGGGCTACGCGCGGCGGCTATGGCTGTCAGCATCTTTTGGGACATCTAAAACTAAATCATTTCAAAGAAAATCCGAAATGGTACATCGGCTATTCGGATAATACCGTTATCCAAAGTTTCCTCTTGAAAAAGGGTTTTGCGAGTATCCACGGACAGACACTGAAGACCTCATCTTTTGGAGTTTCTTCGGAAAGTTACGAAGAGATTTTCAATATTTTCAGCGGGAAAAAGCCTAAATATCAGGTTGCTCCATATCCACAGAATAACCACGGAAGTGCAGAGGGTGTTTTGGTCGGCGGAAATCTGGCGCTGGTCTATGCTCTTTTGGGAAGCTCGTATTCAATGGATTTCAGGGACAAAATTTTGTTTATAGAAGACATCGGCGAGAATTTTTATTCGCTGGACAGAATGCTCATTTCTCTCGATTTGGCTGGTGTTTTTAGGAAAATAAAGGGTATCATCATCGGAGGGATGATTAACATGGGAAACGAAACAGAAAACCCTGATTATGAGTATAGTTATGATGCTATGGCTTATGAAATCATCGCCGAAAGGCTCAAGAAATATTCTTTCCCAAAGTTGTTTGCTTTTCCTAATGGGCATATTTTTGATAATGTGCCGCTGATTTTAGGGTCTGAAATAAAACTAAATGTTTCCGAAACGGGCGCAAAAGTAGAATTCTTATAAATCCATCAATGGCTGAGCATAACGACTTTGGGAAGGAATCTGAAAATCTGGCTGTAGAGTTTTTGGAAAAGAAAGGCTATAAAATTTTAGTCAAAAACTACCGCTATCTGAAAGCCGAAATAGACATCATCGCAGAGACTGAAAATCAGATTGTTATAATAGAAGTAAAAGCCAGAAGCACAGATACTTTCCTGAGTCCAGAAGAGGCGGTGAATAAGAAGAAAATCAGACTGCTCATCTCTGCTGCGAGCCATTTTTTGGAAGAAAATGAAATAGACAAGGAAGCAAGGTTTGATATAATTGCCATTCTTCCAAATCAAGAAAATCAATTCCAAATCAAGCATATAGAAAATGCTTTTGAAATCATAGATATTTGAGGATTTTAAATAAAAAAATTAATTTTGCTGAATGAAAATTCTACACATAGAGACTTCGTCTAAAAACTGTTCTGTTGCCATTTCGTCTGATGAAAAACTACTTTGTCTTTGTGAGAAAGTATCGCAGGATTATAAACAATCTGAAAACCTCCACACTTATATAGAATGGGCTCTGGAAGGAGCTGAAATAAAATTGAAGGATTTGGATGCAGTTTCGTTAGGAAAAGGGCCAGGGTCTTATACAGGACTGCGGATAGGAGCGGCCTCGGCGAAGGGTTTTTGTTTTGGGCTTGGTATTCCTTTGGTAACGGTAAATTCTCTGGAAACTATGGTAGAGCCATTTTTGGGCGGTTATGATTTGGTAATTCCGCTCATAGACGCCCGTAGAATGGAGGTTTATACAGCTGTTTTTGATGGAAAATCAGGGCAGATGCTGGTAGAGACAAACGCGAAGATTTTGGATGAAGAATCTTTTCAGGAATATGAGGGCAAAAAAATACTTTTCGTAGGAGATGGCTCTCTGAAAGCACAGCAGGTACTAAAACTTTCGCAGGCGGAATACAACGAAAATATCTATCCATCAGCGAAATATTTGATAAAAAAAGCCGTGGAAAAATACAAGCAAAAAGACTTTGAAGATATTGTCTATTTCGAGCCATTTTATTTGAAAGATTTTCACGGAGTGAAGAAAAAGTAAAATTCTTATAACATAAATTTTAATGTAAAATATAAAAAACCAGCATCAGAGAAATATCTGATGCTGGTTTTTATGATTAATCTAAATACTGTTTTTCCCAGCTTTGGACTGGTCGTTCTAGTTTTGTAGGTTTTTGGTTCTTTTGTTCCTCTTTCGGAGTTTCTTTTGGTTTTTCTTGCGGAATTTCCTCTATTCTGGCTGAAGTTTCAGATTCATTTGTAGGGATGATATCCGTTTCGTTTTCAGTAATTTCTGGTTCAGAGGCTTGCTCTTTGTTTTCTATTTCCTTGTTTTCTGTGTCAGTTGTCTTTTCCTCTTTTTTCTTAGATGGAACCAAGAAATCTAATATTTCTTTAGCCTTTTTCCCTTCGTTGGTTCTTTCATAGTTTAGGACAATCTGCTGTAGAGAAGAAATCATTTTTTCCTTGCTCTCGCTTCTTCCGATGATGAACGCATTTAGCAACTCAAATTTAGGAATGAGAGCATCTTTCGGATATTTCTCAATAGCCTGATTTACAATGTTTTTTGCTTCTTTGTATTTTTCTTCATTATACAGAGCATAGGTCTCTTGATAGACTTTTTTCACCTCTTCTTCAGATTCTGTGAAATTGGTATTTCTAGGATTTTTCACAAAAATAGCATAAGGTGTATCTGGGAATTCCTGAATGATGATATTTTTTGCTCTTTCTGCCTGACTAGGAGTTTTCTCATGATTCATGGAGAAGATGAGGTATAGAGCCTGTAGTTTTACCTCTTTTTCAGGCTGATTGTCCACCAAATCGTATAATGTTTTGGTAGCGAGTGGTGTATTTTGGAAATAAGTTTCATACATTCTGCCCAGTTCCAGACTAGCACTATCTCGTTCTTTTTTCAGCGCTAAAATCGCCTTTTTCTCTTTTGGGATTTTTTCAGTATAGAAAGCCACCTCAAATCTCCTCGCATCAGCAGGAGTTCTTCCCAAAGCCTCATTTTCTAAATCATCCAGAGAACCGCTCAGCTTATTATCCTCGCCATATCTCCAGTTGTCCCTCAGCGTTCTGTTTTGCCAGATTTTTCTAAATTCATTGCTTCCCTTGGCAACAGTAATTTCGTTAGCAAAATAAAATTTATTTCCTTTTTGGCTGGTGAAATTATTTTCAAATCCTTTGAAATCAGAGCTGTTGTCATAAGAAAAAAAGTTTTCCAGTTCCTTATTTTTCTTTTCTTTTCTTTTTTCCAGTTCTATTTTTTCTTCTTTTTCTTTCAGTTTATTGATGTGTTTTTGAAAGAAGTCATTCAGCTCATTTTCAGACATTTTGGTAAGAGCCAAAATACTGTCGTTTTTCTTGATGAGGTAGTATTTTTTAGAAATGTTCTTGATGTTGGTAGAGAGCTCTTTTATTTTATCTTTTGTAGGAGCGTGCTCTATGACACTCACAGCGCTGTCATAGTATGCACCAGCCTTTATATAATCGCTTTTTTTGAAATGTGATTTTCCGATTTCGTAATAAACCAGCCCACGGATATGTGGGTCAGACATTTTCTCTTTGATGGATTTTTGGAAAAACTCATTGGCTTCGTTTTCTTTTCCTGTTTTTGCAGCCAATAGCCCTAGAGCATAGTAAAATTCATTTTTTCTGGAAGCATAAGTTCCTTTTTTACTTATATTTTCCAGATATTTTTTAGCCTCTTCATAGTCTTTGTCATTGTTAAAAGTCTTGGCAATTTCTATTTGTGCTTTTACTTCTAATTCAAAATCATTAGAATATTTATACGCCGTTACGAAGCTTTCTCTGGCTTCTTCCATATTTCCCAATTCCGCCAAAATCTGCCCTCGTAGATAGGCGATTCTGCTTTTCGTTTGTCGGGATTTATTGAGAACAAAAGCCTTTTCTAAATGGTCTATGGCTTCTTTTTTTCTGTTGCTATACAGCAGATTTTCAGCTTGATATACACTCATAACCGCTTTTTGCTGTTTTGTAAGAGTATAGTTTTTATCTAAATCATAGAAAATTTCTTCTGCACGGATGTTATTTTTCATCTTGGAGTAAATCAGTCCCTCGTATATCTTCGCCAGAGGAAGTCTTTTGTCTTTCGGCATTGTCTGATAAACCTGACTGATGGCTTCTAGAGCAGAGCTTAGTTTTCCTTGATAAATACGAGCTTCTATCAGGAGAAGATAAGCATTAAAAATCTCTTTATTCTTCTGTTGTCCACCGAAAACCATAGAGTGTTTTTCTATCGCTTTTAGGGCTTTTTCCTCTGCTTTTTGGAAGTTGCCGATGTTATTTTTTTGGATGGGAGAAGAGATAACATCCCCAAAGAAATTAGCGTCAAGGTCTTCTTCTTCACTGGCAGGAATCAAAGAATTTTGGCTAAAAACCTCTATGTATCCTTCTTGGAAATTGTCTCTGTGACTTTCCTTCTGCGATTTTAGTTCGGCTTTCAGGGCTTCTTTTCCATGAAAAAGAGTATTATAATAAGCTGTAAAATTATGATAAGCTCTATTGACAAACTTGTTCTTTCTTGTGGAACATCCCACAGCCAAGACAAAAACGGACAATAAGAATATGTTTTTTTTCATCGTTTATTTTAAACTCTATTATTTCGTGTTTTATTGTATAATTATTCAGTTTCAGCCTTTTTTAATAAGGAATACACCACCGCCGTAGGAAGTCCCATGATGGTGTAGAAATTCCCATTTATTTTATTAATTTTTGCCATACCCAGCCATTCCTGTATTCCGTAGCTTCCTGCTTTGTCCATTGGTTGGAATTTATCAACATAAAAATCTATCTCTTCCTCCGAAATATCCAAAAAACTCACATCCGCCACATCGGTCTGTGTCAGGGTTTTATCATGAGTTTTGATGCTTACGGCAGTGTATACTTGGTGCGTTTTCCCAGAAAGTGTTTTGAGCATTTCTTTGGCTTCCTCGCTGGATTTAGGTTTTCCTAAAATTTTATTTTCAAAAACTACCACGGTATCAGCAGTCAGAAGAATTTCAGATTTCTCCAAACTTCGGAAAGCTTTGGCTTTCAGCTCCGAAAGAAAAGCAGCAACATCACTTGCAGAGAGATTTTTGGGATAAATCTCATCGCATTTTATATCAACAACTTCAAAATCAAATCCCAAAGAACCGAGTAATTCCCTGCGGCGCGGCGACTGCGAACCTAAGTATAATTTCATATTATTTTGATTTATACAGAAGCGGTATCGTCCTCCTCTGTCCATTTTCCCTGCACCTTCATCACTTGTTCTATTACATCTCGCACACAGCCTTTTCCGCCATGGATAGGCGAAATATAATCGGCTATTTTCTTGATTTCTGGAACAGCATTGATGGGACAAGCACCAATAGCCGACAGCCTAAGCATGTCATAATCAGGAATATCATCTCCCATTGACAAGACTTCATCGTTTTTCAAACCATATTTGTCTTTGAAATCTTCAAAATTTTGAAACTTATAGCTGGATTTTGGGTAATAATCCGTTATCCCTAAATAATTAAGCCTGTGTTTCACCATCGGGTCGCTTCCTCCTGTGATACATGCGATTCTGTAACCAGCTTTTATGGCTTTGGTCACAGCATAGCCGTCCAAGACATTCATCGTACGGCTCATGCTTCCATCTGGCATCAGAACGATGCTTCCATCCGTGAAAACGCCATCTACATCAAACACGAAGGCTTTTATATCTTTTAATTTTGATTTATAACTCATACATTTTTTTTATCGATTGGTTCATTATTTTATAAATTTCTCTCTGTTCATCGTTTTCTAAGAGAGTTTCATGCATTTGCAATATTTTTTGGTCGTTCCTTCTGGCAGGCCCTGTCTGGGCGTCTTTTGGGTTGATGAAATGGATTTTATCAACGGTTTCTTCTATCAGCGGAAGAAAAAACTCAAAAGGAATGTCTTGGCTGTCAGAAATTTCTTTTGCTCTGGCAAAGAGATGATTGACAAAATTACAAGAAAAAACGGCAGTGAGATGAATGTATTTTCTTTTTTCATCATCTACAAGCATGGCTTTTGAAGAAATTTTTTTGGCTAAATTCATCAAAATTTCTTTGTCGTTTTCATTTTCAGCATCGATGAAAAAAGGGATTTTAGAATAGTCCAGTTTTTTCTCCTTTGAAAAAGTCTGCAAAGGATAGAAACTCGCTTTTCGGTATTCTCCAGCCAGAATTTCCATTCGGGTAGAGCCAGAAGTGTGGGCTACGAGGCTGTTTTTGTTCGTAATGATTTTGGAAACTTCACCGATGGCATCATCTTTCACCGCGATGATGTATAAATCCGCAGGTTCTAAACGCTCCGTAGAATACGAAATCCCAAGCTCGGAGGATATTTTCTCCAAACTTGCCTCATTCCTGCCGAAAAGTTGTTTTACAGGAATTTGGTTTTCCGTAAAAGCTTTCGCCAGATGGTAGGCAACATTCCCAGAACCGATAATAACTATTTGCATCCCACAAAAATAAGAGAAAATTTTGTGAAAAGATTGTTTTTAAGAAATATCTTTGTAAGGTTGAATAAAATAAGT
>CAUQKV010000023.1:0-23406 GCA_963518845.1 uncultured Flavobacteriaceae bacterium | reverse complement strand
TTTTGTGAAAAGATTGTTTTTAAGAAATATCTTTGTAAGGTTGAATAAAATAAGTAAAAAACCAATGAAAACTATAGAACTAAACAAAATAATAAAGAAAATAAAATTCGCAGATAAGTTTATTAAAAACGGAAGATTGGCTTACTACATAATAAAAGATAAGTCTGGAGCATCTGTTTTAATAGGTTTTTATTTAGATTCATCAACAGACAAAGACTCTTTTTTCTTACAATACTTTGTCCAGTGTTTATATGTTCCGTTTTCAACATATAATTTCAGTTTAGGTGAGAGAATAGGAAATCATTGGAAAAAGAAGAAATAAATGACATAAATTTATCTTTACAAAATTTCAAAAAATTCAACTTTCTAAACTCTTTTGAGGATATTATACCCTATATATTAAATAATTCTTACTATGGACATGAAACAGGAAGAGATGAATATTTAGTATATACATATTTTATACTTGGGAAATATTCTGAAGCATTACAATATATAGAAAAAATAACAGATTTAAAAAAGCACGAAAATGCAGAATGGTTCAAAAAAGATATTCAAAAAGCTGAACTAATAAAAGAGTATATTATAAAAAATGATTATGATAGTGGTATTTATCAGCTTTTAAAATGGCAAAATGAAACAATAACAGCTCTAAAACAACCGAAACTTCTCCTTGTTTAAAAAAATACCACCTCCACCGAAGCAGACTGATGCTTGAAGAATTCATTTTCCTCAAATTCTATCCCAGTGTAACCTCGCAGCACTTCATAGACCAGTTCTTGCAGAACGCCTTCGCCCAGTCCGTGGATGATTTCCAGTCGTTTTATTTTATTCGCTTTGCAGAAGTCCAAGACCTCCATTAGTCGTTCTTTTTGGATGAAAAGCCGTTCCCAAGAGTCATATTCATGAGGATTTTTCACTAATTGATCAAAGTGAAGGTCTATTTTCATCGCGTTTTTTTGGTGCTTTTGGGAAATATTTTTTTTCGTTTCTTCTTTTTTGGTCAAAGGAACTTCATCATAAATCAAGTTTCCGCACAAAACAAGCTGAGCCAAAGGATATTCGTGCCGAAAACCATGCGAATCCTCAAAAACCGCCGTTTTATCCTTTACCGAGACCAGAGTTCCCTCCAAATCCTCATCAATCACCGAAACTTTATCGCCTATTTTCATAATTTTATCTTGTGCCGAGTTCTATTACTTCCAAATCTTTTATCTCCTGTCCGTCAATCACGAACCTCATCATCGTTCTTACCTTGTGCCAGCCCACATTTCCACACGCGCCAGGGTTGAGGTGCAGCAGTCCCAAATCTTGGTCAAACATAACTTTCAAAATATGAGAATGCCCAGAGATAAAGAGTTTCGGCGGGTGCTGGAGAAGTTCGGCTTTGATGCTGGGAGCGTATTTTTTCGGATAGCCGCCGATGTGCGTCATCAGAACTTCCACTTCCTCGCAGGTAAATCTCAATATTTCTGGAAATTGTTTCCGTATTCCTGCATCATCTATATTTCCAAAGACTCCTTTCAGAGGCTTTACCGAGCTGAGGCTATCTATAACTTCCTGATTTCCAAAATCTCCCGCATGCCAAACCTCATCCGCCTGTGAAGCGTATTCCAAAATGCGGTTATCCATATAAGAATGCGTGTCCGAGAGAAGTAATATTTTTTTCATTGCTAAATGACCACCAAAACAAGGCAAATGTAATAGAAATTTACGATTTTTGCAGTCTTAAATTGCAAATTATGCGGTATTTTATAGAATTTTCCTACAATGGAGCTCATTTCTTTGGTTATCAAATTCAGCCAAAACAAATATCCGTGCAGGAAGTCTTAGAAAGAGCCCTCTCTACTCTATTGAGAGAAGACATAAAAACCACAGGAGCAGGCCGTACCGATACGGGCGTACATGCACGAAAGATATTTGCCCACTTTGATACAGACCAGCCTGTTAGTGAGGATTTAGTAAAGAGGCTGAATGCTTTTCTTCCGCCGAGTATTGCTATTAAGAGAATTTTTCAGGTTGAAGAAGAAATGCACGCGAGATTTAGTGCGGTTTATAGAACTTATGAATATCATATTTCATTAGAAAAAGACCCTTTCACAGAGGCTTTTTCGTGGCAGATGTGGAGACAAAAACTTGATGTAGAAAAAATGAACGAAGCGTGTAAAATCCTCTTTGAATATCAAGATTTTACCAGTTTTTCAAAACTGCACACGGATGTAAAAACGAATAATTGTAAAATTTATCACGCCCAATGGGAGCAAAAAGGCAGCAGCCTTGTTTTTACGATTTCAGCTAATCGGTTTTTAAGAAATATGGTCAGGGCTATCGTGGGAACATTGGTGGAAGTAGGTTTAGGGAAAATAAAACCAACAGACCTGCATGACATCATCCAAGCCAAATACCGCAATAAAGCAGGTGCCTCCGCTCCCGCACACGGACTCTATCTCGTAGATGTGGGATACAAAGAAATGGATAAATAGGGCAGAAATTTTAAAATATTCTTACCTTTGTGACTATGGCATTTAATTCTATTTTAAATAAAATATTCAATCTTTTCATTCTCAGAAGGATGAAAGGAATCAACCAGTTTATCGAGCATCCTATCGAGACTCAGCAGAGAATTTTGTTTTCCTTGCTTTCCCAAGCGAAAAATACGGAATATGGAAAACTTCATCACTTTGAAGAAATTAGGTCTTATGAGGATTTCAATAAGCAGGTTCCTATCGTGTCATACGAGGATTTTGAACCTTTTATCGAGAAGGCGAGACAGGGAAATCCTGATGTTTTTTGGCCTGGTAAAATAAAGCATTTCGCGAAATCGTCTGGAACGACTAATGCGAAGAGCAAATTTATCCCAATTTCAGATGAAAGCCTCCAAAACTGCCACTATAAGGCAGGGAAAGACCTTTTAGCGGTTTATATTAACAATCACAAAGACAGTAATTTATTTAAATTTAAAAATCTAAGATTAGGCGGAAGTGCCGAACTTTATGAAAGTTTTGGAACGAAATTCGGCGATTTATCAGCGATTTTGATAGAAAATCTGCCTTTTTGGGTAGAGAGAACCACCACGCCGAGCAGAGAAGTTTCCCTCATGTCCGAATGGGAAACCAAATTGAAAGCCATAGTTTCAGAAGTGAAAAACAAAGATGTGGGCAGCCTCACGGGAGTTCCCAGCTGGATGATGGTGCTTCTGCAAAGGGTTTTGAAAGACACAGGGAAGAAATCTATTTCCGAGGTCTGGCCAAATCTGGAAGTGTTTTTCCATGGCGGAATTAGTTTTGTGCCCTACAGAGAGCAATATAAACAGCTGATAGGCAGGGATATCCGTTATTATGAAATTTATAATGCTTCGGAAGGATTTTTCGGAATTCAAGACCGATTTGGCAGCGATGAAATGCTACTCATGCTGGATTATGGAATTTTCTATGAATTTATCCCGATGGATACTTTTGGGACAGAAAACGCAAAAGCTGTTTCGCTGGAAAATGTAGAACTAGGGAAAAATTATGCAGTCGTTATCACCACTAATGGAGGGCTTTGGCGCTATCTGATAGGCGATACCATAAGATTCACAGATCTGAAACCATTTAGATTTAAAATTTCGGGAAGAACCAAACATTATATCAATGCATTTGGTGAGGAACTGATGATAGACAATGTGGAAACAGCCCTCTCTAAGGCTTGCCAAGAAACCAATGCGAAAATCACAGATTACACAGGTGCGCCAGTCTATATGAAAGATGGCGAATCTGGCAGCCACGAATGGATGATAGAATTTTCCACAGAGCCAAATGATTTTGGGCGTTTTTCTGAAATTTTTGATGAAACGCTGAAATCTTTAAACTCTGATTATGAGGCAAAAAGATACAATAACATGACCCTGAAACCGCCGATTATCCATAAAGCGAGAACTAATCTCTTCTACGACTGGATGGCATCTCGCGGGAAGCTGGGCGGACAGAATAAAGTCCCACGCCTCAGCAATGACAGACAATACATAGAACCTCTTTTAGAAGAGAATAAATAAAAAAACTCCTTTTTAAAAAGGAGTTTTTTGTTAATTTTTGAAGGCGATAAAATCCATCTTGTTTAAACTAATTGCACTGATGCTTTTAGAAAAATTTAGAATAAAATCTATGGTTTTCTTTTTGGGCATAAGTACAATTCTAGCAAAATTGTAGTTTCTTTTCATTAGTGAAATATTTTTTTATTTCTCGAACGAAAAAAAACTGTTAATTATTATGATGTTAAAACAATTTTATTTTCTGCAATTATTTTTCTAATGTTCATCAGGGCGTAGCGCATTCTGCCGAGAGTAGTATTGATACTTGTATTTGTCAGCTCGGCTATCTCTTTGAATGTCAGTTCATCATAGAAACGCATTTTGATGATTTCCTGCTGGTTTTCAGGAAGAAATACGATGATGTTTTTCAAATCCTCATGTATTTGGCTGAGAATCAGCTGTTCCTCAACATTGAAATCAGTTTCTTTAATGGTATCAAAAATAGAAAATTCATCATCCATGTAGGATGTCTCAGACACGGTAATATGTCTAGATTTTGCACGGAAATGGTCTATGATAAGATTAGAAGCAATTCTTTTAGCCCAGAGGATGAATTTGTCCTCCTCTGTGTATTTTCCTTCTTTTAGTTTGATAATGATTTTTATAAAAGTATCTTGGAAAAAATCATTTGCTAGATCTTCATCTTTCACTTTATAAAAGATGAAAGAAAATAAGTCCTGCTGGTGTTTCTGAATTAACTTTTCTAAAGCCTGTTCATCACCTTTTTGATATTGTGATATGAGGCAACTGTCAGATATTTTCATAACTCTACATTTTTTACAGAGAAGACGAATCCTCTCCCATTATATCAATTATTGAAAATGTAGAATTTTACCTCATGTATTTTAGAATTTTGAATAAACTATATCACAAAGTAAATAAAAATACACCAGAAAAGCAAATTTTTTGCTAGAAAATTACTCTTTTGTCTTTTGGTTTGAGTTCTTGAAAAGTTCTGTCGGCATGTTGAAAGTAACTCCTAAACGAAATCCCTTCAGTTCTTTTCCGTGAAGCGCTTGGTTCGGATAAGAAAAAGCATATCCTCCAGTGATATCAAATAATCCAAACAAACTTATCCCTAGATAAGGCGCAAAATGCTTGGTGGTAGCCTCCACTCCAGCCATGTAGTAATAGGCATGGGCAACATAGACTTCTTTTCTAGGATTGAATAAAATATCTCCGTGGACTTTTGGCATTATTGCAAATTTACCATTTGTAGCTCCCATCAGAGCAGATGCTCCAACACGAAATGCCACATTATCAGTATCCTTTTGGGTAAATAAAATTTTCCCGCCTACTTCTCCAAAACTTTGGTTTTGGTAAGCATATCCCACGCTAATCATTGTAAATGAAGTATTCTGAGCATGGATAAGTGAAGAACCGAATAAAAAAGCAAGGAGCAGGCTCCATTTGCTTTTTAATATGGATTTAGTAGCTTTCATTTTCATTAGGGAAGTTTTGTTCTTTCACATCTTTTACAAATTGTCCCACAGCTGAGGTGATTTCAGAATAAAGGTCAAGATATTTTCTTAAAAATTTAGGTTTGAAGCCTTCATTCATTCCCACCATATCTTGATAAACTAAAACCTGCCCATCACAGTGAACACCCGCTCCGATACCGATAGTAGGAATGGAAATGCTCTCTGTAACTTGTTTAGCCAACTGGCTAGGAATTTTCTCTAAAACTAAAGAAAAACAACCTAAACTCTCTAATAATTTAGCATCTTCGATTAGTTTTTGGGCTTCGGCATCTTCTTTAGCTCTGAGTTTGTAACTTCCGAACTGATTGATACTCTGTGGAGTAAGTCCAAGATGACCCATCACAGGAATCCCTGCATTCACGATTTTTTTGATAGAATCTGCGACTTCGCTTCCGCCTTCTAGTTTGATGGCGCTCGCTCCTGTTTCTTTCATGATTCGGATAGCAGAATCTAAAGCTTTGTCTGGATTACATTGGTAAGAACCAAATGGTAAATCCACAACCACCAAAGCCCTTTTTATTCCTCTCACTACACTTTGTGCATGATAAATCATGTGGTCAAGGGTAATAGGAAGAGTGGTGTCATATCCAGCCATTACATTAGCAGCAGAATCTCCCACCAAAATGGTGTCTATCCCGCCAGCATCCAGCATTCTGGCTGTTGTAAAATCATAAGCTGTGAGCATGGATATTTTCTCACTATCCTGTTTCATTTTTCGGATGGTTTCTGTGGTTATTTTTTTTATTTCAGAATGTATAGACATAGTTTTTTATTTTTTAAATGAAAGACAAAAGTACATAAAAAAATAGGCATTTGCCTATTTTATGAAAATTTTAATTGTAATCTACATGACCCAGTTTTCTCAGTCTGTTATGATCTAGTATTTTGATATTTCTTCCTTCAACCTCTATCAGCTGATCAGTTTTAAACTCAGAGATAAGTCTGATTGCACTTTCCGTAGCAGTTCCTATCAGGTTAGATATTTCTTCTCTTGTCAAAGAAATTTTTATAAAACCTTCTGGATCAGTTCCTAGTTTAAGTTCTAATAAAAGAAGTATCTCAGCCAGTCTTTCTCTCACTGTTTTCTGTGCAAGGAGTGTGATCGTATTAGAATACTCTCCTAATTCACAAGAAATTTTCTGAAGCATGGCATAAGACAACTTTGGATTAGACATAAGCAGCTTATGGAAAATTTCTCCAGAAACGAAAGTCACCTGCACAGGAGACATCGCTTCTGCTGATGCACCAAACTCCTCTTCTGAAAGCAATGAACGATAACCGATGAGGTCACCCTCCTTCGCGAAGCGTAGAATCTGCTGTTTTTTATTAAACCCCATTTTATAGAGTTTTATCGCGCCTTTTTGTATGAAAAAAACGCCCTTTGGCATCTCACCTTCAGCGAAAACTAGCTTGCCTTTTGGAATAGAGATAACTTTCTTTTCATCTAAATATCTCTGGAAATCCTCTTCTGAAAGACATTCCTCAAAAGACTTTTCACAGAAAATATTCTGAAAATTATGTTCGATCTCAATGTGATGTTCTATCAGCATAATTATATGATATTTGTCAGCAAATATAACAATTTTTTTTAAACAGCTAAATTTATTTAATTATAGTTTAAAAAAGATCTCCCTAGTAACAAATAAATAGCTTAAATAAAGGAAATTTGTTTAATTGAAATTTAAAAATTATAATCTTTGCTTCAGCTGAGGTATGATTTGGTCTTTCCATTCATAAAAATCTCCAGCAAGGATATGCTCTCTAGCGGTTCTTACCAAATCTAAATAAAACGCCAAGTTGTGAATGGAAGCAATCTGCTTCGCTAAATATTCTTTCGCTACGAAAAGATGCCTTACATAGGCCTTGCTGTATTCTCTATCCACGAAACTTGTCCCAAATTCATCCAGCGGCGAAAAATCATCTTTCCATTTTTGGTTTTTCATATTCATCACACCATTCCAAGTGAAAAGCATCGCATTTCTGGCATTTCGTGTCGGCATTACGCAGTCCATCATATCAATTCCCAGCCCGATGCTTTCCAGGATATTCCAAGGCGTCCCAACGCCCATTAGATATCGTGGTTTTTCTTTTGGGAGAATATCTGTAACGATGTCTGTGATTTCGTACATTATTTCCTCGGGTTCTCCTACAGAAAGCCCGCCGATGGCGTTTCCTGCTGCTCCTGCTTCCGAGATAACCTCCGCGGAGATTTTTCTAAGGTTGTGATAGACAGAACCTTGAACAATCGGGAATAAATTCTGCTGATGTCCGTAGAGTTCTTTATTTGCTGATGTCCAGTCAATACATCTTTTCAGCCAGCGGTGAGTAAGCTCCATGGATTCTTTGGCTTGGTTGTATTCACATGGGTAAGGAGTACATTCATCAAAAGCCATGAAAATATCTGCTCCTATTTGTCGCTGGATTTCCATTGATTTTTCAGGAGAAATAAAATGATAGCTTCCGTCTATATGGGATTTGAATTTTACTCCTTCTTCGGTCATTTTTCTGCTTGCAGCCAGAGAAAACACCTGATAACCGCCACTGTCGGTAAGAATAGGTCTGTCCCAGTTCATAAACTGATGCAGTCCGCCAGCTTTCTGCATAATCTCCATCCCTGGGCGGAGATACAGATGGTAGGTGTTTCCTAAAATAATTTGTGCTTTTATGTCTTCTTTCAGCTCGTGCTGGTGAACGGTTTTTACACTTGCCACAGTTCCCACAGGCATGAAAATAGGAGTTTGTATTTCTCCGTGGTCTGTGGTTATTTTCCCTGCGCGGGCTTTTCCAGTGGTATTTTTTTCAACTTCAAAAAAATTCTTCATAGAGGAATATTTTATTGTTCAGGTTTATTTTCGAATTTATTTTTCTTTAAATATTCATTCATTTTTGGATCTTTCTCCAAAATTATTTTTTTTGCATTGTCGTATATTTCATTCAGACTTTTGGAGTCGTGGATATAATAATTATAGCTATCCTTAAAATCACGAGCCGAGATATTATGCTTTTTCAGAACAAAAAGATTGGCGTCTTCCAAGTCCATTTTGGGCTGAATCACATAGGCCTGCTCATAGATGGCAAAATCTGCTATAACTTCTGATAGTTTTTCCTTACTGATAAGGTTTTTGGGTTTTTCGGCTGAATTATTACAAGAAAATAATGCCAGAAAAAGAACCATTACAAAGATTTTTTTCATAGTTATAAAGTTCCGAATAATGATTTTAATTTTAATTTAATAACACCAAAAATGGCTTCGGTGATGATACCGCCGTTCATTTTGGACTCTCCCTGCGTTCTGTCAGTAAAAATAATCGGAATTTCTACTAAATTCAACCCTTTTTTGAATGCGCGATATTTCATCTCAACCTGAAATCCATAGCCTTTTAGTCTGATTTTGTCTAAACCGATGTTTTCCAGCGCTTTTCTCGAAAAACAAACAAAACCAGCTGTGGTGTCATGAATAGGAATTCCTAAAATGAATCTCACATATTTCGATGCGAAATAAGACAGCAGCACCCTGCTCATGGGCCAGTTGACCACATTTACGCCCTTGCAGTATCTGGAGCCGATGGATATATCAGCATTTTGGCAGGCTTCCAATAATTTTGGTAAGTCATTGGGATTGTGTGAGAAATCAGCATCCATCTCAAAAATATAATCATAATTGTGACAGAGCGCCCAGCCAAAGCCGTGCAGATAAGCCTTTCCTAAACCATTTTTAGCTTTTCTAACGCTCAAATGGAGATGTGCAGGAAACTCATTTTGAAGGGCTTTTACAATCTCCGCAGTGCCGTCAGGAGAGGAATCATCCACGACTAAAACATGAAAATCTTGTCCCAAAGAAAATATAGCCGAAATAATATCTCGGATATTTTCTTTCTCGTTGTAAGTAGGGATAATAACTAACTTTTTCATTCAGAATAAGGTGCAAATATAATCTTTTTTAAATCTTCAGGTTTAAAAATAATATAAAACCTTATTTTTGTTGAAAATTTTTTTGAGTGGTTAGAATTGTTGAAAACCATGATTGGGTTATTTTTACCCTTCTTGGGCTAGGAGTAGTATATTTGATTTTGTTTAACTGGGTACAGAAAGAGGTTTCTTTTAGGGAATATCTTTTGCAGTCTTATGGAGAGGCTCAGAACAATCTGCTCAGCTGGATATTTGTCAGTTGTGTGTTTATTGTCAGCCAAGCTCTTTTGTTGGCTCAGTATATTCCTATTGTTCCTCGTTATGTATCGGATAATGATATTTCGGGCTGGGTTCCTAATAAGATAGGATTTATGATAATCATCCTGAGTGTTTATTATTTACTAAAAGCGCTCATTACCTTATTGTTTTATAGAGCGGTTACCCGACCTAAAAAATGGCTGATTTTGGGATTCATTGCTCAGCGGTTTTATTTTGTAGAGTCTCTTTTAATAATGCTGGCTGTCATTGTCCACTACTATTTAGGAGTTGATAAGCAGCAGGTTTACCTTATATATATAATTACAGAATTGGTCTTTTTTGTTGTAAAAAATATATGTTATTTTCTCCACAAAGAAAAGCCTTTGCCAGAGGAGTGGTATTATAAAATTTTGTATATTTGCACGCTCCAAATTTTGCCTATGCTGGCGGTTTGGAAGTTTGTATTTTTATGAACCTATAAGGATAAATGATGAAAGTAAGGTCAATATTGGTATCACAACCAGCACCAAGTGCAGAATCTTCTCCATATTTGGAGCTTTTAAAAAGGGAAAAAATAAAGGTGGATTTCCGTTCCTTTATACAAGTAGCGGGAGTAGATGCAAGGGAGTTTAGACAGCAGAAAATAGATATTTCACAGTATACAGGGATAATATTCACGAGTAGAGGAGCTATAGACCACTATTTCAGATTGGCAGAAGAGCTTCGTTTCCAAGTGCCGGACAGCATGAGATACATCTGCCAGTCCGAAGCTGTTGCGAACTATTTGCAAAAACATATTGTTTACAGAAAGAGAAAGATAAGTTTTGGAGAGAAAACAGTGGCGGATATGCTGCCTTTGTTCAAAAAATTTCCAGATGAAAAATACCTCCTGCCATGTTCTGATGTGATGGGAGATGATATTCCTAAGGTTTTGGACAGTTCTGGAATAGACTGGACGAAAGCGGTGATGTACAAAACAGTAAGCAGTGATCTGTCTGATGTCAAACTTAAGGATTATGACATGCTGGTGTTTTTCAGTCCGCAAGGAATAAAATCTTTATTCAAAAATTTTGAAGATTTTAAACAAGGAGACAAAAAAATAGGTGTTTTTGGTGAGGGAACCAGACTGGCTGCGGAAGAAGCAGGATTGCGTGTGGATGTAATGGCGCCTACAAAGGAAACTCCTTCTATGGCTATGGCAATAGAAAAATATATTGCAAATAGTAAATAAAATTAATTTTTCATTGTTTAAAATATAATTAGTTACTAACATCTCTCTTGGGTTAAGGGAGGTGTTATTTTTAAAAAATACCAAAATGAAACAGCCACAAACCAAAAAGATAGAAAAGAAACTCAGTATACACGGAGACCAGAGAATAGACAATTATTACTGGCTCAATGAGAGAGAAAACCCAGAGGTCATCGCCTATTTAGAGGAGGAAAATGCCTATTGTAATTTCATCATGAAGGATACAGAACAGCTCCAAGAGAAACTCTTCCAAGAGATGAAAGCCCGCTACAAAGAAGATGATGAGAGTCTGCCCTATTTCTTTAATCAATATTGGTATATCACCCGCTATCACAAGGGTGGAGAATATCCTGTTTTTTACAGAAAGTACCAAACATTAGAGAACGAAGAAGAGCTTTTGCTTGATGTAAATATTTTGGCTCAGAACCACGATTTCTATGATGTGGGCGGAATTTCGGTTTCGCTGGATAATATACTTCTCGCCTATTCAGAAGACATTACAGGAAGGCGAATTTATACCATCCGAATAAAGGATTTAAAACAAGAAAAAAACTTCTCAGAAGCGATAGAAAACACTACAGGGAAAATAGTCTGGGCGAATGACAATGAGCATTTTTTCTACATCAGAAAAGATGAAAGTCTTCGTGCATTTCAGGTTTTTCGGCATAAGGTAGGAACGCCGCAGGAAGAAGATATTTTGATTTTCCATGAAAAAGACGAGGCCTTTGATGTAGGAGTTTTCAAAACCAAATCTTTGGAGTATATTTTTATCGTGAGTTCTTCTACGATTTCGGATGAGCATAGATTTATCCCAGCCGATAATGTTTTTGCGGAATGGAAACTCTTCCAAAAAAGAGAAGAAAATTTGGAATATGCTGTAGAGCATTATCAAAATGACTTTTATATTTTGACCAATGAAGGAAAAGCCACCAATTTCAAACTGATGAAAACGCCACTTTCGCAGACAGAAAAAGAACATTGGCAGGAGCTGATTTCTCATAGAAAAGAGGTGCTTTTGGAAGGTTTTGAGATATTCAAAAATTATTTGGTTCTCGAAGAAAGAGAAAGAGGATTGCTTCAGATTAAAATTATTGATAACCAGTCGAGTAAGTCATGGTATTTGCCTTTTAATGACCCTACTTATACCGCTTATATCGGATTAAATTTAGAGTTTGATACTGAAACCTTGCGCTATGGCTATGTCTCCATGACTACACCTAACTCTACCTATGAGTACAATATGAAAACTCAAACCACTAAACTGCTGAAACAGCAGGAAGTTTTGGGCGGAAAGTTCCACAGCGGAAACTATATTTCTGAAAGAATATGGGCGCCTTCCCAAGATGGGAAATCCAGCATCCCGATTTCTCTGGTCTATCACAAAGACACGAAAAAATCTGCTGAAACTCCGCTCCTGCTCTATGGCTATGGCAGCTATGGGCATACTGTGGATGCTGCGTTTTCCAGCGTGAGGCTTTCTCTTTTGGATAGAGGTTTTGTCTATGCGATTGCCCACATCCGAGGAGGAGAATATTTAGGGCGAGAGTGGTATGAAGATGGTAAAATGCTTCACAAGAAAAATACTTTTTATGATTTCATAGATGCTGCAAGGTTTTTGGTTAAAGAAAATTATACTTCGCCAGAGCATCTCTACGCTATGGGGGGAAGTGCAGGAGGGCTTCTGATGGGCGCTGTGATGAATGAAGCGCCAGAGCTGTTCTGTGGTATCGTGGCGCAGGTGCCGTTTGTGGATGTGGTAACCACTATGCTGGACGAGACTATTCCGCTGACCACAGGAGAATACGATGAATGGGGAAATCCAAACGAAAAGGAATATTATGACTATATGAAATCTTATTCTCCTTATGACAATGTGGAGGTTAAGAATTACCCTAATATTCTCATTACCACGGGACTGCATGACAGCCAAGTACAGTACTGGGAACCAGCCAAATGGACAGCCAAACTGAGAGAGCTGAAAACAGATAATAATCTTCTGCTCTTCAAAACGGATATGACCTCTGGGCACGGCGGCGCTTCGGGGCGTTTTGAGAGCTTGAAGGAAGATGCTTTGGAGTATGCATTTTTGCTCAAATTAGAAAAGAAAGTTTGATTTTCTTTAATGATAATTTGGGGTTTAATTTTTTGAACATCAGCGGACAGATGAAAGAAAAAAATTATCTTTACATAAAATTATAAAGAATGCGAAAGATTAAAAACATACTTTTTTACTCTATTTTAGTAAGTTTTTTGTATTCGTGCAAAGTTTCGGAAATGGTGAAAATTGATGATATCACCACTCTGAATGGTAGATATTATACAAAATCAATCCCTCACAAAGAGCAACAAGGGGAATATCAAAACCACTTGCTGAGGTTGTTAAATGTGATAGAGGACATTCGCCCTTCTTATTATATAGATTTTGAATTTGAGGATAATGAAAAACTGAAAATCTCTTATCCCATTTATAGAAATGACATGACTTTGGTAGAAACCAGATATCTTCATGGTAAAAAAAGGAGAAAATATTGGGAAGTTTATTTTGAGAATGAAAGTGTAAACATTCCGCTTATTTATGGGCGAGTCATAAAGGATAGGGTAAGAATAGGAAAGAACACTAAAAACCAGCTTTTGATGGAAAAATTCACCAATAATGAAGGTTGGGTACTCTTTTTAGGAGATGGTTATGAACTAAAATCTAAAAATGTTTTTTATCATTATGAAGACTATCCCAAAATGAAGCCTTTTGTGGAAAATGGGCTTTGGGGAGTTGTGTATAATGGAGAAACCATTGTGCAGCCTAAGTATGAGATAACAGAAGTCTTTGAGCAAAAATACATTAAAGCAAAAATTAACGGAAAATGGTCTCTTTTAGACAAAGAAGGAAAAGTGATTATCCCTCCGAAATATGATGATATTTCAGATATTGATAAAGAAACAAAATCTGTGTTTTATGTTGTAAAAGATGAAAAAGCAGGGCTAGTCAATATGCAAGGCGAAGAGATTACTCCCATAAGCTATGATGCGATAAGCGAAGGTGAAAAAGTAGTTTTTATACTGACACAGGGAAATTTCCGTGGAGTTCTTTTTAAGCAAAAAATATTGGTACCTCCTATTTATGAAAGTATCAATGGTTACGCAACAAAAATAGGACTATATAAAAACATGAAGCCAGACAGAATGTATTATGATGCGCAGAGAGATGGTAAAAAATATGTTCTGGATGACCAAGGGAATGAACACGAACTAGAAGTTACCGAAATTCAAAATATAGGCAAGGCATTACTACATGGTATGTCTGCGCCGAAATATTCCATTAAGCAGGAAACTAAAAGAAAAGTTTCGCTAGATGAATGGAAAAAATAATTGTAGAAAGAAAAAATCATGAATGAAGCAGAAATTTGGAAGCAAGTAGAGGAATTTTTTGTGAAAAATTTTGATACAGAAAAAAATCCTCCGGTAGAGATATTATTGTTTTTAATAGGAATACGGGAGCTGGGAAGCGGCTGGCAGGAATACTCAAAAGATGATAAAATCAATCTGATACACATTGCTGTGTGTAGGCTGCTGGAGCCTTTTGGTTATTATAAATTTGAAGGTTATGATGAGGACGGCTGGCCTAAATATAAAATTCTAGAAAATCTACCAGAACTAAAGGCGAATGAACAGCAGATACTCATGAAGAAAGCCATAATTCAGTATTTCATAGATGAAGATTTGTTAGAAAAAAAATAAATTTTATGAAAAATATTTTGTTAAATATTTCGTTTTTAACATATTATTTCTAATATTTGTGGTATAAAATTTGTTTATATATAATAAAGTAGATATTTTAACAAAATATTGTAGATGAATAATCGTTTTATTCTAATATTGTCCTTTGCGATGACTATATCATTAGTCATCTTTATTTCCTTGCAGTTGTATTGGGTTAGAGGTTATTATCGTGCTTTGGAGCAGGATTTTTCTAATAAAGTGCACAGCGTACTAGAAACCACAACCAAAAAAATAGAAGGAATAGAGATAGAGCAGTATCTGAATGTGGAATATCCTAATTTTGGGAAGACTGTAGTTTCTGTTAAGGAACAACCAGCTACAGAGACCTATATCCAGCAGGTAACAGATTCTGCCACAAAAAAACAAATCCTTTTTTCTAAAAAAATCATAGAAAGCCAAAATATTCCTATATCCCAAAGCGGAGATAGTTTGAAACTAATGAAAATGTATACGGATGAAGGGCAGATCAATATCAGAAAAGACCCTGCGATCCCAGAAAAATTAACCACTGAAATCAACCAAACGGTAAGAAATAACACCTATCAGCTCAAAGAGTTTGCAAAACTAAATGCCAGCAATCTTCCTGTGGAGAGAAGGGTAAGCCTAAAAGTTCTGGACTCTGTGCTGACCAGAGAGCTTAATATGATGGGGATTAGTGGGGATTTTGGATTTGCTATTTTGGATAAAAATAACGAGAGAACATCCATAGCAAATGACATTTTCAAAGAAAAAGAAGAAGGAAAGATGCAGTATTCTTACCCTCTTTTTACAGATAATAAAGATAGAACGATATATACTTTGTCTTTAATTTTTCCGCATAAAGACTATTCTTTAGCAAGAAATAATATTCCGATGCTGCTGGTAATGGCATTATCGCTTTTTACGATTTTGGGGATTTATATTATTTCGGTTAATTATATGATGAGACAAAAGAAAATAGCCGACATCAAGACGGATTTTATCAATAATATGTCTCATGAGTTTAAGACACCTTTGGCAACCATTTCAGTCGCTACAGATTCATTAAATAATGATAAAATAGCCACCAATCCAGAGAAAGTGAAATATTATTCACAACTCATAAAACAGGAAAACATTCGGATGAAAAAGCAAGTGGAAAGTGTTCTGAATATGTCCAAGCTGGAACGAAAAGAGATGCAACTGTGCTTGAAACAGACTAATGTAAGGGAATTGATACATAAACTGGCGGAGTCTTTTAGACTAATTGTAGAGGAGCGAGGCGGGACTCTTACAGAGGATTTTACAGCGGAGAAATTCACATTAAAAATAGACGAGTTTCACTTGTCCAATGCACTTATAAACCTTCTGGATAACGCTAATAAATATTCTCCTGAAAAACCAGAAATTAACATAAAAACCCGAAACGAAGGGAATAAATATGTAATAGAAATTTCTGATAAAGGAATGGGAATGGAACCCTTTAACAAGAAAAAAATCTTTGAAAAATTCTTCCGTGAAGAAACAGGGAATGTGCATAATGTAAAGGGACAGGGCTTAGGTTTATCCTATGTGAAACGCATCATAGAACTTCATGGAGGGCAGATTTTAGTAGAATCTACAAAAGGGCAGGGAAGCACTTTTATAGTGAAGCTGCCAATGAGCTAAATAATTAACACTAAAAATAAGAAATATGAATAATAGAATTTTGTTGGTTGAAGATGATCAAAGTTTTGGAGCGGTGCTAAAAGACTATCTTATGATGAACAATTATGAGGTAACGCTTGCAACTGATGGAGAACAGGGACTAAAAGAATTCATGGAAAATGAATTTGATATTGGTATTTTTGATGTCATGATGCCTAAAAAGGACGGATTTTCACTCGCAGAAGATGTTAAGCGAATCAATAAAAATATGCCTATCATATTTCTGACAGCCAAGAACTTACGAGAAGACATTCTAAAGGGTTACCAAATAGGTGCGGATGACTATATCACCAAACCATTTGACACGGAACTTCTTTTGTATAAAATAAAAGCCATCTTGCAAAGAAGTGCCGTGGTAGAAGAAGATGAGCAGGAGCATTTTAAAATCAGTAATATAGAGTTTGATTCAGTTTTGAGACAGCTGAAAGTCCATGATGCTGAGTATAAGCTATCTCCAAAGGAAAATGAACTCCTCAAAATGCTATGTATGCATAGAAATGATTTTATGCCAAGAGACCTAGCGCTTAGAAAGATTTGGAAAAAAGAGAATTATTTCACAGCGCGAAGTATGGATGTGTATATAGCGAAACTAAGAAAACTCCTTAAAGATGATGAAGGTCTAGAAATCATCAATGTTCATGGAGAAGGATTCAGGCTTTTGGTAAAAAATTAAAACTAGATTTTATATAAATAAAAACTCCCATGCAAACCTACATGGGAGTTTTGTATGGGTTATATATTAAAATGTTATTTGGCTTCTACACAGAAAACTCGGTATTGTGTAGAGATGGCACCTTTGAATTTGGCTTTTACCTTTTTTAAATCTGCTGCGGCTGACTCTTTTGATAGGTAGCTTCCTGCCAACACCTTGTAATTAGGTCTTAGAGAAGCATCTACTTCTACTTTTATAGCAGGGAAAGCTTGTCTAAATTCTGTTCTTAGATTGTTAGCTTCTTCGGAGCTTTTTACCACACCTACTTGAATTTTATATCCTAAAATCCTAGGATTTTTCTTACATATTTCTGCTTGAGAAAGTGGTTTAGAGCTGGTGTCATCATTTGTTCGGAGAGACTTTTTCTTGCATTCGTTTTCCATAGATGCTATCACATCATCTATCCTTTTGTCCATTGTGATGGTAAATTCATTTCCGTTTATGCTGTCTCTTTTGGTTACAATCTGAGCATTTACTTTAGCAAAACCAGCAGGTAATAATATTAGCAAAACTACTTTTAATATATTTTTCATTATCTATAATTTTCAGCAAAAGTATAAATATAGTTTTTATTATTCAATATATTTCAATAATTTATTATTTTTGCATACATAATTTTTTATGATATGAGAGGTTTATATTCTTACTTTCTTGTGATATTATTGGTTTTCACAAGTTGTAAAAAAGACACAGTAGATGGCTCATCTATGAAGACTTTTCAGGCTAGTATCAATGAAATGTCAACATCGCTAAGCACATTGGAACAAACTAAATTTAATGAAGCTTTGTACATCTTGAAAACTTTCGGTGTAGAAGGAAAAACTGATATTCAAAAATTAGATGCTTTAGCAAAACTAATAAATGGTAAAAAAGTTCCCGAAATCTTTGCTATGGCAGATGGAGTGGCACAAAAAAATAATGTGGAATGGTCTAGCACATCTCCGCCAGATCTGGGGAATATGAATATTTTCCAAAATATCACAGCTACAGAAGTAGATCCTAATGACATTAAAGCATCAGGTCTAAATATCCTGATAACGCCTATAGATGGTAGTGGAGCTTCAGGTGCAAGGGCATTGAGAGTTACACCTAGATTAGTGGATGAGTCAGGAAATCCTATCGAGTTTTCTAATGCAGGACTAGAAACGATAATGGAAGTTTACAGCAATGGCGAAAAACTACTTATGGCTAAAAACCTCATGAGCAGTAATGAATTTAAAGGATTTTACCTAAAAGTAGATGTTTTGCCAGCAGACAAAATCGTTGATTCTAAAATAGATATAAAAGTTAGCGTAAAAACTACTAAGAAAACACACCAACTTCTAAAAGCAGGAGTTTTAGTAAATAAAGAAAGTCTGAAACCAGAGAAAGAAGAGACTGCTGAAGAGAAAAAGGAAAAAGAAGAATCCAAAACTTCTACAGATTCAGAAACAGGAGAAAATAATGAAAACAAAGACCAAAATTCGACTTCTTCTGCTGCATCATCAGCACCAAAAGTAAAACCTGAAGCGGTTGTAGATAAATTCTTGAATAGAATTGGGAATCAGAGTCTTAGGTCGGCTTATGAATTAGTGGACAACCCGAACTGGGGTTCTTATGATAAGTTCTCTAATCCCAATACTGGTTTTGGGGCGGTAAAGTCTGTTGAGGTTAAAAATATTTCTGTGAAATCATCTTCTGATAAGGCAGCAAGTGTGAATGCTGTTTATCAAATCGTAGACAAAGAAGGAAAAAGCATAATGCTCAATGTATCCTATGGTCTGAAACAAGTAGATGACAGCTGGAAAATCTCAAGTTATAAAGTAAATTCATCAGAAAAGAAATAAAACCATGGCAAACCAAGAACTAATCACAAAATTAGAAAATACAATAACAAACATTCCTGACTTCCCAAAGGAAGGAATACAGTTTAAAGACATTACGCCCATTTTCCTTAATCCTAAATTATACGAGGAGGCTGTCGATGAAATGGTAAAATTCAGCAAAGGCAAAGTGGATGTCGTTTGTGGAATAGAGAGCCGTGGCTATATTTTCGGTATTGCTATCGCTGTGAAACTCGGCGTTCCATTTATTTTAATAAGAAAAAAAGGAAAACTGCCTCCGCCATTTATTGCAGAAAAATATGATTTGGAATATGGCACAGCCGAAATAGAAATGAAAACCGACCAAATCCAAGAAGGGCAGAGGGTTCTAATCCATGACGATCTTCTGGCGACAGGCGGGACGGCAGCAGCAGCGGCAAGGCTGGTGCAGAGACAAGGAGGAAAAGTTACACAGTTTAGTTTTCTGATAGAATTGAAAGATTTGGGAGGAAGAGAAAAACTGGAACAGATAGATGGTGCAGAGGTGTTTAAAATCTTAGAATATTGATTAAAATTTGTAAATTAGTCTGAAAATCTTAAATTTGCGAATTAAACTTAGTAGAAACTATGTCAAATAAAAAGGAAATAGAAGGAAAAGAAACGGTTGAAATTTTTCAGGAATTGGACCAAAATGTGGTTCGTTCAGAAAAATTCATTGAGAAAAACGCTAAAAAAATAGGTTTGGCTTTTGGGGTTGTTGTCTTGGGAGTTTTGGGATATTTTGGTTATCAGCATTTTGTGGTTGATCCAAAGAACGAAGAAGCTACGAAGGCTTACCTTACAGCTCAGAAAAATCTTATAGAAGGAAAAGAGGATTTGGCTCTGGGAGGAAAAACCGCAAATCCAGGATTCAAAGGAACTGCAGAAAATTTTTCTGAAACTAGTGCTGGAAAACTTTCAGCCTATAATGCAGGATTAATAGAGTTTAGCAAAGGGAATTACCAAAAAGCGTATGACCTGTTAGACGAGTTTTCTTCTAAGAATAAAACATTGGTAGCGCTGAAGCACGGAGCAATGGGAGATTGTATGGTGAATTTGAACAAAAATGATGATGCACTTTCTCAGTTTGAAAAAGCTATTTCAGCTTCGGACGATGAGTACACATCATATTACTTCACGAGAAAAGCTGGAATGCTGGCACTTTCATTAAAGAAAAATGATGTTGCTAAAAAATATTTCACAACGATAGAAGAGAAATATCAGGACTATGATGGTGGCGCTTCTGATGCGTACATAGAAATGGTAAAATATTTTTAAATAAAAAAAGAACAAAATGGCGACGGTAAACCTTTCGGATTATAAGCCGCTCCAAATAACAGATGCCGATGATTTTACCATCGGCATTGTGGTTTCTGAGTGGAATGATTTTGTGACCTTTAATCTCCGAGATGGAGCAGGAGAAGTTCTGAAAAAAGAAGGCGTAAAACCAGAAAACATAAAAATCTACTATGTTCCTGGTGCGTTTGAGCTGAGTTTCGCGGCGATGCAGCTCTGCAAGAGCGGTCGGTTTGATGCTGTGATAGCCATCGGCTGTGTTATTCGCGGAGAGACATCGCATTTTGATTATGTTTGTTCAGGGGTGACGCAGGGGATTAAGGACTGTAACACGCAAACAGATGTTCCGGCTATTTTCTGTGTTTTGACAGATGATAATAAGGAACAGTCCATCGCGAGAAGCGGCGGAAATCTTGGGAACAAAGGTGTCGAAGCAGGAGTGACAGCTTTGAAAATGATAGATTTTAAAAGAAAATTAAGCAACTCATAAAAAACATTTCATGAAACTGAAACCATTCGTTTATTTAGGAATAATATACATCATCATCTCTTTTTTATTAAGATGCGTTTTTATCTTTCATCCAATAACCACTACGGAATTTGGTGTTTTGGATGTCGTTAAAATGTTTTCTTTGGGATTGCTTTCGGATATTTTTGTCTTCATTATAGCAAGCGCGATATTGTACATCTATTTGCTTTTCTTGTCAAATCAAAAGTATGAAAGACCATGGGGACAGATTATTTTATCCATATTAGTAGGATTGTTCTTGTATATATACTTGGTTCCCAATAATATAGCAAGACAATACGGAGGCGTAGTTCCAGAGATAGTTTTATCATTTTTAGGATTAAAAACATTTCTCTTTGGGATGATGTTTTTCTTTCCGAAAAGAAGGGTTCAGTTTAGAAATATATTGTATTTCATTACGATTTTTCTTTATGTTTCGGTCATTGTTTTCAATGCGGTAAGCGAATATTTCTTCTACAATGAATTTGGGGTGAGGTATAATTTTATCGCGGTAGATTATCTTATTTATACCAATGAAGTTATTGGGAATATTCTAGAAAGTTATCCTGTACTTCCTTTGTTTTCAGGGGTTTTCATCGTTTCGCTGGCGCTTACGATTTGGGTTTATCTCAAGACAAGAAAAGGGCTTTTGGATTTGCCAAATATCTTTATCAAAGGGCTTTCGCTCGTGGCTTATGGAGGTTTGGTGGCTGCGAGCGTTTTTGCTTTATCTAAAATAAAATTAAACTCTTCAAACATATTCCAAAATGAAATTTCTGCAAATGGACTGGTCAAATTCTATGATGCGTTCAATAATAAAGTTTTGGATTTTGATGTCTTTTATCCCACGATGGACACACAAAAAGCACTAAATGAAGAGTTTAGCCGACTGCATACGGACAGGCTGCCGAGAATGATAAAATCAGACAGCGCAGAAATCACGAAAAATGTGGTGCTTATTTCCGTTGAAAGTCTTTCTGCGGAATTCATGGCGATGTATGGGAACAAGGATAATGTCACGCCGTTTCTAGATAGTTTGTCACAGCACAGCCTTGTTTTTACTAATTTGTATGCCACGGGGAATAGAACGGTTCGTGGTTTGGAGGCGCTTACTCTTTGTATTCCACCGACAGCAGGGGAAAGTATCGTAAAAAGAAAAGATAATAAGAATAAATTTACAACGGGAAGTGTCTTTAAATCAAAAGGTTATAATGTAAAGTATCTCTATGGTGGATACAGTTATTTTGATAATATGAAAGACTTCTTCGGTGGAAATGGTTATGAAATCGTTGATAGGGATAATTTCAAACCAGAAGAAATTGTTTTTGCGAATATTTGGGGAGTGAGTGATGAAGATATGGCGAAAAAAGCAATAGAAACGATGAATGAAGATGCCAAGAAGGGCAAACCTTTTTTCCATCATTGGATGACGGTGAGTAATCACAGGCCATTCACCTATCCAGAAGGCAGAATAGATATCCCAGGGACAGCTAAATCCCGTGATGGAGGCGTGAAATACACAGACTATTCCATCAAAAAATTCTTCCAAATGGCAGAAAAACAACCGTGGTATAAGAATACTGTTTTTGTGATTGTTTCAGACCACTGTGCATCGAGTGCTGGTAAAACAGAGCTTCCTATGGATAAGTATAGAATTCCAGGGATGATTTTCTCGCCAGAGTTCGTTAAGCCACAGAAGTTCGATACACTAATGTCACAGATAGATGTGATGCCTACGCTTTTCGGATTGCTGAATTTCACTTATCAAAGTAAATTCATAGGGCAGGATGTGTTTTCAGAAAACTATGTTCCGAGGGCTTACATCGCGACTTATCAGGATTTAGGATATGTGAAAGATGATAAACTGACCATCATTTCACCAATTAAAAACATTAAACAATATCAGCTGAAAGAGACACCAAACAAAGAGCAAAAGTCAGGAATAAATATTTTCTATGAAGAGCATCTGCTAAAAGACAAAGAAGTAGATAAAAATATAACCAACCAAACGATATCAACTTACCAAGCGACATCTTATTGGTTGAAAATGAATCAGTTGAATGTTAAATAAGTTTTTAATGTACTAATTTACAATATGATAAAAATTGAAAATGTAAATTGGTTATCAAAAACGGCTCAAGAAGCAGAAGTTTGCTTGTCTGATGGAGATTTTCAAATAGTATGTTTTTCACAGCCATTTTATCATGAAGTAAGACTTCCTTTATATGCTATAAATACAAATAATATAGTGTGTTCTTCTGAAAGAAAATACTCAGTTGAGAAAAAAGGAGAAAATTTTGAATATAAATTCTCAGGAAAAATTCTCAATAAAGAACATATAAAAATAGGTGAGTTTATTATTCAATTAGATGTTCCCTTACCTAAGGACATAGAAGAAGGATATATATCATTTGAATGTGAGCGGGTAGATATTTGGTGAAAAAAACAAATTAATTAATGCGGTTGAAGTATAGGTTAGGATTATTCGGATAAAAATAGTTAACTTTTTCTTGTTATAAATCAGCGAGTTAAATAATTATGTGCAAAAAAGTTGAGGAAGCACTTGCGTGATAGTGTAGGAATTTCTATTTTTGCGATCTGAATTCTCCACGGAGGGTAATCAGAAGAGTAGAAGTTTTTT
>CAUQKV010000022.1:0-24629 GCA_963518845.1 uncultured Flavobacteriaceae bacterium | reverse complement strand
ATTACTACAAATTCACTCAGAATAAGGAAATGATGGACTTTTTGCTCTCTACAGGTGATAAAATATTAGTAGAAGCAAGTCCGATGGATACCATTTGGGGGATAGGCTTAGGCAAAGACAACGAGAAAGCACATAACATCGCCTCGTGGCGTGGCAAGAACCTCTTGGGTTTTGCGCTAATGGAAGTAAGAGACGAGATAAGAAAAGTATATCAGAATGTACATTTGCTGAAAAAATAGAAATGAATACAGCAGAAAAATACGCTAAAGAAATTCTACAAGGCATATTAGAAAAGATAGGAAGTGAAATAAAAACTCCTTATCAGTATCGCTACCTTGTGGAAGGCTTTGCTAACTATATTTTAATTGAGCAAGATGAAAATCGTGATAATAGCATCCTCTTTTATACTTCACTCAAAAGGTATAGTACCCCTCAAGAAATAGTTATTACCAATTCCTCTACACTTTCTAAAGAAGAAAAGAAAACTATTGCTAATACTTTGCAGAAGAAGATTACTAAGATGTTCTTTACAGAAGCTTTTTTTGGAAAGTTTCGGTACAAAATATCTGTAAATATTGAATTTGAAGATTACACACTACAGTTCAAACTGGTACACGAAGCACGCAAAGCAGAGCTTAAGAATCGTTTTGATACTTTTATGGAAGAGGTAATCAACCACCCCAGTAGAGAAATGGAGGATGGAGAGATAGTTAGCTTTTTAGATAAGTTATTTGATACAGAGCTCAATGGCTATACAGCGAGCCAAATCATAGCTATTGCTGAGAAAACATTAAAACTTTATGCTGGTAAAAAAGATTGGCTAAAAGAAAGTGCAAGATGGCTTACTTTTAAGGCTAAATATTGGAAGTATGAAGTTTTCTATCCATTGTACTATGATGAAAAAGGATCTCAATGGAATATTAAATATACGCTCAAAGAAGGTATCAACCCCGAAAAGATTGATACTGATAAGCTAACCCTCTATATACAACAAGCTCTTTGGAAAATCAAATACAAACAATACAGTTGGGATGTAAAGTCTGCTCAAGAAGATTTAGAACGAGCGGCTAATGAATTGGGATCGGAGAAAGCTAAGCAATACCTTAAAAAAGGTACAGGCGAGCTACCCGATAACCTGATTCATTACAAAGATAGCGAGTTAGAAGCTGATGCCAATGATGTTTTTGCTACCATTAGCCTTAAAATCAAGCAAGAGACCGCTGAGGCTTACCGTAAGGCATTGGATTTTATCATTGCGCTACTTAAAGCAGGATTCCACCATAGTTATCAAATCAAGCTGAGTTCAAAAGCTCCTAAACACTTTTTGGATATAAAAGGTCTTGCAAAATCAAGCACGCATCGCTTTTTTGCACAGGCATTGCAATATGAGACCTTACATCCTAAATTAGAGAAATATGCGAAGGTAGCGATGAGAGAGTTTGAATGGTATACCGATGCGAAAAAGATTAAAAATAGCTGTGCAACAGGAAGTTACGCCATATTTGGCTTAGGACTTACCAGTAAGAAGTATTTTCCTTTGGTTGAGCAATACTTTAAGCTAGTAGATGATGAGCACCAGATGATGATACACAAAAATTTTGTCAGTGCGTTGATAGAACGACATGGGTTTAGCGCAGAGACCTTGCCTACGATATATGAGGGAGTGATCACTTCAAAAGATGATGTAATATTCAAATCACTTACAGAAGCGATGAAAAATCCTGAAAACAAAGCACTCCTCAATGACTTTTTGAAAGATAAAGAGGATTACTACCAAGAGGCGATGTATTATGCCGTGTATGGCAAAAATTGGGAGAAGAAAAGATAGGGAAGAGGGCATCTGTGTATGTTGTATGATAAGAAAAATGATTATCTTTATCCCTAAATTATTAATTAAAAAAATGAAAGAATTACTTACGCCAGAGGCGCTACTGACTAATTTCAAAGATGCGCGAATTCTTACCCGAAAGGTCATTGAGGCTTTCCCTGAGAAAGACCTTTTTGAATTTAGCAACGCAAATTTACGCCCTTTTTCAAGAATGGTAGAGGAGTTTTTGATGATAACCAATTATATCTTTACGGAAACTTTACACGAGAAACATACCTCTTTTTATACTGAAGGACAGTTTCCTACTACCAAAGAGGATGTATTGGTTTTGTGGGATAAGGCTACTGAAATCATTGATAATGAATGGAAAGAAATAGAAAATTACACACAGCCACTTACTATTTATCAAATGACTTTTAGCTTTACTCAGTGGATTCTTTATGCCATCGAAAACGAGACACATCACCGCGGACAGGGCTATACCTACCTTAGAACCTTGCAAATAGACCCTCCTTACTTCTGGGGAAGGGAAAGTTTTCAATAATAATTAATATCTAATGAACACAGACAGCATTATAAAAGAAATCTTAACTGGGATAGAAGATGCCTTTAACGAGCTAGACTTACCCAAAAAACCCTATGGAAGAAATGAACTTTGGGAAGGAATTACTGATTATTTCAAAATCAAACAATTAAGGGATAAAATAGAGTTTTATAACAGTGATTACGAATATACTTCGGAGTCTATCACCATTGCAGGATTTCACGAAATTCCTCAGGAAACAGTGGAAAACACCATCATTCCCGCTTTGGAAGAACAACTTACCCAAATGTTCTTTAATCCTGATTTTTATTATCGTTTTGAATACAAACTTACCTTAGTGTTTGAATTTCAGTTTGGGCTAGGACGCCACATTCAAAAAAAACTACACATAGAAAACCCTGAACGCAAAGCCGAACTCAAAGAGCGATTAGATGCCTATGTACAAAAAGTTATCTATGACCAAACGGCAAAAATGAAAGAAAAAGAAATCCATAGTTTCTTTGACAAACTCTTTGATTTTGAACTCAATAGTTATAGCGAAGACAAGGTGATTGAAATCTTGGAAAAAGGCTTTTCGCTCATAGACCCTAAATGGAAAAATACAATGGAAGAATATCGGTTTGGGCTGCACTACCACACCAATGAGTGGAAAGAAGCTGTCTTTATGCCTTTATATTATAATATTAAAGGAGAAGATTGGTCAAAAGAATATACGCTCAAAAAAGATTTGGAGACAAAAAATGTAGACCAAGCCAAACTAAATCTATTTGTACAACAAGCCCTTTGGAACATTAAACACCAACGATACAGCTGGGATGTGAGGTTTGCTTGTGAGGATTTGGAGCGTGCAGCCAAGGAATTAGGTTCTGAAAAAGCAGCTATGTATCTCAAAAAAGGTACAGGAAACCTGCCTGAAAACATCATTCACTACAAGGATAGCGATATAGAATGTGATGCCAACGATGTATTGGCTACAATCAATGTGAAAATCAAGCAAGAATCAGCCGCAGCTTATGATAAAGCACTGGATTTCATCATTGCTCTTTTGAAAACCAACTTCCCAAGAAGTTATCAAATTAAACTCAATTCCAAAGCGCCTAAGCAGTTTTTGGATATCAAAGGAATTGCTAAATCATCTACTCATCGTTTCTTTACCCAAGCCTTACAATATGAAGAATTACGCCCTAAAATCGTAACTTATGCTGAGGCGGCTATGAAAGAATTTCAGTGGTATAACGATGTAGAAGAAGGCGAAAAGAGCTGTATGCCTGGCAGTTATGTAGTCTTTGGTTTGGGTTTGATAGGTGAAGAATATTTTCCTTTGGTAAGCAAGTATTTTGAGCTATTGGATGATGAGCATCAGATGGTGCATAAATACTTCGTAAGCGCCCTGATTGATCGCTATGGAGTGAATAAAAAATCCTTACCGCTTATCTGTCAAGGGATTACCTCTGCACAGTTTGATATGGTATTCAAGAATTTAGCAAAAGAAATGGAAAATCCAGAGAAAAAACAGCTTTTAATCAATTTTCTCAAAGAAAAAGAAGCCTTTTTTGCTTCTGAAGAAGCCTACAACTTTTATAAATTCTACGAAGAAGAGATTTACTATGCTATCTATGGCAAGCAATGGAAGAAAAAGATATAAAATAAGGTATGAACAAATCACTAGAGAGCATTACTCATGAAGAATTTCTAAAGCTGATGGAACGCCTCAAAAACCTACAAGAATTAACCTTTTTAGAATATATAATGGCTCCCGAAGCGGATATTTTTTATTTCAATTTCATGGAAAAAACTGTGAAAATCAAATGGGATTTGGATTATGGTCTTTTTCTAGAAATAGAATCGCTCTCTACAGCGGACAGAGATTTGTTTTTAAATATTTTAGATAAAGAAATTTTATTTCTGATTTAACCATTTTTTATAAGCTTCTCTCAGCGCTTGTGCCTGCGCCCTGTGAGGGCTTAGCGTACTCATATCATCATAATACTGGAAGGAAACAGCTTTACTTACCTTGGGCAGTGCCGTTTCTATGGAGAGCTGTTGTTTCACTCTATCAAAGGTGGCTGGCGTAAAAGGATACTCCCCCGTAGGTGAATAAAAGGTCTCCAAATCCGTCCAGAAAGCTCCTTTGTAGTTTTTGTTTTCCTCGAAAAGTCCTTTTTGAGCACTTTGATAATAAGTATTCAACTGGTCAAGCGTTACATGCTTTGCTCCTACCCCATCTTGTAACATAATGATTTGCAGGTGGCTTTTTCCAAGTTCTGCCATAAAATGCTGTAACTGGTTAGGAGTGGTAAGTTTGCTATTCCAAAAAGCCGCTATAGAAACAGGCTTGCCACCCCAGCTGTGAAGTGCATCAGCAATAGGATTTACAAACACATCCCTAAAAAGCACCATTTTTTCATCAGAACCATAGGCATAAGGCTCTGGTTCGTGAGGGATATACCATCCCTTGAAAGAAGGATGATTCCCGAACTTTGAATTAATTTCTCTAGCCAAGTCGATACATCGCTGGGCATTAAGCTGAAGCCAAGCCCTGTTTGTTTGGTTTTGCCAATAAGTCTCATCAAAGTGAAGCCCTATATGCACTTCTATTCCTTGTTTTTGTGCAGCCTCAAAGAGTCGTGCCAAGGTATGACGGCTCTTCTGAGTGGTGAAAGTATTAGCTGAATCGAACCAAGTAATATCATTATATGCATTCTTGAAAGCGGTATATTGAACAATGACCGTATTGATTTTTAATTCTTTAAGTTCAGAGAAAAACTTTTCCCATTGAGAAGCTGTCCAATCATTTTTACCAAAAAGCTGGACAAAAGTTCCTGTAAGATATGGCGCCTCTTTGCTAATAGAGGATGTTTGTTCTTCTGTACTGGTTCTATTACAAGCACTTAGTAGCAGGATACTACTTAAAATTAGGGATAAAAACTTCTTCATAGCTACAAATATAAGGATTAATTTTTTAATGCTCGATACATAATGACAGAAGAAGATAGTTAATTACTAATCACTATCTTTGTCTCCGATTTTGAGAACGAATTTTTTAGCCTAAAACAGAATAAGAAATTAAATATATCAAGTTAAATACTACCATAGAATTACCTCGGCGCAGTTTGATATGGTATTCAAAAATTTGGGGAAAGAAAATATGAATAAACCACTGAACAACATTACTCATGAAGTATTTCTAAAACTGATAGAACACCTCAAAAATCTACAAGAATTCACCTTTTTAGAATACATAATGGCTCCCGAAGCGGATATTTTTTATTTCAATTTTATGGAAAAAATCGTGAAAATCAAATGGGATTTGGATTACGGTCTTTCTTTAGAGACAAAATCACTCTCTACATCAGATAAAGATTTGTTTTTAAATATTTTACATAAAGAAATTTTATTTTTGGAAAATCAATGAAAAAACTACTACCTTATTTTATCGCCATTATTTTCTGCCTGCCCAATGTTTTTATTCTTTACAAAACCTTTGATGTGCTGGACAACATCGATTCTCTACCCAAGAAAACTAGTTGGGTGAAAGGATGTCGTTATTGGGGAAAGAGAAATCTGGATATTTATCTGGCTTCAGAACAAGAAGTAAAACAAATGAAAGAGCCCAGCAGAGAGGGCAAAGTGGAGATTTATCTCAGGGTAAAGAAATTCTCCTTCATCGACCTGCCTGAAATAAAATTTAGAGACAAAATCACTTATTATGAAATAGAAGATGATTTTGTTTACAAGACAAGTTTTTCCAGCAAACCTAAGATTATAGGAGTTGCCGCAGAAGAAAATTCTGTAAGTCGCTATCATCTCTTTGTGGAAATTATGGATTTTTATCAAAATTTGGCTTACTTTGCTGTATTTGTGCTAAATCTGCTTGTGGGAAAATATTATGAAAAAATTTTCAAGACTGAAAAAGGCTTGTCACTGATATTTATTCCTATTTTATTCTATATTATTATCTTCATTATCACATAATTTCTTATCTTTGGATAGAAATATTAAGTTGATAATTTTAAAATATTTCCAAAATGAAAGAGCGATACGAAAACATCCGCGAGATGAATGAGATTTTAATGAAAGTAGAAAATATTCTCACCAAAGCTAAAGAAGTACTTGAAGAATGGAAGGCTGTCCAGCCAGACTATAACAGACTCGTGGCGTACTACGACAGCAAACAGTGGCGCAAAGACTATTTTGATAGTAATGATAGCAAAATTCCTGATGAAGTTCCTCAATGGGTGCTTACCCAAGATGCAATTTTTGATGCCATAGGTACTCAATTCTATCTCGCTGATGAATTTCAAATGCTTCTAAAAACAATCAAAAATAAAGAATGGAAAGAGTAGGTTTTATGGCAAAATATAAATTTTAACACTTTAAAATTCAAATATTTTTTTGTTTTTAACATTTTTTTTATAACTTTGCCGATTGAAGTTAGTGTGTAAAAAATACAAATTTTATAGATATGAAAAGAAAAATATTTACCTTAGGCCTATTGTCTCTTGCTTTTTCAGCAAATGCGCAGTCATTATTAGGTGTTCAAGACCAAGCAAGTCTTCATATAAAAGAAGATGCTCTTATCTATAGTGGTGGAGAGTTGAAAACTGTTGAAAATGGTGTGATAGATAATTTTGGTAATGTAATGATTGTAGGTGGTGGTTTTAAAACTGTTACTGCATCAAATACTAACAAAACAAATGGTGGGAACTTTATCCTTCGCCTTTGGTCAAATGCTACAACAAATGGTAGCATTGTTAATGGTGGGACTGTTATTAAATATGGACAACTTTATATTGACAATCAAACTTCACAAGCCCAAGTTACAGGGATTGTAGACAAAGAATATAAGGATAATTCTCATGGTGCTTACCAACAAATGGCGATTCCTTTCTATAAGAAAACTTTCGCTAGTTTATCTTCAGAACTAAATGCAAATTTAAGTGGAAAAAGATGGAACAGAACAGGGATTTTAGTATGGAATAATCATAAAGTAAGATTTGATAATTTTAATCCATCTGACAATACTACTGATATTAAATTGGCTGGACATGCTGTGGCAAATAATGGAGCCACAAGTTATTATGCCATAGGTTCTAGATTTTTCAATGCTTTTACAGGAGGAACACCTAACACTCTATCTACAAATGTTTATACTATAAAAGGGGTACCTTTTGCAGGTAGCATTACAGCTGCATTAACTGGGGCTGGAGATGGTATTGATTTTGGTGTAGGTGGTAAAAACACAAACTATTATAAAGAGCAATATAACTCCTATTTGGGAGATCATTGGGAACATGCTAGTAGTCCATGGTCTGGTAACTATGGTAAAAACATCTACCAATTTGGGAATCCATATTTAACAAATATTAACCTTAAATATCTTGGTGCTATTATAGATAATTTGATGGGAGTTCGTGTTGAGCCTAGCATTTCTGTGAAAGCAACTGGAGCAGAGACTGGTGGTGTATATGTGTCTTATAATAATAATGGGGTTGCTATAGGAGATGTTAAACAAGTTATCGTGAGACCTATGGGAACTTTTGAAATAAAATTATCTGGACCTAGTGTTAGAGTTTTAGATTTTGGTCAGTTGAGAAAGTTCGCATATGAGGCAAACACAAGTAATACATCTACATACAATGGTGGGGTTACAGTACAGTCTAAATCTTCAAATAAAGATTTTGTCCTTTCTGAATTGAGTACAAATTCTACAGTAAAAATAGGTAATGCTAAATTATCCAATTCTTCTGTTAAGCAGTTAGGGGTAATTGCATTAAATGCTGATGGAAAAGAATTAGGAAGAACATATTATGTAGTATATGCTGATGGTGTCTCTGGGCAACCAACTAAGTTTTCTTCTCAGGTGACTGCTAATAGTAAAACAATTATTGGTACTTTTGAAGAGTCTAAAAAAGGAGGAGTAGATGAAGATTTGATTAACTCATATTGGTTGTATATCAATGAAGCTAATGAAAATGACTTCAAAGGGAAAGAAGTTCCTATGAGAATATATAGTTCTGATGTTAAATCTTTAGCTTTTGAAATATTAGAAAATGCAGAAGATATTGCTGATGGACAAGAAAGATTATCATCTGGTGAAAGTTTCTATATTTTTGATGGAAAAAAACATGTATTGATAGGAAACAATAAAAAAATTTCTGTATCATCAGATGCTGATTTCGGTCTATACTATGGTAAACCAGCAGAGTTAGTTTCTCAAAAAAACACTATTGCGACTATCCAAAAACCATCTGCTACTATTTTAGCATATGATGAAAGTATAGCAGCTCATAAGATATTATTCGATCCTGAATGGAAGAAAGCTACAGTTCAAGTTTTTGATCTTTCTGGTAGATTAATCTTCTCACAAGCTAATATAGATGCTACTAAAGGAGAGTTTGTAGTGAACTTACCAAATGCTGTAAGAGGGACTTATGTAGTAACTGCAGTATCTGAAACTGGTAAGAAGTTCTCTCAAAAAGTTATAAAATAAATAAAATTATATAAAAATGAAGAATTTGAGTAAGTTCATTTTGAATAATGTAAAGATATTTTTTCTAATATCATTCTCTTTATTATCAAGAGGTCTTTATGGACAAGAAGGAGGAGGAGCTATACCTCCACCACCAACAGCACCCATGGGAGGAACTAACCCAGGTACTCCAGTGCCTATAGATATGTATGAAGGTATCTTACTTACCATAGCTGTACTCATGGTTATTGGTATATACTACTATTCAAAAAATAAAAAAGAAGTATATAAATAAAGTACTATAAAAACTCCTAGAAATTTTCTAGGGGTTTTGACTTTTTACATTATGAAAAAAATATCAATATTATCAGCCTTTTTGGGTATTAGTTTTTTATCCGCTCAATTTAAAATAAATATAGAGGCTGCTGATTCTTTCAGTCAAAAAACGGCGACTGTTTCATCTTTAGAAGGAGCAAAATACATTCCTTTAAAAGAGGTTAACAAAAAAAATGGAAAATGGATAATAGATGTTCCTAAAAATTACATGGGAATGATGAGAGTCTATTTTCCAGAAAACGGAAAAACTGTAAATTTAATCTCAGAAAATAAAGATGTAGTTATAAGACTTACCACAAATGGAGATGTAATTTCAAAAATAGATTTTCTGGATGAGTCTAACCAAAAGATGACTCACATGATGCAAATTCAAAGAAAAAAAAGTCAGGTGCTTCCTGTATTGCTTGAAATGAAGAAGTTATACAATGATGGCAGCGCTTTTGATAAAGCTTTGGGTAGTGAAATTCATCTTTTAGAGAATAGTAATGTAGCAATAAACAACCACCCTTTTATTCAATATTATCTAGATAATAGTAAATTTATAGGTGGTCAAGAGGATTCAAACATCAGCACAGAAGAGTACATACAGTTCTTTGCGAATTCTGGCTCAATGCTGGAAACCTCTTCCCTATTGAGACCTGCATTAGTAGGTTTTCTAAGAAAGACTTCGCCAGAAACAATAGACAGCGAAGTTGATAAATTGCTTGAAAAAGTAAATTTAAAAACATCAAGAGGACAAATTATTTTGGCTGAATTATTGTCTATTTTCGAAATCTATGAATTAGAGAAACAAAAGGAAAAATATTTCAATCTAGCTTCTAGTCTGAACTATGAAGTAAATGGTCAGCTAAAAACCATTGTAAAAGCCATTAAAAACACCTCTATTGGTGCTGTATTGCCAGATTATTCGTTCACATCGAATGTCTCTAATACAAAGGCTAAAAAGCTCAGCGGAGTGAAAGCTGATAAAAGAGTGGTTTTATTCTGGTCTTCGACTTGTTCACATTGTTTGAAAGAACTTCCTATTATTTCTGAAAATTATCAAAAATTAAAGCAAAAAAATATAGAAGTTATTGCGTTTGCGCTGGATACAGATTCAAAATCGTATAAAGAAACAATAGCTTCCCTGCCATGGATAAATGACACTGAGCTGAAAGGATGGCAGAGCAGCTATACAGAAACCTACAATGTGCGTGCTACGCCGACATATTTTGTCTTAGACAAAAATGGTAAGATAATAGAAAAACCAACTAATTTTTCTGCATTTTTATCAACATTAGAATAAAATAATTTGGTGGTATGAAAATATTTCGTATTTTTGCACCACCAAAATGGCGAGGTAGCTCAGGTGGTTAGAGCGTTGGATTCATAACCCAAAGGTCACGGGTTCAAGTCCCGTCTTCGCTACAAATCTGTAAAGCAAAACATTACAGAAACAGAAATTAAAAATGAACTTTGAGATAATTCAAAGTTCTTTTTTTATGCGAATATTTGAAATAGGTTTTCTTTTATATGAATTTATAAGGTTTTATCAATGTTTTGAGCGACTAATGTTTATCTTCTCTTCATGAATTTTTCTAAATCATAATGTTCAAGACCTAATTCAGCTAATGGGATATTAAAAGCCTCTGCTTGTTGTTTTATAATATCTAAAATATTATAGCACTCCATCTGCATTCCCAAATCAAATTCTGAATATTCTTCTTTCATTGTGTCTTCTAATCTTTCTTTTAAAATAGCTACTAAATCTTGTAAATATAATTTATACTTTACATTCTCCATCATTCTTTATTTTTTTTCTTTATTTTAAAATATTTGTTCTTTTGCTTATTTGTTTTAAAAACATATTTGGGATATTACCATATTACTCTTTATTTTCTATCATATAACTTTAATTTTAGATTCTTCAATGGGAAATTATATATAGTATCATTTTTAATATATATACCATTTTCTAATTCTATTTCTTCATTTTCTTTCTTATTATACTTTCCTTCAATATCACTATATTCTCCAGGTTTCCAAATTATATATATGGTATCCATTCTAATAAAATCAAGGTAATATAAAGTTTTATTATAATAGAACTTTTTAGATTTTATATCTGTTGTTTTATAATACTTTACAGCAGAAAAAAAGCTTATAAAAAGTACTATTGTATTGATTACAATATTTATAATAAAATACAAGCCATATTTTGATTTTACTAATATTAGTGAAATACCAATAATTCCGTTAATGAATATAAACAACAGAATAATATAGATAAGCCCTAAACTCATACTATCATCTGGATGCAGCGCAAACATTCCTATTGCAGATGTAATGTTTAAAAATAGAATTATAAAAATTACTATTATCTTTTTTAGGTTTTTGTTCATACTCTACTTTTATTTCATTATTCCTATTTTAAAATTAACTTCTACTCCAACCAAACTCTAATATCATTTTAAGTCCATAATGACCTTCTTCTACTAAATAATAGATGCCTTTTGGTGTTTTCATTATTTTAAAATGTTCGTTCTTTTGCTCATTTATTTTAAACAACACATCTGGAACATTACCAAAATTACCAATCAGGAATTGTTCTCATTAGAATTTTTTCATTTATAGGGGTTTTCTTGTAAATAGCTCCATAATCAGAAGCTGATTTGGTAATACTTTCTAAATTACCATTAGACAATACTTTATATTTATTTAGATTTCTTTTTCCCGAACGCCTAAAAAGATGATTAGGAAGTTCGATAATTATAGTATTTCCCTTTATATTATAATATCCAACATAAGAAGCTTTTTGTAAATCATTATAGTTTATATCTTCATAAGAAAGATGAGTAATGGGCTCTTTATTGTTAGTAAAAAAAGCATATTGACCATTTTTAAAAAAACGAATAATAAAATTAAATTCCATATTAATATTAGTGTTTTCTCGATGATAATAGTATATAACATTGAGATCTACTAAGTCAATTTTTGACTTATCAAAAGATTCTTTAAACTTCATTTCTTTTAGTTGTATTCTGCCATATTGATTTTTAATTATAAATGATTTTTGACTTGGAAAAATCCCACAGCATTGAACTAAAAAAGCAATAATTATTAATGATATTTCTCTGATTTTCATAAACTATTTTCTTATTTTTTCTAAAATACCTCCCAAATTAAATCTGAAGTTTTTTGGATAATCAAATTGTCCTGTATTTGTTCTACTATTTTATAGATTTTGTCATTCTCCAATCCATAGACATCAAAAAACACAAAACCTTTATAATTTACTTTAATTGTCGTGTCAGCTTCCTTATCATTGCTGATAAATATGAAGGCTTTATTATTATCTTCCATTTTAATATATTTAGAACATTATCAACACACCACAAATGAAAAATCCAATTCTATTTCCTGCATTTCTTTTATCAAATACATAATATATGAAGGAAGCCTAAAACCTCCATTGTCATAAGATGATATGATAGAACAATATATATTTCCTTTTTTAATATTGAATTTTTTACAAAGCTGAATAATTGTATTGACATCTTCTTTGTGATTCATATCTATAATAATGTTTCTATGCTCCTCATTCACCTCAAAGTCTAAATCCAAATTCTCCATTGAATGTTGTATCTGAATAAATTGGTCAAGCCCCATATTCAGCATTCTGAAAGCACAATTTACTTCATCTGTTCCATTTTCTCTTTGTATATTCATAGTAAAATTAATTTTCTATATCAATTATTTTCTTCCATTTTATTTATTTCAAAAAATATATTTGAAACATCACCTATCTACTATTCTCATTACCATACAATATAAATCTTATAATAAGAATGATTATACCTATAGCACCAGAAATAATTGTAGTTAAATACTTTGTATATAAAAAATTATCACCTGCCCCTAATTCATCATGCCCATACTCCTCCTTTAATTCTTTTCTCCAATTTTTATATGATAAATAAGATTGAACTGTAATAGCTATTGTAATGATTAAAGCTACTATTGTAGTCATTTTATTCTCCTGTTATTTCTTTTTTATAATTTCTACTGATTATTTTATACAATCTATATAATAGATTTATACCTGATACAATACTAATTAAAACTCCTATTATAAATATCACTTTCCAATAATAATATACATAAGGTATGTTATCGAAATCAATATCAGGGAGAGTATTTTCTTTTCTTATGATTGGATTTTTGTCTATTACCATTTTTTCATTATAAAAAGAAAGACTTTTCAAATCGTTATTAGTAGAAATAGAAATTTTCAGTTCATCCTTGCTCTCTTCATATCCTACGATTTTTTCAATATACAATCCATTATAATACTCTTGAGGCATAATATACCCCAAGTCACCATATAGGAAATAATTATGATTGATTTTGGTCAGGCTTATGTTGTAATTTAAATGTTTATATAAATGAATAACTCCATTTCCGTAGGAACTGGCTCTTTTATCCATCAAGAATAATCCTATATAAATTACGATTATGCTTATTATATTTTTCATAATTATTTAACTTAATGGATTAAATCTAAATTTTGTTCCTGCAATTATGTCTAAACTTACCACCGATATCAATTTTAAGAAAAATCATATAAATCTATATCCACAGTTGAGTTTTTAATTAATACATACAAAAGCTGTCTAATGTCTTTTGGCAAGGTTTCTTTTGTAACTTTTGTTTTGTTATAATATGTGATGCCATTGATTATTAACTCTATTCTCCAAGAATCTAAAATAATATCTGGTTCTATATTATTGGGTTTCAGTCTTGATGTGATTCTTTCTATTTCTTCTATTTTATCTTTGGTGATTTTCCCTTTATATGTATGGGAATGTTCCAAATTTTCAACAACAACTTCTTCATCGCAATAAAGAACCCTATAGATAGGTTCTCCACCACTTGATGCATAAAAATTGTATTCTATTTTTAGAATTGGGTTTTCTTCTTTATGTCCGTTGCTCTCTTGTGGGTTACAAGAAAATATCAATAATAAAATCAATATTTTTATATTTTCCATCATTTATCTTTAATTTTATTTTTTTCAAAACAACACTTCTGGAACACTACTCCTATTATTCAGGTCTTTTAAAATCATAACAATACATCAGATACGCATTATATTCTATATTTGATAGTCTAGAATCCTCCATAATAATATTATGTTTTATATTATACAGCTCATATGGATAACGGATACTCCTAAAATATTCTCTATTTTTATAATATAACTTGCTGTATAAATAAAATACCACAAAAGGATGATATCTTTTTCTCTCTCTTTTCAGATAATCAAAATCATAAATTTCTATTAATTGGTTTTTATAGGTTTCTACTTTTATCTGGAAATAAATCATTATTCCTCCTATCAAAATAAATATTAGCAACAAGAAAACTTTTATTATTTTCAATGCTATTTTTAATATCATTTTTAGTGTTTCCATCATTTTTATCATTTATCTTTAAATTTTATCTCCAAAAACATTGACCCAAATACTTCATTGCAAAAATAGTAACTTTGCAAAAAATAGAAGATTATGAGTACTTTTAATAAAACTCTTACCTTATTACAAGACCTTATAAAACAAAGTGGGGGCAAACCGATTCATTTTGGCAATGAAACCTATTGTTTTTCGCGACAAAGTGAGGTTACTCCTGAGCAACTTACGCTCTTTGAACAACAATATAATGTGCAACTGCCCGAAGACTTCAAAACTTTTCTTCTTACCTTAGGCGCCTGTACCCTTTTCCAGGACGAAAGAGGTTTTTCGTATCAGTTCTACCCTCCTGAACAATGGGAAAGTTTTGCTAAAGAAGTCTTTGAAGGTACAGGAGTCTATTTATTCCCTCATATCCTTTTAGTATGCTATCCCACTGTAGGCCATCAGGCAGGGTTTGTATTGGGCGAAGAAGATCAGTTTGGAATTTTCTACTCCGATATCCCTCCTGAGTATTGGGAAGAAGATACCGAATTAGTCCCTTTCTCCCAGTGGCTTGAAGAAGAAATAGAAATATTATTATCTTCATTTTTATGAGTTTTTTAGTCTGTTATCTGTTGTTATATTTATTTTAATATGTGATTATAGGTAAAATCAAAAATATGTATCATTTCATGCCCTGATGTGAATGCATAATCTAAGAGATTATTTATTTGCCTTTATATATAACCAATTTGAAAAGTTATGGTCAAAAACATTTGGTTCTTTAAATAATAATGCAGAACCTTTTAGTTTTCCTACTATATAATTATTATCAAACTCAAATTTAATAATTATTGAGTCTTTTTCTTCAGAAAAAATATACCAATGCCCTTTTAATGAATCTCCATTTAATTTTTTGAGCTTATAAACATCATTCTCTTGTAATTCTAAGTAATAATATATTTCTTTATTTGATAACTCCCATGGTACTTTATCAACTTCATATAAACCAACAATATCTTCTTTGTGCTTCTTATTACATCCAGTTATCAAGAAAATAATTACTATTAGTATCACATAATTTTTCATATTCTATTTTTTTGTCTCTTACTTATGCTAAAACATCTCTTTCATTATTATACAAAAAGCACCCTAAAAAAGGTGCTTTTTGTGTGTATTTTAGAATTATTAAAATTTTATTGTCGCCGTGGCTGCTAGAGAAACTCTCCCTAAGCCTTCTTTTTTGTCATTATTTGCGAGTGATAGACTCCTTCCATTTTCAACATGGAGTTTCACAGCTCCCAGCCCGAAACCTAGCTGAGGCCCTATCAAGAACGAACGACTCACAGCATACTGATACCCTATCGTGCTATAAAGCCCTATTGAAGAACCTTTCACCTCAAAACTCCCAAGAAGACCTAAAAAATTACTACTCGTATATTGCTGATAGCCCAGCGCTACATCCCAATAAAATTTATGTGGTGTGTCCATTTCAAAATTAGAATACATTAACGACGGCCCTATGAAGATAATTCTATCCTTTGTGCTAAGATATACTCCGCCCAGAGAGGTCTCTGCAGATGCAGAATATCTATTGAATTTCAGCCCAAGTCCCATATTAGGGGCTATTCTGTGATAGGCCGAGATATCAAAATGAAACCCTGAAGTAATTTTTTCCACATGACTTCTGAAAGGATATGTGATACTACCATCTATCTCTGCAGTTCTCCACGCATACCCTGCACTCGCCATTATGGCTACCTTGCTTTGTTTTACATTTTCTACTTCTACCACTACACTACTCTCTTGTGCTTTACATGGCAATGAAAATGCCGCCGCCAAAGCAAGAAATGATAATTTTCTTTTCATGACCTATATTAAAATTAAATTTTCCGCTAATTTATACAATTTAAAATCATCCACAAACTTTATAAACCGAATTTAATAAAGCTCTCGAAGAGCATCTATATACTCATAACCCGTAAGGTCAAATTTCACAGGGACAATGCTGATATAGCCGTTCATCAGAGCTGTTTCATCGGCATCTTCGCCTTCATCCATGTTATTAAAATAACCCGTGAGCCAATAGTATTTCTTGCCCTGTGGATTTACTCTTTCATCGAAGTTTTCCTCCCATTTTGCCTGAGCCTGTCGGCAGATTTTGATGCCTTTTATCTCTTCTTTTTTGAGTTTAGGAATGTTCACATTTAGGACTATCCCCTTTGGCATCGGGTTTTTCAAGGTTTTTAAAACTATTTCTTGAATAAAATCTTTCGCTTGGTCAAAATCCGCCTCAAAACTAAAATCCAGCAATGAGAACCCAATCGCAGGAATACCCTCTACACCAGCCTCCACAGCGGCAGACATCGTTCCGGAGTAAATAACATTGATGGAGGAATTTGCCCCATGATTTATCCCCGAAACCACCAAATCTGGCCTGCGCGGAAGAACCTTATCCAAAGCCAATTTTACGCAGTCCACAGGCGTCCCGCTGCACGCAAAGTCCCGCTGTACGCCTTCCATTCTTATCTCTTCCACCATCAGGGTAGAATTTATCGTGATGGCGTGTCCCTTGCCACTCTGCGGAGAATCTGGTGCCACTACGACCACCTCTCCTATTTCGTTCATAAATTCTACCAGTTTTCTAATCCCTGGAGCGGTGATTCCATCATCATTCGTTACCAAAATCAATGGTTTTTTATCTTGCTTATTCATTATCTTTAAAAAAATTTCAACAAAAATAACGAAAATTTAGGTCTAGTTTAAAATAAGATATTAAATTTGTAAGTTAAAAATTTTCTTGAATTAAAATCAGTGCAAAAAATGCTTAAAAAGTTATTTAAATTTAATAAAATATTGTTCGCAGCTCCGTTGATGACCTTGATGTTCTGCTTCAATGCGCCTAAAAATGATGATGAAAAGATGCACATCATCATGATAAATGTAAAAAATGCACTTGCACATGTACATTATCAGCCAAAACCGATAAATGATGCCTTTTCTCGCGAGGTTTACAAAAGTTACTTCGAGACGATAGACCCTGCAAAAAGATATTTTCTGCAGTCGGATATGGATGAATTTGAGAAACACAAAAACCAGCTTGATGACTATCTCAATAATGGGAACTTGGTTTTCTATAAACAGACCATAGACAGACTCTATCAAAGAGTAAGCGAAATTGATAAAATGACTCAGGACATCCTGAGCAAACCTATCGATTTAAACGAAGATGATGAGCTTATCCTAGAACCAAAACTAAAAAAAGCTCCTGCTGATAAACAGGAACTCTACAACGAGTGGAAAAGATACATCAAATACAATATCCTTCAGGAAATAGAAACGATGACCAGCAAAGAAGAACTCCAGCAGGAGAAAAAAGATTCTGTCATCGCTCATAAACTGAAAGACACTATCAATGTAAAAAAACTCTCTCTGGAAGAGAAAAAAATAAAAGCGACCAAGGAGATAAAAGACCTTATCTCCCACACCTTCAAGAGATTCCAAAAGAGAAAGAAAATGGACTGGTTCAGTGTGTATATAAATGCCTATACAGAGGTGTTTGACCCACATACTAACTATTTTTCTCCAAAGGACAAAGAGGATTTTGATACCAGTTTCGCTGGAAAAGTGATCGGAATCGGTGCACAGATTCAAGAGAAAAAAGGAAATCTCTACATGGGACCTCTAGTGGTAGGAGCTCCAGCATGGAAGTCTAAACAAATATCCGAAGGAGATAAAATCCTAAAAGTAAGATCTAAGCCGAATGAAGAGGCTATCAATGTAGTAGGAATGCTGGTAGATGAGGCTGTAAGGCTCATCCGTGGAGAAAAAGGCACGGAGGTAACCCTCACTTTACAGAAAAAAGACGGCAGCGTAAAAGAAGTAAAACTCATCCGTGAAGAAGTATCTATAGAAGATACTTTCGCGAGAAGTATCATCGTAAATTCACCAAAAGGCGAAAAATACGGATATATCTACCTTCCGAGCTTTAACGCTGATTTTGATGACCCGAATGGTAGAAATGCATCTGATGATGTAAAAGCCGAAATCGTAAAACTAAAATCTCAAAACATTAAAGGAATTATCCTAGATGTGAGAAACAACGGAGGAGGCTCACTCACGGAAGTAGTGGACATCGTAGGACTTTTCATGAAAAACGGTCCTGTGGTGCAGATAAAAGACCCTAATGGAAGAATCAACATTCTAAGAAACAAGACCAATTCGCCAGTATGGGAAGGTCCTCTAGTGATTATGCAAAATGAGTTCTCCGCTTCTGCATCCGAAATCCTAGCAGGAGCGATGAAAGACTACGGAAGAGCCGTGGTTGTAGGTTCTCCGCATTCCTACGGAAAAGGAACTGTGCAGACCTTTGCAGACCTAAATCGTTTTATGAATTCTACGGATGATTTCGGTTCTATAAAACTGACCATCCAAAAATTCTATAGAGTCAATGGAAAATCTACCCAGCTGAAAGGTGTAGATGCTGATATACCCATGAACGACTTTTTCTCTTACTCCGAAATCGGAGAAAGATATAGAGACAATGCCCTTCCATGGGATCAGATTCCTACTACAAGATTTGCTCCCGTAGGAACGCTGAATATCTCTAGTTTACAGAAAAACAGCCAAAACAGAATGAGTAAAAATTCTAATTATCAGCTGCTTTTGGAATCTGCACAGTGGAGAGAAAAACTAGATAAAGAAGAAAAAATCACATTGAACTTAAATAAGTTTAATAAACTGATGAAATCAAGAAAAGATCAGATTAAAAAATTCAAATCTTTATCTAAGTACGATAACAAGCTGGTTTTTACACTTCACAAAGACGAACAAGCGAGAGGTAAGAAAGATGAAGTTTTCGCGAAGAAAAGTGAATCTTGGCTTAAAAACCTGAAACGAGATTTATTCTTAGAAGAAACTGTGAATGTTATTTCAGAAATGAAATAAAAAATTTGATAAGATGGACTTAAAAGAATTTTTAGAATATCCACTGCTCTCTATCCATACCTATACATTGCACATGTACCAGGTAATAGGAGTTGCTCTGGTGATTTGTGTCTCATATATTGTTGAGAAAATTTCTAAAAAAATCTTTTACAGGCGTTCATCACAGGTGGACAAAGGAACCAAATATGCTTTTCATCAGATTGTATATTACGGAATTATCATTGTCACTTTCCTAATCATCATGCGGATTTTGGGAGTAAATATTTCTCCGTTTTTGGTAGGTTCTAGTGCTGTCTTGGTAGGGATAGGTCTGGGACTTCAAAACTTGTTTTTAGACTTTATTTCTGGAGTTATTATTTTATTAGACAAAAGTGTCCGCGTGGGAGATGTCCTTGATATGAACGGCGTAATGGGAAGGGTGGAACAAATAAGCATGAGAACCACCAAAATCCTCACTACAGACCGAAAAACCATAGTTTTCCCTAACTCATACCTTACCAAGGACAAACTTACCAATTATTCATCTCATGATGCTGCGAATGCCTTCTTCATAGATATAGGTGTGGACTATAAGACAGATATCAAAATGGTAGAAAACCTCCTTGTAGAGGCTGCTATGGAGAATGAAGATATTTCTAAAGAACGAGAACCATTCATCAGGCTGAATGATTTTGCGGATTCTTCTCTCAATCTTAGGCTTTATTTCTTTTCTAATGACCCTTTTCATATTTCCCACACGAGAAGCGAAATAAGAAAGTCTATTTTGGAGAAATTCCGAGCTAATAATGTAAATATCCCATTCCCTACGACTACTATAGATTTCCCTGCTTATAAATAAAAAAAATAGTCAAGAATTTCTTCTTGACTATTTTTATTTATTCTGTACGGAGCATTATTTCATATATTTCAAAATAATTTGAATAATCCCCATCGCTCTTGAATCTCTCTTCTTTTACCAGTTCCTTTTCCACATAAGTTCTTTTCACATACCATTTCCCTTTTTTGCTATATTCGACAGTTTCTGCATCCGCATAATAGGACTTTAGTTTTAGCACCCCTTTTTCTATCTTTCCATCTTTTATAACTATTTTACTCATTGGCTTTCCTTTGTCATCGAAAGGTGTTATTTCTGCACTAAAATACGCATCTTCATCATATCTATTATTCGTTGTATAATAATATTTAAGTTTACCATCTGAATATATTTTCACCTCATAGATATCTTTACTTTCATCATATTTCTTCTCATATGTAGGTTTTCCTTCCATGTTTACTTCTCTAGTCTCCATCAGAACACCATCTTTATAAGTAGACTGAGATCCTCCCTCTATAACACTGCCATTATACGGAAGCCCATCTCTATAAGTAAGAACTTGTTTCCCGCCATTTCCAAAACTCCATATTTCTTTAGCACCCCCTTCATCATCATAGAAATATTGGTTTTGTAATTCTCCTTCTTGGTCAAAATATTTGCCTTCTAGCCCTTTCCCATTTTTATAGGTAAGGATTGATATTATTTTTTTTGTTTTTTCATACAAATCAATTTCTATCTTCTCACCATTATAGGGCGTCATCATATCCATTTCCTTGTCATATCTGTACTCTAGACTTCCTATTTTCTTACCACTTTCATCATATACAACCTCCGTAGCGGTTTTCCCATGTGATTTGTAAGTTTTTTTCAGCTTGCCGTTTCCATAGTAGCATTTGGATTCAGTAGGCATATCGTAAGTCGTTGATTGTCCTGAGAAATTTTCGATACAAGAAACTTTCATAGGACTTGCATAATATTTTACATTTATCCCTATATAAAGACCGTCTTTATTTATCTTTTGGCTGCCTATATATTTTCCATTCTCATCATAATATTTGACTTCAGAGGCTGTGTAAGGGTCTCCTCCCGCATAGATTTCTTCAAAACGAATTCCCTGCAATGATTTCCCATAAGTTGTCATCTTTACAACATCGCCATCTTTATACTCGGTAATCGTATTATTTTGATAATCATTTTCATAACCATATGATTTACCACTAAATACAGCATAGTTTTTATAAATAAAATCTTGGGAAATACGGCCATCTTCTTGGTAACTTTTATGCTCCCCTACCTGAGCTCCTTTTGAGAAATTTGACACCATACTCACTTTTCCATCTGGATAGTACCATGTAACTTTCCCCTCAAAAACCTCCTGATTAGGCGTCTTGTCCGAAGCCTTCCCCTCCATCTGCAAGGTTCCGTTGATATAATAATCTTTGATTAAATAATAATCCCCCTGCTGGGTAGTTTCTCGGTAAAAAGATGCCTTTTTCTTATCCTTGATGATGTTCCATTCCTCATCAAAATAGATTGCTCCCTGCGATTGTGCATAGATGCCCTGAAAAAGAGCAAATACCGACACGATAAAAAATCTTTTCATTTTTCTAATTCATTTAAATTTCACCTCCAAAGATAAAGAATATTTTGCTTGACTCTCTTATTTTTTGAGGACTTTTTATTTGAATAGATTATATAAAAACCCCACTCCGTGCTGGAATGAGTTTTTAGTTATATTTTAAGAAATAAAATCTTTTTTTACTTATGTTAAAATTTAATGTATATGTGAAATTCGTAGAGTCATCAATAAACAATATTACTAATTAAAATACAAAACCAATTTTCTATTTTCAATTATATGTTTGATATCTTAAACCTTTCTTGAGCTATTCTATCTGCAGACTATTTAATATTTTAGAATATATGGGCTGCCAAATTTCCTTATCATTTACTCTATAAGAAAAAGTAAAGATATATCGCTTCTTTCCCTTAAGCACTATATAAGTTTCTACATAGACTGAGGGATTAGAACCTAATTGTCTTATATAAGAATATTTAATCGCTAGCACTCCATCTATTTTTACATTAGACACTCCATTCCATTGTAGAAGTTTCATGTTTTGCAACTGGCTTAAAGAATTTATAGCATTTTTCTTAAGAGTAGAGTTTATTTCCTCATACTCTTGTGAAGAAATAGTCACATCATAACCAAAATTCCCATATTCTACTTCTATGATTATTCTAGCATAAGTCTGAGATCCTATTGGTTCAGATTTATTAAGTCCTCTTTGTTGAAAAATAACCCTATTTTCATTGAGCAGGAGTTGATATTCCTTCGCATAATTTCGAGCTTTCTGTCTATATGCCTCATCTTGTAATTCCATTTCATGAGGAATAGTGATATAGCCTATACCATTTAATTTATAAGTAGTTTGAGCTTGTAGAGAAAGACAAAACAAAATTGTAAATAATAATTTCATATTTCAATATTTTTTATTAATTCTTTAAATTATATTATCTCTTAAAAAAACTCCTTATTATCTACAAGCTGTTTAGTTTAGCATTATATTCTTCTAATGTGATGATGCCCTCTTGATAGGCTTTATACAATTTTTCTTTCTTGAGATTAGTCTCTGCTGCTTTCTTTTCTTTCATTTGTTTTTCCTCCAAATCGGCTAATTTAGCCTCCAGCTCTTCTTTTGTCAATAGGTCATCAGAGAACATATCATTCAGTTTCTTTTTCACTTCATCATAGTCCTTTTCATTGTAGTCTTGAGGAACTTCTGGCTTTTTATCTTTATTATTACTTGTTATGATTTTATATCCAAAAAAAAGAAGAATCCCTCCTAATACTACCAATCCTATGGTTTCCATTTGTTTTTTCTGCTCGTACTTACGCGCTCTTTCTTCCATATCACTAGGCGGCACAAGTGTATCCCAGTTTTCTGCTTTTGCAACTTCACCATAACCCATTTCTTCATAATTTGGTCTAGCCATACCATCAGAGGATCTTTTAGTTGAGAAACCATGCTTTTCTGTTGAACTAAGTTTAGCCTTTGCTTTAGCTATTTTTGAATTAAACGAGTTTTCTTTTTCCCTTTTTGTATTTTCTATAGACTCTGCTTTTTTATTATTTGAAGTTTTATTTTGTGAAAACAAAAACACATTCGCAAAAAAGGTGAGTAATAATAGAATAAATTTTAGTTTCATTATTTTAATATTTTTAAAAACTTGTCATATAAAAACTCTACAAATATAATCACTTATTTTGATTTGTTAAAATTTTCTTAAAATTTTAAAAGTAATAGGAAAAAGACAGAAGGGAAATATTACTAAAACACTGGAAATGAATTTTATACAGAACTAATAAAACCAAGAGAAAACGCATAAAAAAAAATCCAAGACTTATAAAAATCTTGGATTTTGTGGGTTCTAAGGGATTCGAACCCCTGACCCTCTGGGTGTAAACCAGATGCTCTGAACCAACTGAGCTAAGAACCCTATCTGTGGGCGGTGAGGGATTCGAACCCCCGACCCTCTGGGTGTAAACCAGATGCTCTGAACCAACTGAGCTAACCGCCCTCATTTGAGTGTTGCAAATATACGGATTTTTATTTAACCTCCAAATTTTTTTCTAAAAAATCTCCAACTACAAAATTACTTCCCCCTATAAAAATCATCTCATCCTCCTTACAGCTAGCTTTTGCAGACTGATATCCCGCCTCCACATCATCAAAAATTTTGAAATTTACCCCCGCCTCCACCAGCAAATTTTCATAATCTTTTGGGTGTCGCCCTCTGTGAATTGCTGGTTTTACAAAATAATAATGAGCATTACGAGGAAGAATTTTCAGAACCTCATCTATATTTTTTTCCTTTACAAAACCTAAAACAATATGTTTATGGCGCTGATATTCAACTAACTGACTAAAAACCATATCTAGCCCCGCTTTATTATGTCCTGTATCACAGATAGTTAGCGGATTTTTAGAAAATTCAAACCAGCGGCCGATGAATCCTATATTTTTCTGAACATGGAGCAGGCCATCATGAATATTTTCATCAGAAATAGAAACATTTTTCTTCCTCAAAGCCTCCACCAAAGCCAAAACCACACGGATATTTTTTCGCTGATAATTGCCCTTCAAATCCGTTTCCAAATCCGTTCTTACCTCCGTAGCATCTATAAATTCCGTTCCCACTACATCGGCTTTTTCGCGAATTATATTTTTAACCAAAATATTTTCATCGCCAGAAAT
>CAUQKV010000021.1:0-29472 GCA_963518845.1 uncultured Flavobacteriaceae bacterium | reverse complement strand
TGGAGCTGGGAAGAGATACCTATCGGCGAAAAGCACATTTGCTAAGATTGTTTAATATGGATGAAGATATACAGGGCACCTACTATGTAGATGTGAAATTTGAAGAACCGAATAAGGTGCATCTCACTTATCCTATTTTAAAGAATGACAGCCTTGTTATTGAAAATAAGACTTTTACAGGAAAACGAAAGAAAAAAAGTTTAGAAATTATTTTTGCGAACCAAGATATTTATATTCCTTTAGTTTATTCGGACTCCAATATTGATAAGCTGAAAATAGGTTTAGACAAAAAAAATAACAGTCTTTTATTAGAAAAATACACCTATTTTGGCGGGAATATTCTTATTTTTGGGTCAAGTTTCGGAGGAAAAAGATATTTCCCTTTCTATAAATATGATGAGTATAAAGCTGTTAAATCTTTCTATAAAAATGGGAAGTTTGGGATTTCAAGAGCAGACAAAACAATAGTAGAACCGATTTATGATTATGCATATGATTTTGAAAATAATTATATCATAGCTGGTTATAAAGGAAAGGAAGAACTTCTGGATATCGATGGAAAGCAAATTATCTCTCCCAGATATGATAAAATAGTAGATATTCTCCCTTTGTATGGCAGAGGTGGCTTGTTGGGAACCTTCTTTAAGGTAATGAATAATGGCAAAATAGGTTTGGTAAATGACAGAGGTGAAGAAATTATTCCTACAAAATATGATGATATAAGATCTCATAATGGTTATTTCTCACTTAGACTAAACAATAAATATGGCTATGCCACAACCGAAGGCGTGCTGTACCCTGCAATATATGATTTGTTGCATAATAATCATGCTGACTGTGGAAACCGAGTATATCATGCAGCTAAACGAGATGGAGAAGAATATATGTTGGATAATGAAGGGAATGAGTATAAATCCCAAAAAAAGTATCCTAAGGTATGGATAAGACAAATTACACAAGTCTGCCCTGATTTAGAAACCAAAAGAAAAGTCTCTCCCGATGAGGACGAGAAATAAATTTCCCTTGCCGCTCTTATTGAGTGGCTTTTGTTTTTATTTCGGTTTAAAATAAAAAGCCTATCTTTACGGGCTTTTTTTGAAAAAATCTGAAAATATGTCACAAAACAATACTTTAAAGGGAGTGCTCTTGGTAGGACTCGGAGCGACCAGCTACGGAATGCTGGCAACTTTCGTGAAACTCGCTTATTCAGAAAATTATACCACAGCGGAGGTGACTGCTTCGCAGTTTGTTTTTGGGATTTTGGGAATGTTTCTCATCGGTCTTTATTACAAATTTAAAAATAAAGAAACCACCGAAAACCCTTCCAAATCAGATATTGCCAAACTCATGCTGGCAGGGACTTCTCTGGGGATGACCAGTGTTTTCTATTATCTCGCAGTGCGGTATATCAATGTTTCCATTGCCATAGTTCTGCTGATGCAGACAGTCTGGATGGGCGTGATTTTGGAATATTTTTTGGATAAAGTAGTTCCATCCATGCAGAAAATCATTTCTGTGGTGGTGGTGCTTACCGGGACTGTCTTGGCGACCAACTTGCTTCACTCAGACCTGAATATAGACTGGCGAGGGATTGTTTGGGGTGTACTTGCGGCTTCATCTTTTACTACTACGATGTTTACTGCCAATCGTATTGCTCCTCACATTGCACCGCACAAAAGAAGTCTTTACATGCTTTTTGGTGGGGCGGTCATAGTGGCTGTTTTTGGCTTTATCACTCAGTTTGGGCCAAATAATTTCCAATGGGCAAAAGAGCTTTTTTCTGGGATAAATGAAAATAATGTTATCCAAGATTTTAATTTTGGGATTTTCACCAAATGGGGAATTGTCATTGCTGTTTTTGGGACGATTATTCCGCCGCTGCTTATGAATGCAGGCTTCCCTCATACAGGGCTGGGGCTGGGGAGTATCATCAGTTCTGTGGAGCTTCCTGTTTCCGTGATGATGGCTTTTTTCATCTTGGGCGAGACTGTTATTTTCAGCCAATGGGTAGGGATTGCCCTTATTCTGATAGCGATAGTTATCATGAATATTCAGTTTAAAAAGAAGTAAAATTTATATTAAAGAAAATAAACAATCAAACCAAAGCTAAAATACATTGTATTTTTAGCTTTTTTTAACCAAAAAATATATTTATGATTTCAAAAAAATTGTTTCCTCTGGCGTTGGGAGGTTTAGGAATTGGTACTACGGAATTTGTGATTATGGGACTGCTTCCAGATGTCGCAAATTCGCTGGGCGTGTCTATTCCGCAGGCAGGATATCTTATTTCCTCCTATGCGTTGGGCGTGGTTATAGGGGCGCCCATTTTGGTGGCGTTTTCATCTAAATATCCTCCAAAGAAAACCCTCATCGCATTGATGATTTTATTTACCGTGTTCAATGGACTTTCTGCCATTGCACCAGAATATTATACGCTTCTCGCTTTTAGATTTTTATCTGGGCTGCCTCATGGGGCATTCTTCGGGGTGGGAGCAGTGGTAGCGACCAGATTAGCACAAGAGGGCAAACAGGCTCAGGCGATAGCCGCGATGTTCTCAGGGCTTACGGTGGCAAATCTTGCGATGGTTCCGCTGGTGAACTACATCGGACAAATGGTCAGTTGGAGAGTGGCTTTTGGGATTGTGGCGGTTTTAGGACTGCTCACGGTTTTATTTTTAAAATTATGGCTTCCTCAAATGGGAAATCTCCGTAATGTGGGGCTTCGCCAAGAGTTAGAATTTTTCAAAACACCCAAGGCGTGGCATATCATAGGGATTGCGGCGATTGGTTTCGGAGGGCTTTTTTCTTGGTTTAGTTATATCGCTCCTTTGCTTACGAAAGTTTCAGGTTTTCCAGCAGAAAATATTTCTTATATGATGGTTTTGGCAGGCGCTGGAATGGTGGTAGGGAACTATCTCGGTGGAAAACTTGCGGATAAAATCATCCCTGTGAAAGCGACAGCATTGTTGCTGCTTATGATGGTGGTGTCGTTGTTTTTGGTGTTTATGTTTTCGGAAAACCAAACAGCATCATTGGTTTTGACTTTCATCTGTGGGGCGCTGTCTATGGCGGCAGGTTCTCCGCTTAATATCCTGATGCTTCGCGCAGCCAAAAACTCGGAAATGATGGCGGCGGCATTTATGCAGGCGGCTTTTAACATTGCGAACTCTCTGGGGGCGTTCTTGGGCGGTATTCCTCTCAGTTTGGGCTTGGCTTACAATTACCCTTCGCTTGTAGGAGTTGTGCTGGCAGGATTGGGTTTTTTGCTGACTGTTTTTTATTATAAAATTTATAAAACAGAATAGAAACATAAAAAAATCCCTTAAAAAGGGATTTTTTTATTTGTTATAATCTATACTAACTTCAGCTTTTTTTATTTTTTGGTTATTTTCTGAATAATATCTTATTGTTTTTGTAGGATAATTATCTTTATTAAAAGTATTTTCATATATCAATTTATGTGTAGAAGAAGATACAATTACATTTTGAAAAGAATCTTCTTGAGTGATTTCTTCAGAAACAATATTTCCCGATAAACTCAAACCAATAAAACCTGAATAGACAATATTTTTAAACCCTGTTATATTTTTGAAAGAAGGGTTATGGGGCGAATAGCTATATATGGTTGTTGTTTTGTATGTGTCAGGATTGCTGCTATGCTCACTTTTAGAGGTTCTAACTTTAGAGATGATTTTCTTATCATTATCTAGCGTGAAAACGGTCGTAGAAGAATTCTCTCCATTGAAACTATCATTAGTATAGTATTTAGCTGTTTCATTTTTTGTAATTGTAGAAGAATTATGTGTGTATGTTATATCAGTCACAATTTTTCTTTTAGTGTTTGTGCCTATAACCTCTTCTTCTACACTTATTTCTTTAATTAAGTTTCCGTTATTATCATAAGTGAAATTAATTTCTCTTTGATTATCAATTCTTAAAAATTTGATATTGCTTATCAAATCATTATTGTAATTGAAGATAGTTTTTAGAGTATTTATCTGTTATATTAGTTAATTTATTACCTACATAATTGAAATTTCTTACAATAATTTCTCCATTTTGTTCACCAGAAAATCTTATAGGAAGAATTTTCTGTTCTTCAGAAATAGAGGTAATAGTTGTGTCATTGTCTCTATTATTACAAGCAGTGAATATAGAGCAGATAAATAATAAAATAAAAAAATGTCTCATATCATTAAATTTAAAATTTAAACAAAAATAAGATAAATTGATGAAATTTACCTTATTTCTATAAAGATTTTTCAAACTTACCCAAACGCTCTTTTTAGAAGGCTTTCTACTTTTGGTTCGCTGCCTCGGAAGGCTTTGTAGAGCTCCATTGGAGCTTGGGTTCCTCCTAGGGAAAGCAGGGTTTTGTATTTTCTTGCAATTTCAGAATTGAAAATTCCATTTTCCTTGAAATACTGGAAAGCGTCTGCATCTAGGACTTCCGCCCATTTGTAGGAATAATATCCCGCCGAATATCCTCCTTGGAAAATATGCGAAAAACTTGGAGAAATTGCAGTTTCCGCATTTACAGGATAAAGACTGCATTTTTCTGTTTGTTTAGTTTCAAAGGTTTTGATGTCCTGCACGGCTTCGGGCTGTGTGTGGTAAGCCATATCCAAAAGACCAAATCCCAGCTGTCTCAGCGTTTGATAGCCTTCCATGAAGTTTTTAGACTCGTTGATTTTCTTGATTTTTTCATCCGAAAGCACTTCGCCTGTTTGGTAATGTTTCGCAAAAGTTTTCAAAAATTCTGGCTCGTAGCAGTAGTTTTCCAAGAATTGGGATGGAAGTTCCACAAAATCCCATTTCACCGAAGTTCCCGAAAGATTAGGATATTGAGTATCCGCCAAAATCCCATGCAGTGCGTGCCCAAATTCATGGAACAATGTCGTTACCTCTTGGAAAGTCAGCAGACTTGGCGTGTCTGCGGTCGGTTTAGAGAAATTACACACTACGGAAATATGCGGTCGCGAGTTTGCGCTGTCTTTTTTCCATTGATTTTTGAAGCTGGTCATCCATGCGCCTGCTCTTTTGCCTTTTCGAGGGAAATAATCTACATAAAGCACCGCTTTTAGGCTGTTGTTCTCAAATACCTCATAAACACGCACTTCCGAGTGGTATTTTTGAATATCCGTAACTTCTTTAAAATCAAGGTTAAAGAGTTTTCCTGCCAAATCAAAAACAGCATCCTGCACCTTTTCCAATGGAAAAAATGGTTTTAGTTCCTCATCATTGAGGTCAAATTTCTGTTTTCTCAGTTTTTCTGCATAGTAAGCATGGTCATAAGCCTCCATTTTGTCTATTCCATCGGCTTTTGCCAACTCTTTTAGTTGGGCAGTTTCCTTTTCTGCGTAAGGCGTAGCCGCTGTGAGAAGCTGATTTAGGAAATCAAAAACTTTCTTTGGGCTTTCTGCCATTCTCTCCTCCAAAACATATTCCGCAAAGTTTTTGTAGCCGAGAAGTTCCGCTTTTTGCTGTCTTAGATTGATGATTTCTTTGATGAGGTTCTGGTTGTCAAACTCGCCTCCGTCAAATGCTTTTTTGCCATTTGCCAAAGCCAGTTCTTGTCGCAGATTTCGGTTGTCTGCGTAGGTCATCGCTGGGATGTAGCTCGGATATTGCAGTGTAATGGCATAGCCTTCCAGCCCTCGCTCTTTGGCTTCTTCGGCGTATTGTGCTAAAATAGGCTCTGGAATTCCAGCCAAATCCTCTTTATTGGTAATGTGTTTGAAATAAGCATTAGTCGCAGCCAGCACATTTTGCCCAAAGTTCAGCGATTTTACAGACAAATCAATATCTATTTTTTCTAATTTCTTTTTGTCTTCCTCGTTTAGCAGAGCACCATTTCGGACAAAACCTTTGTAAGTTTCGTTCAGCAAGGTTTTCTGCTCTTCGTTTAGGTTAAGATTTTCCTTTTCATCAAAAACCTTTTTTATTCTTTGGAAAAGTTTTTCATTTTGAGAAATTTTAGATGAAAATTCTGTCAAAATAGGCGAAACTTCCTGAGCGATTTTCTGAATTTCATCATTGGTTTCAGCAGAATTTAGATTGAAAAAAATACTGGAAACTCTGTCCAGCTGTTCACCAGAATACGCCAGCGCCTCTATGGTGTTTTCAAAAGTGGCTTCGGCAGGGTTGTTTGCTATTGCATCAATTTCTTTTTCTGATTGAATGATAAGTTCCTGAAAAGCAGGTAAATAGTGTTCTTCTTTAATCTCCTGAAAAGGAGCTGTTTCGTATTTTGTATTGAATTTTTGGGTAAGGATATTCATTGTTTTGATTTTAAAAATTTTACAAATTTAATGATTTCAGTGATTTGGTATTCGTTAAAAAACTAATTTTGTATCATTAAAAATAAAACAAAATGAAAAGAGACAAAAATATAGTTCCACTTTCCCAAGACCACCATTTTGGACTGCTTAGCGGCTGGAAAATAAAGCAGGGAATTAAGAAAAATATTTCCTATGAACGCATTAAAAACTACATAAACTATCACTGGGACAACAGCCAGAGTTTCCATTTTGATGAAGAGGAGAAAATCTTGTTTCCTTATTCTGATGATGAACTGACACAGAGAGCCCTTGATGAGCATAAAGAAATAAGAGAACTACTGAAAACCCTAAACGAAGTAGAGGATTTTGAACTACTTACGCTCTATGCAGATAAAGTTACAGAGCATATTCGTTTTGAGGAGCGGGTGCTTTTCCCTCATTTGGAAAATATTCTTACAGAAGAACAGCTTGCCGAAGTAGGAAAAAAATTAAATGAAATCCATCATCATGCTGAAGATGAATATCACGATGAATTTTGGAAATAACTAATATTATTCTTGTAAAGCCTTGATTTCATCTCTCAGCCTTGCCGCAGTGATGAAGTCAAGATTTTTTGCTGCTGCTTCCATTTCTTTCTGTTTCTCGGCGATTATTTTTTCTATTTCTTCCGTGCTGTGCTTTTGTTTCTGCTCAGTAGCTTGTTTTAAAATTTCTTTTTGAGTGTATTTGGCATCTGGGAAATCTTTACTTCTGCCAACTAATGTTTCGGAAATCTTCTTATTAAGGGCTTTTGGAACGATTCCGTGCCGCTCATTGTATTGGATTTGTTTTTCGCGGCGGTAGTTGGTTTCATCTATGGTCGCCTGCATGGATTTGGTGATTTTGTCGGCATACATTATGGCTTTACCATTGATGTTTCTCGCAGCCCGCCCCACGGTCTGAATCATAGAACGGCGAGAACGGAGCATTCCTTCTTTGTCAGCATCCAAAATAGCAACCAACGAAACCTCTGGTAAATCAAGCCCCTCTCTGAGGAGATTGACTCCGACCAAAACATCAAACAAACCGACGCGCAAATCCTGCATAATCTGGATACGCTCCAAAGTCTCCACATCCGAATGGATATAACGAGTTCTAACCCCGAATTTTGTGAAATATTTGGTGAGTTCCTCTGCCATTTTTTTAGTTAAAGTCGTTACCAAAACCCGCTCATCTTCTTCGGCTCTTTTTTGGATTTCTTCCATCAGGTCATCTATCTGGTTTTCAGTCGGTCGCACTTCTATTATTGGGTCAAGAAGTCCTGTCGGACGGATAATTTGCTCGATGTATTCGCCGCCTGTTTTTTCCAGCTCATAGTCGGCAGGAGTGGCAGAAACATAAATCACCTGATTTTGCATTTCTTCGAATTCCTCAAATTTCAATGGTCGGTTGTCCATCGCTGCTGGAAGCCGGAAACCATATTCCACCAAAGCTTCTTTTCTGCTTCGGTCTCCACCATACATGGCGTGAATCTGCGGAATGGTAACATGGCTTTCATCGATGACCATCAGAAAATCCTTTGGGAAATAGTCCAAAAGACAGAAAGGGCGTGTTCCTGGCGCTCTTCCATCGATATACCGAGAATAATTCTCAATCCCAGAGCAGTAACCGAGTTCTTTTATCATTTCTAAATCTAGTTCGGTTCGCTCTTGTAATCGTTTGGCTTCTAATGGTTTGTCTATTTCTTTGAAGAAATCAACCTGCTTTACCAAATCATCTTGAATATTCCGAATGGCAGAGTTGAGCGTTTCTTTGGAAGTCGCAAAAAGATTGGCAGGATATATATTGATTTTATCAAAATTAGAAATAATATTCCCTGAAACAGGGTCAAAACTTTGTATTTTTTCTATCTCATCACCGAAAAATTGTATCCTCACCGCGCTGTCAGCATAGGCAGGGAAAACATCCACCACATCGCCTTTTACACGAAATGTTCCTCGCGAAAACTCGTTCAGCGTTCTAGAATAAAGAGCATTTACCAGTTTGTGGAGGAGCTGTGTTCGGGAAATTTTAGAATTAAGTTCCAGCTCTATCAAAGATTTATTGAATTCTGTAGGGTTTCCAATCCCATAAATACATGAAACAGAGGCTACTATCAGCACATCTCGCCTACCAGAAAGTAGGCTTGCCGTAGCAGAAAGCCTGAGTTTTTCTACCTCCTCATTGATACTCAAATCCTTTTCTATGTAAGTTCCCGTGCTGGCAATATACGCCTCGGGCTGGTAGTAGTCATAATAACTGACAAAATACTCTACCGCGTTCTCAGGGAAAAACTCTTTGAACTCCATAAAAAGCTGTGCCGCTAGAGTTTTATTATGAGCCAAAACCAAAGTAGGTCTTTGGATTTCATTGACCACATTAGCGATGGTAAAGGTCTTTCCAGAGCCTGTCACTCCGAGCAGAGTCTGGTATTTTTCGCCGTTTTCTAGACCATGGACAAGTTTCTGAATGGCCTGTGGCTGGTCGCCTGTGGGCTGGTATTCTGATTGGAGTTTGAAATTCATTAAAACTTAATTTTTACAAAAATACTTATTTTTTGATTTTGGAAAGAGTGGAGCGTTAATAATATATTAAAAAATGATGAAAGTCTTTTTTGTTACGAAAAAAATATTATATTTGCATATATTATTAATTATTTAAAATTTAGAACACAATGAAAAAGACGGTTTTAGTTTTAGGTTGCTTATTAGCAATAGGATTTTCATCAGTATCTTGTAATAGAGATGATGGTTTACCAGAAGCACAGGTGACACCGACGCCTCCAGCACCAACACCAACTCCTCCAGCACCAGCGCCAGCACTACAGAGATCGGATCTTCCTAAAAATGCAGATCACTTGATTGCATCAATGTTAGGAGAAAAAATTTATGATGCGACTTTTACTAATAAAAATAAGCCAAATCCTTTTAGTGCATCAGAGGTTTATACTGGAGCATCTGTTAGAACTATAACAAAAGCAACTACAGCAAATGCTGCTAATGGAGCTGTGTATGATGTAGTTTTATCAAATGGAATTGAGCTTGGATTCAAAGAAGATGGTACATGGGCATATGTTGATGGAAAGACAGTTGTATTAAAATATTCAGTTTGGAATTACTTACCAGCACCTGTTAATGCTGCTATTAGAGCTTCTGCGAATTCTATCACTAATATTGTTAAGATAGAAATATCAACTGCTGATGTTTATACAATAACATTCCAAGGTGGGGCTATTGCTAAGTATAATGCAAATGGTTCGGTAGCGCCATAATTTTCAGTAAAAGAAAATATTATAAAAAAAATCGTTTAGAGTTTATCTAAGCGATTTTTTTGCCTAAGTATAAAATAAATAAAAGTCCTCATAAAATGAGGACTTCATTTCAATATTTAATTAGTATTTTTTCTCAACTAAAACTCTCCATCCGAAAGGATCTTCAGCTAGATTAGTTTGTATACTGATGAGGTCTCTTTTTAGAGTAAGAGCAAAACTTTCTTCCTCGCTTAGTTTAGGCAATTCAAGTCTTTCGTCATTGTAGCCAATTGCTTCGAAAGAGCTGGTAACCACAGCAGTTCCCACTCCCCATACTTCTTTAAGGGTTTCATTTCTATGGGCGTTTATTACATCTTCTACGGCGATGTCGCCTACTACTACATTGATACCTCTTCTTTGTGCCAGCTGGATGATGCTGTCTCTGGTAACTCCATCTAGGATTCTATCAGATGTTTTAGGCGTATAGATAGTGTCACCTATTCTTACCATTACATTCATCGTTCCACTTTCCTCAAAGTATTTGTGAGTAGCATCATCTGTCCAGATAATCTGCTGATATCCTTCTTCGTTTGCTAATTGTGTAGGGTAGAATGCTCCAGCATAGTTACCTGCTGCTTTAGCAAATCCAACTCCACCATTCGCAGCTCTAGAGTAGTAGTCAGAGATTTTCGCAGAAACAGGCGCTGTGTAGTAGCTTTTAGCAACGGTAGCCAAGATAGCAAACATATATTTGTTAGCTGGTCTAGCCATAAGCGCTTCTTCAGTAGCAAAGATTACAGGTCTAAGATACAGTGAGAACCCTTCTCCGAAAGGCACCCAGTTTCTCTCTACATCTACTAGGGCTTTTAGTCCTTCCATGAAAACTTCTTCTGGAATGGCAGGCATAGCGAGTCGCTTGGTAGATTTGTTAATTCTTGCGAAGTTCTTCTCTGGACGGAATAAGAAAACATTGTCATCTTTATCCTTGTAGGCTTTCATTCCTTCGAAACAAGCCTGACCATAGTGCACCCCCATCATAGCAGGAGAAAACTCCATTTTTCCATATGGCATAAGTCTACGCTCGCCCCATTTTCCGTTTTCGTATTCACAAACTATCATGTGGTCTGTAAAACCACTTCCGAAAGTTAAATTGTCCTTGTCAATAGTCTCTAAGCGAGATTTTTCTACTTTTTGAATAATCATAGTAATAAAACTTTAATTGATGAACTACAAAGGTAATCATTTATTTTAAAATAAGTTTTACTTTTGCCCTATGAAAAGAATTGTGAAGACCACAGGAGACAATAGCAGAACGCTTTATATAGAAGAACTGGACGAGTGCTATCACTCACACCATGGAGCATTGCAGGAGGCGGAGCATGTTTTCATAAAAAATGGTCTGGAAAAACTGGATAAAAAAGAAATCAACATTTTGGAAATGGGCTTTGGGACGGGATTGAATGTCTTGGTAACATTGCAGAAATTCCTTCAATCAACGGATTTGAAAATTAACTATTATTCGTTGGAGAAATATCCCATTAGTCTCGAGGAAGCCCAAAATTTGGATTATGGAAAATTGTTTGAAAATCCAGTGATTAAGGAAGCTTATACCGAAATTCATAGCTGTGAATGGGAAAAGCTGGTTCAGATTCAGCCTAATTTCTTTTTGAAAAAGATAAAAACTGACTTTTTTGAATTGGAAAAAATAGAACTTCCCGAGATAGATTTGGTGTATTATGATTGTTTCGGAGCGAGGGTTCAGCCAGATTTATGGGAAAAGCCTTTGTTTGAATTAGTCAAAACTAAAATGGGAAAAGGAGGACTTTTGACGACATATTCTTCTAAAGGAAGTGTCAGAAGGGCTTTGCACGAATTAGGTTTTGAGGTTCAAAAATTAGAAGGGCCCAAAGGAAAGCGAGAAATGCTCAATGCTATTTTATTATAAAACAAAAAACCCTTAGATTTTTCTAAGGGTTTGTTTATCATTTTAATTTTTTAAAAAGTAACTCTCATACCAAGTCCGAATCTTGCTGCATCAAAATCAGAGTTTCCTGTGTAGAACCAAATTCTGGGTCTCCAGTCGAAAAATATCCCTAGTGGAGCTCCTGGAATCTTGAAATCTATACCAGCAACAGGAGCAAGAGAGAATGTGGCAGATCCCCCACCTTTCCAGAAAGAAATACCAGGTCCCATACCGATGTACCAAGCTAATCCTCTTGCGCTTCCTCCGAATTGTTCTTCATAGTGGTACATAAAATTAAGATGAGTCGCTCCTCTCCCAAATAATACTGCAAATTCTCCCGCATGATTTCTAGCAAAGAAATGCTTAACATGAGGACCAGCTACTGTCCCATCTCCTACATCAGCAAGAATACCAATTCCTGTGTTATAGGTTGAACCTCTCTGTGCATTCATTTTTGATAATCCAAAAGAAAGCACCATCAAAATGCTTAATAATTTTACTACCTTTTTCATAATTAGAAATTTAATTTTTCAAACTTACTAATAATTAACGAGAAAAGACAACGTTTATTTCATTTTTGTAAAAAATCCCTAATTTTGGGGAGATTTTTAGTATATAAATTATAACTACTATGGCAGAGAATTTATTTATCTCAGAAAATGGAACAAAAATAGAAAAATACGAAGCGCTATTGCCTCAGCTGGAAGCTCTTGTAGAGGGAGAAACGGATTTGACGGCTAATTTAGCCAATATTTCTTCGGCGTTGCATCAGGTTTTTTCTTGGTGGTGGGTAGGTTTTTATTGGGTAAAAAATGAAGAATTGGTTCTGGCTCCATTTCAAGGGCCGATAGCTTGTACTAGAATAAAGTTTGGCAAGGGCGTTTGTGGAACGGCTTGGAAAGAGGAAAAATCCCAGCTGGTTCCCGATGTGGAAAAATTCCCTGGTCATATCGCTTGTAGCTCTGCTACCAAATCAGAAATCGTAGTTCCTATTTTTGACAAGAATAGGAAAGTAGCAGGCGTTCTCGATGTGGATAGTGAGCAGTATGGAACCTTAGATGAAACGGATGTGTTTTATTTAGAAAAAGTAGCAGAGATAGTTTCTGCGAAAATCTAACATAGGTTTAGATTTTATTCTTTTCCTTTAATAGTGAATTTCTCGTATCCAGCGTAGGGTTTTAGGTAGCCCTGCTTCCAGTTGGATATCAGTAGGCTTTCCAGATATTCATCATCTCTGTATTTGTGTGGATTGTATTCCTTTTTAAGGTCTATATCAGCCACATTTCCTTTTACATTCCATAGAAAAGCATTAAAACCGCCTTTGAGTTCTTTTATCAGTTCATAGACTGTTTTTCCTGTGGAGCGGTTCATGAGTTTGGCGAAAATCTGCCCTTCAGAGGTGGTCAAATCCCTTAGCTTGGTTTCGTATTGTGAAGCCAGTTCTTTTTGTTTTTCTCTTATGTGTTTTCTTTTTTCTCCTCCTTTCATGTTTTGTATATCAGCCTGTAAACTGCGATATTGTTCTAATGCAGTCAGAAAAAGAGGATACACACGAGAGAGTTTTTTATTGAGGAAAAAGTAATAATTTCGGTCAAGCTGGTTGTTGAATTTTGGTTTTGCTCCAAGGTATAGTTCATCCATGATAACTATCCGCTCTCCATCGATTTCATAAACTTTGGCTTTCAGAACATTGTCATAATAATATTCTTTTCCATATTCATCTATTAACATTTCTGTATTGGGTTTTTCCTGAGCGTTTAGAATAAGCCCGAAACAAATAAGAAATAAATAGTGTAGTTTATAAAAAATCATTACTTTTACATCAATTTTTAATTTGTTCAATAATACAAAAATCATTCCTTTTATGGCTAAATTTAAAAAAGAATCGTTAGAATTTTTAGAAAAATATTTAAATACAGCATCTCCCACAGGGTTTGAACAAAATGGACAACAGCTTTGGTGTGACTATATCAGCCCTTTTGTGGACAAAGTGGAGGTGGATTATTACGGAACGGCATACGGAATTATCAATCCTAAAGCTGAGTTTAAGGTAGTGATAGAAGCTCACGCTGACGAAATCTCTTGGTATGTGAACTATATCACGGATGATGGATTGATTTATGTTATTAGAAATGGTGGTTCAGACCAAGTCATCGCTCCATCTAAAGTAGTTAATATTCATGGTAAAAAAGGCGTAGTGAAGGGAGTTTTCGGCTGGCCTGCTATTCACACAAGAGCCAATCAGAACGAACCGACACCGAAATTGGACAATATTTTCATAGACTGCGGAGCGACTACCAAGGAGGAAGTAGAGGAGCTGGGCATCCATGTAGGCTGTATGATTACTTATCCAGATGAGTTCTTTGAGCTGAATGACAGATATTTTGTTTGCAGAGCATTGGACAACAGAATGGGAGGTTTCATGATTGCTGAGGTGGCTCGTATGCTGAAAGAAAACAAGAAAAAACTGCCGTTTGGGCTATATATTACCAATTCTGTTCAGGAGGAAATCGGGCTTCGCGGAGCGGAGATGATAGCAGAGCGTATAAAACCAAATATTGCGATAGTTACGGATGTTACCCATGACACTACCACTCCGATGATTGAGAAAAAGAAGGAGGGCGACCAAAAATGTGGAGCAGGGCCTGTAATCGCTTATGCACCTGCAGTGCATCATAAAGTGAGAGATTTGATAATAGAAACTGCAGAGAGAAATAACATTCCGTTCCAAAGAGCAGCATGCAGCAGGGCTACGGGAACAGATACAGATGCCTTTGCTTATTCTAATGGAGGGATTCCATCGGCACTGATTTCCTTGCCACTTAGATATATGCACACCACGGTAGAAATGGTGGACAAGAAAGATGTAAGCAATATTATAAAGTTGATTTACAATACTTTATTACAAATTAAACCTAAAATAGACCTAAAATATTTTTAATAAAAATTAAAAATTATGAAAATCAATCTTCCAGATAAACTGTATTATTCGATAGGAGAGGTGGCGCTGGCTTTCGGGGTCAATGCATCGCTGCTCCGCTATTGGGAGAAAGAATTTCCGATTCTCAATCCTAAAAAAAACAAGAAAGGAACCCGCTATTTCACGCCAGAGGATATTAAAAACTTGAAGATTATTTATCATTTGGTCAAAGAAAAAGGCTACACGCTGGATGGAGCCCGTATTGCGCTGGTAACCAATGATAAAATAGAGGAAAGTGTAAATATCATAGAAAGGCTGGAATTTGTTAAAAGTGAACTAAATAAGCTAAAAAATTCACTAATTGACAAAGAACAGGCATAAATATATTGTTTAATTCTAAAAAATAGTTTTATATTTGCTCTTTTAAAAAATATAATAAATCATTATGGAAGTAGTTCAACAGAAGAAGGGACATCCTAAAGGACTTTACCTCTTGTTTTTTACTGAGATGTGGGAGCGTTTCAGTTATTATGGAATGCGTGCGATACTTATTCTTTACCTTACTAAAAAGTTCATAGAGGGAGGCTTAGGAATGGATGAAAAATATGCAATGCTGTTGTATGGATACTTTACAGGCTTCGTATATTTCACACCATTGATTGGCGGTTGGTTGGCTGATAGATACTTGGGGAAAAGGCTGGCTGTAACGATAGGAGGTATTACGATGATGCTGGGGCAGTTCACTCTATTTGGATTGAATAATACGACAGGGCTTTATATTGGTTTGTTATTACTAATTATAGGAAATGGATTCTTTAAACCTAATATTTCTACTTTGGTAGGAGGTCTGTATAAAGATGGTGATAGCAGAAGAGATGCTGCATTTACGATTTTCTATATGGGGATAAACCTTGGGGCAATGATTGCACCACTAATAATAGGAGTTGTTACAGATAATATGTTTGCTACAACCAATGAGGATGGTTCTATTTCCTATGGATATAGATATGGATTCTTGGTGTCTGGGATAGGTATGCTGTTAGGACAGGTGATATTTAATTTGTTAGGGACTAAGTATTTAGGTGATTTAGGAACAAAACCTGTTGGAGCAGTTTCAGATACTGAAGTTGTAAAAGTTCAAAAATCTATAAACCCAGAAACTGGAAAAGAATTAGATGAAAAAGATGAAAAACAGCGTATTTCTGTAATCTTTATTTTATTGATTTTTGCAGTATTCTTCTGGGCAGGATTTGAGCAAGCAGGTTCTTCATTATCATTATATACAGATAAATATATTGACAGAAGTGTCGGTTCTTTTGAAATTCCTACTTCTTGGTTCCAGTCTGTGAATCCGCTGTTTATAGTAACTTTAGCTCCATTATTTACTTTGTTTTGGGCATCTCCGATTGGGCGAAGACTAACAACTCCTGTGAAAATGGGTGTAGGGATGATTATTCTTGGTGTTGGATTTTTATTTATGATAGGAGCGGTAGCAGAAAGAAGTGCTAATGGAGATGTGGATGATGTGAATAATAAAGCTGCTCTTATGTGGTTGATAATGACTTATTTACTTCATACTATTGGAGAACTTTGTATTTCACCAGTGGGACTTTCAGTGGTGACTAAACTTTCGCCTCCTAAATTGGCCTCTGTGCTTATGGCGGTATGGATGTTGTCATCATTCTTTGCTAATATCGTAGGAGGGTATATTGCTTCTTATGTAGAAACTATGGGCGCAGGAGAGGTCTTTACCTACATCGCAGGATTTGTGAGTGTATGTGGAGTTTTACTGATATTACTTAATAAAGTAATTCTGAAACTGATGCACGGAGTGAAATAAATGAAATTTTGTTAAATAAAAAAATAAAAAACCGTTAAATTTCGGTCTTTTATTTTTTCAAAGAAAAAAGTTTTTATATTTGTTGCTTATAAATTTTAGTATTCGAATGAAAAAAATAGCAATTGTATTTTCTGTGTTTTCATCAATGTTTATGATGGCGCAGGTAAACTGGATGAGTATGGATCAGGCGCTGGAAGCACAGAAAAAAACGCCAAAAAAGATAATGATTAAGTTCTACACAGACTGGTGTTCCATGTGCAAGATGATGGATAAAAATACATTTTCTAATCCTGTGATTACAGAATATATCAATGATAATTACTACGCAGTGAAATTCAATTCCGAAGGGAATGAAGATGTAACTTTCCAAGGAAAAAAATTCAATAATCCAGAATTTAACCCAAAAAGAAAACCAACTTATGGAGGTGGGCCTCAGCATCAGTTTGTAACTTATTTCGGTGTGAAAGGATATCCTACCACGGTTTTCCTTGATGAAGACCAAAAGCTTTTGACAGGGCTTGTCGGTTATTTCAATCCAAGAGATATGGAAGCGTATTTGGCTCTTTTTGCGACCAATGAATTTAAAAAAATAAAAACTCAGCAAGAGTGGCAGTCTTACAGAGAGAAATTTAAACATAAAATTAAAGGTTAATCTTATGAAAAAGCTAATTTTCTTGATGGGAATTTTTGGAATGAGCCTTCTTCATGCTCAGAGTAATATCCCTGAAGCTCAGAAAGGAGTGGAGTACGGAGCTGGCGTTCCTGAAAATATTACCTATAATGTGCAGTCTCCAGACCAAGTGATAAAGTCTTTGAAGAAGAAAAACGAGATAGACAGAGTAACCATCAAGGGAAGAGTAACGGCAGTTTGTCCTAAAAAAGGATGCTGGGTTACATTAGAAAACACTCAGAATGTAGAGGTTTTCGTAAAGATGAAAGATTATGCCTTTTTCCTTCCGCAGAATATTGCTGGTAAAACTATCCTGCTGGATGCGAAAGTAACTAAACAGGAAACTTCCGTGAAAGAACTTCGCCATTATGCTGAGGATGCAGGAAAATCAAAAGAAGAAATCGCAAAAATCACAAAACCAAAAGTAGAAATACGAGTTTTAGCAAACGGAATCAAAGTCATAGATTGATAATTTTTTAAGTTAAACAAAAAAAGCACTCCTTTTTGGAGTGCTTTTTTATTAAATATCTTTGGGTTTCTTCTTCACGAATAATGTGAGTAAAAATCCTAAACATAACAGAACCAGCCCGATAATGTAGGAATAAACTCCTGCCTGTTCTTGGAAATAATCTTTCATATAAGCTGTAATCTGCGGGCCTATCAGTCCGCCTATTCCCCAGCCTACCATCATGATTCCGTAGAGAGAGGCCATCAGATTAGGGTTGTATTGTTCTTTGACCAAAGAAGGCATTACCCCAAGGCTTCCACCGTAACACAATAAAACCAAGCAAACGCCCAAGAAAAATACGATAGGATTTTGAGTAAAAATGAGGACAATGAAAATGCAGATTTCTATCAAAAAAATCATCCTAAAAGTCTGGATTCTTCCAACTTTATCAGAAACACCTCCCCACATAAATCTTCCAAAACCATTGCACAGAGAGCTTACCCCTATCAGCGTAGCGCCGTGCTGCTCCAGCTCTGTGGCATCTGTCATTCCCTCGGCTCTGAGATAATCTTGTAATAAAGGCGACTGGAACGCGATGAAAATCATCCCAGCAATCACGCTGAACATGAAAAACAACCAAGACGCAATGTATTCACGCTGGATGATGGTTTTATAAATTGCTGAAAATGAGATTTCCGCTGTGCTTTGCGAAGTGGTGTTTTTTATGCTTAATTGATAAGTAAATATCGGTAAAACAATCAGCAGCATACAGCCAATCGCAAGGAAAGTAACAGCCAGATTTTCCTCAAATAAATTCAAGAAAAACGGCGCTAATATTTTAGACATGATTAAAGCACCCAGCCCAAAACCTGTGACAACCAGTCCAGTGGCAAGACCTTGTTTATCTGGAAACCAGCTCGATACAGCCACCACGGGCGTTACATATGCCATTCCCAAGCCTATCCCGCCAATAAACCCGAAACCAATGTATAGTAAAGGCAAAATCTCTAATTTTAGAGCAAAATAAGAAACAATATATCCCAGCCCATAGAGTACAGCTCCCATAGTAGCGAGGTTTTTTAGTTTGAACTGATGTAGTTTCGCGCCGCACCATGCTGATGTTACTCCCATCATCAGGTTAGAAATACTAAAAGCCCACGCCGTTTCGCCCTGTGTCCAGCCATACGCCTGGCTGACAGGCTTCTGAAAGAAACTCCATGCATAGACCGTTCCCAAAAATAGATGGGTAAGAATAGCCGCAATAGCTATGAACCAACGATTTTTATTCTCCATATAAAATAATTAGGGTACAAAAATATATAAATAATTTAAAACGAAAAAAATGTAATTCTTTCAGGATTTTGAAATAAAAATTACCCTCAATAATAGAGGGTAATTCGCAATTTTAAATTTATAATGAAAAAACTAAACTTTTATTCTGTTATCATTTCAAAGTCTCCTTTTATTTGGACTTTGTCGCTGATCATCGCTTCTGGATATCCTCCACCGACACCAAAATCAGAGCGCTTGATAACTCCTACCACTTGGTATCCGTAAGTTTTTTTCTTACTCATAGGATTTACCACCATTCCTTTGTACAGCATATTTACGGTAACAGGCTTAGTTACACCGTGAAGCGTAAGATTTCCCATTACTTGGTACATGTTTTTCTTCATCGCTTTGATGCTGGTTCCTTGGAAAGTCATTTCTGGGAATTTTTTAACATCGAAGAAATCTTCATTTCTGAGATGGTTATCCCTTGCCTCTATGTGCGTGTTGATAGAATTCACATCCACTACGAAACTGATTTTAGAGTTTGTGAAATTCTTTTCATCAACATTTATGCTTAGGGCAGCTTTCTCAAAATTCCCTGTAATTTCGCTAATTCCCAAGTGAGTTACCGAAAACTGAATTCTGCTGTGGGCAGGGTCTGATTTTAAAGCGTTTTGGGCAAATGAATTTACAGCCATTAGACCCATAAATAATAATGATACTATCTTTTTCATATTCGTTAATTTTATTGATGCAAAGATATTGTTAATAACTATTCAAAAAATTGATTTATGATAAGATTTCAAAATATTTTTGCCTAAAATTAGCCAATCTCTATTCCGTTTTCTACCTTTTCATCAGGCGTCACGAAAGATAGCTTGCCATCTGGTTTAGTTGTAAGCAGCAGCATTCCTTGGGATTCTATTCCTCGGATTTTTCTTGGAGCGAGGTTTAGAAGAATCATCACTTGTTTTCCGATGATTTCCTCAGGGCTGAAACTTTCTGCAATTCCCGAAACCACGGTGCGAACATCTACACCGGTATCTACTTTTAGTTTTAATAATTTATCGGCTTTTTCTACTTTTTCAGCTTCTAAAATCGTAGCGGTTCTAAGGTCTATTTTCGTAAAATCATCAAATGAAATTTGTTCTTTCATAGGGTTTGCGTTAGGATTGGTTTTTTGATTGTTTATTTTTGTGTTTTCCAGCTTTTTGATTTGAGCCTCTATCACATCATCTTCTATTTTAGAGAAAAGCAACGGCATTTCATTGATTTGGTGCTCTGTTGGGATAGGCGGCGTGTTTAGAACTTCATACCAGTTTTTGTTTCCGAGATTTAGTCCAGATTTCATTTTTTGGGAAGTAAAAGGCAGGAACGGCTCACACAAATACGCCAATGCTCCAGCAACCTGTAATGCGCAGAACATCTGTGTTTTCACTCGTTCAGGATTATCCTTTATCACTTTCCAAGGCTCTTCATCCGCAAGGTATTTATTTCCTAATCTTGCTAAATTCATCATCTCGGTAAGGGCATCACGGAAGCGGAATTCATCCAAGTTTTTACCGATTTTTTCTGGAATTTGTTGCATTTCGTGATAAAGGTCTTTATCCACTTGCTTAAATTCGTTAGGCTGAGGAACAATTCCGTTGTAATATTTCTGAGTAAGAACCGTCACACGATTGATGAAATTCCCAAAAATCCCTACCAATTCCGAATTGTTTTTGGTCTGAAAATCTTTCCAAGTAAAATTATTATCCTTTGTCTCTGGCGCCGAAGAAAGCAGTGCGTAGCGCAGTGCATCCTGCTGGTCAGGGAAATCCTCTACATATTCGTGAGCCCATACAGCCCAGTTTCTCGAAGTAGAAATTTTATCATTTTCAAGGTTAAGGAATTCAAACGCAGGGACATTTTTCGGCATGATGTAGTCTCCGTGAGCTTTCATCATCGATGGGAAAATGATGCAGTGGAAGACAATATTATCTTTTCCTATGAAATGAATAAGGTCTGTTTCTTCATTTTGCCAAAAATCTTTCCAGTTTTTGCCGTTTTTCTCTGCCCACTCCTGCGTGAAAGAAATATAACCGATAGGCGCATCAAACCAAACATAAAGCACCTTGCCCTCTGCGTTTGGAAGCGGAACAGGAACGCCCCAGTTTAGGTCACGAGTCATGGCTCTTGGTTTTAGTCCATCATTGAGCCAAGATTTTACTTGTCCGTATACATTAGGTTTCCAGTCGTCCTGATGTCCTTTGATAATCCATTCGTTCAGGAAATTTTCATACTCATTTAGAGGAAGATACCAGTTTTTGGTTTCCTTTAAAACAGGCGTGTTACCGCTGAGCATGGATTTTGGGTTGATAAGTTCCGTAGGCGAAAGGGTAGAGCCGCATTTTTCGCACTGGTCGCCATAGGCGTTTTCGTTGTTGCATTTTGGGCATGTACCTACGATATATCTGTCGGCAAGGAATTCTCCTGCCTGTTCATCAAAAAATTGTTCAGAAATTTCTTCCTCGAATTTACCTTTGTTATAAAGATTTAGGAAGAACTCTTGGCTTACTTCATAGTGTTTTTTGGAAGTCGTTCTGGAATATTCATCAAAGGAAATCCCTAAATCTGCGAAAGATTTTTTGATGATTTCATGATATTTGTCCACCACATCCTGCGGAGTGATGCCTTCTTTTTTTGCCCTGATGGTAATGGGAATCCCGTGTTCATCAGAACCACAGATAAAGGCAACTTCCTGTCCCGTATTTCTCTGAAATCTTGCATAAACATCAGCAGGGATATATACACCCGCCAAATGCCCGATATGCACAGGCCCATTGGCATAAGGCAGGGCAGCGGTAATCATTTTTCTCTTTGACATATAATTCCTTATTTTTTGCAAATATAAGGATAATTGACCTATTTTTTGGTAGTTTTTATTTATGAGAAATAACAGTTTTTGTACATAAAAGATGAAAAATAGGGTGCGTTTGGTTATTCAAAATGTAAAATAGTGCGGCTAAGTCTTGGTTATTTTTGAAAAAAAATTACCTTTGTACCCGTAAAAATCAAATAATTATATGAAAAGAGTAATTGTGTATTTGGGAATGATTTTGATGAGTCAAAATCTATTTTCTCAGGAAGGAGAAGAAAAGGAGGAACAACTACAAATGGAAGAACCAAAACAAGAGGTTTCTAACAAATTGTCAAATTTCACTATTTCTGGATATACGGAGGTTTTCTACTCGTATGATTTTAATCAGAGAGCAGACCATATCAGACAGCCGTTTTTTTATACATTTAACCGACACAATGAGGTGAATGTAAACATCGCAAGGCTGAAAGCAGAATATGCAACAGACAATATGCGTGCTAATATAGCCCTGATGGCGGGAACTTACCCAGAAGATAACTTATCAGCAGAGCAAGGAATGCTGAAACTGGTTCAGGAAGCGAACATCGGGTTTAGAATTTCTAAAACTAAAAATCTCTGGATAGATGCTGGGGTGATGCCATCTTACATCGGTTCAGAAGGGGAAATCAGCAAAGATAATCTCGCTTTGACAAGAACCATCGCTGTAGCACAAGAGCCTTTCTTCATGACAGGGGCGCAGATTACCTATATTACAGATAATAATAAATGGACTTTCATGGGAGGAGTCTATAATGGATGGCAGATAATCAAAAGACAAAATAGTAACACAAAATTGCCGGCATTTGGGGCGAGAGTGGCTTACCAACCGAATGAAAATTGGTTCTTTAATTCTTCTGCTTATATAGGAAAAGACCCAGCTACCGAAACTAAAATGAGATATTTCAATAATTTCTATACGAACTACAAGGCGAGTGATAAGTTAGAATTTCAGTTCGTGTTTGATGTTGGTGCAGAGCAGTCTGCAGAAGGTTCTAACAAGCACTATTTCTGGTGGTCTCCTAACATCTTAGCGAAATATTATTTTACGCCTAAATTCTCTACAGCGGGAAGAGTGGAGTATTTTGATGATTCTAAAGATATTATGACTTTCGGAGGAGGACAAAGATTCCAAATCTGGGGAGCATCAGTAAACTTTGATTATTTAATCAACAAAAATATGATGTGGCGTCTAGAATTTAGAAACTTACAATCTAAAGACCCTGTTTTCCAAAAGATAGACCAGTCTCATCCAAATGTTAAGAATAACTTCTTCATTACCACAATGTTAGCTGCTTGGTTCTAATAAAATTAAAAATGATATAACAAAAATTCCACTTCATAGAGTGGAATTTTTTATTTTACCAAGTGATGCAGAACATGGTTTCTCCTTTGTTTACGGGAGGAGTTCCTATTTTGTAAAGAATCATTCCGCTTTCTGGCGCGGATATTTTTTGAAGTAAATTTCCGAACTCATCCGTAATGTAGCCCAAATCTTCGCCTTTTTTCACTTGTTCGCCTGCCTTGTGTTTGCTGTGAAAAATCCCGCTTACAGGCACTTTTATATAAGTTTGTTTTGTGAAAGTTTTACGAGAGGTAGGTTTTTTGTACGGCGCCGAAGAATACATTTTCATTATTCCTATCATATTATAGATGGATTCTTTTAGCATTTTTACTTCATTAGTTCCGTTTAGTCCGAGTTTTCCTGCTTCAAGGCTCAGCGCAGCGACATCATTCTGAACAGCTTGTTTAAAGGCGTAGAGTGCTGGTTCTGTTTTGGTAATGTTATAAGTATAACTCACGATATAGGGCAGCACAGATGCCTCTGAAAGTTTTAGGGCAGTTTTGGTTTTTTCAGTAGAATTTTTGTTATCATAGTAGCAGACAAAAGGAACCAAATCCTCATTGGCATCGCCTCCGTGAATATCCAGAAAAACATCTGAAATAGGGATAATGTTTTTAGTGATGTAATTTGCGATTTTTTCCGTGATGGTGCCGTTTTCTTTCCCCGGGAAAGCAGTGTTTAGGTTTTTCTTGTCCGTTGGGTTCAGGTAAGGAACACGTTCATAAAAAGCACCAATGTTCGTAATAGGTAAAATTATCAGTGTTCCTTTTAGTTTGGCTGGGTCTATCTCTTTCATTAGTTCCTGAACTGCCATTATAGGAGGATATTCGTATCCGTGGACTCCTGCCAAGATGGTGAATACAGGTCCTTTTTCCTTTCCGCTGATGACGGAAATGGGAATGTAGTGATGCGGATTTTCCTCACTAAATTTAATTTTTAAATCAGTTCTTTTTGAAGGATTATTTTTAATGATAGAAACGATGTCTTGTGATTTCATAAAACAAATAACGAGAGTAAAGAAAACCAAAAATAATTTTTTCATGCAGATAGATTTATTTGATTCTGTCGGGATTTTGTTTGATAAAACTATCCCAGCTGGAATATGAAGCGCTTTTTTCCGCTTTATTAGAATTAAAATAATGACAAACCGCCACCGCAAGCCCATCGGACGCATCTAAATATTTGGTCGGAAATTCTTTGAGACCCAGCAGGTTTTTCAGCATAGCGGCTACTTGTTCCTTGCTGGCGTTTCCATTTCCTGTTATCGCCATTTTTACTTTCTTGGGCGAATATTCTGTGATGGGAATATCGCGGTATAGACTGGCTGCCATTGCCACTCCCTGTGCTCTCCCGAGTTTTAGCATACTCTGCACATTTTTTCCATAAAAAGGTGCTTCCAGAGCGACTTCATCAGGATGATATTCATCGATGAGCGCTAGGGTTTTCTCAAAAATGTATTTTAGTTTTGTTTCGTGATTGGGATATTTTTTTAGCACAAGTTCGTGGATGGAGACCAGCTCCATTTTACTGCCCTTTGTAGAAATGATACCAAATCCCATCACGGTGGTTCCTGGGTCTATGCCTAAAATGATTTTTTCTGCTGTCATACTTAGAGTAGTAATTTTTTTGAACTTGTAAATATATGATAATCAGTTTTTATTTAATTCTGAATTTAATGTAAGTGATGGTTTTCCCTTTGGAAGAGAAAAGCTCCTCGTAGTAGGTTCTCACTTCTCTGAGCAGCGGTGTTTCTGGGTCGTATTCAGGCGCACCGTAGATGTCATGGTGAGCGGATAAAATCTCGTGTCCGAGCCCTTGTAGTAGCCCCAGAGTGTATCCGTGCAGAAATTCAGAATCCGTTTTTAGGTGGATTACAGCATTTTTCTTTAGGATTTTTTTGTATCGTTCTAGAAATTCAGGATTTGTGAGCCTGTGTTTGGTTCTGCGGTATTTTATCTGTGGGTCAGGGAAAGTGATCCATATTTCATCAATTTCTTCCTCTCCGAAGAAATGCTCTATCAGCTCTATCTGCGTTCTCAGAAAAGCCACATTATTCATTCCCAAAGTGTGGGCTTCCTTTGCACCGAACCAAAATCTCGCGCCCTTTATATCTATCCCGATGAAGTTTTTATCAGGGAATGCTTTTGCCATGTTTACAGAGTATTCTCCTTTTCCACAGCCGAGTTCTAGGACGATGGGTTTATCATTTTTAAAGAAATCCTGTCTCCATTTTCCTTTTAGATAAAACCCATTCAGAGCCTCCTCTCGTGTGGGCTGGATTACATTCGGAAGTGTTTTGTTTTCGGCAAAACGAGCCAATTTATTTTTCCCCATTTTATTACAATTAAAGACCGCAAAAGTAGAAAAAATACAAATGTGAAAAAAGAAAAACAATAAATACTGACTAGTGTCATGTTTTTGAAAAAAGATGACATTTTATTTGTAATGATAAGTTTTAAATGTTACTTTTGCGGGAATTTTTAACAAGAATTGAAATGAAAGTATTGAAGGTAGTTTTATCATCGATGATTTTATTAGCCCAATTATCTTGCTCCAAAGGTGCAGGAGAGGCTTCTTCAAAAGAAACAAAAGAAGGAAAAAAGGAGGCGTATTTTTCATATGAATTTAATGACGGTGCGGATACTTTGGTCGTAAATGTGAATAAAACGCCAGAGAAGGCAGTTTTGTTTTCGCATTTTATGACGGAGATGTTTTTGGCTTTAGGTTTAGGAGACAAAATAGTAGTGGCGACAGAGGAAGGGCCTATTTTACCAGAGTTTAAAGAGGCTTATGATAAGATTCCTGTAAGGCTTAAAGGGCATCACGCTATTTATTCCAAGGAAGAGTTTTTACTTTCAGGAGTGGATTTCGTTTCTGGATGGGATGGTGCAATCAAATCGGAGGCTACGGGAACACCACAGGAGCTTATCGATAAGGGAATTTATCCATTTGTCGCAAAAGCAGTGAGGGATAATGAAACTCTTGAAACGGTTTATGAAGACTTCTATACTTTAGGAAAGATTTTTAAAGTAGAAAAAAATGCAGAAAAAGTAGTTTCTGAAATGAAGGCTAAACTGGAAAACGCACAGAAAAACTTTATAAAAAAGGAAAACAAACCAAAAGTTTTGGTTTTCTCAGTTATAGAAAACGGACTATATATTTCTGCAGGACTTACTACGGACCTTATAAATAGAGCAGGCGGGCAGAATGTTTATGCAGACCAGTCGGCTGACCATGTGTTCGTATCATACGAAAGTTTAGTGGATAGAAATCCTGATATCATTATAATAGCAGATATGGAGGGAGAAGGGCGCTCATCTTATGAAGAAAAGAAAAAGGCGCTGAAAGACCATCCAGCTCTGAAAAATCTACCAGCAGTAAAGAATGATAATATCCATAAAATAGCTTTGGAGGATATCTCGCCAGGGGTTAGGAATATAGATTTTATAATTAAATTAAATAAATTGTTGTATGAAAAGTAGATATCGATTTGGAGTCGTATTTTCGATATTGTGTGTGGTTTTATTTATATTATTTGTAATGGCGATAGGGGTCATCTCCTCTAATCTAGATGCAGAAACAGCGTATAAAATAGCAGTAAATAAAATAACAGGAACAGAAATCTATGAGCCGTATTGGCAGCTGACACATGAGACTATAATCTGGGAGGTAAGGCTTCCAAGGGTTTTATTATCAATGATTTGTGGGGCGGGGCTTGCGGTCTGTGGTGTGCTGATGCAGTGTGTGACCAAAAACCCTATCGCAGACCCATATGTGCTTGGTTTAGCATCAGGGGCATCTACAGGAGCGGTGTTTGTCATCGTTTTGGGAGGAGGAGCTATGGGACTAGCATCTGTTTCTACAGGGGCATTCATAGGGACTTTGATATGTAGTGTGCTGGTTTTTGTGATAGGAACAGAATACGGAAGAAATACATCTACTACGAGGCTGATTCTCTCTGGATTGGCTATATCTACTATTTTTACGGCGCTTACGGATTTGATAATCTCTTTGGCGAAAAACGCGAGCCAAGTGAAAAGTGCATTGTTCTGGACGATGGGAAGTTTGGGAGGTGCTACTTGGGAACTACTTCCTATTCCTTTTGTGGTGCTTATTTTGGTGATTTTCGTGGTTTTAGGATTGTCTAAATCATTGGATTTATTGCTTTTCGGAGATGAAAACGCTACGATGCTGGGGATGAATGTTAATTTGATGAAAACCTTTATAGTTATCATCGCATCATTACTTACATCTGTTTTGGTATCGGCAACAGGGGCGATAGGATTCATGGGACTGATGGTGCCTCACATAGCGAGAATGCTTTGTGGGAATAAACACGCTAGGCTGGTTCCTATGGCAGCGGTGATAGGAGCGATTTTCCTGCTCTGCTGTGATCTTTTTGCTAAGAATGCTTTCTATCCGAAGGACTTACCGATAGGTATCCTTACATCACTTATAGGAGGACCATTCTTCCTTTGGATGTTGATGGACAAAAATTACTCATTTAAATCAGGAAAATAATGGAGAAGCTGAGAGTAGAAAATTTGAATTTTAAAGTAGGTAAAGTTGAAATCCTAAAAGATGTATCACTCAGCGTAAAGGAAAACTCTTTCGTGGGGGTGATAGGGCATAATGGTTCAGGGAAATCAACAATGCTGAAAACTATATATGGAGTAAATAAGCCCACAGGCGGTAAAATCTTTTTTGATGAACATGATTTGTTCCAGCTGTCAGGAAGAGAAAGAGCGAAAAAAATAGCAGTTTTGGCTCAGGAGTCTGGCGGTCAGTTTGATTTTAGCGTTCAGCAGGTGGTAGAAATGGGGCGTTATCCGCACAAAGATACACTAGAAAACTATTCCAAAGAAGACCTAGAAAAAGTAGATAAAGTGCTGCACGAAATGAAACTAGAGGACTATAGAGACCGTAGTTTTAATACCCTTTCGGGAGGTGAGAAACAAAGGGTTTTGATAGCGAGGCTTCTGGTGCAGGAGAGTAAATTCATCATCCTAGATGAGCCTACAAACCACTTGGATATCGGGCATCAGATAGAGATTATGAATATCATTAAAAATATGGGAGTTACAGTTCTTTCGGCAATTCACGATATGAATATTGCATCTATATACTGTGATGAGCTGGTTGCAATGAAAAAAGGAGAAGTCCTATTGCAGGGGCCTACAGATGAGGTGCTTACGCCAGAGCTGTTAAGGGAATTATTCGATGTGGAATCTGAAATACATAATATCAACGGACGCAGACATATAATATACAATCCATAGAATACTAGTTTAAATCAAAAATAACTTTAAAAATTATTAAAAAATGGTTAGAAAAATTCTAAGCACAGGTTTCGTATTGGCTTCTATCAGCCTATATGCACAAGCTGTGATTACAGGGGAGGTGCATGATACTTCAGGAAATGCTATTCCAAATGTGAAGGTAAGTTTTGAGGGTTCTACAACAGAAACAATTACCGATGACAAAGGAAAATTTATCATCAATATCCCATCCTCAAAAGGGACGCTGACTTTCTCAGCAGAAAATTTTCATCCATTCAGCAGAAGTGTAGGAGCAAATACTCCTGTAGTCTATGTGGTGATGAGGGAAGGCTCTAAAGAAATACCAGAAGTGGTGATTTCTACACAGAAAAAATTAGAGGTTAATAAACTAAACATAAAGAACTTAGATGCTCCGATGACTGTGAATGTGCTCAACCGTGCAGTGTTACAGAAATGGAATATTAACAATATAGAAGATGCTTCTAAAATGGTTGCTGGGGTAAATCCTGTGAAGCAGTATGCTGGTTTCCAATTCTTTAACATTAGAGGTTTTGATAACTTTGTGGTTCTATATGATGGAATCAGAGATGAAAGACATACAATTACTCAGAGTGCTCCTGTTGCCAGTTTTGCCAATGTGGAGAGAGTGGAGTTCTTAAAAGGTCCTTCTGGTGATATGTTTGGACACTCTGCACTAGGGGGAATTATCAACATTATTAGAAAAAAGCCAACTTACACCACTCAGGGTGAAGCAAAATTCACAATTGGAAGTTACAATACATATAATGTAGAAATGGGAGTAGGAGGGCCTATTTCTAACAAGTTGAGATACCGTGTAGATGCAGGGTTGATGAATACAGACGGCTTCAAAGGGATAAAAGAAAAGAATTTCAACTCTTCCCTAATGCTACAGTATACGCCAGACCACCAAAATACATTGGAGTTCTTTGCGCAGTATAACAATGACTTCTACGGAGCAGATGCTGGTGTTCCTGCAACAAACGACGGAAGACCTTACGACTGGATAGATCCTATGATAAATTTATCCGATAAGCGTGACTATCTGAAAAATGAGAAAAAGGAATTCTATCTGAAATACAAACATAGATTTGATTTCGGAGGAACTTTTGACTACAAGCTTTCTTACTTTGATGATACATTAGATTACTTGATGGATGAGGTTCTTTTTACAGATAAAGCAACAAAAACTCTATCTAGAAAAAATGGACCATACCACTTTAAACATGTTACAAGACCATTGATGAATCAGCTTGATTTTAGTTTTGGATT
>CAUQKV010000020.1:0-29605 GCA_963518845.1 uncultured Flavobacteriaceae bacterium | reverse complement strand
AGGAGTGATTACAAAATTAAAACTTTTGTGCCAAGTGTTTGCAAAATACATAATGTTTTTTTATTAAAAATGTAGTATAAATTAATGTTAAAGATACTGATTATACGCCCATGCCGCTACGAAAATTCCTGCTGTTTCGGTTCTCAATCTCTGTTGTCCGAGGGCGATGGCTTTTATTCCTTTCTCTGCTAAAAGCTCGATTTCTTTTGGGCTGAAATCTCCTTCAGGGCCTATCAAAAAGGTGATTTTGTCTTTGGGCTGGATTTGGCTGAGGTTTGCTCTTTCGAAAGCCTTGTCACAATGGGCTATAAAGGTGTTTTCAGCCGAAATACCTTTCACAAAATCAGAAAACTTGGTCAGTTCATTCACAACAGGAAAGTGGAATCTTAGGCTTTGTTTAGAAGCCGAAATAGCTTGTTTTCGGATTTTTTCTATGTTAATGTTCTTTCTTTCGGACTTTTCTGTCAAAAGAAAAGTAATCTCCGAAACGCCTAGTTCTGTGGCTTTTTCCAAGAAAAATTCTATTCGGTCTATGTTTTTAGTAGGCGCTATGGCGATGTGTGCTTGTAATGGGAAATTGGGCAGATTGGTTTGGATTTCAGTGGGTTGCAGAAGTGTTTTTTTTCCTTCAAAAAATAGTTTTCCTTTGGCTAAATTTCCCTTGCCATCAGTTACAAAAATCTCTTCTCCCGCCTTCATCCTTAGGACTTTAGAGATGTGCTGCTGTTCTTCTTCGTGTATTATTACAGCGTTTCCTGTGATTTCACCATGGAATAATTTCATGCTTTCTATTGTTATTAGAAGCAAAAATATTAAATTATAACAAAAAATAAAAGTAAAAAAAAATATCAAAAAATTTGTTAAAACGAAAAAAAAGTATACCTTTGTCGCAGGAAAATTTAATAATTGTTTAACTAAAAATCGTTTTTAAAATGAAAAAACTAGTATTCGCTCTAGGAGCAGTAGCAATGTTATCAATGGTTTCTTGTGGTAAAAAAGAAACTCCAGCTGAAAAACCAGCAACAGAAGAAGCGGCAGCAGATTCAACTGCTCAAGAAACTGCTGAACCAGCTGCAGAAGAAAAAGCTGCAGAAGGTGTAGCAGGTGCTTTGTCTGAAGTTCCAAAATTCAGCAACGAAGAAACTCAAAAATTTGCTGAAGAGTACGCTGCTTACTACAAAGAAGTATTAGAAGCTGCTAAAGCTAAAGATGCTGCTAAAAGTGCTGAGCTTGCACAAAAAGCTCAAGATTTAGCTAAATCTGCACAAGAAAAAATGACAAAAATGACTCCAGAAGATGCAAAAGCATGGGGTGAGTGGGCTCAAAAAATCACTACTGAAGTAGCTGCTGCTGCTCAAGCACAATAATTTAGCATTTTTGTTAAAAAATAAAGAGCTTTATTTTAATAATAAAGCTCTTTTTATTTTCAGAAAATTTTTATTTTTTAGAAATCATATCTAGATGTAGCTGTGGTTCTTAGGTCGGTAAATTCGCCTCGTTCATATTTCAGCTGTGCTACCATAGCAATCATAGCGGCGTTGTCCGTGGTGTATTCAAATTTTGGGATAAAGATATTCCAGTCTTGTTTCTCTGCATTGTTCTGCATCGCTTTTCTTAATTCTGAATTTGCAGAAACGCCACCCGCAATCGCCACTTCTTTAATTCCTAAATCTTTCACCGCTTTTTGTAGCTTGTTCATCAAGGTATCAACAATAGTTTTCTGAACAGAAGCACAAAGGTCAGATAGATTTTCTGTAATGAAATTAGGATTTTTCTGTAATTCTTTTTGGACAAAATACAAAACCGAAGTTTTAATACCGCTGAAAGAGTAATCATATCCTTCTAATTTGGGTTTCCCAAAAGTGAAAGCATCAGGATTTCCGTCTTGTGCGAGTTTATCAATAATCGCTCCCGCAGGATAGTCCAGCCCGAATATTTTTCCAATCTTGTCAAAAGCTTCTCCAGCTGCATCGTCTATGGTTTTCCCGATGATTTCCATATCAAAATAATCTCTCACCAAAACTATCATCGTGTGTCCGCCGCTTATTGTAAGACACAAGAATGGGAATTGTGGAGGAGTGGGATTGGCATCGCTTATAAAATGAGCCAAAATATGCGCTTGGAGATGATTGACCTCTATCAATGGAACATCCAAAGACATTGCCAAAGACTTCGCAAAGGAGGTTCCTACCAAAAGTGAACCCAAAAGCCCAGGTCCTCGTGTAAAACCTATTGCAGAAATCTCATTTTGTTGTATCTTTGCTTCTGCAAGTGATTTTTGAACTACAGGGATGATGTTCTGCTGATGAGCACGGGAAGCCAGCTCAGGAACTACACCACCATATTCATTATGAATAGTCTGCGTATTAGCAATATTAGAGAGGATTTTTCGTTCCCTAATTACCGCAGCGGAGGTGTCATCACAGGAGGATTCTATCCCTAAAATAATAGGTGCATTCATAATGGCAAATATAGATAAAAATATAGATAACAACGAAATCGGAGAAGAAAACAACAAATCCTCGATAAAAAATGTAAAGGAAAAAGTAAAAAAACTTTCATGGTGGGCAAAGCTGTTTTTGTTCTGCTTTTTTAGTTTTATATTTTTGGTTGTTTCACTGCTGATAGCTATCAATATTCCTTCGGTGAAGGATAAACTTGCAAAACAAGCTATCTGTTTTCTAAATAAGGAATTTAAAACCACATTCAGTGCTGAAAATGTGGAGATTAACTTTTTAGGAGATGTGGTTATCAATGGCGTTTCTGCAAAAGACCATCATGATTTTGAATTTTTGAAGGCTAAAAAACTTACTGCACATTCGGATTGGTTTGCCATAGCTTTTAACTCTAGAGATTTAAAATTCCAAAAAATAAGTCTAGAAGAACCTGATTTAAAGGTGATTACCTATAAAGGTGAGGAGCAGGATAATTTTACCAAATACATTGAAAAATTTGACACTCCAAAAGACCCAACTAAACCACCAGCTAAATTTACGACCAGAATAGAAATTATCAATGGAAAAGTTTCTATTGTCAATAAAAATCTAGGAGAGGACGGCAACTGGCTGAAAGCAGAGAATTTTAATGCCTATGTTTCTGATTTAAAAACAAATGGACCAAATGTCACTTTGAAACTTAATAAATTTTCTTTCGTGACAGAACGATGGGGCAAAAAACATAAGCTGGAAGCGCTTTCTGGAGATGTTACAGTGACAAATGAAAAACTGGAACTGAAAGATTTGATTTTCCATACAGACCATTCACTCTTGCAGGGTGACTTGGTTTTTAACCTTGATAAAAAGACAGGTTGGAAAGATTTTAATAATAAAGTGGTGTGGGATATGAACCTCAAAAGAGGCAGTTATCTCCATGGATATGATATCAGCTATTTCGTGAAAAACTGGGATAATTACCAAAAATACCAGCTTTTTGGGAAGATGGATGGAACGCTGAATGATTTTGTCCTTAAAAACTTTTTGATAAAAGTAAAAGATAATGAAATCCAGACTTCAGAAATCAGGTTGGCTAAACTGATGGAGGGGAATTTCAATATTAAAAGTAGTCAAATTTCTGCAGCCTTCACTTATAAAGGGCTGAAAGAATCTCTGCCGTCTTTCATTGCGAAAAAAATGGGAGGCATGGCTGATGATTTTGGGCGTATAAAATATAATGGATTTGCAGACCTCAATAAAGACCGAGTGGCTGCAAAAGGGAATTTGATTACAGGAATTGGGCAGACGCAGATTGATAATTTTGTTCTTAGAAATTACTCTTCTAAAATGCCTGAATATAGTGGAAATCTGACTTTGAAAGACCTGAATACAACGATTTTAACGAAAAATAAGCAGGTCGGGCTGGTTTCTGGAAAATTCAATGTTCAGGGTAAAGGCTTTGATATCAATACTTTATCTCTAAATACGAAGTCCCAGATTTCAAAAATAGAACTCATGGGAAAAACATTGAATAATATTTCTTTGGATGGGGAGCTTGCGCAAAAACAGTTTAAAGGGATAATCAACATCAATGACACGCAGGCTAGAGGCGTGGTAAATGGTAAAATAGATTTCAGCAAACCGAGACTTTCTGCTGATGTGGATGCACAGATAAACCACTTGAATTTGGCTTATTTCGGGGCTTCGGGTTCGGGAACGAATACATTTAGAGGAGATGTGAAAGGGAAAGTTTCGATGACTAATATTAACGATTTAGACCTTGATGCAACGATAAATAATGTAGTTTTGGGTGGAAATAAATCCATTTCTATACCAAATGGAGCTGTGAAAGTGGCTATGGAAGGCGGAAATAGAGTGATAGAGGTGGATATGCCAGATGCTGTGAAGGGTAAAATTTCGGGGAAATTTAATCTGGAAGACATCGGAGGAATGCTACAAGAGGGGGCAAATAGACTTTTGGCAGGAAATAAAGTAAAAAAATACTACAAAGGTCAAAGTTTTACAATGGATATCGATGTTCATCAGAAATTGATAGACTATTTTGAGCCTAATATTTCTATTGCAGATGGAGCAAAAATTACAGGAAGTTTTGATGGAAATACCGATAATTTGAAGCTGAATCTGAATGCTCCTTCCTTTAAATATGTGATGGAAAAAGAGGTGGAAATCTCTGAAGCGGAAAGGCTTTTAGCAAAAGTAAATCCAGACTATGAAGTTCGTGAAGGAGTAGAAAGAGACAGTATCATGGCACGAAATATAGCCCTTAGAATAGATACATCTAACCCTGATGACTATTGGTCAGCCAATGTGGAAAGGACTGAATACCAAGGAAGTGTATTAAAGGATATCAACATAAAGGCTCAGAATAAAGATAATCAAAAACTAAACATCTTAGCAAGTCTAAAAGTAGGGACATTGGAAAAAGAAAAAAAGAACCAATGGACTCCTTATGTAGCTGATATAGAGCAGTCTATGAGTGCTAACGGAGATTATGTAGTGAAATTTTCGCCTACAGAGCTTAAGCTGAGTAATTTCATCTGGATGGTGGATACCTCTCCAGAGCTTGACCATTCTATAGTTTATAGGAAAAAAACTAAAGATTTTCAAATCAAAAATCTGAGATTATATTCTGATGACAGCGAAATTCTTGTCAATGGAATTTTTAAAAACGGAAAGGATTTTGACCTGTCAGGAGATGTTAAAAATATGGACATCTCTAAAATCCTTGCAGTAGTGCATCAGGACAGCAAAATAGATTTGAAAGGGATAGCTAATGGTAGTTTGAAAGTGAAAATGAACCAGAGAGCTTTAGCTCCGTTGATAGACCTTAAAATAGAGAATATTAGTCTAAGTGACAACTATTTAGGAAATCTAATCATCAATGCTGAGGCAAGCGAGTATGAGAATGTTTATAATGTAAAAGCCAATATAGAATCTGGCGAATGGTTTGGGAATGATAAATTGGCTATAGAAGGGACGATAGATAACAACATGAAATCGCCTAAACTGGACCTTGTGGCTAAATTGGATGATTTTGATTTAGGCTTTGTTCAGGCGTTTGTTCAGGATATTTTTTCTAATTTTAAAGGAAAAGCTACGGGAGAACTAAAGATAGATGGAACGCCCAAAGACCTGAACTATGGCGGAGATATCGCCATGAAAGGCTTTGCTCTGAAGTTGAAATTTTCAGGGGTGGATTATACCTTTGATGATACAGTTGTTACAGTTTCTAATGGGAACTTGCTCTTTAACCTTGTTGGTGTTAAAGACCATAGAACCAACTCGAAAGGGATGATTTCCATTGGGCGTTTGAGTTTGTCGGATTTGTCTAATATTGGTGCCGACCTCCTTATTCGTGCGGATGATCTTATGCTTCTAAATACAGAGCAGAAAGATTTTGATACTTTCTGGGGAATGATTTTTGCTAAAGGAGATATCTTCGTGGGCTTTGAAAATCAGACTTTGAAAATAGATGCTACGGCTGATGTATTGAAAAATAGTATTTTCACTCTTAATAGTGCTTCGGCAAGTTCGGGAGATGAATTTAAAATGCTAAGATTTTTGAAAGAAAACAAGGAAGGAAATGTAGTGGTAGCAGAGAAAAAACGAACAGGTCTGGCTATGGATATCAACCTGAACATTTCGGCTGACAAAAACTCTACGGTCAATGTTTTAGTAGGAGATGAAGTAGGGGATATCAGCGTTCAGGGGAATACCCAAAATATGAAATTCAGTATGGATAAGACTGGTAACATGCGTATGTTTGGTGGTTATTCTGTAGAGTCTGGGACATACATTTCAAAGGCTATTTTAGAGAAAAAATTTGATATAAAAAAGGGAAGTAATCTGCACTGGAGTGGAGATGTTATGAATCCAGACCTCAACATTACCGCCAGCTATGATGCTATAGTTTCTAACATGGGAGAGTATCTAAATACAGGGTCTCTTCCGCCAGTGAATGTAGAGCTGCAGACCAGAATAACCAACAGACTTACTGCTCCAAATATACGACCTGTAATCCAAGCTCCAGAGGTGTCCAGCCAAGTTCGTGAGGTGCTGAATACTAAATTAGCTACGGAAGAGGAGCGTGTCTTGCAGTTTGCATCCATTTTGGCGTTAGGAAACTTCAATGTATCTAATACAAATGCTTCTTCAGCGATAGCTTCTGGGGTGAATGTATTCTTCCAGCAGCTGAGCTCAGCGTTTAACTCGATTAGTAGTGATTTACAAGTCGATTTAGACTACATCAAAGGTTCAGAAAGTCTAAATACCAGCGACAGAGCGAGTGCAAAAGTGAGCTACACCATTTCGCCAAGGCTTACCATAAAAGCAGGAACAGGAGTTCCTTTGTCAGGAAGCACAAGGACGCAGAATAACTATCTTTCAGGGGAAGGAATCATAGAGTATGATATGTCCAAAAATAACAACGGAAGCCTCTTAGGAAGGGTATATTCTAAACCTTCTAATGTGGGGCTGGTTTTGGGAAGTTCCGCGGGAGCCAACCAGACATATGGAGGAGGTATAGTACTTTCCTATGGATTTAATAGGTTTTTACCAAAGAAAAAATCTAAAAAAGAAACTCAAGAAACTAAGAAGGACAGCATCAAACAAGATACTATGAAATCGAATTAAAATTTTTATTGAAAAATCCTTTTATAATTGAATAAAAACAAGTATTTTTGTCCAACGATTGAAAATTTGTATTAAACATTGATAAAAAGGATAAGATATGCATAATTCACAACTTGATGAAATTGATAAAAAAATTTTAGATTACTTAGTAGAAAATACGAGGATGCCTTTTACAGAAATTGCTCAGAAAATGGGAGTTTCCGCAGGGACTATCCATGTGAGAGTGAAAAAAATGGAGGATGTAGGAATCATCCGTGGTTCATCTCTTGTGATAGATTACACGAAATTGGATTACAGATTTATCACCTATGTTGGTATTTTCTTGAGTAAATCAAATAAGACAATGGATGTCCTCAAAGAGTTAGAAAAAATCCCAAATGTGACGGAATTGAGCGTTATCGCAGGGAAATACAATATCTTCTGTAAAATCAGAGCGAAAGACACTGATGATGCCAAGAGAATAATCTACGGAATCAATGATATAGATGATGTAATGCGTACGGAAAGTATGATTTCTATCGAGGAATATTTCAGTGATAAAAATAGATTGATAAAAGCAGTAGAAATATAAATTTAAAATTTAGAGAAGTTTTTTACTTCTCTTTTTTATTTAAAAATGAAAAGGATAATATTTTTAATCGTAGCCGTTTTTTGCTGCTGCTCTGCATCAGCACAAGACCTGCCCAGTGAGTTTTATGCAAAAGTCGTAGGGATTTCGGATGGAGATACCTTTAAGGTTTTATATCAAGAAAATCAAGAGATTAAAGTTCGGCTTAATCATATAGATGCACCAGAAAAGGGACAGCCTTTTGGGAAAAATGCAAAGAAATTTGCATCAGATTTATGTTTCGGAAAAGAAGTGAAAATCGTCAGACAAAAGAAGAAGGACAGATATCAGAGAATCATCGCAGAAGTCTTTGTAGGGCAGACAAATGTCAATAAAGAAATAGTAAAAGCCGGATATGCATGGCATTTTAAGAAATATTCTTCTGATAAGGAATATGACAAGATAGAAACTGAAGCGAGGGAAAATAAGCGAGGACTTTGGCAGGATAAAAACCCTGTAGCTCCATGGACATGGCGTGATATCAAGAAAACAAAAAAGAGCACTTGAAAAAAGTACTCCTTTTTGATTGTATATAAAAAAGATTATTAGTTTTCGCTTAATCCGTCTACTTTGTAGTTTATACGCTCGATTTTAGCATCTTTAAGAGAGTAGTAAGCACCAACGATTTTGATTTCTCCTTTGTCCTCTTTTTCTTTGATGTATGGACTTCTCTTACGGATTTCTTCGATTGTATTTTTCACATTGTTTATAGCTACATCATGCACATATTGCTTGTTTTTAGTAGACTTTTCACCTGTGAAAGTTTTATTTGTCATAGCGACAGCTGGTTTTATTTTAGATAGCATTTCAGTGATGTTACCCAATTTCACATCATCGATTGTACTTTTTACAGCACCACAGCTTTCGTGTCCTAGTACCATAATCACTTTAGAACCAGATTTTACAGCATATTCCATACTTCCTAATTGGTCTACATCTACGAAGTTACCAGCTACTCTTCCTACGAATAGGTCACCGATACCTTGGTCTAAAACATCCTCTACAGGAACTCTACTATCTATACAGCTTAGAACATATGCTTTTGGATATTGTCCTTCCACAGCTTGTAATACAGCAGTAGAGTGGTCTCTGGCAGTAACTTCTCCTGTTCTAAAACGCTCATTACCAGCAGCTAATTGCTGAAGCACCATATCAGGAGTTAGTTTTTTCTGATCTTCTTCAGATAAAACATGGTATTCTGTAATTTCAATACCATTTACTTCTTTTGTTTTTTCGTCGTCTGATTTGTGTTTTCTTTCTTTTTTGTGGTCAGCATGTGCATCTTTTTTTTCTTCTTTCTTACAAGATACCACACTCAAAATTACTCCCAATATAAGAGCTGATTTTAACACTACCTTTTTCATAAAATAAAATATTTTAATATTTGTTTGATGACAAAAATATATTTTTTCTTTTAAATATGCTCGTTATTTTAATTAAAATAATAAAATTTTAACCAAAATTTAACAATCATGATAGGTTTTTAACAAATAAAATGTGAATTTATAAAAAATATAAAGATTTTTGAAATAAATAATAATTATATTTGCCAAGTTTAAAAATTTTAAAATGAGAAAAATAGCATTCACATCTCTTGCCTTAGCATCATCTATGGTTTTCGCTCAAGAAAATCAATCGGCTAAGGATTCTCTGGTTATTTCTAATAAGAAGGAATTAGACTCTTTAAAGCTTGAAATTCAGTCTTTAAAGGAAATGGTGGCTGCCAGTTCAGCCGATAAAAAGGAAGAAGAAAAAAAGACTTCCAAATGGTATGATAAAATCTCTGTCGGAGGATATGTCCAAGTGAGATACAATGAATTTCTAGAAAATAATCCTAATCTAGGCTGTGAGCAGTGTGACCATTTCTGGGGAAATGAAGCGGATGGACTGTCTTTCAGAAGGTTGAGATTTAAATTCTCTGGGCAGATTACACCAAGAGTATTTTTCTACATCCAGCCCGATTTTGCTAAAACAGTGGGGGACAAAAAGTATGTAGGGGTTATCAAAGACGCTTATTTTGACTTGGGTTTAAACTCTAAAAACGAATACAAAATCCGTATCGGACAGAGTAAAGTTCCTTTCGGCTACGAGAACCTTCAGTCTAGTAGCGACAGGCTCCCTTTGGATAGAAATGATGCTATCAATAGTGGTCTAAAAGATGAAAGGGATTTGGGTATTTATTTCTTGTGGGCGAGGGAGAAGGAGAAAGAGATTATGGATTATCTTTACAAAAAAGGCCTGAAGCACTCGGGAGATTTTGGGGTTTTCGCCTTGGGATTCTATAACGGGCAAACGGGGAATAACTATGATAAAAACAAAAAATTCCACTGGGTGGCTAGATTTTCATACCCATTTAAGGTAGGAAATCAGATTATAGAACCTGGAATACAGGCTTATACAGGGAAATTTGTCTTGCCTAAAACTACTGTTGGGACTATTACCCATACTAACAAAGAATATTTAGACCAAAGAATAGCGGCATCGTTTGTTCTTTATCCACAGCCGTTTGGGATACAGGCAGAATACAACATTGGTAAAGGCCCTGAATATGATGTAGCTACAAATTCAGTAGAAGTAAAAAGCCTATATGGTGGATATGCGACATTCTCTTATTTTATCAATAAATGGGATCAAAAGTTCATTCCATTCGTGAGGCTTCAGCACTACAAAGGCGGAAAAAAACACGAGCTAGATGCTAGAAGCTACAATGTAAAAGAAATGGAAATAGGACTAGAATGGCATCCGTTCAAAGCTTTTGAACTTGTGGCGATGTACACTATATCAGACAGAGCTCACAAGGATTTCGCGAATCCTAACTACCACGAAAAAGGAGGTTTGATAAGATTACAAGCGCAATTAAAATTCTAACCTAATATAAAAAAGACTTATCACTATGATAAGTCTTTTTTTATCAATTAAATTAAATCACTCCTAATTCTTTTCCTACTTTTTCAAAAGCTGCGATGGCTTTGTCTAAATGCTCCTTGGTATGAGCAGCAGAGAGCTGAACTCGTATTCTTGCTTTTTCTTTTGGTACTACTGGATAGAAGAAACCTATCACATAGATGCCTTCATCCATTAGTCTTTCAGCCATTTTTTGTGAAAGTTTGGCATCGTAGAGCATCACTGGGACGATTGCAGCATCACCATCTGGAATGTCAAATCCTTTGGCTTTCATTTCAGAACGGAAATATTGGGCGTTTTCCATTACCTTGTCTCTCAGAGAAGTGTCTTTGGATAGCATTTCCAGCACTTTTGTCGCCGCTCCTACAATCCCTGGTGCTAGCGAATTAGAGAAAAGATAAGGGCGTGAACGCTGTCTGAGCATGTCTATAATTTCTTTCTTTCCTGATGTGAAACCACCCATAGCACCGCCGAGCGCCTTTCCAAGAGTAGAAGTAATGATATCCACACGGCTCATCACATCATTGGCTTCGTGGGTGCCTCGTCCTGTTTTTCCGATAAATCCTGTAGCGTGGCTGTCATCCACCATTACTAAGGCATCATATTTTTCAGCTAAATCACATACTCCTTTTAGATTAGCCACAATACCGTCCATAGAGAAAACGCCATCTGTTACGATGATTTTGAAGCGGTAGTTTTTCTCCGAAGCAGCTTTCAGCTGGGCTTCTAGATCCTCCATATTATTGTTCTTATAGCGGTATCTTGCTGCTTTACAAAGTCTTACACCATCGATGATAGAAGCGTGGTTCAGCTCATCAGAAATAATAGCATCTTGGTCAGTGAAAAGCGGTTCGAAAACTCCACCATTTGCATCAAAAGCAGCAGCGTAGAGAATAGTGTCTTCCATTCCTAAAAACTCAGAAATTTTGTTTTCCAAATTCTTGTGAATATCCTGCGTTCCACAGATGAACCTTACAGAAGACATTCCGTATCCGTGCGTATCCATAGTGCTTTGCGATGCCTTTATCACTTCTGGGTGATTAGAAAGTCCGAGGTAATTATTAGCGCAGAAATTCAGTAGTTTTTTTCCATTGGCTACGATTTCGGCATCTTGCGAAGAAGTGATGATGCGCTCTCTCTTGTAGAGACCATCATTTTCTATTTGAGTCAATTCATTTTGAAGATGAGATAAAAATTTTGAACTAAGCATATCTATATTTTTTATAAATTACAATGATAAAAAGTTTTGAAGGGTTCGCTGTGCCTCTGCAACATCGTGAACACGCAGGATTTTAGCTCCTTTTTTCAGCATTTTTAGGTGTAGCTGCTGGGTTTCTTCATTGATGTCATGAGGCGATTTCCCAAGAGGTTTATAAATAAAGGATTTCCGCGAAATTCCCACTAAAACAGGATATTTTCCGAAGGAAATATGTTCTAATTCTTCCACCATTTGGTTTTGATTTTCAATAGTTTTCCCAAAACCAAAACCAGGGTCAAGGATAATGTCCTTCACTCCCAAATCCAATAATTCCGCTGTTTTTTTGGAAAAGAATTGATTCAGAACGAGGATAATATCTTGATAATCTTCCTTTTCGTGCATGGTTTCGTAGGTGGAATTGCCGTGTGTCAGGATGTATGGGAGCTGTGTTTTAGCCGCCGTAGGGAACATGTTATGGTCGTATTGTCCGCCAGAAATATCATTGATGATGTCAATGCCCTCATTGTACCCAAAATAGGCAGCCTTGCTATGAAAAGTATCCAGTGAAATCAATGCCTGAGGAAACTCTTTTTTAATGGATGAAATAATATTTCCCAGTCGGCTAATTTCCTCATTTGCAGTGAGAAATGTAGCGTTTGGGCGGGTAGATTGTGCGCCTATATCTATGATAGAAGCTCCCTCGGAAAGCATTTTTTCGGTTTGTTTTAAAGCTGAAACTTCATCATTAAATTTCCCTCCATCAGAGAAGCTGTCTGGTGTCAGATTGAGAATTCCCATGATTTTTGGAATTGTCAAATCCAGAAGAACACCATGGCAGTTGATAGAAAACGACTGTAAATTTTTCATACTACAAAAATAATAATTTCTTATCTTTGGGCGAATATTTTATTAAAATGCAAAACACTATAAATCAATATAATGAAGTTTCTGCAGTTTGTAGAAATCTTTTTGAGAAGAAATTAGCAGATTATGGAGCTGCGTGGCGAGTGCTGCGTCCCAGCTCGGTGACGGATCAAATTTACATCAAAGTTAATAGAATCCGAACTCTGCAGATGACCGACAAAAAGATGATAGACGAAGATGAAGAGGAGGGATTTATAGCGATTGTGAATTACTCCGCTATCGCTCTTATCCAGCTGGATAGGGGAGTTTTAGATGTTTTAGGCAAAGAAGACAAAGCCGAAATTTTGGCCCTATATGATGATTTTATCCAAAAAGCAAGAGACCTTATGGAAAAGAAAAATCACGATTATGGTGAAGTTTGGCGTGATATGAGAATCAGCTCAATGACTGATTTGATTTACCAAAAAATATTGAGAACCAAACAGATAGAAGATAACGAAGGCAAAACATTAGTATCCGAAGGTTTAGAAGCCAACTATTTTGATATGCTGAATTATGCAGTTTTCTGCCTTATAAAATTATCCGAAAAATAGAATCAGCTAAATTCAACATATATTTTTTCACCGATATTTAGTCCCATCAGAGGAGCGGCTCCATTGGTCTTACTTCCTTTGTACATGGCGATTTCCAGCAAGTCAGCCTCGTTGAATAAAGCCAATTCTTTCGCCAAGAAAAGGTTTTCCTTTTCCCAATCTGTGATAATATCAGTGTGTTTTTTGACTATATTTTTCATCGAGCATTCCCTAAATTTTACTGTAAAATTTTGGTTTCCTGAAAGATGTTTTTCAAAAATTTCCTTGCTAATATTAGAAACAGCATTCCCAAAATGGTCGATATAGACTATTTCTCCCGCAATCATTTTTTGGGCTTCATTGTAGTTAGGTTTTGGGAAAACCACTTCTTTTATACTTTTGATTTGCTTTCCTATAAGTTTTGTGTCGTTTCCTTTGTACAAATGTACAGCCACAGGTACAAAAATATCTATGGGCGTGAATACTCTATCATCATCAGACGCATTGTGAGAAATTTCATAAATTTTTTCAGGTTTAATCTCTGGAAAAATTAAGCTAAAAAGCCCATTATCAGGCATTATGAAGTAATGTCCGTTCGCTTCTAAAACTAAAAATTTTCTATCTTTATGATAAAAACAATCCACTGCAATCATGTGGATGCTCCTTTTCGGAAAATGCGAATAGGAGTTTCTGACAATATATGCAGTCTGTATAATGTCGTGAGGTTCAATATGATGCGTAATATCTACAATAGGAACATTCTTCTCCAAACTGAGAATACTTCCTTTAATGCTTGCAACTTTGTGGTCTTTTGTCCCTAAATCTGTAGTAAGTGTAATAATCGACATCGTATTTTTTCTATTTTACAAAGATATTGCTTATTTTTGGATATTTAAAACAATAAATTTTTAATAAAATAAATGTTTGAATTAAATTACGAAATAAAAGACATTGACACTAAAACCTTTTATGGTGTTCAAAATCAATATTTTAACTTGATAAAATCTACATTCCCGACCCTAAAAATTACAGGTCGTGACAGTTATATTTTTGCGGCTGGAAATCAGCAGGCATTGGATATTTTAGAGCAAAAACTGGATGATATTGTAAGATTTATTCAGAATCATCAAGCGATAGAGCTGAAAGATGTAGAAAATATCTTAAGCATAAAAGATGAAACCGAAAAACAGCTGATTTTCGACCAAGACATCATTGTAAAAGGTGTTAATGGAAAAATAATAAAGGCAAAAACGACTAATCTGAAAAAATTAGTCAAGGAATCTGAAAAAAAGGATATGGTTTTTGCTATTGGTCCTGCGGGAACAGGGAAAACTTACACAAGTGTAGCTCTGGCGGTAAAAGCTCTTAAAGAAAAAAATGTAAAACGCATTATCCTCACAAGGCCAGCCGTGGAGGCAGGAGAGAGCTTAGGATTTCTTCCAGGGGATTTGAAGGAAAAACTGGATCCATATTTACAACCGTTATATGATGCGCTTCGTGATATGATTCCACATGAAAGATTGGAAAATTTTATAGAAAAAAGAGTCATAGAAGTGGCGCCGCTTGCTTTTATGAGAGGGAGAACCTTGGATGATGCTTTTGTAATTTTAGATGAAGCCCAAAATACAACTCATTCACAAATGAAAATGTTTCTTACGAGAATGGGAATGAATGCTAAATTTATCATTACAGGAGACCCGAGCCAGATAGATTTGCCTAAAAATCAACAGTCTGGATTACAGGAAGCTATGAAAATCCTCCAAAATGTGGAAGAAATAGGATTTATACACCTGAATGAATCTGATGTAGTAAGGCATCCTATCGTGAAAAAAATAATTTTGGCGTATAACCAAAACGAAAAGAAATAAAAAAGCCCATGATTTCATGGGTTTTTTTATTATGTTTAAGGTCTGATTAGAAACCTTTACTTTTGATTCTTGCTTTTTTACCTCTAAGGCTTCTGAAGTAGTAGATTCTAGCTCTTCTAACTTTACCTCTCTTATCAACTTCTATTTTTTGTAGAGCAGGCATGTTGATAGGAAATACTCTTTCTACACCTACATCTCCACTCATTTTTCTGATAGTGAAGGTTTTAGTAGCTCCAGTTCCTCTTAACTGAATAACCACTCCTTTGAAGAACTGAGTTCTTGTTTTCTGTCCTTCTTTAATTTCATAATAAACAGTGATAGAATCACCAGCTTTGAATTCAGGAAACTCTTTTTTTGTAATGTACTTGTCCTGAACATACTTAATTAAATCCATTTTTTATAAATAAATAAAAGGTTTAAAGTCAAACAACATACACGGCTCTCGTCAGAGGTTGATTAACGAGGTGCAAATTTAATAAAAAAAATTATATAGCCAAATATTGTTAGCAAAAATTAAGGCTCAAAAACCTCAAATTTTCCATTTTCATAAAAGAAAACGATTTTTTTTATGTTGTTACCCTTTTCGGCAGGAGCTTCTGTTTCTGAAATATTTTTGTTTTCTGAAATTTCAGGAGTGTTTTCTACTATATTATATTGTATAGGTTCCGAAATTTCAGATTTTACTTCTTCCTGTTTTGTATTTTCATCTTCTTGAGAAGGAATAGAGAAAAGCCCTGTAATTATAGGTTCATCATCATTTATTTTACTTTCCTCTAATGAATAGGAAGAAGGAGTAGAGGCTGCTTCATTTTCAGAAAAAATCATTGCTCCTTTTCCTTCGATGAGCCATTCCCATTGTATCTCAGGAAATCTATCTTTTATTTTCATGAGAAAATCAAGAGAAGGTTTGTTCCTTCCAGAAAGAACATGAGAAATATTAGACCGCTGAACTCCTATTTCATCTGCAAATTCAGAAGAAGATAATTCAGAATAATTGATAATTTTTTGAACTCGACTGTTTAAATCCATATACAAATGTAAAAAATATATTTTACACTTGTAAAAACATTTGTAAATTATTTAATTTTTATTCTTGTCACATTTGTAAACAACTTTGTAAACTATTCATTTTTAATAAATTATAAACTATTTATTTGTAAAAATATTTTTTAGAATTTATTTTGATTTTTTATCAGGAACTAATAATGACACAAAAATACTTACACTCAAAATTCCTAAAATTATCATCAAAGAATGAGATGTGGTGAATCCCCATTCGTTTAAGTACGAATGTAAAATCATTTTTAACCCAATGAAAACTAATAAAAAGGCTAATCCGATTTTCAAATATTTAAACTTATCAATAATTCCTGCCAGTAGAAAGAACATAGAACGAAGTCCTAGGATGGCAAAAATATTGGAGAAAAATACAATATAAGGGTCTTTGGTTACAGAGAAAATAGCAGGGATGGAATCCACAGCAAAGATGAGATCCGTAAATTCTATAATAATCAAAACAAGGAATAGTGGAGTTATTTTTTTCACGCCATCTATTGTTATAAAAAATTTATTGCCTACGAATTGATTATGAACCTTGAAAAATCTATTTGCAAACTTCACGACAGGGTGGTTTTCTGTATCTATTTTTTCCTCATCTTCAGGCATAAACATTTTTGCTCCTGTGAAAATAAGGAAACCTCCAAAAATGTACATAATCCAGCTAAACTTAGTAATCAGAGCTGCTCCGATGAAAATGAAAATAAAGCGCATCACAATAGCCCCTAAAACTCCCCAAAATAAAACTCTGTGATAGTTCTCCTTTTCTACATTAAAAGCAGTGAATATAAGAACGATAACAAAAATATTATCCACAGAAAGAGCCTTTTCCACGATGTATCCTGTCATGTATTCAAGCCCTAAATTCATATTATAAAGTTGGATGCTGTGTTCTAAATTATTAGGAATCACATCCACAGGATGAGAGTTCTTATTTATAATGTATTGTAGTTTTTCCATACTATCAATGCCGTGGAGTAGGTGACCATAGCTGACCAACATAAAATAAAAAACTACTGAAATAAATATCATAAAAAAACTCATAAACCCAGCTTGCTTTAAGCTGATGTTCCCTGTTTTTTTAGCAAAAACACCTAAATCTAATGCTAATATTACACCGATAAATAATAGAAAACTTACTAAAAATATAATTTCGTTTGACATTGTTATAAAGATTATTTCGCAAATATATTGAATAAAAAATGATTTAAAATAACAAATGTAAACAGTAAGTTTTAACACAAAAGTAAAAGCAGGAGTTTTACAAATGTTTTATTCAAAAACCCTAGAAAATAGTGATTTCTATAATTAAAGTAAAATTAAAAACAACATTATATAAAATTTATAAAAGTCTGATTTTTAATTAATAATAAAATCTAATTAAATGAAATGCAATTAACAATTTATATACTGACAAATTGACAGGAGTGGATTATAAACACTAGTATTTCTATATACATTTGTAAAGTAAAATTATCGTATTTTTGCAGAAATTTTCAAGGTAACAAAATATGCTGTTTAAATATTTTAAAAATGTAAACTTCCCAAATCGCTATATTTCTCCCGAAAAATTGTTTTCATACTTAGAAGAGAATTATCGTGCGGAAATTCAAGAAATAGGAAAATCAACTTTAGGGAAACCTATTTATCTTTTTTCTAAAGGAACAGGAAAAACTTCTGTGCTGGCTTGGTCGCAGATGCACGGAAATGAAAGCAATGCAACTTTGGCGATGCTGGATCTATTGACTTCGTTAGAAAAAAATCCTGTGGCTGATTTTTGGGATAAAATTCGTTTAGATTTTATTTTTATGCTCAATCCTGATGGCTCAGAAATTTGGACAAGGAGAAATATTTTAGAAATAGACGTCAATAGAGATTTTCTAAAAGAGTCCAGCATAGAGATGAAAATCTTGAAAAAACAGGCTTTCTCTAAAAAATATGATTATGCCCTAAACCTGCACGAGCAGAGGACTATTTTTAGTACTGATTTTGAGAATCCTGCTACGCTTTCGTTTCTTTCGCCTTCGGAGGATGTGGAGAGAAATTTAACGAAAAATAGGAAAAAAAGTATGGCTGTGATTGCCGAGATTTATCAACAATTAAAACCTGAAATTCCTAATAATATAGGGCGCTATACGGATACTTTTTATCCTACATCTTCGGGGGATAATTTTATGAAAGCAGGAATTCCTGTGGTTTTGTTTGAAGGCGGACATTTTATTGATGATTATAAAAGAGAAAAAACGAGGGAGTTTTATACAAAAGCTTTATTTTATGCATTGCAGGCGATAGGGAATTTGAAGGGAGAAGTGTCTGGCTATGAAAGTTATTTTGAAATTCCAGAAAACAAAGAATCTCATTATGATATTATATACAGAAATGTGAGGTTAAATACTGATTTTGAATGTGTTTTGGATATTGCAGTCCAATATAAAGAAATTAAGACCAAAGCTAGCGAAGAGATAGAATTTATCCCTTATGTAGCAGAAGTGGGTGATGTTGGAAAAAAGAAGGGATGGAAGGAGATAGATTGCAAGGGCAAGAAATTTGTTTGTGATAAAAAATATCCTAAAATAGATGCTCCTGTGGAGTTTCAGATAATTTAAATTTTAAGGAATAATGCCTATTTTTAAGGAAATAATATCGGAACAGACTCAAATTTTGATTTGGAAATATTCAGAAGAAGAAGAATTTTCTGCTGATTTGATTTCGGATGAAAAAGAATTTGAAAATTTAAAGCAAAAATCACCTAAAAGACTGATAGAAAAACAAATGGTAAGGCAAATGCTCAAAAAAATCCTGCCTAATCATAAAATTAAATACTATGAAAATGGGCAGCCTTACTTGGAGCCATTTGATAAGTTTGTATCGGTCAGTCATTCTTTTCCTTATGCGGTTTTAGCCATTTCTGAAAAAAAAATAGGGGTGGATATAGAGCAGGTGAAAGATAGGATTGATAAAATCAAACACAAATTTCTGCATCCCACGGAAATAGACTGGCTCGACAGGGCAGAATCAGGGATAGAACATCTGACGGCTATTTGGTGCATAAAAGAGGCTTTATTCAAAATACATTCCTCGAAACAATGGTCTTTTAAGGAATTTTATGTGGTTGATGAATTTCTTTTAGATCAATTTTCTAAAATAAAATGCAAGGTTTTTGATAAGGATAGAGAAGATAAATTTTTAGCTTATTTAGAAAAAATTGAAAATTATTATCTAGCAATAATAGAGAAACAATAAAAAATAGCACCACAAATTATGGTGCTATTTTTTATTTATGAATATTTGTTTTTACTCACTAATGTCCCAAACAAGTCCAAATCTAAGGGTGTTATCCAATGCGTTATTGATTTTAGCAGTATTGATAAGGTAAGAAACATCAAGTCCAAAAGATTTGTATTTCAGTCCTACACCTATAGTCGCAAACTGTCTTCCCCCTTGCTCAGCGCTTTCGTGGAAGTATCCTGTTCTTATATCAAAAGTATCATTGTATGAATAATCAGCAGCGATACTGTACATCACACTTTTCTTATTGCTAAAAGATTTTCCCATACCATTTATCACACTTACATCAGGATATGAATAAGAAACTCTGTTAGTAACTGGGTCAACCACAGCTTCAGCTCCTGGAACTAATAGTTTAGACGCTTCTAAAGTAAGTCCCAGACGATTTTCTCCATCAAGGAATAAATCATATCCAGCTCCCAATCTTGCAATAGTAGGAAGGTAAGATTTTGAGTCTATACTTTTGCTATAGTTAAGTTTTGGTCCTACATTTTGAATGGCAAACCCACCTCTTACTCTACCTTCTTTCTCACCAAAACTTTGCATTTTAGGAGATTGGTAATATCCTGCAATATCTACAGCAAATGTATTAGCTGCTTGTAATGTGCTGCTGCTTTGTCCTAAACTAGATAAGTCTGAACGGATATATCTACCCGTAACCGCCATTGAAAAACTTTCAGAAAGTTTCAGAGCATAGGCTAGATCAATAGAGAATTCATTAGGTTTAGATTGTCCTTCGCTTACTGCAACTCCTCCTACGATTCTAGATAAATCTACTGTTCCCATATTGAAGTAATAAATACTTGCACTCAATGCGCTTCTATCTTCTTCTCCCAGTTTTGTATAAAAAGAACCATATAATAAGAATATATCATTGGTAATTTTATTCATATATGGAGTAAAACTAACACCCACAGATGTCTTTGCATTAGCAAAAGGGTATTTCGCTGCATTCCAATATTGAGAATAGGTATCTGGTGTAGTAGCTACCCCTTGGTCAGCCATACCTCCTGAACGCGCATCTGGAGCTATCCTTAAGAAAGGAGCACCTGTCAAGACAGGGCGAATGTTTGTAAGATCTTGAGAATAAGCATTAGCAGCTACTCCCAATCCTAACATGATGATAAGTTTTTTGTTCAAATTCATATTAATGTTTTAATAATCATGCAAAAATAAAAATTTAAATTTAAAATTTATGATTTTTTTATATTTTTTAGTTAAAAAAAGTTATATTTGTATTAGATAAAGTATTTGGTCATATAATAAGGCTGAGTTGATTTTAAAGTTTATATAATTTTAAGAAAATTTTAAGATTTTATATTTTTATTTAACTTGTTAAAAATGTGGCTTTTATGTTGTTTTGTGTGTTGATTTTTGATTTGTATACACAATAAAAACAAAAAATATTTGTTAAAAAGTCGTAAAGAAATTTTGATAAAAGAAATAATTTAGCGTTATTTGCACTTTGAAATTTAAAGTTTAATAAGAATACATATTATGAAAAAAATGAAATTGTTTTCATTGTCTGCTTTAGGAGCTTTAACTCTACTTACTAGTTGTGGAGGAGGAGGTTCCACTAAAAGCGGTGGAGGAACAAAAAAATTCACAAGTAAAACAGGTTGGAAACCAAATGACCAAAAAGGTTGGTTTTTCACACGAAAGGAACAGAAACAGAAAGGATGGCCAGGAATGGTGTATGTAGGAGGTGGAACTTTTACTATGGGATTGGTAAAAGATGATGTAATGAGAGACTGGAACAACACACCTAGAAGAATGCAGGTTAGTTCTTTCTTTATTGGAGAAACAGAAATTACGAACTACGAATACCGTGAATATGTAACATGGTTGAAGTTCGTATTCCCAGCTTCTGACCCAAGTTTCAAAAATATCTATTCGGGGGCGCTTCCAGATACATTAGTTTGGAATAACAAGTTATCTCGTAATGACTATTCAGAGTCTTATTTCCGCGCACCTGAGTATGATTACTATCCTGTTGTAGGGGTTTCTTGGACTCAAGCAACAAGATATTGTGACTGGTTGACAGATAGAGCTAATGAGAAAGCTTTGATGGATCAAGGTGTTATTAAAAAAGATTTCTACACTAGTGATGCTAACAACCAAGGATCAAATACATTTAACTTAGATAAGTTCAAGGCTAATGATCCTGAGCTTCAAAGTTATGTAGACGCTAAAAGAATGGAGCAAAAACAAGGTATAAAAACTAAAAATGCTAGAATTCAGGCAGCTAACAGAAATGCAGCAGCTAGTTTAGTGACCAAGTTTAGACTTCCAACTGAGGTTGAGTGGGAATATGCTGCTCTAGGACTTCAAAAAAATAGAAACTACAATAATTATTTAGGAAAAACTCCTAAAGAAAATGTGTTGAGAGGGACAAGAGGAAGAAACAAAGGACTTTATCTTGAAAACTTCAAACAAGGTAAAGGTGACTACTCTGGTATAGGAGGATGGAATAATGATGGTTCTCCTTCAACATCTGATGTGAAAAGATATCCTTCTAATGATCTAGGTATCTATGGAATGCTAGGAAATGTAGCTGAATGGACATCAGATATCTATAGACCTATAATAGATGAAGAAGCTAATGATTTCAACTATCATAGAGGTAATATGATTAAAGATGTTGTTAAAAATTCAGATGGTTCATTCAAGAAAATTGAAGGAAATACTATAGCATATGATACTCTTTATGATGGTAGATTAGTTTATAAAGGATTACCTGGACAATACGAAAGAGTTGTAAGACAAGATAACAGTAACTTTATGGACGGTGACTATATGTCTTCTATGGAATCTGGATATGGTAGAGCTCTTGAAGATAGTGCTGCAGCTAAGTTCAGTATGTATAACTCTGTAAAAAGAAGATTTATCGTAGATGGACAAGGAAGAGTAGTTCTACAAAAAGATACAAAAGACAGATCTACGAACATGTCTAACTCTATTAGAGTAGTAAAAGGAGGTTCTTGGGTTGATACAGCTTATTGGTTAGATCCAGGACAAAGAAGATTTAAGGATGAGAATAAAGCTTTCGGATGGATTGGTTTCCGTGTAGCACAAGATGCGAAGGATAATTCAAATGTAAGATCAAAAAGATAAAATATATCCTTAAATATTAAAAAAGCCTTTCCTAATTGGAAAGGTTTTTTTATTTTTGAACTATGGATGTTAAAGATTTTTACTTTAGTTATTTTCAAGCTGGAAAGATAAGTATAGATAGTAGAAAAATAGAGAGAGGAACTGTTTTCTTTGCTTTTTCAGGAGAGAATTTTGATGCTGCTACAAAAGCAGAGGATGCCATACGAAACGGAGCTGCCGCTGTAATAGTTGAGAAAAAAGAATATGAAAATATAGATAAAAAGATATTCTATGTTCCTTCTACACTAGATTTTCTACAACAGTTGGCTTTATTTCATCGTAGACAATTACAAATTTCTATTATAGGACTTACAGGAAGTAATGGAAAAACCACTACTAAAGAGTTAATTTCCTCTGTATTGGCTAGAAAATACAAAACTCAATATACTTTTGGAAATTTAAATAATCATATAGGAGTTCCTCTTACATTGCTTTCCATAACGAAAGAACACGAAATTGCTGTGATAGAAATGGGAGCAAATCATCAAAAAGAGATAGAACTTCTCTGTTCATTAGCAGAACCAAATATAGGCTATATCACTAATTTTGGTAAAGCTCATTTAGAAGGTTTTGGTGGTTTTGAAGGTGTAATAAAAGGAAAATCAGAACTTTATGAATATTTAAAACAGAACGACCAAACAATATTAGTAAATGAAGTTGATGAAATTCAGCGAGAAAAAACTAAAAATTATTCGAAAAAAATCACTTTTGGTTCAGGTGATTCTCAGTTTTATTTTGAAAAGTTTGTAGAAAATAATCTCGTTGGAATCATTTATAAAGGTCAAAAAATTCAGTCCAATCTTACGGGAGACTATAATTTTACTAATATTTGTGCAGCGGTAAGTTTAGGTTTGCATTTTGATATTGATTTTGAGGAAATTAAATCAGCAATAGAAAATTATAAACCTACCAATATGCGCTCACAAGTTGTTGAGAAAAATGGGAAAACATTAGTTTTAGATACTTATAATGCTAATCCCAGCAGTATGGCTTTGTCATTGAATAATTTTAGCCAATTTGCTGGTTCTAAGATAGTTATCATAGGAGATATGCTGGAACTGGGTGAGGAGAGTATCACAGAACATCAGAAGATATGGGAGCTTGCTCAGTCCTTGAATTTAGATGAAATCATAACCGTGGGCAGTATTTTTAAGCAGGTGAACCCTTCTGAAAAATCATTTAAAAATACCGATGAACTTATAGAATATTTAAAGCGAAATCCTATCAAGAATAAAAATATTCTACTAAAAGGTTCCAGAGGAATTGCATTAGAAAAAGTAATAGAGTTTTTATAAAAACAAAGGTTATTCAAAAAAGAATAACCTTTGTTTTTTATTTTCTAAACCAACTGCATCAGTAAATCGGTTTCTGTTTTTTCTACTTTTACGATGTTGCTTTTCGTAAGGTTTTTGGTTGCTTTATCCCATTTTTTACCAGATAGTTGGGATTTTTCTTTAACCTCAGAAAGTGGCATCACTTCACCAGATTTTAAGATTTCTAAAATCAATTTTTCATCATCTCCCAGTTCTATTGCCGGCATCTTCTTTTCTGGTCTCATCTGAGGGAAAAACAGCACTTCTTGGATAGACGCATTATTGGTAAGGAACATCATCAGTCTGTCCATACCTATCCCTAAACCAGCTGTTGGAGGCATTCCGTACTCCAAAGCACGAAGGAAGTCTTGGTCTATGAACATCGCTTCATCATCTCCTTTTTCGGAAAGTTTCATTTGTTCCTCAAATCTTTCGCGCTGGTCTATTGGGTCATTTAGTTCGGAATAAGAATTTGCAATTTCCTTACCGCAGACCATCAGCTCAAATCTTTCGGTCAAACCTTCTTTATCTCTGTGTTTTTTAGTCAAAGGCGACATTTCTATTGGATAATCCGTAATGAAAGTAGGCTGGATAAAGTTACCCTCGCATTTTTCTCCAAATATTTCATCTATCAGTTTTCCTTTACCCATTGTCTCATCTACATTTATACCAATGGATTTCGCGAATGTTCTAAGTTCTTCTTCGCTCTTGCCAGTGATATCGTATCCTGTAAATTTCTTGATGGCATCTGTCATAGAAATTCTTTCGTAAGGAGCTTTCCAGTCTATTTCGTGTTCTCCGAAAACTGCTTTAGTTGTTCCATTTACAGCTTTGGCACAATGCTCCAAAAGTCTTTCGGTGAAGTCCATCATCCAGTTGTAATCCTTGTATGCTACATAGATTTCCATTGCCGTAAATTCAGGGTTGTGGGTTCTGTCCATGCCTTCATTACGGAAGTTTTTAGAAAACTCATATACACCATCAAAACCACCGACAATCAGTCTTTTTAGATATAATTCATTAGCAATTCTAAGGTATAATGGAATGTCCAAAGCATTATGATGAGTGATAAATGGCCGTGCGGCAGCTCCCCCAGGGATAGACTGTAGAATAGGTGTTTCTACCTCAAAATATCCAGCATCATTAAAGAACTGGCGCATTGCATTGAATAGTTTAGTTCTCTTTACGAAAACCTCCTTTACCTCTGGATTTACTACTAAATCCACATATCTCTGGCGGTAACGAAGTTCAGGATCGTTGAAAGCATCATGAACAACGCCGTTTTCATCTATTTTAGCAAAAGGAAGCGGTCGGAGAGTTTTAGTCAAAAGAGTGAAATTTTTCACCATTACTGTCATTTCTCCTACCTGAGTTTTGAACAATTCTCCTTCTACACCGATGATATCACCGATGTCCAAAAGGTGCTTGTACACTTTATTATAAAGTTCTTTATCATCAGTCGGGCAGATTTCATCTCTGTTGAAATAAACCTGAATACGCCCAGAAGAGTCCTGCAATTCGGCAAAAGAAGCCTTTCCTTGTATTCTTCTAGAAATAAGTCTTCCTGCTATTTTTACCTTTTTTCCTTCTTCAAAACCTTCTTTTATAGACTGTGCAGAGTCCGTAATAGTATATTCGTCCGCTGGGAATGCATTGATTCCCATTTGGGTAAGTTTTTCTAACTTCTCTCGGCGTATGATTTCTTGTTCTGATAATGACATTTTCAATCTTATTTAATTAGACTGCAAAAGTAAATAAATTTTACTTAAGAATGATATTTAATCTTAGCTATAATAACAAAAAAACCTCTTCATCAAATGAAGAGGGTGCGATCCGGACGGGACTCGAACCCGCGACCTCCGCCGTGACAGGGCGGCATTCTAACCAACTGAACTACCGGATCTAAAAACAAATTTTTAAAACCTTAAAATTATGGTGCGATCCGGACGGGACTCGAACCCGCGACCTCCGCCGTGACAGGGCGGCATTCTAACCAACTGAACTACCGGATCTTTTTGTTTATTATGAACTTCTATTCTTGATTTTGTGAGTGCAAATATATACATATTTATTTTTACCAGCAAATAAATAATAAAAAAAATGCTTTCCGATTACGAAAAGCATTCATTATCAAATAAATATTTTTTTTATAAATGTGCAGAAAGTTTCTCTGCAATAACTTCTTTTGGAGAAAGTCCTACTATTTTATCAACCACTTCTCCATTTTTGAAAATAAGAAGAGTAGGGATGCTTCTGATACCATATTCCAAAGATACTTGCTGATTGTTATCAACATCTACTTTTGCAACTACGGCCTTGCCTTCAAACTCGTTATGAAGCTGCTCGATAACTGGAGAAAGCATTCTACAAGGTCCACACCAAGTAGCCCAAAAGTCTACTAATACTGGTTTATCTGATTGTAATACGGATTCTTTAAATGTTCCGTCTGTAACTGTTAGTGCCATGATAAATATATTTTATATTAAACTTGATGCAAAAATACAACAATCTTTTTATTGTAAAATCTATACTAATTATTATTGATTTCTATTTTATTTTCTTGAACAATTTCATTTAGAGCAGATATCAATTTATCTATATCTTCTTTGGTGGTTTTATTGCTAAACGAAACTCTAAGCGGAGTCGTAGTGTCCATCTCTTCTTCTGTCTGGATGGACATCAGCACCATAGAAGGCTTGCTAGCGCCAGAGCTACACGCACTTCCTTGGGAAACTGCAATTCCCTTCATATCTAGCTGTAAGCCTATCAGAGGATTCTTGAACGGCAGTGCTAGACTCAGCACCGTGTAAAGGCTTTTTTCTTTATTGGAAGATTGTCCATTAAATTTAATGTTAGGAAATGCTTTTTTCAGTTCTGAAATAGCATAGTCTTTAATTCCTTGAATATGAGTAGAATATTTTTCTAAATTCTCTATTGACAATTCTAATGCTTTCCCTAAACCAACAATTCCCACCACATTTTCTGTTCCTGCTCTCAGGCTTCTTTCCTGTGTTCCTCCCACGATAAGACCTTTCAGACCAGAGGATTTTCTGACAAAGGCAAATCCTACACCTTTCGGGCCATGGAATTTATGAGCACTGCACGAAGCGAAATCAATAGGAATTTTTGAAAAATCCAAATCCAAATGCCCCACAGTCTGCACAGTGTCAGAATGGAAGAGAGCATGATTTTGCTTACATATTTCAGCGGTTTTTTCTATGTCTAATAAATTTCCGATTTCATTATTCGCGTGCATCAGGCTCACCAAAGTCTTTTTATTAGAGGATTTTAGGATTTTTTCCAGCTCGGCTAAATCAAAATTCCCATTTCTGTCAGGGCGAAGATAGACAAGCTCCACGCCTTTGTGGTTTTTCATTTCAAGGCAGGATTCTGACACACATTTATGCTCAAGGGCAGAAGAAATGATTCTTTCAACTCCGAGATGCTCCACGCAAGATTTGATAATCAAGTTGTTAGACTCCGTTCCGCACGAAGTGAAAATAATCTCACCAGGAGTTACTCGCAGGTATTCTGCGATTTTTCTTCGGGTATTTTCTATCAAGGTTTTAGCCTCTTGCCCGATGCTGTGCGTAGAGGAGGGATTTCCATAATGATTTCTCATCGCGGACAGCATTTCTTCTATAACTTGTTCATTTAGAGGAGTAGTTGCTGCGTTGTCTAAATATATTTTATTCATAGATTATTGAGATTTTTTTGAATTCTAGTTTTTTTGGAACCGAAAAAATGATGTAAGGTCTGGTAACTACCTGAATACTAAACTCTAAATCATTTTCATGTTCTTTTTCAAATTTTCCTTTTTTGATGAACAATTCCAAAGTTTCTTCATTCACTCTGTAAGCATCAAGCTTCTCAGGTGTGTGGCTTCCAGACCGAAATTCTCCCAAGTTGTACTTTATTACTTTTCTGTTTTTAGGGAATTTTATTTTTTGATTGTCAGTATTTTCATCACTTATTATGAATGTTCCTTCGCCCAGTAATGCTTTATCCAATTCTTCTTGGCTTTTAATCAAAGAAAAACTTGGATATAATGCACCACCATTTTGGTTGGAATAGAAAATATCTTTTTCTGTGGAAAAAGATGTTTTGGCGTCATTTTTCACTTTTTTCTGAGAAAAACAAGATGTGAAAATGCTCATAAATCCTATTAAAATAAAATGTTTCATATCAATATTTTGACAAATTTAATGAAAAAAACGATAAAAACCCTCATCCGCCCAAGAAAGCATTTCTTGGTCTCCTGAGGTGTCACCAAAAGCGATGATTTTATCGAAAGCTTCCTTTTCAATAAGCTTTTTTATTCTGTTTACTTTTTCCTGTCCGTTGCAGTTTTTGGTGCTGAATTTTCCTGTAAAAATATCGTTTTCGAAGTGCGCCTGCGTGGCCACCAAACCCATTTTCCATTTTTCTGCAAATGGTTTTGCCCAGATATCCAGAGATGCTGTCACCAAGAGACATTTGGTAGTAGTTCGGTCAATTTGATTGATGAAATCTATGGCGCTTTCTCGGATAAGGCTCGGATAGTTTTCATTAAAAAATTGTAAAGATTTGGATTCTATTTCCTGTCGTGTTTTTCCTTTTAAAATAGAATTGACAAAACTTTTTTTGACCTCTCCAGTATTGGCTAATTTTAGTTTTAGCATGATGAAAAGAGGAATGTGTTTGATGAAACTAGTATAGAATTTTTTAGGTTCATAAAATTTAAGAAAAGCAAACATAGTGTCTCTTTTCGTCAAAGTGCCATCAAAGTCAAAACAATATAATTTTTTTTGCATAATCTTACTTAAAGTAAATCATTAATACGAAAGATATAATCCAAAGTAAAACAGTAACTTGTATGTATTTATCTCTATAAAAGGTTTTAGTAGGAGATTCCGTTTTGTTATACACCAAAGTCTGCTGTAAATATCTCAAAAAAACAAAAATAACAAAAAATGTGGTGTAAAAAATATTTTGATTAAATCTGGATTGAACATCAGGAGAGAGGGTAAACATCACATAACAAATGATTGCTAATGAACAACTTACCGCCAATACAATGTCCGCAAACTGAATATTGTACCCATCCAGAGCTTTTCTCGTTTTTCCATTTATTTGTGAGTTTATGAGTTCGCCTCGTCTCTTTCCAATTGCTAAAACCAAAGCCAGCAAAAATGTCAGTAAAATAGCCCACTGAGAAATCCAAATACCTGTAATATATCCACCTGCCAAAACCCTAAAAACAAAGCCCAAAGCAATGATAGAAATATCAACTATCGCGATATGTTTCAGCCTAAAAGTATAGGCGATATTCATAATAAAATAGGCGCTAATGACAAGAGAAAAATAGAGTAGGTCTATTGAAAAAAGAAATCCTGCAAGGCTTGTCAAAGAAACAACTAGAAAAACTAAACCTGCAAAAACTAATTTTGCTGTCGATTTACTGATTTCTCCTGAAGCCAGCGGTCTTTTGCATTTTTCAGGGTGTTTTTTGTCTGCTTCTATATCTGTATAATCATTGATTATGTAAATACAACTTGCCGTAAAAGAGAAAATAAAAAACGCAAATAAACTCACACTAAACAACTCCAAATGAAGAAAAGACCCTGAAAAAAATAAGGGCAGAAAGACAAAAATATTTTTAATCCATTGTTCTATTCTAAGGAGTTTTATATATTTTTTCATAAAATATAATTAATT
>CAUQKV010000019.1:0-30357 GCA_963518845.1 uncultured Flavobacteriaceae bacterium | reverse complement strand
AAAAATATAACATACACTCTAAATAATTTTGTATATGCAAAAAGTTCCTACCTACCTAAGTGAAAATGCTTGTAATATAAAATCAGGTGATTATCTCTCTGTGGATATACAATCGAAAAATGGAAATTCACTCTTTGAAGTGTATTATTATGGTGATTTATTTGAAGCAAAAGGAGAAAAACTGCCTTTTATTGTAAATTATTATACTGATGAGGTTGAAATCCCTTGTAAAATAGTAGCCAAAGACACAGAAACAGGCGAAGAAATATTGCTTTTTGATGGCTACCGACACGGCTATAATGCAATGTTTTGTGAGGAATTTGACCCAGCAGAAGTTGAAAAACGAACTTTGGTAAAATACGATATTGCTCCTTGCAAAATTCATATAGATTTTGGATATTCTATTGATTACGAAGAAGAAAAAGAAGATTATGAAGTAGACGAAGAAGATAGAGTAACCCTTATCAATGGAGAAACTATTTCTTGGGAAGAAGTGAAAAGAAATGGCTTTGACTATATCTCTATCGTCTGTGAAACCGAAAACGGAGAAAAAACGGAAATTGTATCCTTAGAATTGGCTTAAAGAATTTATACTTCTCACCACCGAAGCCAAATTATTCATATCTTTGCGGAAATTTAAAAACAAAAAAAGCAATGCACAAAGCAGGTTTTGTCAATATAGTAGGAAAGCCCAACGCTGGGAAGTCTACCCTTCTGAATCAGCTCATGGGAGAGAAATTAGCCATCGTTACCCAAAAGGCGCAGACTACCAGACACCGTATTTTCGGGATTTATAACGAGGAAGATGTCCAGATTGTCTTTTCGGACACGCCTGGCGTTCTTGACCCTAAATACGAACTACAAGAGAAAATGATGGGCTTCGTGAAAGAAAGTCTCCAAGATGCAGATGTATTTCTTTTCATTGTAGATATATCGGACAAAAGCGAGCCTTCGGAATTTCTTATCGAGAAGTTAAATAAAATTCCGATTCCCGTGCTGCTGCTCATCAACAAAATAGATAAAAGCAACCAAAAGGAAATGGAGGCCGCTGTGGAACACTGGCACAATCTCCTTCCGAAAGCAGAAATCCTACCGATTTCGGCACTAAATGCTTACAATACGGAATATATACTTCCGAAACTAAAATCTCTGCTTCCAGAGAACCCGCCTTACTATGACAAAGACCAGTTTACGGACAAATCAGAAAGGTTTTTTGTCAATGAAACGGTGCGTGAGAAAATTTTGCTCAACTACGAGAAGGAAATCCCTTATTCCGTAGAGGTGGTTACCGAACTTTTCAAAGAAAAGGAAGGCATCATCTTCATAGACAGCATCATCTATGTGGAGCGAGAAACCCAAAAGAGAATTTTGATAGGCCACAAAGGTGAGGCGATAAAAAAAGTCGGCACAGAAGCAAGGCTTGACTTGGAGAAATTCTTTGCAAAGAAAATCCATCTCAATCTCTTTGTGAAAGTAAAAAAAGACTGGAGAAAGAACGAAAAAGACCTCAAGAATTTCGGATACAGATAGCAGAAAATGATAAAAATCCTTGACCAAGATTTCACCGAACTCAATCTTTTTATACAACACCAAAATCCTAGCAAAATTTTCATCTTGGTGGATGAAAACACGCACGAATACTGCCTTCCTACCCTCTTGGGCAATTTAGAAACCACCGCACTTTTTGAGATTATAGAGATAGAGGAAGGAGAGCAGAGCAAGAACATAAACACTGCCGTGCAGCTTTGGGAAATCCTTACAGAATTCGGTGCTGATAGGCATAGTCTGCTTATCTGTCTTGGCGGAGGTGTTGTCACAGACATTGGCGGATTCATTGCATCCACTTACAAAAGAGGAATTCCTTTTATTTACCTTCCTACCACTCTGCTGGCAATGGCAGATGCTGCTGTGGGCGGTAAAACAGGCATAGACCATTTGTTTCTTAAAAATATAATCGGAACTTTTGCAGAACCGAAGCAAATTTTCCTCTTTGCTGATTATCTCCGCACACTGCCCTTTCCTCAGCTGAAATCTGGCTTTGCGGAAATGCTGAAACATGGTCTCATCGCTGATGCTAAACATTGGCTTGAGCTGATTTCTATTGAAAATGAACTTTCTGCAGAGAAAATCGCGCCTTATCTATTACAAAGTGCCGAGATTAAACAAAAAATCGTGCAGGAAGACTTCCACGAAAAGCATATCCGAAAAATCCTCAACTTCGGGCATACGATAGGACACGCCGTAGAAAGCCTTTTCCTGAGAGAGGGAACTCCTCTGCTCCACGGCGAAGCAGTTGCACTCGGAATGATTTGTGAAACTTATATTTCCTATTTGCAACAGCTGATTTCTCTGAACACAGTGCGCCATATTATAGAAAATCTTGTGCGATTTTTCCCGCCTGTGGATATTTCTAATTTCAGTGATGAGGAAATCATTACGCTGATGTATCAGGACAAAAAAAATCAGCATGGAAACATTAGTTTCTCGCTGATAGAAGGCATCGGCAAGGGAAATTATAACCAAAATGTTCCGCTGGAAAATATTATTTCTGCCCTGGATTTCTACCGAAGTGGATTATAAAAAAATCAAGATAGTTTAACATAAAATTAAACTACCTTTATTTTTTTTACATAATAGCCGTAAAAGCAGCCGTAAATCCAAAAACTATTCCAGGTGTATTTGCAACGATTATAGGCCAATCTTTTTTAGATTTCAGGAAGCCGTAACCTACCCACAGCGTGCAGTTAATCCCTGCCACAAAAGGCTGAAGAAAATCGCCCTTCATCCCTTGTAGATTGGAGGTAATCTGCGGAATGTAAGATACATACATAAGCATTGCCGCTCCTGTAGCTATCCAACCTAAAATATTTAAAAACTTTTCCATGTTTTTGTAATGATTAATTGTTGAACTTTAATTGTTAATTTTTGCTTTACCAAAGGTAGAAAAAAATTTTTCCTCTGCAAATGATTTCTAAAAAAAACACAGCGGAAATGAATACCCCCGCCGTGTAATACTATTAATTCCAAAAAATATAATTATGAAAACATTTATTGATGCGAAAATACAAAAAATTTTAAAATCCTCTCACAATAGAATAAACAAGCTCCACCAATACCATAACAATTACAAAACCATTTGCAATAATGAGCGGCCAGTCTTTTTTGTTTTTAAAAAGGCCATGACCTACCCACAGCATATTATTCATAAGTGACAAAATAGAAGGATAACCAAATCCATAATAATCATCATTAGATACCACCCGATAAAAATAAGAAACTTCCATATATAATGTAATTGCTACTGCTATCCATCCTAAAATATTTAAATACTTTTCCATGTTTTTGTATGTTTAATCTTTTTCATTTTTTTCCTTATACGCTACTTTCCCATTGATAGAGAATGTGCCTTTCTTGTCATCATACATGTATTCGTCTTTTTCGTAGAAATTTTCTGATTTTTTGTCTAAAATAACAGAACCTTTTTTGTTAGGAAGGATAATTTCGGCTTTGGATTCATCTTTATTAAACAAAACAAATGCGCTGAAAACTGCATCGCCTTCTTTCACTTCGATAGGGTCTAATCTGACACCAGCCTCCCATAGCTGCACACAAGTCTGCTGCAATTCACTCCACGAAAATCCTGCCGAAGAGATACACCCATGCTCATCTCTATCGGCACCAACCAACGGCTCCTGAGTTTCTTCTGTATTTACTTTTTCTTCTTTCACTTCTTCCTTTTTTGGACTGTTACATGAAAACATTGACAACACTATTCCTGATAAAACTATGGCTTTTTTCATATTTTTAGATTTTACAAAAATTTAGTTATTGTTATTATTACTTCCACCAAAAGTAAAGTTAAAACTAAGCCCTGCCCGTAGAGTTGATAACGGATAAGCGGTGGAAATTTTATACTTGGTAACCAGCTGGTTATAGAAGAATTTCACTTGGAAATTTTGTGAAAAACTATAATCCGCGGAGAAATTTATTCCCAAAACTCTCTGTCCTCCAGTTACTTGTGAATCTTGAGCTAAGATATTGGTTATTCGGGTTTTATTATCTCTTAATGAAAAATCAAATTTAAGATTCAAATCACTCTTTATCGTTCTTTGTTTTCCTCTGAACTTCATCTTAAATTTCAAATCTTTAAAAATATACCCAAATCCTACAATATACTCAGAACCAGAGTCTTCCGAAAGCGTATAATTCTGAAGCCCTAGTACATAGGCTCTATTCTTGTTATACATCGCTCTGAACTGCATGTTATTCCTCATGGTAACATCAGCCCCGATAAGCGGCGAAAATTCCTCCACATAGCCTACCTGAGAGAATACATACGGATTTAGGAAGTTGCCATTTCTATCTTTGTCTGATGAAGGCATCGGCGTGTTTTTGCTCACCTCATAGTTATAATAATCTGAACTAGACTGTATTCCTGCCACAGTATATGTAGCCTTATAGCCATGTAATATGTCTATTTTAGAGAAATGTCTATTGAGCATTGGGATATTTTTCAATCCTGAATAGATAACCTGCCAGTTAGGAAGCGGGAATTTGGATTTTGTAGGATTTTCTTTGCTCAAATTCTTACCGCCAATCGCTGCCTTGAATGCAGGAATTAAAATGTATGAATTTCCTAAACCATAGCCTTCTACAAAGCCATCAGCCCCCAAAACCCCAGGCATACTTCTAGACAAAACTTGTGCATTCTCTACCATATTCATATAAAGCTGTCCACCATCTTTGAAAGAAGTCCCCATCAATATATCCGTATGAGAGAAAGCTATAATCTCGTTCGCAAAAGACAATCTATTGTTTGTCAATATATTATACCCACTATGAGTCAATGAGCTTGAATAATTTTTAAGGAAATTTAGGTCTATTTTCAAATCATTCATCGGCTGAATTTGGATGCTTCCTGTGATAGCCTTAGTCTGCATCTGCACATAGGATTCTGTCATCAAATCTGAACCTGTTACCCAGCCACGCTCTATCATCACCCTACGGATATCTGCCTGAGAACCAAGCAAGAATCCATATGTAGGCCCTCCTATCCCTTGTCCATATCCATAGAAATTCGGAGACGAAAGTATCCCTGGGAGAGAAGTTCCATTGGTTTCATTATAGTTAAAATCCACCTGTTTAAGTGAAGATGTGATTCCATAAAGAACAGCTTGTAATGGAGTCAGCTTATTTTTCAGCGTAGTGATTCTATTTTCACTATTTTTTCTAGTAGTTGTCTCTGCATTAGTTTTTTCCATCGCCTCTATCTCTGCTCTTCTCAGTTGCATGGTATTCTCCAGCTTTTGGAAATACTTAAATTTAGAGAATAAACTCGGAATATCCACAGAAGCCGCAACCACGGTATTGTTATTATTTTGGGCTAAATTCCCTAAATCCTGTTGAGAAATGGCGGTAGAACGAGCCGACCAGTTATACTGGAAGCCATATCCCACCTCCGCATTGATGAAATCTAAATATGGGAAATGCTCAAACGGCAACTTATAATTAAGCTGTACTTTGTGGTTATACAAAACAGGTCTTCCTGCACGGAACAAATCTCTAAAAATAGAGCGGTTATTCATTGCATTTACAGAAATATGGTCATTGAGTGTTCGGGTATAGGAATTGATATCCAATTTCAGGGATTTAGTAAAATTAAATCCAAGATTATACTGCCATCCGAAATAGAAAGTTCTTCCCTTTATCACTTGGAAATCATCTCCATGGGCTCCTGCCAAGAGGGCATTTATATTTCTATACTGCAGCTCACTATATGTTCTGTCCAGCTCCAATCTGAAAGATAATCGAGTAGGAATTGGGTTAAAATTAACTTCTTTTATCCAGTTTAGGTATTTAGCCGCTTTGGATGTGTCGCTTATCAACTTATTAAACGGTCGTATCACCCAAGGTTTAAAATTAAAATTATAATCCAAATACCCCTTGAAATACTGGCGATAATTTTTAGTTGTATAGACATCTCTATAAAAATCATCATTATAAACAGCCGTAAGGGAAAGATTTTCTACATCGTAGAATTTGGATTTTTTCTCAGAGTTCATTCTCTGTTTCTGCATATTGACCACGCCTATACTTCTCTGCTGAGAGTAGGTTCTCACTATTTTTTTCAGCTGGTCTCTTACTGGGCTGTTTTTCAGCTCTACATCATTATCCAGCGGATTATATTTAGGGTCTTCTATGCTCTGTGTATAGGAATAGTTAAACGGAATCTTCATTCCTATTTTCTCTGGTAAAAATTTGTCCAAATTCACCGTCGTGCTAATATGTAAGGCAGAATTTTCTGTCTGTGACCTTTCTGATGGTTTTTGGACAATACTCCCGAAACCAACTGTAGATACAGACCCACTGGCATTAACCGTCGCAAAATCACCCAAATTGAAAGTCAAATTGGCATTTGCTGCATACCCTCCTTGGTTTTTAATTCCAAAAGCACGGATTTCATTTATCCAAAGTAAAATATCTTTGGACACGCTAGATGCATCTTGGTTTCTTACCCCCAATACTATAGTACTAATATTCCCTATACTTGGGCGACCTTTTACATAAATCTTTTTATTGGCATTACCATAACCTCCATCTGTATATCTAGTATCAGAAGGAGCTCCATTTTTATCTCTTCTTCCTTTAATAGCCGTTAGTTCCGTTAATTCCAGACTTACCATATTTTCTGAAGGCCAGATTTCGTAAGGTGTTCTGCTGTTAGAAGAAGTATATTTAAGGGAAGCCTCGTATTCATAGTAGTTATCCGTAGCATCACTACCGAAACGGATAAAGAACTTGGTTTTATCATCGAGAGCTGTGGAGGTCAGATTTTTCAAATCTTGAGCATGAACAAACATTTCCAGCTTTTCATACCTACGCAGATCTAGTGTAGTGTTCTTAAATACCCCACGAGCATCATTACTCAGCCCTGTTACTTTCATGTAGAGAGAGCCTTCATTTTGTCTCTGTGTACCAGCCGTTCCACTCAAAACCTCTCGGTCTATTCCAGGAGGCAGCACATATGGAGGTGTTCCTTGTCCATTCTCTTCCAAGTTCACACTTCCTATCTCTAGATTATCCGTATTTACCGTTCCAAAACCTTCATTGGTAGTAGCATCTACAGCGAGTGGTTTGGTGTATCTTCTCCAATCGGAACGAACCAAATCCAAACTTCCAAATCTGAGCGTAGTAGTCTCATCAAAACCTGTGAGAACCATTCTCATGAAACGAACATTGTTCAGCACATCCGTACTGCGCTCTCCTGCTGTGGTATCAAACTGGCTTACTGGAATACGGAAAAGATACCATTTATTGGTTCCAGACCTTCCATCTTGGAATCTTGTGGAAACTTCCTTTACATCCACTATATTATTTTGCCCTAAAACCAAACTCGCTCTATCCAGCTTTACTGTATATTGGTTATAGCTTTCGTTTTGGTCAAGGTTAAAATCTCTATTTACATCTTCTGCATCAGGAGTTTGCGTAGCAACTTCTAATGAATTGGCTTCTGAGTTTCCGTCTGGGTTTCTAAAATATCTGTATCGTTCCACCAGCGAGCCTGCCTGCGCGCCTTGGAATTTATTAGACAAAGGAAATACGAAGTCATCAGACGCAGGGTCTACAGCATTAGTCACAGGATTTACAAACGAAGTCCCAAATTTCGCTGCTTCCGACTGATTATCAAGCCCATCATACCCTAAATCCTGCGTAGACCGCTCCGCTCCCTCTGATGAGAATGCATAGAGCACAGGCGCTTGTTTAGGCTGATTACCCCAGTTGGTAGTCGTAACATTGGCTGGGTCTGAACTCGTAGGAAGTCCATTTTCGTATTGTAAAACGCCATCTTTTAGGACATCTTCAGAAACATTACCAAGATGTAGCAATAACTTAGGATTTGTTCCTAATGTTCCACCATCTGCATACGGATCCATCATCCAGAACTCTACATATTCTATATTAGAATTCACAAAGTTAGAAACAGAAATTGACCGCATAAGTCCTCCCCATCTATCTTGCGTCGTTTCTGATGCGTTAAAGTTATAAGGTCCTCTTTCTGTCGGATAGTATGAAATATCAAAGGTATTTAGGAAACTTTCTTCTCCTGCTACATAGTCTTTTATCGTGTATAATTCTCCCTGATGAACTCTTCGTGAGGCGTGGTTAGATAGACTCTGCGCACTTACTCCATTAGGTGCAGATCCGCCTACTCCGTAGAACCTAGGGTCTATATTATACCAAGAAATAAGCCCCCTTCCGTAGCCATAGGTCAGGTTATTACTTAGATTAGCTGTATTAAATATAGGGTCGCTCGTATTTTGCTCTGGTTTAGAAGCCAAACTCCACATAGAAGGTTCTTTCAAAGAAATACGAGAAGTAGCCTGCTCAAAATCATCTATATAAGATTGATTTTGCATGTTGCTGTTTTCACCTGGGATAAGGTAAGCCGCCTCTGCTCGGAAACTGATATTAGATTTTGTATCTGTGCTAATGAGCGGGATTTTGTTTGTCAATCTCGTAAGGAACGGAGCCTCGTTATTATAGGCTATATTCATTCCAAGCATGGTGTTATTCACTGCTTCCTGCCCAAGCTGGACTTTATGGGTCAAAGGCGTTTCTCTGTAATTAACCATCGTAGCTCCGATGAGGAAATTATCACTGATTTTTCTTTCTAAATTAAGCCCAATGAACCTTTTTTTCTGTGTATTAAACGCCAACTGGTTTTCCAGACTCACACTGATAGCCTGCCCAGATTGTTTAATCATTTCATTGATAATCGTAACTGTTCCCAGCAAATAATCCACCGTGTAGTCTACTCCTTCCACGAGTTCCACGCCATTGGAAGTTACTTTCACCGAGCCTTTAGGAATATTCACCGCACCGAGTGCTATTCCCTGAGCTCCAGAGCCTTTAAATCTCCCTTCTAATGTATATCTTTGAGCCAAATTAGCCTGTGTAGCCACAGATTTCAGCTGGGTATATAAATCCGAAAATACAAATTTAGGGTCATGTCCCCCCAAAACATTTTCTATATGCTTACCAAAAGGCTGTGTTTTAGTGAATATCAATTTACCATTATTCTCATCAATGGTCAGCCCTGGGACGAAGTCAAACTGTCCATCTCCATCCTGCTGTCCATCTCCATTAGAATTCAGCCTATCCCAGTTGAACAATTTCAGCAAGTTAATATCCTGAACGCCCGTTCCTGGTAGATAGCTGACCTTACCATTTGATGGGTCACGATAGTAAACATTCATAAAGAAATCTTCTGACGAAATCTGCGTTCCATCCAGAGGATAGATGTTCTTCATCATGAGATCCCACATAGGAGATGTGGTTTTGGTAACGGTATTGGGTTTTAGCAATTTTGTTATCAATACAGAGGAATTATCTTCTGAAAACTCCCCTACTTTATATACTTTAGAGTCATCTCCATTTACAGTATATGAGAAAGATACTGCAAGGAGCTGATTATCATTTAATCTTTGATTTAGGGAAATATATCCCAGCTGTGGATGATACCTAAACTCACTTTCGCTAAGTTTTCTGGCTCTTCTATTAAAAATAAAATTCTCTCCCTCCTGATATGGCTGGTTGGTTCCAGTAGCTGCATCATAGAGAGATTGGTTTTTAATGGCATTATACGCCGTAGTTACATCACGGATTCCTGTCAAATTGGAAACATCTCGATAAACACTATTCACCGAGTTATCAGGGTAAGCCGTAAGAGCCCCTTCCCCTAAGTCCCTGACACCCACTATGGTTTTCTGCGATTGGAGGTCACCAGACCCTTGGTCCAGCACCCATACTTCTATCCTGTTAATCGCTATTTTAGAATTGATAAGAGGATATTGTAACAATGCTCCATCATAGTGGTTGTTAAAATACTGCCCAATGAAAAAGTGCTGGTTATCCTCATAATCTACCGCATTGATTTTAAAGCTCTTGGAAGCTCCTCCATTTTGTGCAACTACGGTCTGCACCTCGCCCTGCTGCTGTGAAAATACAAATGTCCCCGTAGTTTTTCCAAGCTGAAACTCTGTCTTTATCCCAAAAAGAGACTCTGAACCTCTAATCAAGCTCGTGGAAAGAGGCATGTTGATATTCCCAACCTCCACTTTTTTGATAATTCTATCCTCGCCATCATCTCTGCTTCTGTCATTTAGCTTTTTAGATAGTTTATCTTGGGCATCTTTCCAAGAACTTCCCGTTCCTGTCCAGACAAGATTTACTTTATTTTCAAAAGCAAAACCGCTCTGGGTATCATAGTTGGCTCTCAACTGTAAGTTTTCCCCTACTTTTCCCACTATCCCTACATTTATCCTCTGCTGAACATCTATCGTAAAGGATTTTCTGTTGTTAGGAAGTATAAGTGGATTATCTATTTTTTGGTGTAAAATACCAAGGTCAAAAGTAGCATACCCCTGCGGAATAAGCTCTATCTTGTTCCCTCCAAAAATAGTTTCAAAAATTCGGTTTCTAATCGTGATATTCGGCAAAAGCGACTTTTTCTTCGCTTCTTCCTCCTTGTCGCCTATCTGCGCATATGTTCCTTCGCTAGCCTTCTGACGAAAAAATTCACGGATATTTTTATTCTGTAAATATTGTGAATACTGCAAAGGTGTCATCGTAAGCGGCTCTCCTACCACCAGATTCCCAATTTTGGGATACAGATAATACATCCCTGTTTTAATGTCATAAAACGCCTCATAACGAGTGGGATTAGGAATTGTAAATTCCTTATTTTCTATGGTTTCTTTTTCTGTCTGAGCCCATACATTATCACTGAATAATGAAAGGAAAAATAAAGGTGCCGCCTTTAGTATAGTCGCTTTTTTCACGAAATCTGCCTTATATATTTTTTAAAACTTGTTTTACCAACTCTTCTACACTCGCTTCTTGATTTTGTTTCAAAATCTTGTCCGCTATTTTCTCACTGGTTTTTCTTGGAATACCCAACACCTCTAATGCTGATAACGCTTCTTCTTTTATTTTATTATCAAGAATCGCTGTGCTGCCCGTTCCTAAACCATCAAATTTCTGAACTTTATCTCTCAAATCTATGATGATTCTCTCTGCCGTTTTAGCGCCTATTCCTTTCACTTTTTGAAGAATTCCGCTGTTACCAGATAAAATAGCTTGGGCAATATCCGAAAGCTCTAATGATGAAAGCAAAATCATCGCAGACACCGCTCCCACGCCATTTACACTGATGAGGAGATTAAACATCTCTCTCTCCCCTTTATCAAAAAAACCAAAAAGCAAATGGGCATCTTCACGGATAATCTGCTGAGTGTATATTGTAGATTCTTTTCCTAAATGCAGTTTTTGTGATGTTTGCACACTAATTCCCACATAATAGCCCACACCGCCAACATCCATGACGGCATAAGTAGGAGTCAGCTCACTGACAACACCTCTAAGATAAAAAATCATTTGTATTTTTTTTAAATTCCTACAAAGTTACAAAATAAATTTAATTTTCTTCCTGATAATAAACCTTATAGAATTTCCCTTTTTCATCCTCGCCCTGTTCTATTTTTCTACGGTCGCCATGTACATAGATATGGAAATTTTTATCCAGTTTTATTACAGATTTATAGTTTCTTGCCTGTTTCTTCACTGCCGCTTCAGAAATAGGAAATTCCTCTGCGATATCCACCTGAAACTCCTGCTCGTATTCGGTTTTATAATTAGAAAAACTCTCTATCACATTTTTGTCCTGCAAAACCTCGTTGGTAAATTCATCAAAATCAAATCGCTCTTTTTCTTTGAAAAAATTGATTGTCTTGTTCAAAAAATCAGCTTGGTCAGCCTTCGAAACCTCAAATTCCTGCGGAAGCTGATTTGTTATATAGTTTTTATAAAGGCTCAGCGTGCTCTCCGTGCTGAAATACTCATCATTTCTCTGGCGAATGTGCAGGAACTTATCAAACCAATATTCAGAATCTCCATTTTTATTATTGTCAAAAGCCTTTACCACAAATCCCTCTTCCTTCTGAATGTTATAAATCATACAGCCTTTGTCTATTTTACTGAGATTAAACCCAAAATCCTTATTCACTTGGAAATTTTCATCTTCCACTAAAACTTTCAAAAAAGTATCTTTTTTTTCCATTTTAAAAATCCCCAAAGAGGCCATTTTCTCGCCATTTTCCGAATCATCTTCAAAATAGACCACACAGCACTCCCCAGACAAAACTCTGGGATTATCAGTGATTTCATACAGATATTTGGCTATTTTTTGAGAATGTTCATGAAACCAGTCTTTATCCTCAAAAATCTCCGAAACATAGGTATATAGCTCATTGTTTTCTATATTAGATTCATGATAAAACTGAAATTTCTCTTCCGATTTAAAGGATTTTATGAAAAAATCTGATAAAAACTCTCTCATATCCTTCTCCAAAATCAGTTCGCCCTCCGAAAGAAAAAGCCCCTCTTGATTGATTTTATTTCCTACTCTATGGATAGATATTTTTGTAAACATTTTTTATTTTATTTTCTACAAAAATATGATTTTTAATTTATCATCCGTGCTAAATTTAAAGTTTCTCATTTGCCTTATTTTTTATATTTTTGAAGCATGAATAAACAGGTAAAATTTGAGGATTTAGGGCTAATAGACTACCAAAAAGCATGGGACTATCAAGGAGAACTGATGCAAGGAATCATTGACATCAAACTAAAAAACCGAGAACTCCCTGCTGAAAACCAAATCATTACACCCAATTTCTTTTTATTTGTAGAGCATCCTCACATCTACACTTTGGGCAAAAGCGGTGATGAAAATAATATGCTCATCAACACAGAAAAACTAAAACAAATAAATGCCGATTTTGTAAAAACCAATCGCGGTGGAGATATTACCTACCACGGATTTGGGCAGATAGTAGGCTATCCTATTTTGGATTTAGAAAATTTCGTAACGGATATTCACCTGTATATGAGAAACTTAGAGGAAGTAATTATAAGAACTATGGCTGACTATGGGCTCCATGGCGACCGCTCAAAAGGCGAAACTGGCGTTTGGCTGGATGTAGGAAAGCCCTATGCTAGGAAAATCTGCGCCATGGGTGTAAAGGCTTCCCGATGGGTAACCATGCATGGCTTCGCTTTTAATGCAAATACCGACATGAAATATTTTGACTACATTATCCCTTGTGGAATAAAGGGCAAACAAGTCACTTCCCTAGAACAAGAGCTAGGACAAAAAGTAAATATAGAAGAAGCGAAGGATAGAATAAAAAAACATTTCTGCGAAGTATTTGACTGTCAATTTATCTAAAAACAAAAAAAAGACCGAAAAAAATTTCGGTCTCTCTTGTTTAACTATGAAATTGTTTTAAAAATTATATGCGTATCCTAAATTGATAGATCCAGCATTTGCACTATTTTGAGTAAATCCTTTGTAAGAAAAATATAAATCATGTCTCTTATCAAAAGAATACCCTAACTTAGGCTGGTAATAGAAAGAACCATTTTCATTTTTTAAGTCTTTTTTAGTAAAAAATGCATAACCTAAATCTGCTCCTAAGAAAACATTAGAATCACCTAAAGTAAATTCTGCTGTAGCAGCTACTGGAATTATTCCTACATCAGGCATTTTATGCTCCGCTTTACCAAGTATCCCAAGGTCATATGTTGTCTTTTTACCAAAATAGTGAGAGTATCCTGTAGCAACCCCTAATCTGAAGTTCTCTGCCAATGGATAAAGGTATGCTAAATCTACACCTGCTGTAAAAGTAGTAAATTTACCAAAATCTCCAACTGGTATACCTGCATTTACACCTAATCTAATTCCAGATTCAGTTTTTTGAGCATTCATTAATCCAAAAAGTGCTAAAGCACCTGTTAAAAACAACTTTTTCATTTTTACAATATTTAATTAGTTATTGATGTTTTATTCTATACAAAACAAATGCCAAACTCCTTTTTTAAAAGAAAAACCCCATAAATAAAGGGAAAAAGACACTTTTAAACTCTTATCCGTTTATTATTTTTTTCATTTCAGCGATGGTTTCTACTGGTTTTCCATTAAAAATTCCAGACCCAGAAACTATAATATCCGCTCCAGCCTCTGCAACTTCCTGAATATTATTAAGTTTTATTCCGCCATCTACTTCTATCTCTATATGATTAGAGCCTTTTTCCATAATCATTTGTTTAAGTCTTTTTATTTTATTTAGTGCATTAGGGATAAAAGACTGCCCACCAAACCCTGGGTTTACAGACATTATCAGCACCAAATCTATTTCCTCCAATACTTCTTCTATAACGCTTAAACTCGTGTGAGGATTTAGAGCCACACCACTTTTACAGCCTAAGCTTCTGATATGCTGTAATGTTCGGTGAAGATGCGTACAAGCCTCAGCATGAACGGTAAGATAATCCGCTCCCGCCTTTACAAAATCCTCCACATATCGCTCTGGTTTTTCTATCATAAGATGAACATCGCAAGGAATAGAAGAGTTTTTCTTAATTGCTTCCACTACGGGAATTCCTATGGTAATATTTGGGACAAAATGTCCATCCATCACATCTATATGCAGGAGGTCTGCACCAGCGCTTTCCAGCATATGGATATCTCTACTCAGATTACAAAAATCCGCAGACAGCAGAGATGGTGATATTTTTTTCTCTTTTTTCATGGTTTATTTTTTAGTGATTTATTCCTTTATGAATTCCTTCTATGAATCTTATAGAGCCCGATTTAGTGCTGATAACTAAACTTTTAGTAGTAATAGTTCCGTTTTCATGGAATTTAACTCCGTCCAGATAGCCTCCACTTGTGATTCCTGTTGCGGAAAAAACAGCATTTTCAGACTTTATCAATGTATCTAAATGTATAACTTCACTGATGTCAATATTTTCTTTTTTCAAATTGGCTATTTCAGACTCCAGCTGTGGCGCTCTCATTCCCTGCATACCACCGTTAAGGGCTTTCACTGCACACGCCGCCAAAACTCCCTCTGGCGTACCGCCTATTCCCATCAATACATCCACTCCTGTGTCTGGCATTGCCGCTAAAAGCGCCCCCAAAACATCTCCATCTGTATGCAGTGTAATCCTTGCGCCTGCTTTTCTAATCTCCTCTATCATAGCCTTGTGACGAGGTTTATCCAAGATATAAACCATCAGATCATTTACTTTTTTGCCTTCCGCTTCCGCTATTCTATTAAGGTTTTCTGTGACTGACAGAGTAATATCTATCGCATCTTTGGCCTTCTCTCCTACTACCAGTTTATTCATATAAAAAGAACTCCCTGGATTCCACATACTTCCTTGGTCAGAAGCTGCAATCGTAGCGATGGCATTGGGTCTTCCAAGGGCAAGAAGATTAGTCCCCTCCACTGGATCCACAGCAATATCCACACGAGGTCCATTTCCATTTCCCACCATTTCGCCGTTGTAGAGCATGGGCGCATCATCTTTTTCTCCTTCGCCGATGATGATAGTTCCATGAACATCTATATACCGAAGAGACTCTCGCATTCCATCCACTGCTGCTTTGTCCCCTCCATTCTTGTCCCCTGTTCCTATAAAAGCTGCCGCAGAAAGCGCAGCAGACTCGGTAACTCTCACAAGTTCCATTGCGATGTTATAATCTAATTTTGACATTGTTATTAGTTTTGGTGTTAAAAATACAAAAAATATCTGGCTGCAAAAAAGTTTACAGCCAGATTTATTATTTATTAGGTTGAAGCTAATTTTAGCACGATAACTCCGCTTATGATGAGCAATATGCCTAGTGTTCGCATAAATGTAAGAGCATCATTATAAAACACTACTCCCACCACGAATGCTCCCACTGCTCCTATGCCAGTCCAAACGCCATAGGCTGTACCCATAGGAATTGTTTTCTGTGCCACCCAAAGCAGAGCACTACTCACTCCCATACATACTACCGCTATAGTCATTCCCTGCCAGCGGAAGTTTTCATTTCCTGCTAGTTTTAGACCGATAGGCCAACCGATTTCGAAAAGTCCTGCTAAAATCAAATACACCCAAGCCATTATTTCAAGCTTTGTCTTACATACTCTAACTGATTAGCAGACAATAGCTTATTAGATTTATCTACGATAAAATCAGCATATTCTTTCACGAACACTTTTCCTGGAGCTCTGAAATCAAACTGCTCTGGTTTTTCTTTGAAAAATTCTCTGTGAACTCTCGTCCAAACCAATCTACCATCAGTATCGATATTTACTTTCGTAACTCCTAATTTCACAGCTCTTGCAAATTCATCAGCATTCACACCTTGTGCAGAAGGATCCATAGCACCACCAGCAGCATTGATTCTTTCTACTTCCGCTCTTGGAACAGAACTAGAACCGTGCATTACCAATGGAAAATCTGGAAGCTGTCTTTGGATCTCTTCGATTCTATCAAAGTGAAGCCCTTGCTTTCCTGAAAACTTGTAAGCTCCGTGGCTGGTTCCGATAGCAACCGCTAAAGAGTCACAACCTGTAAGCTCTACGAATTTCTTAGCTTCTAGTGGGTCTGTAAGCATCGCGTGTTTTTCATCAACTTGGATATCTTCTTCCACACCACCTAGCATTCCCAGCTCAGACTCTACGCTGATTCCCTTAGCGTGAGCTCTTTCCACTACTCTTTTCGTGATTTCTACATTTTTCTCAAAAGACTCGTGAGATGCATCAATCATCACTGAGCTGTAAAATCCTGAATCTATACAGTCATAGCATGTCTGCTCATCTCCGTGGTCTAAATGCACCGCGAAAATAAGGTCTGGATAGATTTCTTCAGCAGCACGGATGATGCCTTCTATCATTTTAGGGTTAGCGTAGTTTCTCGCTCCTTTTGATAACTGAACGATGAACGGCGCCTGTGCTTTAGCATGTCCTTCGAAAAGCCCTAAAGCCTGCTCCATGTTGTTAATATTATACGCTCCTACTGCAAATTTCCCGTATGCAGCCTTGAATAATTGATCGGTAGTAACTATCATTTCTTTTATTTTTATTGGTTATTTTTCTATTTTAATGAATTTACAGCCTCTACGATAGCATCAGTTGTAATTCCGAATTCTTTATAAAGTGTTTTATATGGCGCTGAAGCTCCGAATCTGTCCAAACCTATCACTCGCCCTTCTAAGCCTACATATTTATACCAGCCCAAAGTAACTCCTGCCTCTACAGCCACTCTTTTCAGAATGTTTTTAGGCAAGACAGATTCTTTGTATTCTTGTGACTGCTCATCAAAAATGTTGGTACTCGGCATAGAAACTATTCTTACTTTTACGCCTTGTTCATTAAGTTTAGTTTTTGCTTCTACAGCCAATTCCACCTCTGAACCTGTAGCGATGATAATCGCCTCAAAATCTTTGTCTTCGCAAAGAACATATCCTCCTTTCTGAGCTTCTTCAGATTTTGCCCATCCAAGTCCTACTCTATCATAAACAGGAAGATTTTGTCTTGTAAGAACTAAACAAGTAGGTCCTTTTTTGTTCTTTAATGCTGATTTCCAAGCCTCTGCAGTTTCATTAGCGTCCATAGGGCGAATTACAGTCATATTTGGAATTGTTCTATATGCCCATAGGTGTGCTTCTGGCTGGTGTGTAGGCCCATCCTCTCCTAATCCGATGGAATCATGAGTAAGCACATACACCACCTGCTGCTCCATAAGAGCCGACATACGCATCGCTGGTCTCATGTAATCTGAGAACACGAAGAATGTCCCTGAATAAGGCAAAACTCCTCCATGAAGAGCCATTCCGTTCATAATCGCTGCCATACCATGCTCACGCACTCCGTATCTGATGTATCTTCCTTTTGGGTTTTCTGGCGAGAAAGACTCCTCTCCTGCTGGAAGAGTGTTATTAGACGGCGTCAAATCCGCTGAACCACCCATCAGCTGAGGAATATATTTCGCTATATGATTTAGAACCGTTCCCGAAGCAGAACGAGTCGCGATTGCTTTCTCGGAACCAAACTGAGGAATATCAAGAGCTTCTTTGGAAATTTCTCCTTTTATGCTGTTTTCTAGTTCTTTAGCTGCTTCTTGGTTTTTATTTTTATAATTTTCCCAAAGTTCATTCCACTGGTTTTCAAGATTTTGTCCTTTTTCTTGAGTTTTAGCTCTTAAATCAGAAATTTCATTTGGAACGAAGAAAGATTTGTCCTTTGGAAGACCTAATTTTTCTTTCATCAATTCGATTTCTTCCGCTGGGAAAGGCTCTCCGTGAGCTTTGGATGTTCCTGCTCTATTTGGCGAACCAAAACCGATAATAGTTTTACAAATGATGATAGACGGCTTAGATTTTTCTTTCTTTGCTTCTGCTATAGCAGCATTGATTTGGTCATAATCATGCCCATCAATCTCAAGAACCTGCCATCCATACGCCTCAAATCTCTTTCTGGTATCTTCCGTGAAAGAAATATGCGTAGGTCCGTCTATAGTGATGTTATTGCTGTCATAAAGCATAATCAGTTTTCCTAATTTATTATGCCCAGCAAAAGAACACGCCTCGTGAGAAATTCCCTCTTGTAGACAGCCATCACCTGCCACCACATAAGTATAATGGTCTATAATCTCACTGCCTTCTCTATTATATCTTGCTGCCAAAGAAGCCTCTGCCAGAGCAAAACCTACTGCATTGGCTACGCCCTGTCCTAGTGGCCCTGTAGTGGTTTCCACCCCTGCCGTTACGAAGTTTTCTGGGTGCCCAGGAGTTTTACTTCCCCATTGTCTAAATGCCTTCAAATCATCCATTGACAAATCATATCCATAAAGGTGCAACAAGCTGTAAATAAGCATACTACCATGCCCTGCTGATAGGATAAATCTGTCTCGGTTAAGCCATTTAGGGTTTTTCGGGTTAAAATTCATATGTTCAGACCAGAGAACAGCACACACATCTGCCATCCCAAGCGGCATCCCAGGGTGTCCAGAGTTTGCCGCTGCCACACCATCCACAGAGAGTCCTCTAATAGTGTTTGCAATGATTTTACAAGAATTCATATATTTTAAATTGGTTTCTATTTATTTTTTTACATAAAAATAGAGAGACAATTATCCTTATCTCTCTTATTATTTCAGCCCAAAAAACAACTCCACAACATGCTTGCCAAGACCATCTCTTTTTATTGGGTACAAAAAACTCATTTTTTAATTAAAAATTACTTGGGTAAAGGTAAGAAATAAATCAAATACAACCAAATTTTGTAACCACCCTTTTTGAATTTATTCTTTTTTAACTTAAAAAATTAAGGTCTTTTGCCTTTTGAACAAGGCTGATAGTTTTATTCACTCCAAATTTAGCCATTAGATTTTTCCTGTGGCTGTCTACAGTTTGTGAACTTATAAACATTTTTTCCGCTATCTGAGGAGAAGACAACCCTTGTGATATATACTGTAAAACTTCTTTTTCTCTCTTTGTAATGGGTGGCACCTCTACCTGCATGACTTCCGCCATGGATACTAATACTTTTTGGGCATCTTCTCCAAAATATATTCCTCCCCTATAGACCTCTTTTATTGCTTTTTCCAATTCTCCAATGGAAGTACTTTTAATAAGATAACCTGACGCTTTATTCCCTAACATCCTGACAATGAAGCTTCTTTCATCATGATTACTAAGAGCTATTACTTTGATATGCGGATACATTTTTTTCACTTCTGCACAAATATCCACCCCATTCCCGTCTGGAAGACTGATATCTAGTATAAGAACATCTGTTTCATTTTCTTCCAATACTTGCCATAATTCAGCTGCAGAAGTAGCTGTAGCTACTATTTGCATTTCATCTCTATTTTCTATAAAGCTCTTCAGACCTTCTGTTATCAAAGGATGATCATCACAAATTATTATCTTTATCATCTTTTAAATTTTTTATTCTATTTTAGCTTCTATACTCATCACAGTACCTTTACCCAAGGAAGATTCTATCTTAAGAGTACCATCAAGGGCATTTACGCGTCGTTCTATATTATGTAATCCTAAATTTCTCTGTATATTTTGCACATCAAAGCCTTTTCCATTATCTTCTATATCTATGAGTAACAAATTTTCTTCAAAAGTACACTGTACCAGAATTTGTGTTGCTCCAGAGTGCTTTATGGCATTATTTATTCCCTCTTGAACAATACGATAGATGTGCAGCTGATGTTTTTCTTTTATTTGATTAAGATTTTTAGTATAACAGGATATTTTTAAATAATCTGTCTGTATATTTTGGCAAAAATCCCGTAATGCTTCTTCCAAACCAAACTTATGAAGTGTTTCAGAAGTTAGATTTCTAAGAGTATTTCTAAGTTCTGTTATACATTTATCCAATTGAGCAATAGGTTTTTCAAGCATATAATATCCCTCACTCTCCATCATATTTTCTAAGTTTATCTTTATTCCTGTCATTCTTCCCCCTATGCCATCATGCAGTTCCTTAGCTATTCGCTCTCGTTCTTTATTTTCCCCGTAGATAAGAGCTTTGTTAATGTCTATTTTTCTTTCCTGTTCTAAACTAACAAGTTTATGTTTGTTTTTCCTTTTTCTTTCATAAAGCGCATAACTCATTAATACTCCTACACTTATAAATAAAGATAAACTAATCCAAAATATTATTCGTTCTTGCTTGTTTCTTTCCTCTAAATGCTGTATTTCTTTCTGCTGTTCTTTATTTTTATACTGAGCTTCCAAATCCAAAATTTGTATTTTTTCATTTTCAGTCTGTATGGTATCATTTAAAAATTTAAATTGTTCCAGATAACTATAAGCATCTTTATAATTACCCATTATTTTCTGTAATTCAGCCATTTCATTAAGAAGTATAAGCCTGTTTTTTTTACTTCCCATTTTCTTATCCAAAAGTTCAGAGAGTATTTTCTGCGCCTCTAAATATTGAGAAGAGTTTTTTAAATAATTATACTTCTCATAACTCAGGGATAAAAAATCATAATCCAAATTCATTTCCTTTGCTAAGTCTATCCCTTTTTGAATAGCATTCAATGCTTTACTCTGCTTACCTATTTTATTATAATATTTGGATTTCAGCTGATAAAGAAACACATTATACTGAGAATGAGGTAGCCGATCTAATGTTTTTTCAGCTTTTAAAATATTGTCCTCTACTAAGGCTAATTCTCCTTTCTCCAAATATACCATTGCAAGATTTAGATATGCCCAAACTATTCCCTCACCTTTTTTTGAGTTTTTTTCTAAAATATCAACTGCTTTTTTTATATAGTCTATTGATTTGTCATATTCTTTTGAATTATTAAAAATCATCCCCATATCTACATAATATCCCGCCAAAAGTTCCTTATTCTTTGACTTTTCAGCAAGAGGAATACATTTTTTCAGCGTAATGTCCAGAAACTCCATATTGTTTCCCTTCATCTGTTCCAATGCTCCGTAATTATGCCACAGTTTCGCTCTGTAGTAAAAAGCCTCTTCGGAGGAGAATGTTTTCAAGAAATTTTCGGCTTTCATGTAGAGTTCTTGGCTTTTACTAATGTTTTTATCATAGTAAATTCCTGCTTTATAGAAGGCATGAAGTCCCTTTAGGAAATTATCTCCTTCTGTCAATGGCTCAGCTTCTCTAAGTTTTGAAAAAGCTACTGCTGTATCTCTATATGACCAGTAATCAGAAATTTCCATCAAGATGCGAACTTTTTTCTTTGAATTTTTCGCATTCAGATATTCATTGTTTAGGCTGTCAATGTATTTTTCAGAAGAACTATTCTGCGAAAAAACAATGATTGAAAAAAAGATGAAAAATATACACTTACTCCGTATCATTTATTTAAACTATATGATTGTAAAATTAGTAAAATTATTACTCCAAGCATTATTCAAAAAACAAAATCCCTAAAAACGGGGATAAAATTTTATAAAAATACACGCTTTTGGGGGATTGTGTAACTAGTTTATTCACAATACCTTTGAATTGCTAAAATCATTTTCAAAATCACTAATGTGATTTACAGGCAATCTTTATATTGTTCTGTATAAAATTGCCTGTTTTTAAAAAGACAACTTTTAATTTTTACCATATGAAAAAAATAATTATCGCTGTTTTATGTCTATCTATGGGATGGGCAGCAGCACAAAAGAAAAAAACGGGAGCTAGTAACAAATCCAATAGAGTAAGCAGCCCCCAAAAAAGCTATTCTAAAAATCAGCCGCTCACTTTCGGTATCAAAGCTGGTGGAGGACTCAATAAAATATCAGTTAAAGACGAAACTTATCGAAATCTGAAAAGCAAAATAGGGTTCTATGGTGGACTTTTCGTAAACTACTCTATCAGCGAAAAAATGGCTGTTCAACTAGATGCTCTCTATCAGCATTTTGGAACAAAAATAAACTATAAAGAAGATACTAATGTAAAGGGTGTAAAGGGATACTGGACTCTCAGCCACATTAATATTCCTGTTACATTTCAATTTAAATTTATTCCTCAGGTGTATATAGAAACAGGTCCAGAGGTGAATATTACTATAAAATCAGAGGAGGTCATCACCGATAAAGCTGGATACAACAATATTCCAGACAAAAAAAGTTTTAAGGAGTATACCAAAGGCGCTTTCTTTGGATGGAATTTTGGAGGAGGATATTTCATCACAGAGAAATTTAGTGTTAATCTGAGATACAGCATGGGAATAACTTCTCCTTACAATGAAAAAGAAGACCATAATGGCAAAAAGGATAGAGCTAAATTCCGTACAGGAAATCTCCAATTAGGGCTCTCCTACCATTTCTAATTATAAATTTGTTTTTTAAAAAATTTCTAAACTAAAATATACCTTCCTCCCAAATTTGGGAGGAAGGTATTTTCTATGAAAAGCTTTATTTTGTGTAAATGTTTTTTCTGTCTTTTACCTTATTTTGCTTTTTTGGCATAATCGACACAAGCCAAGAAAAAAGTTAGATTTTCAGCCTGAATATGAAAGCTTTTCATCGTCATTAGATGATTATTTTAGTTTAGCAAATATTTCCTCGGCTATCTTTTCGCTGCTTTTGATGCTTCCTCCCTCAGTGATATCCACGAAACCAGTTTTACATTTCTTTTTCTCATTTTTCTCATCCAAGTTATCGTAATGAAATTCTTCAAAACTACTGTCGGTTTGTCCAGTTTTAGGATAAAGCAACAGCGCTTTTTCGGCATCCCAATGCAAATTGTAAACGAACATTTGTTTCAAATCCTCATCGGAAGGGTTATTGGTTTCAATGATTTTCCATTTGGTATCGATGACAAAAGCTTCTTCCCCTGTTTTGAAAATAATATCAGGGCGTATACATTTGTTTTTCCAAAATTTCTTGGAATCTTGACAAAACACCTTCTCTTCATCCTTCTTATGTTTTTGAAGAATGCGGAAAATATATTCTTCCCACAGAGCATTCATATCAAACAAAAGCGTGAGCAAATTTTCGCTTCCGTAGTTCAAACTTGGAGAATAATTCAGGATGATGATTTTAGCAATATCAAACACCTTTTGGTAGTCGCTGTTTTTTCTGTCAAAAACTATTTTTCGGAAATGCTTCTCGCTTATTTCTATGTTTTCAATTTCTTGAAATTCAAAAAGCAGTCGGTTCAGCCTATCCTTCAAAGCATCATTTACAAAGGTTTTCAGAATCTGTAATCCCTTGTACAAAATCTGATGCAGCAGATGATTCCTGTCATAAACCTGATGCTCACAATAAAACCGCTCCCGATGCACCAAATTCTGCTGAATATTTTTCGCAAAAAGCAGTTTTCCTTTTAGTGCATTTTGATTGGATTGGTTCTTTTGGTATCTCTTTATCAAGCCTTTATTTACAAGTCGTTCTATATCAGCAAGATACACCTCAAAATAAACATCCAAAATAGAATGATGTCTTTTTTTGAGCTGAGTTTCCGAAACGGATTCCACCTGAATACGCTTGCAGACTTTCAGCATATTAAGCAGTACGCTCTGCCACAAATTTTTATCAGCATCGGCCTTTTTATCGGCTTTTGGAAGAATTTCTATGGTCAAACCACCAACCTGAATAACTCCGACATAGCTTTTAAACAGAATTCCTTTATCAATGACTGTAAAATATTTATTCTGATGCAGCTCATTAAACCTCACCATCGCATCAAAATGACATTCCTGAAAATCTCCCGATTTATCATACTTTAATCTTTGATGCTCAAAAACCTGTATAAACTTCTTATTTTGCATTTCCTACCTCTCCATAAATAGATTTAAAGGCTTTCTCATCCCAGTCACTAAAAGAAGTAATATGGTATATTTTTTTGTCTTCTAAAAAGTCTTTTTCGTAAGGGAAATTTTTTGGGAATGCTACCTGATTTTCGGCTAGTTTAATAAACTCTCCTCCCAAAACCAAACCTATTTTCCCAAAATCTCCATAGAAATACTCCTCCAAAAGCGGAATGATTTTATCCTTGAAAGTTCTTTGTAAATCTACTATATTCTGAATACCAATAAAATACGAATGACCGATCTGATGATCTTTGTCTATCAGCAACTCTATTCGCTCGTTGATGGTTTTTAAAAGCTTGGATAAATCCACATCTCCCACCTCGGATAATTCGTTAGGATCAGGCTGCATTTCCACAAAGGAAAATCTTCTCCTAAGGGCGGTATCCAGAGCCTCCACACTTCGGTCAGCAGTGTTCATCGTTCCGATGATGTACACATTATTCGGAACAGAAAAGTTATCTCCTGAATAAGGGAGTTTTACCTCGGTATGTTCTGGATTTCCTTTTCTTTTGTCTTCCTCTAAAAGCGTGATGAGTTCCCCAAAAATAGCAGAAACATTACCACGATTGATTTCATCAATAATAAGGACATGGGGTTTGGGTTCTATTGCTTCATTTTGAATATAATTATATTTTTCAATGATATAATTAGCCACAGATTTCGTATAAGGTGCCCAATCTAAAACCTCTCCTGTTTTTAAATAATGTTCTAAAACTTCTTTTTTAATTACAGCCTCATTTGCTTTTTCTGTATTTGAATGAAAACGAATATTGTTCTTTGAGTTTTTATATATTGTAAATTCTTTTGCATGAACTAATGTCTCTAGAACTAATTTATTATCAACTGAATTATCAATTTCATCTAATAATTTTTGATAAACAACTTCAAAATTATCCGATGTAATTTCCTTTGAAAAAGCGTTTTTACAGATTGATTTAAAAATCCCATCTTTCACCTCATAAGTCACATTACCATCTATGGTTTCGGGTTTTATTCCTTCAATAAAATCTTCGTAGCTCAAACTCTGATGAAAAGTCGTGAAAACGATTTGCCCTTCTTCTACCAGCTGTTCGTATTCCTTGTTGATTTCTTCTCTGCTTCTGTCTTTCTCCTTTTTTCCGTTGATGATTTCAACAGCCATTTCCTTCGTGTGGTAGGTTTTTCCTGTTCCTGGAGCACCAAAAAGGATTTGATTTAATGGGACAACTGGTGTTTTATCAGTATTTTTCATTGGTTCATCAGTGATTGTTATTGTTTTTAATTGGTCTAAAACTTCTTTTCGGAAATCAGCATCAAAAGCCATTTTCTCCAATTCTTCTTTGTTATGCCTGAGAAAACCCGAAATTTGAGTTCTATTAAGCTCTTTTTCAATCGCGTTAAATATGGATTGCTGGTGTTTTAAGACTTCTGAAATGTTACTAAATCCATTCCAAAAAGCAGTAGGTTTCCCATCAAAATCCAAATATTTATTACTTATTGGTTTTTCGGAAATCACTTCAAATTTAAAACCTTCTTTATTAGTTCCTGTGATCCAAACATATCTCTGCCCGATTGTAAAAACAATCTGACCTTCATTATTCACATTGAAAACCAGCCTTTTATCACTTTTTTCAAGACCAAATCTTTCGATTATTAAATCTAAAAAACTATAATATTCTTCTAACTGCTGTTTATTGAATTTTTTCAAATTGAGTTCCATAATCCTTCTTTTTCAACTTTTGATTAGTTACACGCCTACAAAAATCATTAGCTACAAATATACTAAAATTCCCCCCTCCCCAAACCACAAAAAACCTCCGTTTTTCCTGAATTCATTTTCTCCCCGAAAAACAAAAAAATACCTTCCTCCCAAATTTGGGAGGAAGGTATTTTCTATGAAAAACTATTTATTTTACTTCTTCAAAAATAACTACTACTGAAAATCAATATCTTACATTTCTATGGTACAAAAATGAGGATAATTTAGACTATTTTCTTTTGATAATATCTAATCAAAAAATATTCTATCCTGCATCTTAGGAATCATAATTTTGATTTTCTATAGCAATGATAATTTCATTTTCAGCATCACCTACTTTTTCCAAAAGTTTTTCTAAATAATTATCGCCCAAAAGTTTTCTTACCCAGTCTATTTCCTCATCAAAGGCTTTTATTTCTGCTTCTTTTGATTTTGCTGATAATTTTTTACGAGCAAAACGCCCCAAGGTTCTATCTGGAAGAGAATAATATTTCTTAATATCTTCTACTAATTTTTGAGCAAATTTTCTATTAACTTCATTCACAAAATCAGATGACATACCAATGTAAGTTTGCAAATTAGTTAAAGCTTTATTTTCTAAAGATTCTGCTGTTGTCTTATTCCTAAATTTTGGTTTATAATGTTTTACTGCTTCATAATTCGCCCAAAAAAATGGTGATAATTTTTTCTTTTCCTCATCAAAATCACATTGAATATTTATCACTAATTTTTCAAATGGAATTTCTAATATTTCTTCATCTTCAAAAACTTGAGCAAATATACCAAGTCCTTTCTTTTTCAATAAGTTAAGTTGATATTTTTCGTAAAATTTTGCTGTTTTTATTCGGTTAGGATACTCCAATATTCTTTGAATAAGATCTGGATATTTTTCTTTAATTTCCTGATATATATTTCTAATTTCGGTTTCAAAATTAAGTTCCTCACTCTCAAAATTGGTATTCACCTTGGAATATAAAGATGATGCTGTTGGCTCTTCGTCAATTTCAAAGATTTTAGAATCCTCTCCTAACGAACTATGTATTAAATACATTTTCTGTTGAGCAATTTCTCTAGATTTCACAATATCTGCGCCTATCTCTGATGGGAAAAAGTTATAAATAGACAATTCATCAAATACTTTTTGCCCCATTCTATTGATACGCCCCACACGCTGGATTACCCTTGTAGGGTTCCATGGAATATCATAATTAATAATCGTTCCCGCTCGGTTCAGATTATATCCTTCTGATAATCTATCACTCGTAAGCAGGATATCAAAATGATTAGTTTGTACTGCTTTATATTGAGCATTAAAATCTCGATTCAAATCTCTTTCAAAATTTGCTGTTATCTTGCCATCACCAACCAAAACTCTATTGTGAAATTTTTGTTTAAAAAAATCTTTTAAATGCAAAATAGTATCTACATACTCCGAGAAAACAATGATTTTTTTATTGGGTTCTAACTTTCTTAACTGCTGTATCTCCTCTACAATACGCCCTCGTTTAGGGTCGTTTTCTACCAAATTAAATTTTTTTATTTTCTCTAAAAGCTCCTCGAATACTTTTGTATCATTTTTAATATCAGATAAAAACTCTTCACTTAATTCAAATTTCTTAATTTCATAAACCTTGTTATTCTTCGGAATTTTTTTATGCAAAGCAGCTTTTTCATATCGATCTAAAAGTTCGTCTATGGCTTCCTCAGTAAAATCTTCATTCATCATTTTTTCGATAAGATTTCTATCCATAATGAATTTTCCGCCTGTTTTTTCAATAAAATCCATAACCACTTTATGCACCTGTAAAAAACGCCCAACTGATTTATCAAACGCCCCAAATGAACTTTCAAATCGCTTTACCAAAAGTCTTCGCATAAAATCATACAAGTTTTTTTGCTGGTTAAACGCTCGGTTACCCTCCATATCTAGCTTTTCTTCATCTTCGATGCGTTTTTCATACATAAATGGCTGATAAATTGCTCCTTTAAAACGCCCTTTTTCTCCAAAATAATGACTAATGACCTCGTTATAAAACTGAGACTGTTCAGATGTAAAATAATAAAAAATTTCCTGTGGATCTTTCACTTTAGATAGTTCTCCCACTTCTTTGGAATAAATTTTGTCTTCTTTTAAATCTAAACGATTACGACGAATAGTAACACCTCGTAATATATTTTTCATTTTATCTGCTAATTCTCGGCTTCGTTTTTTCACTAGACCAATATTTACAGGGAGTTCTGCCGAAATCAATGACTGATATAATTTTTCTGCTTTTGATTTTTTCTGAACATCTTTAGAATTGTGATTTTTCATTATCTCACTAATCCATTTATATTCATAATTATATGCTGAAAATTGCTGTTTCAAATCATCATTCAAAGTAAGAGAAGATTTCCCTGGAACGATAAACAAATTCAAAAGTGAATAAATATCCGCAGGGGAATTATTAAATGGTGTAGCTGTAAGTAAAACCACTTTTCGATCCTTACAAATTGCTGAAAGCAACTCATAATCTGCTGTATCTTGATTTCTAAAATAATGTGCTTCATCTACCACAATAACATCAATATTAAGCCTGTCAATAGTTTCTGCTATTTTATCTAATTTACCTCGACTTCGCACTTCCCATCCATAAAGCTGAAAATCATGGATATAACCATACCACCCTGTTTTTTCATCAGGATCACCCATTAACCCTGGTGGACAAATAATCATACCACGAACTCCCAAATTCTTACCAATAAGAGAAGCTATTACCGATTTACCTAGTCCTACCACATCAGCTATGATTACACCATTATGCTCGTTAATCATATTTAATGCCTGATTTACTGCATCTAATTGGTACTGAAACTTTTTATAACCAATTTCATCTAAAATTCGCTCAGTTTCGGGTTTTAGCATTTTGGTTTGTTGTAAATCCATGTATGTTTTCAAAACCAACACATATGCCTCAAAAGGCGTAACAGATGCTACCTGTGTTTTATGTTGAATAAGATCTATGAGCATTTGTTTTCGTTCTGGAACTTCTGTAATTTTGACAGAACTTTCCCAAAGTTCATCAAAATATGCCTCTGCATCATCAAAACCATAATCACTAATTTCTACATTAAATTCGTTTTGACTGGATAAACCCGATTCAGTTAAATTACTACTTCCTGTAATAAAAGTTCCATTTTTATTACTAATATCTTTCAAATGCTCACTATACTTAAATAGATACAATTTAGCATGATTAGGATCCTTAGTTTTTCTAATCTGCAATCTATCTTCCAAAAGCATTTTTAGAAAAAACTCTATCTGTGTATAATGTATTTCTGTATCTTGTTTTTTATCATTAAGAGCCAAACTAAAAGACCTCATCGTTTCTAGAACTATCTCATTTTGAGAAGAACCCTTTTTCACTCCATGTTCTACCAACTCCCCTATTATTTTTTCAGTCTGTAATCCTACCAAAATTTTCATTTTAATATCAGGAGTGTTTTGTAGTTTTTCATAAATTTCCTCCCACCCTGAAAAGTAAAAGAATCCAACTAAAAATTTTAGTTCATCACTTCCTTTCAAAATATTTGAAATCCTCTCTTTCATGGATTTACCATCCTTACTATTGGTAATAAAATTACTAGACATTTTTTTGTTTTTGATTGATTTTACAAAAATATAAAATTTATCGCTTCATAAATCTTATCAAAGTACCCCTAGCTACTCCTAACTTTTTACTGATATAAACTTGTGATTTTCCTTTATCTAAATATTTTCTTATAATTTCCTCTTTACCAGAAAGTTTAACTATTTTGGACAGCGCCCCTTTTGGACGACCAATATGCACACCTTCTGATTTTTTCCTTGCCAAAGCCTCCTTTGTTCGCTGAGAAATTAAATTTCTTTCTATTTCTGCTGAAAGCCCAAAAGCAAATGCTAAAACCTTACTACTTATATCTGTTCCTAGTCGATAGTTGTCTTTAATAGTCCAAATTTGAATTTCCTTTTTCATACATTCATTGAGAATAGACATTATCATCAAAAGATTTCGCCCTAAACGAGAAAGCTCAGAACAAATTAAAATATCATTTTTTTGTAATTGTCCTAACAGAATCCCCAATTTCCGTTTTTCTACATCTTTTGTTCCGCTAATAGTTTCCTCTATCCATTCATCGATTTTCAAATTTTGTTTTTTACAAAAATTTTCTATCTCAAACCTTTGATTTTCTACACTTTGCTTGTCTGTACTTACCCTAATATATCCGTACACCATAATTTTACTTTTTATTTTTAATATAATAAAAACTGATCAAACATAGTGTCGGGTTTCTTAAAACAGATCCAAAAGCAAGGTATCAAGGTTATTTGTTCTATTTTAGAGAGGGCTTTTGTTATTCAGACATAAACACAACATACTTAAAATGTAGAATAAAAT
>CAUQKV010000018.1:0-31538 GCA_963518845.1 uncultured Flavobacteriaceae bacterium | reverse complement strand
GGAAAGGTGGTATACGGGTAACCGTATCGAGGGTTCGAATCCCTTCCTTTCTGCATAGGTAAGATATTAAAAATCAATATCTTACCTTTTTTATTGGGTGGTTTTTATTGTTTATTCATTATTAAAATAATATTCATAAAATAGGAAAAAGTTCAAATGAAATTCAAATGAAAAATAGAAGAAAACCAACAAAGAATATTTATTTAATGATGATTTGATTTTTTTTGTGATATCTTTGCCACTGAATATATTTTGAAAGATATATTGTTTTTAAATGTCTGAAAATCAATCGAACTTAAATAAGAAAGTAGATGATTCTGCCTCAAATAAAACTTTGAGAGTGGAAAATATGTTCGATAGAATAGCTCCGAAATATGATTTCTTTAATCGCTTGTTTTCGCTTAGAATAGACCTTTTGTGGCGAAAAAACTTGGTGAACTGGATGCAGAGCGATGACCCAAAACAAATTCTGGATGTTGCTACAGGAACAGGCGAGCTGGCGATAGCGCTTTGGAAAAAATTCAGAGTGAAAATAATCGCTGTGGATTTGTCCCAAGAAATGCTCAATTTGGCTGACAAGAAAATCAAACAGTTGGGAGCTGAGCACGAAATAACCATTCAGAAAGCAAATGCAGAAAATTTACCTTTTGAAAGTAATAAATTTGATGCTGTGAGCGTTGGATTTGGAGTAAGGAATTTTGAAAACTTAGAAAAAGGTCTAAGTGAGCTGAGGCGAGTGGTCAAGGAAAATGGGAATGTCTATATTTTAGAATTCTCAAAGATGGAGGGAGTTTTGTCGCCTTTGTATAATTTTTATTTTAGGAAAGTGCTTCCATTTTTAGCAAAGATGATTTCTGGTGAAAAGGAGGCGTATACCTATCTGCCAGACTCTGTGCAGAATTTTCCTTGTGGGGAGAGAATGAAAAATATTTTACTAGATTTGGGGTTTTCAAAAGTGGAGTATAAAAAATTAAGTTTAGGAATTGTAACAATTTATAAAGCAAAAAAATAAGATGAAAAAATTGTTTGGAATATTATCATTGTTTGGACTTTTTTCAATGTCGGACGCACAGTCGCTTTTTAATATTAGGGATAGACCAGACAGGCTGGAGTGGATAGATGTGGATAAATACAGCTATGGTTTTTATCTGAATGCCAATAGTTTTGATTATAAAGTGAAGCTGGCGAACGGATTTTCAGAGCAAAACAGCCCTGTGATAGTGAGAAATTCTGTGGGATTTGGGGCTGGACTTATAGGAAGAATGAAACTCAATGATTATCTGGATATCAGGCTAGAGCCGGGGATTCAGTTCGTGGAGAGGGAACTTACTTTTAAAAATGCATCAGTTTTAGCGGTGAATCCTGCGGACAGAGATTTATATACTTTGAGAAAGGTAAAATCCACTTATGTAGATGTTCCTGTGATGCTGGAACTCCATGGAAATAGATGGTTTAACTCTCGTCCTTACGCAGCGGGAGGGGTGAATTGGCTGGTGAATTTACAGTCAAATGAAAAAAGTGTGAATGACAATCTGCAAGGGACTTTTAGAACGAGAACGAATAATTTTGCGTGGTCTGCGGAGATAGGAATACAGTTTTATTTTTCTAAATTTAAACTTACTCCCGCGATACGAGGAACATTCTTAATAAACAACGAACTAGTTCAGGATAATGCGACAACGCCTAACTACTGGGCAGGGACAATGTCTTCCTTAAAAACAAATGCACTGATGTTTGTTCTAAAATTTGAATAAAAAGAGAGCCATAGACGAAAGTTTATGGTTTTTTAATTTAAAATTTAGTAAAAATCCAAAAAAAATTGTAATTTTGCGTATTAAGGTTAGAACAAACTTCTGGAGATGTCAGTAGATTTAGATAAAAATTTTTCTGTATTAAGAGATAAAATTCTAAAAATCAATAAGGATTATAAAGAATTATCAAAAGAATATGAGGATTTGCAGAAAAAATATGATTTGCTGAAAGGGAAATATGAAGAGGAGCAGAGAGAAAATCAGGAGTTGAAGGAGGAACAAAAAAAGATAAAATTGATTTCAGCAATTTCTGGTAATCCAGACCATAATAGATTGATGAAAAATCACATCAATAAACTCATTAAGGAAATTGATGCATGTATAGCTTATCTTAGAAATACAGGAATGTAATGGCTCAGCAGGAAATAAGAATAAATATCGCAGGGCGATATTATGCAATGTATATCACCCCAGAGCAGGAGGAAGTGGTGCGTAGAATAGGGAAAAATATAGAGATGACAATAAAGGAGATGGAGAATAACTATGCTACCAAAGACAAACAGGATGCTCTCGCGATGACCGCTCTTAGGCTTATGATAAATGCAGAGTTTAATTTACAGAAAAAAGATAGAGAGCTGAAAGAAGCTGATGAAAAGCTGAAAGAAGTAATAAATTTTTTGAAGGAGCTGGAAGAGGATAACAAAGAATAATAAATGAAGCCTGCAATAATTCTAACTTTATTTAGGTAAACTCAACGCTAAACAATTACCGAGTAAAAGTCTTCTCAATGGCGTGCCGTCATCTTGTCGGATTACAGAGAGTAGAAATAAGCTCAAATCGTGTTGATAGGGAGTTTACTCTAACATCACAAATGGATTATTGTGGGTTTTTTGTAAAAATATTGGAAAGAAAAATAATAAAATAGTTAATAGATAATGGAGATAATTTATATCATAATAGGTCTTGTAGTGGGAGCTTTGGGAGGAATTCTTTATTCAAGGAAAGCCACAAATTCCAAAGCTAATTTCATTATAAAAGATGCTAAACAAAACGCAGAGAACATCATTCAAAATGCCAATGTACAAGCAGAATCTATAAAGAAAGAGAGAATAGTTCAAGCAAAAGAAAAGTTTTTAGAATTAAAGACAGAACATGATGCCAATATCCAAGCTCGTGAGAAAAAAATGCAGGAAATAGAGAAAAGAGCCAAGGATAAAGAAAGTAAGCTAAATGATGAGCTTAGTAAAGTTTCTAGACTTGAAAAAGATTTAGAAAAGCAACAGGCTGAATATCAAAGAAAATCTGAAATCGTTGATAAAAAACAAGCTGAGCTCAATGAAGCCATTTCTCAAAAAGTAGAAATGTTGGAAAAAATATCTAACTATTCTGCAGAAGAGGCCAAAAAAGAATTGGTAGAATCTCTAAAAGCAGAAGCAAAAACTAGAGCCCAAGCCTATGTTCAGAACATAATGGAAGAGGCTCAGATGAATGCGAAAAACGAAGCAAGAAAAATCGTTATTCAGACCATTCAGAGAATCGGGACAGAGCAGGCGATTGAGAATTCAGTTTCAGTATTTAATATAGAATCTGATGAGGTTAAAGGGAGAATTATCGGTAGAGAAGGACGAAATATCCGTGCTTTGGAATCTGCTACAGGCGTTGAAATTATAGTGGATGATACGCCAGAGGCTATTTTGCTTTCGTGTTTTGACCCTGTAAGAAGGGAGATTGCACGCCTTTCGCTTCATAGACTCGTTACCGATGGAAGAATTCACCCTGCAAGGATAGAAGAGGTCGTAGAAAAAACCCGCAAACAGATAGAAGAGGAAATCATAGAAGTAGGTAAGAGAACAATAATAGATTTGGGTATCCACGGACTTCATCCAGAGCTTGTGAAAATAGTGGGTAGAATGAAATATCGTTCTTCCTATGGACAAAACCTATTACAGCACTCTAGAGAGGTGGCGAATATAGCCGCTACTATGGCTGCGGAGCTGGGATTAAATGTGAAATTAGCTAAAAGAGCTGGACTTTTACACGATATAGGAAAAGTTCCAGAGGAAGAATCTGAACTACCACACGCACTTTTAGGAATGCAGTGGGCAGAGAAATTTGGAGAAAATCCAGAGGTTGTCAATGCTATCGGTGCACACCACGATGAGATAGAGATGACTTCTCTATTATCTCCAATCGTTCAAGTAGCCGATGCTATCTCAGGAGCAAGACCAGGAGCGAGAAGACAAGTTCTAGAATCATATATCCAGAGATTGAAAGATTTAGAAGCAGCAGCATTAAGTTTTGATGGTGTTTCTAATGCGTTCGCGATACAAGCAGGTAGGGAACTGAGAGTAATGGTAGAGAGCAGCAAGGTAAATGATGAAAGAGCTCATCAGCTTTCGTATGATATTTCAGAGAAAATACAAAATGAACTGACTTACCCAGGGCAAGTAAAAGTAACAGTAATCCGCGAAACGAGAGCAGTAAATATAGCAAGATAATTTTGAAAAGCCTTCTTTTTTGGGAGGCTTTTTGTAATTTTATTGAGAGATGAATTTTTGATGAAAAATAGAGTTTATAAATGAATTTAATTCTCTAATAAAAAATATATTATATCAAATGTATTTTTTCTCTCTGATAAATCAATAATTATTTAATTTATTATTGTATATTTGCTAACAATTTTAAGTAAGGCTATTTATTTTTTGTAATTTTTATGCTATAAAATTTATAAATCCTTATTTATATGAGTAGGGTAGGAGTTCTATCCTTTAGGAATTTTACAATAAACTAAAAAAATCACAATTATGCCAAATACTATAATCATAGGTTCAGGGTCTTATATTCCAGAAAGAGTAATTGATGGAAATTATTTCTTAGATGCTGTTTTCTATGATGAAAATGGAAAAATTATAGACAAACCTAATGAGGAAATTGTCAAAAAATTTGTAGAAATTACTGAAATTGAACGCCGTAGGTATGTGAATGATGATGAAAACAATTCTGATATTGCTACAAAAGCCTCTGAAATAGCTATCCAAGATGCTGGAATAGACCGCGAAACTCTAGATTATATTATCTGTGCGAGTAATTTTGGAGAAATCAATGTAGATGGGATAAGTAGCTTTATGCCTTCTATGTCTGCAAGAATAAAGCATAAACTTGGCATAAAGAACAGAAAGTGTGTAAATTATGATATGATTTTTGGTTGTCCTGGCTGGGTAGAATCTATGATTTTGGCGGATTCTCTCATAAAGGCAGGAAAAGCCAAAACTATTCTAGTGGTAGGTTCTGAAACACCGAGCCGAGCATTAGACCCATATGACAGAAATAGAATGATTTTTGCAGATGGTGCAGGTGCTGTGGTTGTAAAAGCAACAGATGATGAAACGGTGGGAATGATTTCTTCGGCGACTATTTGTGATAACCAGGAAGAAATTACTTATTTGGATATGGATTGTTCTCTTAATAGAGACCATGACCCTAAGAAGAAATATATCAGAATGGCAGGAAGAAAAATTTATGAATATGTTTTAACGAATGTTCCTCCTGCGATTAAAGAAACTATCGATGCAGCGGGAATTGGCATAGATGATGTAGAAAAAATTCTAATCCACCAAGCTAATGCTAAAATGGACTATGCAATCATCCCAAGACTCTACAAACTCTATGGCAAGACTGAATATGACCATAACATCACTCCTATGATTATCCAAGAAATGGGAAACACTTCTGTGGCGAGCATTCCTACGATGTATGACCTCATTACCAAAGGTAAAATGGAGGGGCACAACATGAAAAAAGGAGACTATATAGTGATGTGTTCTGTGGGTGCAGGGATGAATATCAATGCATTCGTTTACAAAATGCCTTAACAATTGAATACTTTTTTCATACAAAAACTATAAAAACCACATCAGCATAAATCTATGCTGGTGTGTTGTTTTGAATAATATTTATATTTTTAAAAACCTATGCGAAAACAATTTTTACTTCTCTTCGGAATTTTTGTAGTCTTAGAAGTGTATGTTTATCAGGGAGTTAAGAGTTTGACTCAGAATCCTTTTATCAGAGGAGGGTATGTGGCGGTTAATGCGTTGATTTATGCAACTATTTTCTATTTTGCTGTTATCAGACCAGACTCTTCCAAAGTTCCTTTTATGATGAACATAATAATGATATTCATCGTCCCAAAGCTGGTTATGGTTCTTTTTCTTTTGGTGGATGATATTCTTCGGTTTGGGAAGTATTTGGTTCAGACTTTTTCTGCCAAGGGAAGCCACTATCCAGAGAGGAGAAAGTTCCTTGGTTTGATGGCTTTGGGTGGCACTGTACTGCTTTCTCTTGCTGTGGTGGATGGCATTATTTTTGGGAAATATCGCCATATTTTAAGAAAAGTAAAATTAAAATTTAAAAATCTTCCTAAAAGTTTCAAAGGTTATAGAATTGTCCAAATTTCTGATGTTCACAGTGGGAGTTTTTCTGACCCTTCTAAGCTGCAGCACGCTATAGATTTAATCAATGAGCAAAAACCTGATTTAGTGTTATTTACAGGAGATATGGTGAATAGTTATGCTGATGAGTTTAAGCCTTTTATCACTTTATTTTCTCAAATTAAGGCTAAAGACGGGAAGTTTTCCGTTTTGGGAAATCATGATTATGGACTTTATGGTCAATGGAATACGAGCGAGGAGCAAAAACAAAATGTCCCAAAACTAATTGATTATCAAAAACAAGCAGGTTTCGAAATGCTCCGAAATGAGCATAGAGTTTTCGAAAGAAATGGCGAAAAAATCTATCTTTTAGGGGTGGAAAACTGGGGAGAGCCGCCTTTCCCTCAGTTTGGTGATTTGGATAAAGCTGTAAAAGGTGTTCCCGTGGATGCTGTGAAAATACTGATGTCACACGACCCTACGCATTTTGATGCAGTGGTAAAGACCCATCCCTCTGATATTCAGCTGACTCTGTCTGGGCATACGCACGGAATGCAGTTTGGCCTTGATTTGAAAAATGTGAAATGGTCGCCAGTGCAGTATCGCTATAAAAAATGGATAGATTTATACGAAAGCATGGGAAAATATCTCTATGTAAACAGAGGTTTCGGGGTTATTGGTTTTCATGGGAGAGTTGGGATTTATCCAGAGATTACTTTGATAGAATTAGATTAAATCTTTTAAATATAAAAAGAAAAACCTCCAAATTTTGGAGGTTTTTTGTGTTTTTAATAACCTAATAATTTTAGGACATCTTCAGGTCTTTGCTCTTCGCTAAATACCTCATATTCAAGCTCTCCATCTTCATTTCTGTTGATGAGAATATGTTTCGGCTGTGGAATCAAACAATGGTGGACTCCTCCGAAACCACTGATGGTTTCTTGGTAAGCTCCTGTATTGAAGAATCCGATATAAAGAGGTTTAGTATCGCTAAACACAGGAAGGTAGATGGCATTGGTATGCTGTTCAGAATTGTAGTAATCATCTGAATCACAGGTTAATCCACCCAAAAAAACCCTTTCATATGAATCTTCCCAGCGGTTTAGCGGAAGCATGATAAAATGGCGGGAAATAGCCCAAGTGTCAGGCAATGTAGTCATAAAACTGCTGTCTATCATATCCCATTTTTCTCTGTCGTTTTGGCGTTTCTGGCTGATGATTTTGTAGAGATTAGCGCCGCTTTCTCCAACTGTAAAAGACCCAAACTCAGTATAAATATTAGGTTCATCTACGCCTTCTTCTTCGCAGAATTTCTTGATTTGAGATACAATCTCGTTAATCATATACTCATAATCATAATCAAAGTTAAGAGAAGTTTTTATAGGCAGCCCTCCACCTATGTTTAGGGAATCCACCTCTGGCGCTATTTTCTTCAAACGAGCATAAACACGCAGACATTTGAATAATTCGTTCCAATAATATGCAGTGTCTTTTATCCCTGTATTGATAAAGAAATGGAGCATTTTCAGCCTTGCATTTGGGTGTTCTGCGATTTTTTGGCTGTAATAAGGGATAATGTCCTTGTATCCAATCCCCAGTCTTGATGTATAAAATTCAAATTTCGGTTCTTCCTCAGATGCGATACGAATACCGATATTGAAAGTCCTGTCAATACTTTCTGTCAGTTTGTCCAGCTCACGATAATTGTCAATTATCGGCATCACATTCTCAAAACCATCATTGATTAGGTTTGAAATTTTTTCAAGGTAATCATCTGTTTTAAAACCATTACAAATAACCTCTATATCTCGGCTTACTTTCCCTTTTTCAAAAAGTTTTTTCACAATATCAATGTCAAATGCAGAGGAAGTCTCCACGCTGATATCATTTTTCAGAGCTTCTTCTAAAACGAAAGAAAAATGGCTGGATTTCGTGCAGTAGCAGTATCTGTAGCCGTTTTTGTAGTCGTTTTTATCGATGGCTTCTGCGAACCATTTTTTGGCTCTTTGTATGTTTTGTGAAATTTTTGGAAGGTAACTTACTTTCAGCGGCGTCCCGAACTGCTCCACCACATTCATCAGATTGATTCCGTGAAAGTGCAGGCTTTCGCTGTCGTAGTTAAACTCTTCCTGTGGGAAATATAAGGTCTGGTCTATTAGCTCAGAATATTTTATTTTCATTTTTTGTAGGTATAAATTTTGAGTTAAAAATGATATGCAAAAATGCAAAAAAAATGCGAACAATAAAATTTTATTTTATAAACACTTATACACACTATAAAAGATTTAGGTTTTAAATAAAATTCATAATTTTACGCCCATGATTACAAAAGAAACCATAGACAAGATTTTTTCTGCCATTCGCGTGGAGGAAATCGTCGGTGAATATGTCCAGCTGAAAAGAGCAGGCTCTAACTATAAAGGTCTCAGCCCCTTTGTAGATGAGAAAACGCCGAGTTTTATAGTTTCTCCAAGTAAACAGATTTGGAAAGATTTCTCTTCTGGAAAAGGCGGAACGGCGATTTCTTTTCTGATGGAAATCGAAGGGTTTTCCTATCCAGAAGCCCTCCGATACGCTGCTAAAAAGTATGGAATAGAAATAGAGGAGCTCAAAAAAGACCTCACTGAAGAAGAAAAAAAAGCGCAGACCGACAAGGATTTGTTATATAAAATCCACGAAGTAGCGAATGATTTTTTTCAGAACCAACTTTATGAAACCGAAGAAGGGCGGAATATAGGGCTTTCTTATTTCAAAGAGCGCGAACTGAAACCAGAAACAATCAAGAAATTTCAGCTCGGATATTCTCCAGAACTCAAAAATGCCTTTACACAATACGCCATAGGAAAGGGCTATTCCAAAGAAATTTTAGAGAAATCTGGACTTTCCATCTTTTCGGAAAAATCTACGGAGGGAATAGACCGTTTCCGTGAAAGGGTGATTTTCCCTATCCATGGGTTTTCTGGGCGTGTGCTGGGATTTGGCGGCAGAATTTTAAAATCAAATACAAAAACCGCGAAATACCTAAACTCTCCCGAAACAGAGATTTATCATAAATCCAATGTGCTGTATGGATTGTTTCAGTCTAAACAAGCAGTTTCGCGCGAAAATATGTGCCTCTTGGTGGAGGGCTACATGGATGTGGTCGCCCTGCATCAGTCTGGAATAGAAAATGTGGTGGCGAGCTCTGGAACTTCCCTGACCACGGAACAGATAAAGCTGATAAAAAGGCTGACCGAGAATGTTACCATTCTTTTCGATGGCGATGCAGCGGGAATAAAGGCGAGTTTCCGAAGTATAGACATGCTCCTTGCGGAAAGCATGAATATTCGTATTCTGCTGTTTCCAGAGGGACACGATCCAGACAGCTTTGCGAGGGAAAATTCGATGGAGTTTGTTAAGAATTTCATTAAAGAAAATTCAAAAGATTTCATCGATTTTAAAGCTGAAATTCTCCTTAAAGAAGCTGAAAACGACCCAATAAAAAAGGCCGAAGCCATTAGGGATATTGTGAAATCTGTGGCGCATGTGGATAATGGGCTGAAGCAAGAAATTTACCTCAAACAGATAGCGACGCAGTTTGGGCTTACGGAAAGAAATCTTTTTGATGAACTTCAGGTTCAAAAACAGATTTTGAAAGGGCAGTCACAGTCACAGCCAAAACCAAAACTGGAAATTGTCCCAAAAACAGAGGAAAAGTCTTTTGCAGATTCTGATAAAACCACAGGATTATTGGTTTTGGAAGAAAAATTAGTGGAGCTGATGCTGAAATACGGCGACAGAATTTTGACCCGAAGAGACTCTGAAAATAATTCCTATCAAACCACTGTAATAGAGGAAATTATCAATCATTTTCAGGAAGATGACTGCGAAATCCTTACGGAAACCAATAGAAAAATCATAGATGAAGTTCAGCAGGGCTTGGAGCAGAACGAGATTCGCTCAGGAAATTTCTTTTTTGGGCTGATGGACGAAGATATTTCAGGGAAAATAGCCGATGCTTTGGTGGAAAATCACGAAACCAGCAACTGGAAGAGGTTTAATATTTATTTCCCAATTGAAGATGAAGTGCTGGATAAAGTCGTGAGGGATGTTATCCTTCGTCACAAAAGAGAATATGTGATGAAAATGATAGAAGATTTGAAAAAAAGTCTGGATGAAACGGAGGAAAAAGCAGAAATTTATGAACAAATCGTCAGACTAAACCAGCTGAAAAGTAAAATAGACCAAAAACTTTTTCGGATTTTGTGACAGATTGGTTACCTTTGGGAATTGGAATAATTTTTGAGAAAAAGGAGATAAAACTATGTTTATAGTATCATTAAACTACAAAAAGGAAATTAGTGAAGTAGAAAAATATTTAAAAGAACATGTGGATTTTTTGGATAAATACTATTTGCTCGGAAAATTCATCTGTTCTGGAAGAAAAAATCCAAGAACGGGAGGGATTATTCTTGTAAATGAAAAAGATAAAGAAATGGTAATCGATATAATGAAAGAAGACCCATTTTATAAAAATGAAATTGCAGAATATGAAATTATAGAATTTATTCCGACCAAATTTGATAAAAAATTTGCTTATTTTGTAAATAATTAACCTTAAAAAGATTTATATATGGACATAAAGAAAGAATTTAGAGATTTTTCTGTAAAACATTTAGGAAATAATGGGCTGGTAACAGACCAATATATGGGAATGTTCAATCCTACCAACCTTACACCATACATTACTGAAGAAAGAAGGCTGAATGTAGCGCAGATGGATGTTTTCTCAAGACTGATGATGGATAGAATCATCTTTTTGGGAACAGGAATTGATGACCAAGTGGCGAATATCGTGACGGCACAGCTGTTGTTTTTGGAAAGTGCTGACCCAAGCAAGGATATTCAGATTTACATCAATTCGCCTGGTGGAAGTGTTTATGCGGGATTGGGAATTTATGACACGATGCAGATTATCAAACCAGATGTAGCTACGATTTGTACAGGTATGGCGGCTTCTATGGGAGCGGTGCTTTTGGTTGCAGGTGAAAAAGGAAAGCGTTCTGCACTGAAGCATTCCAGAGTGATGATTCACCAGCCGAGCGGCGGCGCACAGGGAGTTGCGAGCGATATGGAAATTAATTTGAGAGAAATGCTTAAATTGAAAAAAGAGCTTTATGATATTATTTCCGAGCATTCTGGGCAGTCTTACGAATGGGTGGAAAAAGCATCAGACAGAGACTACTGGATGACTTCCACTGAAGCAAAAGAAATGGGAATGGTAGATGAAGTTTTGGAGAAAAAGAAATAAAGAAATAAAGAAAAATTATAAAATTAAAAGGTCAGAACGAAAATTCTGACCTTTTTTGATTTAATCTAAATTCTGTTCTTTTAATAGTCTTTTGTGAATGATTTGAGCCATTGCGACACTCATTTCATAGAGTAACAATAGCGGAATAGCCGCGATAAACATACTGACCACATCAGCAGGCGTGATGATAGCCGCGATAATCATAATGATGACAATGGCATGTCTTCGGTAAGTTTTCATCAGCTGAGGAGTAAGAATTCCTAATGAAGTCAAAACATAGACTATCATCGGAAATAGAAAGATAATCGCCATTCCAAAAACCACTTGCAGGAATATGGAAAGATAGTCAGACAAGTCATAGCTTAACCTTATTTCATCCGAAATTCTGAAGAAATATCCAAAATTGATAGCGAATGGCAAAATGATGAAATACCCGCACAGCGCTCCAAAGAAAAACAAAATCCAAGTTCCATGGATGATGATAAGCGAATATTTTCTCTCATTCGGCAGCAGAGCAGGGCTGATAAACCTCCACAGCTCCCAAATAATGTAAGGAAACGCCAAAAGAATCCCTCCAAAAATAGAAATAGACATCATTACATTAAACTGCTCGTACAGTTTTCGCACTTGTATAGGAAATGTCTCAGGAAGCGAAATGCTTTCTTCGCCCAAATATTCTTGGGTAAAATAATTGATGTATCTAAAAGTAGGAAAATCAGGTTTAGTAGGGTAGAAGAGGATGTTATCCACTACCCAATTGGTATTGATTCCAATGAAAACCGCTGCGATGATTATGGCTATTACAGACCTTATAAGGTGTCCGCGCAGTTCTCCTAGATGGTCTAAAAAAGACATTTCTTTTTGGTCGCTCATTCTTTTTTTTAGTTTATGCCCTCATCCAAAAGGCGGTGTAGGTCTATAATTCCGAAGTATTGTCCGTGGTCTGTCACGACCAGCTGTCCGATGTTGTTCTGTTTCAGTATCTGCATAGCTTCCTTTGCAAGGGCGCTTTTCTCTATGGTTTTAGGGTTTTTACTCATAATATCTCTTGCAAAAATTCCTGAAATAGAGTCTCTTTCGGAGAGCATTCTTCGCAGGTCGCCATCGGTGATTACGCCTTTTATTTCTTCGTTTTCGGTGATTACGGTGATGCCGTGTTTAGAGCTGCTGATGGAGATAATGACTTCTTTTATAGTGGCATTGATGTCCACTTTTGGTTTGTTTTGAGAGAGAAACTGCTCTACTTTCGCAGTTTGTTTGCCCAAAGCCCCACCAGGGTGGAATTTAGCAAAATCTTCTTTTTTGAATTGGTTAAGTTCCATCAGACACACTGCCAGAGCATCGCCCAGAGCCAGTTGAACCGTAGTGGAAGTGGTAGGAGCCAGCTGATTAGGGCAGGCTTCCTTGGAAACATTCGTGTTTAAGGTAATTTCCGAAAACTCAGCGAGTTTGCTTTTCATATTTCCCGTCATCCCAATGAGCGCCGAAGAATATTTCTTTAAAAACGGCAGAAGATTTACGATTTCAGGCGAATTTCCTGAATTGGAGATGCACAGCACCACATCATCTTTCTGAATAACTCCTAAATCTCCATGAATAGCCTCGGCAGCGTGCAGGAATTGTGACGGCGTCCCTGTGGAATTCAGCGTTGCTACTATTTTATTCCCGATGTGGGCGCTCTTCCCGATGCCTACTACAATCAGCTTTCCTTTGGCTTTGCGGATGGTATTTACAGCCTTATTAAAGTTTTCATCGATACGATTTTTTAAGGCTTCCAGCTCTTCTATTTCCGCAGAGATGGTATTTTTTGCTATTTGGATTAAATCTATTGAGTTCAATTTGGTAAAATTTTATTACTTTTACATTTCCGTTCAAAAATAATAATTTTTTTCTAAAAATATTCATGGGAATAAAATATGATACAATAACTATGAGATATTTAATTGTTTTCTTGTCATTCGTATTTTTCCATTTAAATGCTCAGCCCTTGCCTACAATAATTATTGTTGATAGTATCTCTGTTTCGAAGAAACCTCTTTCTGTGAAAAAGATAAAGACAAATAATTTAGAAACTATTTACTTTTTGTCTTCATCTATGAAAAAAACGATACCTATGGCAATAACAAATAAGAGCAGAAATGTTTTTATTTATAAAAAAGATACTATGGATATTCACATAAATTTAGAAGAAAGAAAACAAATTTTTATTCAAAACCTACATTTTCAGAAAGGAAAATTTTCAATAAACTTTAAAAATTGTAGATTTGATAGTGATTATCATATAAAAAGTTTCCCTAATGATTGTTTAATTTATAGAAAAGATGAAGAATAAAAACTTTATTAGCAAATATTTATCCAATGAAAAAATAGGTGTAATAGGTGTGAAATTGGTATCAATTATTTTTTTATACAGTTATAGTTATGTAAATGCTCAGCCTCTTTGGGAAGGTTTAAGTGTGGATAAATTCTATAGGGAAAATAAAGAAATCTATCTACAAAAAATTGAAAATGGTATAAAATACTTTTCTGATAAAAAGGAAAGAGAAAATCATGGACTATCACAAGGGATGAATATCTTAGTTTATAAAAAAGATACCATGAAAATTTACATAGAACCCATACCACACCATCCTATTATGGGAGTTAAACGAGTTTATTTCAAAAGAGGAGAATATACAATAGATTTAAAAAAGTATGTTTCAGATAATACTCTTATAATTGAAAAATTTCCTCATGACTGCTTGATTTATAGAAAAGAAGAGGAAGGAAAAGAGTAGATTTAAGGCATAAAGATAACTTTTTAGTGGTCAAGAACTAAGAATAAAAATTGTTTAACATTTTTTGCAAATCAAATTTATTTCGTATCTTTGATAAAAGACACATCACAGAATTGATTTTTGAATAAAAACTAAAAACAAATAAGTAAGTATGAAAAATGGGAAAATATCAGATTCTCTAAAAAAATATTTTGGTTTTTCTAATTTTAAAGGACATCAGGAGGAAATTATTTCTACGCTCTTGGAGGGTAGAGATGTTTTCGTTTTGATGCCGACAGGTGGTGGTAAGTCTCTTTGCTACCAGCTTCCTGCTCTGATGAGCGAGGGAACGGCAATCGTGGTTTCTCCGCTTATAGCCTTGATGAAAAATCAGGTGGATGCGGTGAATGGGCTGTTTTCCGAAGAAGGAGTGGCTCATGTACTGAATTCTTCTCTCAATAAAACCCAGACTAAAACCGTAATGGATGATATAAAATCTGGGAAGACCAAACTGCTCTATGTAGCGCCTGAAAGTTTGATAAAAGAAGAATATTTAGACTTTTTAAAGGAAGTGAAAATTTCCTTTGTGGCAATAGATGAGGCGCACTGTATCTCAGAATGGGGACATGATTTCCGCCCTGAATATCGTAATCTAAAGACCATTATAGACCAAATTGCAAATGTTCCTGTGATAGCCCTGACGGCTACTGCAACGCCCAAAGTTCAGGATGATATTCAAAAAACTCTGGGAATGACTGATGCTGTGGTCTTTAAGGAAAGTTTTAACAGACCAAATTTATTCTACGAGGTTCGCCCAAAAGTGAATGTAGATAAGGAAATAGTGAAGTTCATTAACCAAAATAAAGGCAAAGCAGGGATAGTATATTGTCTCAGCAGGAAGAAAGTAGAGGAGTTTGCCCAGCTTTTGCAGGTGAATGGAATCAATGCTCTGCCGTATCACGCAGGATTAGATGCAAAATCCCGAGTGGCAAATCAGGACAAGTTTCTGATGGAAGAAGTGGATGTGATTGTCGCTACTATAGCCTTTGGGATGGGGATAGACAAGCCGGATGTTCGTTTTGTGATTCATTATGATATTCCGAAATCTTTGGAAAGTTACTATCAGGAAACAGGAAGAGCAGGAAGAGATGGCGGCGAGGGCTATTGTTTGGCTTTTTATGACCCGAAAGATATAGACAAATTAGAGAAGTTTCTGGCTCAAAAACCTGTTTCGGAGAGAGAAATCGGTCTTCAGCTTTTGAATGAAGTGGTGGGTTATGCAGAGACTTCTATGAATAGAAGACAATATTTATTATATTATTTTGGGGAACAGTTTGACCCTATAAATGGCGCTGGAGCCAAAATGTGCGATAATTCTGTAAATCCTCCGACTCTGAAAGATGTTTCCAAAGAACTGAAAGTAGTTTTGGAACTGATAAAAGAACTGGAAGAGAAATTTAAGATAAATGATTTGATTTCAGTGCTTTTAGGGCGAGAAACTCCAGTTACGAAATCTTATAAATTAGAAAACTCTTCTTTCTTTGGTAAAGGAAAAGAGCAGACGGATAATTTCTGGAAATCCATCATCAGACAGGCTTTGGTGCAGAACTATATCAATAAGGATATTGAGACCTATGGTGTTTTAAAATTGTCTCAAAAAGGGCTTGACTTCTTGGCTGGAAAAGAGAAAAATCCGTTCATGATAGCCGAAGACAGAAAGTATGACCTTAGCCAAGCCGCTTCGGAGCAGGTTCAGGTGCAGAGTGGTGGAGGTTTGGATGAAAATCTGTATAACCAGCTGAAAGAATTAAGAAAATCTGTTGCTAAAAAGCACGGAATTCCGCCTTATACAGTCTTTATGGACCCTAGTTTGGAGGATATGACAGTGCAGTATCCTATTACTATAGAGGAAATTACAAAAATCTATGGAGTAGGCGAAGGGAAAGCCAAAAAATACGGAAAGGAATTTGTGGAGTTTATTGCTAAGTATGTGGAAGAGAACAATATAGAGCGTATGCAGGATATGGTTCTGAAACAGCTGGTCAATAAGTCCAATCATAAAGTTTTCATTATCCAAAATACCGATAAAAAGATGGATTTGGAGGATATCGCTCAAGCCAAGAACTTGACGATGGATGAGCTTCTCTCTGAGATGGAAAGTATTGTCTATCAAGGAACCAAACTGAATATAGACTATTATATTGAGGAAAATATAGATGAAGATCTGGTGGAGGAGTTTATGGATTTCATGAAAGAGTCTGAAAGTGATAGCATGAAGGTGCTTTGTGCTGAATTTTCGGATGATTTGACAGATGAAGAAATCCGAATGCTTAGAATAAAATTCATCAGTGATGTAGCAAATTAAATTAGAAATTTTTAAAAATTTATAAATGGATTCAAAAATATTAGAAGAAAAAATGGAGCTGCTAAGGTGGATTATCAACCTTAATGATGAGCAGGTGATAAAGAATCTTATCAATTTCAAGAATGAGATTTTCGGAGTTCCTTTTGCTGAACCTACGGTATGTTCTACTGTGGTAAAGCCAGGAAGTAGAGGCTTTGGAGAGATTGTTCTGAGTGAAGATTATTTAAAATTCGAGGGAGCAAGTGAAGGATTTTTAGCAGAGTTTGATGAAGCATTTTCTTTGGAAGATGCTAAGAAGCAGTCAATTAAAAAAATACAAGGATGGTGGAGAGATTAGAAATAGTATACAGCAGAAAGTTTGTTCATAGTTTGGACAGTCAGTTGAATATTTTGTTCAGAGAAGGTATTCTCAATAGAATAGACAGAGCCGAAGAAATGATAGGCGAGGTCTATGAATTTATAGAAAATAATCTGGATAAAGCCGTAGATACGCCAGAAAAGGTGCATGTGGCAGAGAAAAAATACTTGAGATACATGATAGATGATAAAATAACTTGGTTCTTTTTCTTTAAACAAGAGGCAGGGAAAGTCATTATGAATCATGTACTTAACAACCAATCGCCAGATTTCTCGGCATTGTAGATTATGAGTCAAAAAATTTCGGTAATGTTCATTCTGCCCAACCTGAAAATGGGCGGGGCAGAGCGGATAATTACCACGATATGTAATCATCTGCCGAGAGAAAAATTCCAGCCGAGTCTTCTTTTATTCGAAAAGGTGGGCGAGTATCTGGATTTCTTAAAGGAAGATGTAGAAATTATAGAAGCGAATACCAAAAGTATTCGTTCTTCTTTGTTGCCTATTTTAAAAACGATAAGACAGCGAAAGCCAGACATTGTTTTCTGTGGCTGGGGCGAGATTTCGGCGTTCGTTTCTCCATTTATTCCGTTTTTTGGTAAAACCAAATTCATTTCGCGCGAGACCAATGTGGTTTCAAAGCATGTTACACGAAAAGAAATCCGATTTTTTTACCGATTTTATAATAATTTTCATCAAATCATTACCCAAAGTGATGATATGACGAATGACTTGATTGAGAATTTCAAGATTAAAAAAGAGAAAATATTTAAAATCAATAATCCTGTTGATTTTGATTTTATCAATGAAAAACTGTTGGTTTCGGAAAAGCCAGAAGGGTTTGATACTGAGTTTAAAAATGTGCTGGCAATAGGAAATCTTTCCTCGCGAAAAGGTTTTGACAATCTACTGAAAGTTTTTTCTTTCTTAAAAAATGAAAAAATAAAACTCCATATTCTGGGTGATGGGGCGGATAGGGAACTTCTTCTCCAAATGAAACAGGATATGCAGCTGGAAAATGTAATTTTCCACGGACAGCAGAAAAACCCTTATCAATACCTGAAATTTTCGGATTTATTTATACTTTCTTCGCGCTATGAAGGTTTCCCAAATGTCCTTTTGGAAGCGGGAGCCTGTGGTGTGTATGCTCTGGCGAATGACTGCCCAGGGGGAATCAGGGAGATTGTAGAAGAGGGAATCAATGGGGAAATTTCGGATATCAATGAGCATCAGCAGTTTGCAGAGAAGATAAAAGAAATCCTTTCCACTGAGAAAAGTGAGAGAAATCTTATCATTAATTCCATCAAAAGCCGATTTTCAAAGGAAATAATTTTGGGTAGATACGAGAAAATATTACTGAAAATTAGGAATTAAAAAAATATTTGTAATATTGTGCTAGATTTAATTAAAAATTGAATAGGATTATGATTAAGAGGATTTTTGGATTAGCTGCTTTGTTAGTTTTTTCAGGATTTGCTACAGCTCAAGAGCAGGCTGTAGATAGTGTAAAAGTGGAAGAAGCAGTTGTGACAGCTCATGATGATGAGGAAGGAAAACCGTTGAAACTGCACCACGCAGAGCCTTTGTATATAGACCTGATGAGAGACCTCGGAGCGAGAAAAGGCGAAAGAGAATGGAATGTAGCTATGGGGGTTACAGAAAATAATGGTTACTATGAGCTTTATCCATTAGTAGAATATGAGTGGGCGGTGGCTGATAGACTTGGTTTGGAAGTAGAAGTACCTTTTAATGTATATACTTCTGCGGAAAAACTTCCACATAAATCACCAGGGACAGGTGTTGCAGGTATCAAAACCTCTATCCAGTATACTTTCTTGGTGAACAAAAAAGCCTACACTTCCATGGCGATAGGTTACCTCAATGAAATAGAGCTGAACTCTTTCAGAAACTATGGAAATGGGAAATTTTTCACAGGGAATGTTTATAATCCGTTCTTTGTAGTAGCAAAGGGATGGGGTAAAACTCACAGCATCAGTACGATGGTGTATGCAGGGCCTGTTTTCACGCATCATTTTGGAAGTAATCATGTGGATACAGACTGGCAGATTAACTCCAGTATTCATTATTTAATTCCAAATTCTAGAAACTTTGTTGGTTTGGAGGTGAATAAGAGCATTACTAAAGAGAGATTTAATATGGTGCTTAGACCGCAGATTAGAGTAGCTCTAAATGATAACACTATTCTAGGCTTGGTGGTTGGAGTTCCTACTAACAGACAATACGAGGGGTATAGTGGTTTTATCAGACTTGTTTATGAACCGCCTCATAAAAAACACTAATAAAATAAGAATCCTGCTTTTTGGGCAGGATTTTTTATTTTTAGATAAATTTAAAATTATAAAGAAATTTGATTTAAATAAAATGTTTAATCTATTAAAAGTTCTCTCATTTCCCATTTGTTTCCATTATAGACATTAAGGTCTATTTGGGTTTCTATGCCGTCTGATATTCCGTTTTCTGTGAATTGCCATATTTTCCAAGGGTCGGTATCAGAGGGTTGTGGAACATCATTGTAGTTTGCCATCCAGAGAGGACATTCATCAAAATGCCCTTTTAGTAGGTCTTTATAAAAATGGTAGTATGTGTAGAGAATAGGTTTTTTGCCATAGTGTTTTTCGATTATATCTATCCAAATATGAAGGTCTTTTATGAATTGTTCTTTGGATTTGGTTTTTGGTAGTTTTTCTACATCTAAAACAGGTCTCATATCGCCAGAAGAGAGATTTACACTCCTAATATATGAATCTGCCTGAGTGACAGGGTCTTCATCTGGACGATAGAAATGATAGGCGCCGCGGGTAAGTCCGTGGTTTTTAGCTTTTTCCCAGTAGTGAGTAAAGTGTTTGTCCTTTCCATCGCTGCCCATAGTGGCTCGTAATATGATGAATTCTAATGGGATAGCGCCATTTAAGATGGTGAGTTTTTCCCAATTGATGTGCTCCCGCTCTTGGTAATGTGATATATCTAATCCGAATGTTTTGTCTGAATAGTTTTTTATAATTTTATTGATTCTCTTCGTTTCAAAAGGCGAATTGGTCAGTTTTGGTGCTTGTTTTTCAGTGAAATACATTGTATAATAGTACATTATCTGATTTTTTTTCAGTAATGCAACAAGCCCGACAGCCAATAAAAAAAACAGCCCAAGGGAAATAAACAGATATGAGCGGTTTTTATTTTTCTTAATCTTAGATTTAGATTTTTTTCTCTTTCGTTTTGCCATTTTGCAAATTTAAAAAAAATCCTTGCCTTTCTATGAAATTTAGTTATATTTGTGGACATTTTGAAAGAATAAATGCAAAATTATTTAGATTTATTACGATATATAAAAGAAAACGGAACAGATAAAACGGATAGAACAGGGACAGGAACGCGTAGTGTGTTCGGATATCAGCTGAGATATGATTTGAGCAAAGGATTTCCGTTGGTAACGACTAAGAAAGTTCACCTTAAATCCATTATCTACGAACTTCTTTGGTTTTTAAAAGGAGATACTAATGTGAAGTATCTTCAGGAAAATGGTGTCACGATTTGGGATGAATGGGCAGATGCAGAGGGAAATCTTGGGCCTGTGTATGGCGCCCAGTGGAGAAGCTGGCACGGAGCGAATGGGAAGGTGATAGACCAAATCAGCGAAGTGATAGACCAAATCAAGAAAAATCCTGACAGCCGCAGGCTCATCGTGTCTGCATGGAATGTAGCAGAGCTGCCAAAAATGGCATTGGCTCCTTGTCATGCGATGTTTCAGTTTTATGTAGCGGATGGGAAACTGTCATTACAGCTCTATCAGAGGAGCGCAGATGTGTTTCTGGGAGTGCCGTTTAACATTGCCAGTTATGCTCTTCTGCTGATGATGGTAGCCCAAGTTTGTGATTTGGAAGTTGGTGAGTATGTGCATACTTTTGGTGATGTGCATATTTATAATAATCATTTTGAGCAGGTGGAAAAACAGCTTTCCCGAGAGCCAAAATCTTTACCAACGATGAAACTAAATCCAGAAATCAAAAATATTTTTGATTTTGATTTTAATGATTTTACACTAGAAAACTATGACCCACACCCAGGGATAAAAGCTCCTGTGGCGATTTAAAATAGAACATTTAAACTAAAAATAGAACACATAAACAAATGAACAAAATACTAATATCAGCCTTGCTACTGACTGCTGGATATGCTTTTGGACAAATGGAAATAGGCTGGGATAGCAGTAATCTAAAGAAAAAAGTAAAATCTATCAAAGAGACGATGTACTATCTTCCAACTGAGGATATGGGAGGTGTAAAGCAAGAAATATCCAATCTCGAAAGGAAAAGAATAACTTATACTTTAGAAGGTGAAAACGAGATGATAATATATCATGATGAGAACGACAAGATAATAGAAAAGAGACCATTACCCCAAAATAAAATCCTTAGAGGGAGAATTTTGTATGAAGAACCAAGAGGATTTATTGATAATTACGATGATAAAGGGAATATTGTTGAGACTATTTACCTTAGTCAAAATCCTGATATAGTGGCTAAATCATATTACAAATACGATGACAAGGGCAATATCATAGAGCAAATCCTTGATGATATTGTAGAAGAGCCTTTGTACAGGAGATTTGTCTTTAAGTACGATAGCAAAGGAAACAGAATCAAGGATATAGTCTATAATAAGGAAGGGAAAAAAATAGACCAAATCCGATATAAGTACAACAAATACAACGATATTGTGAAGAAAAAATATTACAAAACATCTTTCCAATATCGATACAAATATGACGAAAAGAATAATTGGATAGAGAGAATCTCTCTAAAACAAAATAAACCATTTATCATAACTAAAAGAGTAATAGAATATTACGACTAATCTAATGATTATTAATTAAATAAAAAAGAATTAAAATTTATTAACAATGAAAAAGATTTTATTCTCAGCGATGATGCTTGGAGCAATTTTAGGAAGTAATTTTGCTCTTGCACAGACCGAAACTTCTGGTAGAAATGCTCCGTATAGAGCTACTCACAACAAGACTACAGAACTGAAACACACCAAATTAAAGGTGAAATTTGACTTTGAAAAAGAGCAAATGCACGGTGAGGAGTGGCTTACTGCATCGCCTCATTTCTATGCATCAGATTCTTTGGTGCTTAATGCCAAAGCAATGCTTATCCACGAAATAGCTTTGGATAAAAATGGTTCTAAAAAACCTTTGAAATATACTTATTCAGATGATTTGTTAAGAATAAATCTTGATAAACAATATCAAAAAGGGCAGGACTATACCGTTTATATCAAATATACGGCGCGCCCGAACGAGCATAAAGGAAAGGGAAGTGCAGCGATTAACTCTGCGAAAGGGCTTTATTTCATCAATGCTCAAGGAAAAGATCCAGATAAACCAACGCAGATATGGACACAAGGTGAAACAGAATCTAATTCTGTATGGTTCCCTACGATAGACAAACCAAATCAAAAGACTACGCAGGAGCTCTATATGACGGTTCCAGAGAAATTCGTTACCCTTTCTAATGGTATTTTGAAATCTTCTACTAAAGAAAATGGAGGACTGAGAACAGATTACTGGGTGATGGATAAAAAACACGCTCCATACCTATTCTTTATGGGAGTGGGAGAGTATGCGATAGTAAAGGATAAATGGAAAAATATCGCAGTAGATTACTATGTAGAAAAGGAATATGAGCCTTATGCAAAACAAATATTTGGGATGACTCCAGAAATGCTGGATTTCTTCTCTAAAAAACTAAAATACGAATATCCTTGGCAAAAATACGCACAGCTGGTAGGAAGAGACTATGTAAGTGGTGCGATGGAAAATACAACTGCCGTAATTCACGGAGAATATGCAAACTTAAAGGAAGGCGACCTTGTAGATGAGAACACTTGGGAACCTGTGATTGCTCACGAGCTATTCCACCACTGGTTTGGAGATTTGGTAACGGCTGAAAGCTGGTCTAACCTTACTGTAAATGAGTCTTTTGCGAATTATTCTGAATATCTTTGGAACGAATATAAATACGGAAAAGATGCAGCAGATTACCATTTAATGAATGATATTTCGGCATATATTCATAATCCGCTGAATTATAACAAACATTTGGTGAGATTTGATTATAAGAGCCGTGAGGATATGTTTGACAGCGTGTCTTATAACAAAGGAGGCGGAATTCTTCACATGTTGAGAAATTATCTCGGTGATGAAGCGTTCTTTGAAGGGCTTTCTGATTATTTGAAAACCAATGAATACGGAACAGGAGAGGCTCACCAGCTGAGACTTTCTTTAGAAAAAGTTTCTGGAAAAGACCTTAACTGGTTCTTTAATCAGTGGTATTTTAACAGCGGAAACCCTAAATTGGATGTAAAATATTCTTACGAACCAGTGAAAAAACAAACTGTGGTAACGATTAACCAGACTCAAGACCAATATTTTGAGTTCCCGCTTACCATAGATATCCACGAAAATGGAAAAGTAAGAAGAGAAAAAGTGTGGGTAGATGCCAAAGCGAAAAATGATTTTACATTCAATACAGCAAAAAGTCCAGAGCTTATCAATGTAGATGCGGATGGGCTTCTATTAGCAGAAATCAACGATGTTAAAACTCCTGAACAATATGCTCTACAATATGCTAAAACTAAGGAGTTTAAGAGCAAACATCTAGCATTAAAAAATGCTGCTGAAAATGCAAAGAAAAATAATAACATCACTTCTGTGAAAACATTGGTATCTGCATTGAAAGATCCGTTTTTCAGATTGAGAATTCAGGCGCTTGGAGGATTAGATTTATCTAAACCAGAACAGGCAAAACTGGCTCTTTCAGAAGTAGAAAAATTAGCTCAGAAAGACCCTAAAACACTAGTTCAGGCGGCGGCAATCAAAGCTTTGGCTACGACTAAGAACAAAAAATACCTGCCAATCTACGAAAAGGGAATCAGCTCTGTATCAAATGCAGTGAAAGCAGCTTCTCTCTCGGCTATTTCTATGACAGACCCAGAGAGAGTAAAAGCCCTTGCAGACAAGGTGGATTTATCCAAAGCATCAGATGAAACGATTACGCAGCTGTTACCGACAATCGTGGATAACAAAATCGTGTCTCAGATGCCTTATATAGGAAAAGTGGTGGCATTTTATCCATTCCTAAAATTTCAAGATGAAAAAGCAGGAGCTACGGCTGAAAAAGGATTCAACTGGATAATGGAATCTGATAACACAAAGGCTACGGCTGGAGTTGCAAAGATTTTGAAACAAGTAAAATCTGAAATTCCAGATAATCCAAATGTGAAAATGATGATAGTGCAGATGCTAGAGAATGGACTTGCTAAGAAAACAGAATTACTAAGAGCAAATCCAAAAAGCGAGAGTATCAACCAGCAAATAAAGTTACTGACAGAAACACTAGAACTTTATAAATAAAAATCCGAAAAGCTTGACAAATTTTGTTAGGCTTTTTTGTTTTTGAAGGTTTTGATGAGTAAAAAACGGAATATTCTTTCGCAGATTTACAGCAAAATAATGTATTTTTGTAGCATATAAGAATTTTATGAAAAGGACTTTGAAGGATTATCTATTCATTACGCTTCGTGGTGTGGCAATGGGGGCTGCTGATGTGGTGCCTGGGGTTTCTGGGGGGACTATCGCTTTCATATCAGGGATTTACCAAGAGCTTATAGATTCTATCAATAAAATCAACTTTCCAGCAGTAAAAATTTTAAGAAAAGAAGGGATAAAATTCGCATGGGAGTACATCAATGGAAATTTCTTTGTGGCTTTATTTTTGGGGATAGGAATCAGTATTTTATCCCTAGCAAAAGGCATCAAATACCTTATCGCAACGCATCCGATAGCAGTTTGGTCTTTCTTCTTTGGGCTGATGATGGCGAGTGTTCTTTTTCTGTGGAAAGATATTAAGAAATGGGATGCTCCAGCAGTTATCGCGATTGTAATAGCTGCATTTACAGCGTATTATATCACGATTATTCCTCCATTGGTGAATAATAACGGGCATATTTTCTTGTTTTTTGCAGGGGCTTTGGCTATTTGTGCGATGATTTTGCCAGGGATTTCAGGAGCGTTTATTTTGGTGCTTTTAGGGGCTTATCATACGGTGCTGAATGCGCTGGATACTTTTGATATAAAGGTTTTGTCCATTGTAGGACTGGGAGCTGTGACAGGAATTTTGAGTTTTTCTAAGGCTTTGAAATGGCTTTTTGAACACAAAAAAAATACCACGATGGCTGGGCTTACAGGCTTTATCATCGGTTCTCTGAATAAAGTATGGCCATGGAAAGAGGTTTTGGATAAGGAAATAGATGCTCATGGGAAGGAAATTATTTTGTTGGAAAAGAGCGTTTTACCTTCGGATTTCGCTGGAGAACCTCAGGTTTTATTGGCTGTGGGACTTGCTTTTGCGGGGTTTATTTTGATTTATGGAATTGAAAAATGGGCATCAAAAATGCAAAATGATTAACCAGTAAGAAAAGATATGTGGAAGCGTTTTTATATTAATCATAGATTTTTTCATATTCTGACAGGGGTAGGGCTGTGCTATGTTTTGGCGTTTTTCTTTCCAGAACTTACATGGTTTGCTCATGGGCTTTTGTGTCTTTTGGTGGTGCTTTTCATCGTAGATTCGATGCTTTTGTTTAACCAAAAAGATGCAATATATTCCCAAAGAATTTTGCCTGAAAAATTGTCTAATGGCGATGAAAACTCCGTGAAGATAGACATTAAGAATAATTATCCATTTCGGGTGGATTTGAAAATTATAGATGAAATTCCATTTCAGTTCCAAAAAAGGGATTTTTTGATAAAAAAGACCATTTTACCGCAGGGTAGTTCGTTTTTTGAATATATTTTAATCCCGAAAGAAAGGGGAGAATATGTTTTTGGAGGGCTGAATATTTATGCGAAAAGTCCTATTGGTTTTGTTTCTAGAAAATTTGTTTTTCAGAAAGAAGCTTCTTTGCCGAGTTATCCTTCTTTTGTTCATCTTCGTAAATATGAGCTGATGGCTCTTCAGAATGAGTTTTTGCTCGGAGGGATTAAAAAAATCAGAAAACTAGGGCATACAATGGAGTTCGAACAGATACGAAATTATGTGCAGGGAGATGATATAAGGAGTATCAACTGGAAGGCTACTTCTAAAGCTAACAAGCTGATGGTCAATCAGTACCAAGATGAAAAATCCCAAAGAATCTACATGCTGATAGACAAGGGAAGGACGATGCAGATGCCTTTCAAGGGGCTGAGTCTCTTGGATTATTCCATAAATGCGGTGATGGCTCTTTCGCATATTATTTTGAAGAAGAGCGACCGAGCAGGGATGATGACTTTCTCACAAAGGACAGAGAATAAAGTTCAGGCGGAGCAAAAATCTGGTCAGCTGAAAAAAATATCGGAGGCGCTTTATAATATTAAAACTAATTTTTATGAAAGTGATTTCAGCCGACTTTATCAAGATGTGAAAACCACCATCAGCCAAAGGAGTCTGGTGCTGCTTTTCACTAATTTTGAAACGCTGGATGCCGTTAATAGACAAATGAAATACCTGCGCGGCATCGCGAGAAATCACCTTTTGGTAGTTATCTTTTTTAAAAATTCTGAACTGAATGATTTAATAAATAAAAAACCAGAAAATATTCAAGAAGTCTATGATGAGATTATCGCTGAAAAGCTGGAATTTGAGAAAAAATTGATTATCCAAGAGCTGAGAAAATACGGAATATTCACGATTTACACACTTCCAGAAAATCTAAATATAGAGGTGATAAACAAATATCTGGAAATCAAAGCAAGAGGAATTTTATAGCTAATAAAAAGGTCAGTCACAAAATGCGGCTGACCTTTACATTAAAAATATATGAGAAAAATTCATTAGCAAGAACTAAACATTAAATCTAAAATGCATAATGTCTCCATCTTGTACGATGTATTCTTTACCTTCTACGGAGAGTTTTCCTGCTTCTTTTACTTTTAGTTCAGAGCCATAGTGTATGAAATCTTCATATTTCATCACTTCTGCACGGATAAATCCTTTTTCGAAATCCGAGTGAATCACTCCTGCTGCCTGTGGTGCAGTCCAGCCGATGCCGATAGTCCATGCTCTCACTTCTTTCACACCAGCAGTGAAGTAGGTCTGAAGTTTTAGCAAATGATAAGCCTGACGGATAAGACGATTGACACCTGGTTCTTTTAGCCCTAGTTCTTCTAAGAAAATTTGGCGTTCTTCGTAGGTTTCCAGTTCGTTGATATCAGCCTCTATCTGTGCTGCAATTACCAGAGTATCAGAACCTTCTTTGGCCGCCATCTCTTCTATTTTAGCAATCCAAGGATTTCCATTTCGGATAGAGTCCTCATCTACATTGCACACATAGAGAACAGGTTTTTTAGTCAAAAGATGAATTTCATCGATGATTGATTTAGCAAAATCATCCGCAGGGAATTCTCTTGCATTTTTTCCACTTTCTATGAATTCGTTTAGTTTTACGAGAGTTTCATAAGTCTGGACATCTTCTTTTTTGCCAGATTTTATTTGTTTTTTAGCTTTTTCTATCGCTTTTCCAAGAACTTCTAAGTCCTTGAGCTGTAGTTCTATATCTATGATTTCTTTGTCTCTCAGCGGGTCTACAGAGCCTTCCACATGGACGATGTTTCCGTTTTCAAAACATCTCAGCATATGGATGATGGCATCACATTCACGAATGTTTGCAAGAAACTGATTTCCAAGACCTTCTCCCTTGCTCGCTCCTTTTACCAGCCCTGCGATGTCTACAATCTCTACTACGGTAGGAAGGACACGCTCAGGTTTTACTATTTTCTCTAATTCGAACAGTCTAGGGTCTGGTACAGAAACCGTTCCTACATTGGGTTCTATGGTACAGAAAGGATAGTTTGCTGACTGTGCTTTAGCGTTACTCAAACAATTAAAAAGGGTAGATTTTCCTACATTGGGCAGGCCCACAATTCCACATTTCATAAATTTATATTTTATTCAAAAGGCAAATACACCTTGTTTTTACCATCTGCAAAGATAAAAAATATTATCGATTATTTAGACAATATGCATTCTATAAAATGAATCCAAAATGGTTTAATATTTTCATATATTTGTTACAAGTTATATAAATTGGATTATGAAAAAACTTTTGATATTGTCTTTGTTTTTTGTATTTCAGATTTTCTTTTCTCAAATAAAAATGGAATTGAAAATCATTAGTGAAAAGAAAGCCTCACATAGAGTTATTTATGTTTTACAAATAGATTTGATAAATGAAAGTAAAAATAACTACATTGTTCCAATAGATACAACTGATTATAAAATATATATGTCAGGTGATAAATGTGATGACATATACCGATATACCGATCTTTCTGATCTAGGAATGATTCCTATGATAAAAGATGGTAATGATAGTTTTATGGAAGGTCTTACAGGAGCGCCTCATTTTGATACGGAAGGGCTTGACAGTTTAATAATCAATAATAAAGAAAGAGCGGAACAACATAGAGAAAAAATAAAAATCTGGAAAAAAAATCATAACATAAAAGGAGAATACAAAAATGCTGATATTAATTGGTATCTATACAACCAACTAAAAACATTAGAATCAGGAAAAAGGATTAGTTTTGTTAAAGAATTTAGCTCATTTTGGCGGACATCAGCAACAGCTTTTTATTATTATTGGTTACAGGAAAATGTTGATTATCCAATGTTTTTGAAAATCTGTGTAGATAAAAAGATTTATAAATATTTAACCCAAAAGCAAAAAGAAGAATTTAAAGGATATAAGTTTTTCAGTGGGAAGATACAATCTAATCAGATAATGATAAGAAAATGAAGTTTATAGAAAACAAAAAAGGTTCAAGATATTTTGTCTTGAACCTTTTTTAGTAAGTTTAGAAAGGATATCCTATCGCGAAGTTTACAGTAGGGTCTAGCAGATTGATTTTAGAAGCTACCCATTTCTGTCCTTCAGGTTTGTTTGGGTCGTAGACTTTGTAAGCAAAATCGAGCCTGAAAGTGACATATGCGATATTCATTCTAATTCCAAAGCCGCTGCCAATTCCCATTTGCTTGTAGAATTTATTGATTTTGAATGCATTGTCATTTTTTTCTTCGCCTATAGACCAAGTGTTTCCTAAATCCGTGAACAGGGCTCCATGGAACATATTATTCATCATAAAACGATATTCTATGTTGGTGGTTAGTTTCGTGTTCCCCATCATGTAGGTTCTGATGTTTTCATTTAGCTGAGAATCAGAAGGTCCCAGTCCGCCATAAGCTTTCCAAGCTCTGATATCATTGGAACCACCATTGTAGTAAGCTCGGGCAAAAGGCATGTTTCTGGAGTTTCCATATGGTAGCCCTATTCCTATAAATTGTCTCAAAATAAGGGTTTGTCTACCATCATTAAAGTTAAAATATTTTCTGATGTCTAAATCCAATTTTGCAAACTGAGAATATACCGTTCCAAAAACACTTCTTTGGGTGTCGTTATGTATTATACTTTCGTCTCTTCTCTCAAATTTGAATATATTATCCAGCAAACTCAGTGTGTTTCCTGATAGTTCAAATTTAGCATTAAAATAGAATGGGTGTTTGAAATATTTTTTACCCAATTCATTGTAGAGGAAGTTGTAATTTAGTCCAAAAATGATAACATCCTGAGTTTGTCTCTCCTTGTTAAGAAGTGATTGTTCGAATAAAGTCATCTGATATTGGTCGGCAAAATTTAGGCTCGTTGTAAAGGTGTTGTCGCCTAAAATGGCTTGAGAAACAGCATCAGAAGTTACATTTCCATTATAAAACTGCGAAACCAAAGTAGGATTTACACTTTGATAAAGCCTAAAAATATAATCACGAACAACCTTGTCATTAGGGAACAAATCATAGTAGTTATCCTTGTTTCTGGTGATACTCAGTAGAGAGTTTAGCAGGGTGAAACGGTGCGAAACTACATCATTTACATTCAAGAAATAGTTTATCCCACCATTGAAGTTGATTCTCCCCAGACCAATATTATTCTGCACAGATGCCCCAAAAGTGATGGAGGATGATGGCGAGAATCGGCGTGGTATGATTTTATCCATACTGAAAGGCGAAATGAACCTCGGGAATTTTAGTGAAATTTCGGCTGAAGTTTCATAGGCATTGAAAAACTTACCTTTTTCATTTCCAGTAGTACCGATAATTCCCGAAATGCTTAGATTCAGGTTTTCTCCTCCTCGGAATATATTTCTGCTCGTAAATTCCAAACTTGGCGAAATTCCGAAGTTTAGAATTTGCGAATAATGCAGGTCTGTAGCCAGTTTTAGGTTATACCTTTGCAAAGGAATAAGCGTGTAGCGAAGGTCTAAGATGCTGTCATTAGGAGCTTCTTTTGATCTTCTTGTCAAAGGATTAGCATTTACGATACTAAAATTATCAAGAGCAATAAGGTTTCTTCTGGTAAGGTCTATTCTTTTTTGGTTATAGACTTCACCACTATCTACAGTGACAGCTCTCCAAAGAGGTCTTGACTTGAAGTAGCGGTCCATTCTTCTGATGGTAACATCACCTATTTTTTTCTCTATAATTGTGGAATCAGAAGGCTTGTCTTTTATATAAATTTCTATTTTTCCTATTGTGTGTCTTTTATATCGCCCACCGATAGTGTCTTTTCTTATTTCTAATGTCAAAGGAACCTGTTTTCTGCTCTTTAGAGTATCTGCAGTAAAAAATATTTCTTCATTATTACTATTAAAGTTATAATATCCTTCAGCTCTCATCAGCTCGTTGATTCTTTTTATTTCATTTTCTAGATGAGCTTGGTTTAGGATATTTCCTTTTTTTACAAGACTTTTGTCATAATTATTTTCATAAATAGCCCTTATATCAGGGTAGGGAATATTATGGTTGTACTCACTTATATAAGTAGGGTCTTTGTGAGTGATTGTAAAGATATTTTGAGCTTTTTTAGCAGAAGAATCTTTCTTAATGCTGTATTCCACCTCTGTATCCCAGTATCCTCTGTATATTAGGTATTTTTTGATGCCATTAGCACTTAGTCTGGTTTTGTTTTCATCAAGAATGACAGGAGCTTTCCCTATGTTATGAAGCATTCTGCTCAAAAGCATACTTCTTCCCACATATTCTGGATGTCCAGCTCTGATGGAAAGAGTGTCTCTCAGTTTACTATTTCTAAGGTGAGAAGGGTAGTTCATATATTTATTTAATATGGTATCGTATTTACGATTTGCCATATTATAAAACCATAAACTCATAGGAAATACAAAAAGCGTTTTTCCATTAGGTTTTTGGGAAACATAGTCGGATACTCCACTAGAATAGACAGAGCCATCAGTAAATTTAAAATTATTTTTTGTTAAAAGATACTGACCTTTAGGGACTTTATTGGTAGTACAGGCATAAAATAATGCCATAATTATTGTGAGAGATAAAAATATATGATATTTTTGAAAATATTTACGACTATGCTTACTGCTCATACTATTAAAATTTTACAATCTCTATATAAAAAAAAATTTAGACAAAAATACAATTTATTCTTGGTTGAAGGAGATAAAAT